>CABYND010000003.1 GCA_902520195.1 Halieaceae bacterium
TTTAAGCCTAAAATATTAATCGCGTCGTGTTAACCCGGCGACACAGGGGGACGCTCATGCCGCACTCTTCCGCACCCATGTTCAACGAAAACCGGCTCAAGCTCGGGACATTCTCTGCGAACTGCATGGCCGTGACGAAAGTGGCAGAGCGTTGGGAGAACAACTGGGAAAACAACCTGGATCTGGTGCAGCAATGTGACGAGGCGGGAATTGAGTTCATGCTCCCCATAGCACGCTGGATCGGTTACGGCGGCGACACCGATTTTCATGGCGACGTGCTAGAGACCGTTACGTGGGCGGCGGGATTAGCAGCTCACTCTCAAAATATTCAGGTTTTTGCGACGATCCACACGGCGTTTAATCACCCTATCGTCGTCGCCAAGCAACTTGCCACCCTTGACCAGCTGTCAAACGGCAGAATCGGACTGAATGTTGTCGCCGGGTGGAACAAACCAGAGTACGACGCCTTTGGGGTAGATCTACCCTCGGAGCACGGCGACCGCTACGCCATGGCCCAAGAGTGGTTCGACTACGTCACTCGCCTATGGAAGGAGGATCATTCGTTCGACTGGGACGGCACTTTCTTTAGGGGCAAAGGCGTTTATGGTAGACCACATCCAATCCAGTCGCGCATCCCTGTCATTAACGCCGCCGCCTCTGAAGAGGGCCGCGCATTTGCCATGCGCAACGCAGATTTCCTTTTCACGCCTGTATTCGACTTTGCCCAAGCAAGAGCAACGGTAGAGGAGATTTCGCAGAAGTCCGCCGACGCAGGACGAAATGTTGATGTGCTGACCTTCTGCTCTGTCGTTTGCCGACCGACGCAGCAAGAGGCCGAGGATTACTTACATTGGTACGCCAACGAAAACGCCGACTGGGATGCGGTGGACAACTTAATGACCCTGCAGGGCATGCACGCGCAATCCTTTACCAAGGAAGCGCTTAGCATGTTCCGCGATCGTTTTGCAGCAGGCCACGGCGGATTTCCACTGGTGGGTACGCCCGATCATATTGCTCGTCAGTTGGCGCTCCTCAGCGAAACCGGCATCGCTGGCACAACATTATCT
Source organism: Halieaceae bacterium (assembly GCA_902520195.1). Classification (GTDB taxonomy): domain Bacteria; phylum Pseudomonadota; class Gammaproteobacteria; order Pseudomonadales; family Halieaceae; genus Luminiphilus. Next base: position 1,068 of record CABYND010000003.1, read on the forward strand.
TTCGTCGACTACGCGACGGAGTTTCCGTATTTCAGGCAGGAGGTATTGCCGCGCTTGGAGGCCAAGGGCCTCCGTCAGACAGTCAATTGACCCCATCTAACATTGGCAATACTGAGGGAGCACTTATCCCAAGTTACACGCCTTAGTGGGACCGCTGAAGGTTGCGAGCTCCGGGAAATCGACCTAAATAGCGTCTATTGATGCAGCAGCAGAGCGACTCCCGCTTGCATCCTATTGAGCCATTTATCCAAACACCCTCTGACTGAAATAGAGTGCTCTTACAACGCATAACGTTAACCTGACGTGTTCTCAAATTGGCACCACTTATTGAAAAATCTCCCACCGGAGATTCGTCAAATTTCTCGATACCGGAATTCAGCACCCATTGGAGGCACCTCTGAAAGATTAAAAATTCACCTATTGAGGCGTTTTGAATGCACGCGTCACGCACGGCAGATTTCAAGGCTGTAATCTTTCGATATCGTGCCGTCGCAATCACTGCGCCGTTGGATGGCAGATTTTTGGGCTGTCGTCATCCGTGAGTAGTATGAACTGGTCGGTTGGAGTGTTCCAAGCACTAAGGGTCGAAGGAAAGGGAAGCATTGTTTCACCTTAATATTCGTCCGCTCGGACGACAAAGCTTGCGGCTGTCATCAAAGAACCCTCAGTAATAGCCCAACATAGACACGCGCAGGTATAGCGCCTTTTTGTACTCACAATAGAGTAATGTAAGGTGGCGGGCGCGCAGAACCTAGAGACTCGGAGGATCATGATGGATCAGGAAAAGATTAATGCGCTTGGAGACGAACTTTACGATGCGCTCTGTGGTGCTCATGCGCTTCTTCCACTTACCGATCGCGAGCCCGATATCCAGATTGAAGACGCTTATCAAATTAGTCTACGGCTGTTGCAACGCAGAATAGAAGACAGAGGTGAGACGATTGTCGGCAAGAAAATTGGCGTGACCAGTCAGCCGGTGCAAGAAATGCTGGGCGTATTTCAGCCAGACTTTGGATTTTTGACAAATACCATGGAGTATCGCAGTGGGGCGGAAATTCCTATTGCAGGTCACCTGATTGCGCCGAAGGCAGAGGGGGAAATCGCTTTTCGCCTTAGGAAAGATCTTGTAGGTCCTGGAATCACCGAGGCGGAAGTCTTGGACGCCACAGAGACCATCATCCCCTGTTTTGAAATTGTGGATTCGCGCATAAGTGATTGGAAAATCAAAATTCAAGACACCGTGGCTGACAACGCTTCCTGCGGTGTTTATGTGCTAAGTGACAATGAAGTCGATCCGAGAGATTACGACTTGCCGAGTTTGCACATGAAAATTTATAAAAACGGTAGGTTTGAGTCAGAAGGATTCGGAAGTGCTGTCCAAGGCAATCCATTAACCGCAGTGGCCTGGTTAGCCAATACTCTAGGTGCGTATGGGATACCATTTAAAGCCGGCGAGGTGATCTTGTCAGGTTCTTTGGCACCACTGATTACGGTGGTAACAGGCGATGAAATGTCACTGGAAATCGAAGGGGCAGGCAGCTGCAGCTGCAGGTTCGTTTAATGCGATGGCCCATACAAATCGCCCTAACAGTTGGGGCTGTCTTCATTAGATAACGAGTATCGAGTTATGGGCAATAAGATAAAAGCCGCCATTATTGGTCCAGGCAATATTGGCACTGATTTATTGATCAAGGCCCAACGTAGCGAGTTGATTGAGCCAGTTTGGATGGTGGGTGTAGATGCCCAATCATCAGGCTTAGTGCGGGCGACACAGATGGGACTAAAGACCACCGCCGAGGGTGTCGAGGGCATGCTGCCCACCATGAGAGAGGACGGCGTCCAAATCTGCTTCGATGCGACCTCCGCTTCCGTGCATGCTGAAAACAGCCAGAAGGTGAATGAGCAAGGGGCGGTTATTATCGATCTGACGCCAGCGGCTATCGGGCCGTTTTGTGTCCCTCCCGTTAACCTCGTGGACGCGGTCACTCAGAAAGCGATGAATGTGAATATGGTGACTTGCGGTGGTCAGGCAACAATTCCGCTGGTAGCGGCAGTGAGCCGCGTACAGGCAGTTATTTATGGGGAAATTGTTGCAACGGTCAGTTCAAGGTCTGCTGGGCCAGGAACACGCAAAAATATTGACGAATTTACTCGCACCACTGCCAAGGGTATTGAAGTCTGCGGCGGCGCTCATACCGGTAAGGCCATAATTATTATTAATCCCGCCGAGCCCCCTCTAATTATGCGAGATACGGTGCATTGCCTGACAAAAGAGGACCCTGACCAAAAAGCCATAACACAATCGGTGCACGACATGATTCAAGAGGTGCAGGCATACGTGCCGGGTTATACCCTGAAGAACGGTCCAGTCTTTGATGGTAAGCGTGTGTCAATTTACATGGAGGTTGAGGGTCTGGGTGACTTCCTACCCAAGTACGCAGGAAACCTCGATATCATGACCGCAGCGGGGCTGCGCACGGCAGAAATGTATGCCGAGGAAATACTGGCGGGCAGATTTCTACCACAAGCTGGGTAAAAAACCACTTATCCAATCAGACCTAGGCGTGTGACGTCTGCTTTACACTGTAAGAGAGTTGCTAATGGACTTACGTAAAAAGAAAATCACTGTTCACGACATGTGTCTGCGGGATGGCATGCACGCCAAGCGTCACCAGATCACAATAAATGACATGGTAAAAGTCTCCAAAGCTATGGATGAAGCCGGTATTCCGATGATTGAAGTAACTCACGGTGACGGTCTTGGAGGCGCCTCAGTAAACTACGGTTTCCCCGCAGCCAGAGATGAGGAATACCTCACCGCAGTGTGCAAAGAAATGAAAAATGCCAAGATCTCAGCACTACTGCTTCCCGGTATCGGCACAGTTGATCATATGAAAATGGCGATCGACTGCGGTATTTCAACCATCCGCGTAGCAACGCACTGTACCGAAGCCGATGTTGCCGAGCAGCACCTGACAATGGCAAGAAGCATCGACAACCTCGATGCCGTGGGCTTCCTGATGATGGCCCATATGATTGACGCGGAAGAGCTGGTCGTGCAGCTAAAGATGATGGAAGACTTCGGTGCTAACTGTGTCTACATTACAGATTCTGCTGGCTACATGCTGCCCGATGACGTTACTTCACGCATCTCTCTGGCCCGTGCTGAGCTCAAGCCAGAGACAGAGCTGGGATTTCATGGCCATCACAATATGGCCATGAGTGTTGCCAACTCTGTCGCCGCCGTTGCGGCGGGTGCGAATCGTATCGACGCATCTATTGCTGGTTTGGGCGCTGGTGCGGGTAACACGCCGCTGGAGGTGTTTGTTGCCGTGTGTGATCGCATGGGTATTGAAACTGGCATAGATTCATTCAAGGCGATGGATATTGCCGAGGATTTAGTCATCCCCATGATGGATCATATGGTTCGCATTGACCGAGATTCTCTAACACTGGGCTACGCCGGTGTTTACTCGTCGTTTCTATTATTCGCCAAGCGCAGTGCCAAAAAATACAACCTGTCTACTCGTGATATTTTAGTGGAGCTAGGCCGTCGTCGAACAGTGGGTGGTCAGGAAGATATGATTGAGGACCTCGCACTGGACATGGCAAAATCACAAGGCACGCTCTGAAACTTAGTCGGCGATTTTTATCGATTGCATAAGATCAACTTGCCCAAGATTTACGTGCGCGCTGAGTGGAGCACAAGGCTCACCATACTTAAGGATTTGTACTGCACATGCCTAGGCTCCATCGTGAGTTTGTCGCTGGCGAGTCTGCTCCCTAATACGTAGAACAGGGGCCAATAATGTCCAAGATCCGCGGGCGGGACAGATAAAGCCGCGTCCTTACCCAATGCTCCGTGGTCAAATAGGCGTTGCGGCGTGTCGGTTTCTACCACATTAATAACAAGGTCATTGAATCTCTCAGCCCAATCATATGGCCGGGCATTGATGTCCCACTCCATTTGTTGCAACGTATGGCCCACGTTACCAGACCCCAGTATGAGGACGCCGTGCTCCCGCAGTGGGCGCAATGCGCGTCCCACGTCGTAATGCCATGAAATAGGTTTTGAGGCATCCATACTGAGTTGCACAACGGGGACATCAGCTGCCGGATAGATTGCCGAGAGCACAGCCCGGGTGCCATGGTCGAGACCCCAGTCATAATCCAGCTCTACACCGATCGGCGCCAAGAGATCTAAAATCAAATCAGCAAGTTCTGGGCGTCCTGGGGCTTCGTACTCGATATCGAATAGGGCTGCCGGGAGGTTTGATCCGAAATCGTGAATTGTCCTTGGAGCCTCTGTTGCTGTCACTCGAAAGCCTCGCGTGCACCAGTGCGCTGAAATGCACAGGATTGCTCTGGGAGCTGGGAATTGGCTGGCAAGTCCACGCCAAGCACTTACCGTCTTTGGATCGTCCAGAATCGTTGTTGGGGATCCGTGCCCAAAGAAAGCAACGGGCATTAGGCAATTATCAGGCGTGGCTGTTATGGCGTTGAGGTGGAATACGGCGTCCGGCTTTTATGCATACCCGTCACAGCGCTGTGTTATGAAATTAAACCTTGCTCTAAAGCAAAGCTTCGATAGCGCTTTAAGAGCCATTTATTGAGTTGCGGAAGGGTCTCCTCTTTTGGAGCGTACCTGCCTCGCCGCGCAAACCTTGACTTCAGCCCTGTATGAGCTGAGATATTTGCCTCCACGTCTTGGTTATTAAAAAGCTCCAAACCAGCGACCACCGAAGGAAAAGTCGCGTCAAACGTAGGCAGTTGCAACGTAGATTCCGGATACAGGAATCCAACCCTGATGGTAAAATTGTTTGCGCCTTTGGGTAACAATAAATAATACAGAACCCCATCTGGCACCGCCGCAAAAAAGAGATTTGGCATGACGCAGGCGAACATCACCCGCTTTCTCTCGTCATCAGTCAATGTATCTAAAACTGGAAACATGCATTTGAAGTTTGGCGTGAAATTGCCATCGACGTGATTGAAGCCCGTGGGGTGATAGATTGCGCCATCATCGTCGTCAAGCCACTCCGCAAATGTGACTTTAGTTGACGGCGCAAAATCATGAACCTTCTGGTGCAGGTAAGCGGTGTGGTAGGGCTCAATCGCATTTTCGTGCATGAATTTCCAATTCCACATTTGGTCCTCCCAGTCAACAGTAGGAGTCGCAATGAGTTGATCCATATGATGATTTCGAACCTCCTCGGACAACCGAACCAGCCTGGAACTGAGCGGTGGTGGCGAATCAGAGAAACACACAAATAAGAAACCATTCCATTCGGTGGCTTTCAAACTTGGGAGACTGTGGCTTTCTCTCAAATCAGCTAATTTAATGTGTGCCCCCATTTCCGGCGCCGATGTCAGCTTCCCGGTTAAATCGTAGGACCATGAATGAAAAGGACAAATAAGGTGTTTCGTGTTGCCAACTGCATCGCCCAGCAGATGCCCTCTATGTTGACAAACCGCACTTAACGCTCGGACCTTGTGATCTTCTCCCCGCACAATCAAAAGGGGATCGTCAATGACCGTGATCGAAAAATAATCTCCTGCGTTAGGTATGAGGCTCGCGTGCCCAACGCAAATCCATTCCTTGTCCCAAATAGCGGCTCGCTCGAAATCGAACCAACGCTCTGAGTTATATAGCTTCGGAGGCAGAGCGATGCTATCTCGCACATCGCCGGCAGACTGCTGGATTGCATCCAATACACTCTGAAGGTCGAGGTCAGCGAAATCAAAATAATGGCTCTCGCTTGATGCTAGCAATTCAGCAGCCATGTCGTTCTCCTTTTGGTCATTCTCTTAAAATCAGCGGGCGGAGCCAAAGCCTCCCCCACCCGGGGTCTGCATTAAAACCTCATCTTCCGGCAACATTTCTCTCTTTTTAGCTTCCAGTAAAGGCTCTCCATTAATTAAAAATGAACCTGTTGCCCCTGGCCGCCCACCCCTTAGCCCCTGCGCAGGGATATTGAGGCGGCTTGGAATAGCATTGAGAAACCAACGGCTATCTGTATTCATTTTGAAGCCAATCCTTTGGCCATCGCCGCCTTTAAATCGACCTTGACCCCCGGAGCCAATTACGAGCTCTTTAGTCGTAAATTCGATAGGAATTGATGCCTCCAGAACTTCAATCGGAACCGCTGATACGCCAGTCGGGTAGCAAGTGGCAGATAATCCATTTTTGGTGGCTCTCGCTCCCATACCTCCCGAGTAATTAAACATTGAGCTAGTGAAGTGATCTCCATCTGCACCTCTTCCTTGTATCTGGAAAGTCCAAACTGCGCCAGACCCCTCGGCTACTACCTTCTCGGGTACAACTTGGGATAACGCATTCAATATTGGAAATGGGACGTACATTCCCACTACGTGCCTAGCATTAACGGGAACTGGGTACTTCGCATTGATGATGCAACTGTCAGGTGCCACGACTTCGATAGGGGCAAGGCTACCGGCATTATTGGGCAGTTCAGGATTGATGATGCTTTTGACCGCGAAAGTGCTATACGCATGCGTATACGCCATCACGACATTAATACCGGAAGAGCTGGGTGGCGAGCTACCGGCAAAATCGATTTCAACGCTTCCCTTCTCATTATCAATTGTTACGGAGGTCACCAACTTAACAACTTCTCCGCCAGGGACATCAAAAGTGCAATCGCCAACGAAAGTTCCACCAGTTAGTTTCTTGATGGCCTCTCTCGTTGACGTTTCTGACCTCGAAATAATCTCATTGGATAGAAGTTCAATCTCATCGATTCCGTAGCGGTCGCACATCGCATTCAATCGCTCAGCCCCCGTCTTCCCGCTGGCGACCTGAGCTCCCAAATCGCCGAAGATCGCTTTGGGCGTTCGGACATTTGTCTCAATTATCTTTGCCAGCGTCTCGTTAAGTTCTCCCTTGTTGTATAGCTTGAGCACGGGTATCCATAGGCCTTCCTCGTGAATATCTCGAGCGCCTGCTCCGATCCCATATCCTCCAATGTCGGTGTGGTGGATTGTCGACCCACAAAAACCGATCAATCGGTCGAATCTAAAAATCGGCGTCAATATGGTGATATCAAAAAAATGACCGGCAGACATCCAGGGGTCATTAGTGATCAGAACGTCCCCGTCGTTCAGCTCATCAACAGGGATTTCTCTGATCAAATTTTCGGCAGCTGCTCCCAGGGAGTTGATGTGCCCAGGCGTCCCAATCAGCGCCTGCGCGACCATTCTGGCGTTTGCGTCAAATAATGCTGTCGCCAGATCCCCCGCCTCCCTAACAATTGGGCTAAAAGCTGTGCGCTTCAGCGCTTTGGCCTGCTCGCCCACTATGCTGATTAAATGACCCCACATTAACTCGAGCTCGATACCGTCCATCAGCTCCCCCCTATTCGTTCAGCGACTACTGCACCATCACTAGCCACCGTCGCCCGCCAATTTGGCAGGATCAGAATAGTGGTCTCCCTTTCTTCAATTATGCAGGGCCCCTGCAGGGTCTGCTCCCTGCCCAGAGTTTCTCGGTCGTAAACATCTGCGGACAGTACTCCACTACCGAGATAAATACTCCTTTGCCCTTTGGGCGAACCAGGCCGGACGTCGACCTCTCTGTCAACAGATCTGCTCTCTGAGAGGCTAAAGGCTGAAACCCGCCAGGCCACGATCTCTATTTCCATATCACCCAGCGATAAACCGTAAACATTCTGGTATTCCTGTTCAAACATATAGGCGAAGCTTTCTCTGTCCTTCTCGGTTGGAAAATCTCGGCCAAGGGGGACAGTGACCTCGGTTTGTTGCCCTATGTACCTCATATCAACCGAGAAGCTATAACCGATGCTGTCACTAGAGAGACCAGCATTGACCAGCGCTTCTTTGCCCTCTGCAACCATTTCCGACATGAGGACGTCAACGATAATCCAGTCCATCTGCGCAAGTTTCATCAAATTACTTCGAGCTAAATCAATGCGGATTGGAGTGACCAAAGTCCCGAATGCGCTCAGCACAGAGGCCATTCTGGGAAAAATGACTTTATTACTCTCCAATTGCTCGGCCACGTAGCACGCGTGGATCGGGCCAGCACCGCCAAAAGCTAGGAGAGGTAATCCCCGATAATTTACGCCCCGCTCGGTAGCGTGGGTTCTCGCGGCAGCGGCCATGGCCTCGCCGACTACACTGTATATGCCGTATGCCGCCTCCTGGTCTGATACGTTTAGTTTGAGGGCAAGGCTTGAGATAGCTTGCGCACAGGCTGCCTCGTCAAGGGGCATCGAACCGCCTAAAAAGTTCTTGGCGTCTAGGATACCTAGAAAAACATCTGCGTCAGTAACGCACGGTTGCTCGCCCCCTAGTCCATAGCAAGCTGGTCCCGGGCTAGACCCAGCACTCTCTGGCCCGACTTTCATCAAGCCAAGATCATCCACCCTGGCGATTGAACCGCCACCAGCTCCTATCTCAATCATATCTAACGTGGGAACAGTGGTTGGCATGCCACTACCGGGCTTGAACCTGTATCGCCGGTCGACTTCAAATTCCCCCGTTATCAGAGGTTCTCCACCCTGGATGAGACACGCTTTGGCAGTTGTCCCTCCCATATCAAAAGAGATCAGGTCTCTTACTCCATAAGTTTTAGACAGCAAGCTAGCCGCCAGCGCACCAGCCGCTGGTCCCGATTCAATCATACGAACAGGTTGCAAAGCGGCGGTGGCGGCCCCAATCACGCCACCGTTGGACAGCATAATGAGTGGTTTCAATTTGCTGCCTCTAGCCCTAACCTGATCAGTCAAGCCATTCAAATAAGGTAGCGAGAATGGTGTGGCGTAGGCGTTTATGCTGGTAGTAGAGGTGCGCGGATATTCTCTAATCTGAGGCGCTATATCGCTGGAGAGCGTCACCTGCAGACCCGTCACCTCCCTCTCGAGAATCTGCTTGACTCTTCTCTCATTTATATCATTCGCGTAACTGTTGAGGAGGCACACTGCCACCGACTGAATATCGTTATCTGAGATAGTCTGAGCTATGTTTCGAACTTGGGCCTCGTCTACGGCGCTGATTAGTCGCCCTTGAGCCGATACCCGCTCCCTGACAGGGTACGTCTGGGATTTAGGAATTAAAGGTTCGGGATACTCGATTTGCGGGTCGAACATATCGTATCTGTGCTCATCCCTGATGTACAAAACATCAGTAAAACCCTCGGTCGTGATGAGCGCGCAATTACCGCCCTTTCTCTCAATCAATAAGTTAGTGATTACAGTTGTGGCATGTGTGATGACGTCATCCAAGCGAGAAAAAGGAATTCCCGCTTGTTTCAAAACAAGGTCGGCGGCGCGAAAGAATCCACTCATTATGTCTTCATGAGTGGTCAGCGCTTTGTCCGTCCAGCACCCGCCGGCGCTGCTGATCAGCACAGCGTCGGTGAAGGTGCCGCCAACGTCAACTGCCAAAGCGTAAGATGTCAAGCTATGAATCTCCTATCTCCACCTATCTGCCAAGAGATAGAGTCGGCTGCCTCCTTGACGGCTTGTATTTGTTGCTCTGATGGCGGCGAAGGTAATTGGTCTATACCGCCAATCATCGAGATCGTTCCAGCCATACCGTCTGACCGAAAGACTGGTGCAGCGATCGCATTTATTCCTTGCAGCACGGCATTGGGCGCATCCGCCCAGCCCCTCTCTCTGATCAGTCTGTGTTCCTCAGCGACAGAGTATTTGGAAATAGGAGTCGTGGATTCAGGATTTTTGGCGTCACATGCCTCAGCCCTCAAACTAAACGCAGCTGCTACTCTGCCCTGAGCAGAACTATCGAAACCGAACAAGGCGCCTGGCCAAGTTGTAATTTCAACAGAAGTTCGTTCCTGGTAGATATCCACCACCCTTACACCTGCATCCTCAATGACTCCCACAGAAACCGCCAACCCCGAATTCTGATATAGCCTTGGCATAACCTTGCGAGCCGCCGATAGAAAGTCGCTTTGGTTAGCTACTGACTGACCCAGGTACATCAACTTCGCTGTCAAGTAATATCTGCCGGTGGCATCCTCTTGCTCGAGATAGCCGTGTGCCTTCAGCGTGCTGAGATGCCTGTGTGCTTTCGAGCCGGGGATGTTTAGATGATCCGCAACATCCTTAAGCCTCACTGGCGCAGGCGCGGAGGCTAGATACTCGATAAGGGACAAGGTAGTTGCAACAGCCTCTACACTCTTACTCTTACCCACGACTACGGATCCCCGAGGTATGGCTTGAAATCCGATATCAGTGACTCGACGCCTGAACCAAGAACGGCCTGATCGGTTGAAACAACGAAAAAACTCACCCCCAAATCAAGGTAGTATTCTACGTCCTGAAGGCCTGCGAGGTAGATTCCAGCGACCCCCTGATTATCAATAGTTTTCTTGAGAGCTTCCCGGATCTGACACTGAAGCGAACCCTCGTCACTCTCGGGATTTTCCGCCAGCGCCACCTGAAGGTCAGCAGGGCCAACAAAGTTTACGTCGACCCCCGGCACTGACGCTATTTTGTCGGCATTTTTCACCGCCTCAGGGTCCTCGATCTGAACCGCAGCCAACAAATTGTGGTCGTTGGCCTCAACGAATTGCTGTGGACTCAATCGCCCAAAATAACCAGCTCTGTGAGAAAGCGAAAATCCACGCTCTCCGCCGCGAAATCGCATTTTGCCCACAGCATTAGCTGCTTCAACATGAGTCGAGATTCTTGGGAACAAGATGCCAGACGCGCCCATATCGAGGGTGTGGGCCACATACTCACTCGCAGCGGAAGGCACCCTCACAAGTAACGGCAGTGACACTGCCCTCGCAGCGAGGATGCAAGAGTCGATGCGCTCTGGGCTTGCGCTTGCATGCTCCAGATCCAGCACCGCGAAATCTACTCCAGTACGGTGACCCAAGATCTCTATCACCGAATGGTCAATGGTTTTGACGAATATTCCAATAAGCCTCTCCCGGCACGCCACTCGGGATCGGAACTCTTGACTAGATGACATAGGTCGTAGCGGTTCCCCGCTTTACTCAGAAATCGTTAGCTTGATACTCCACGAGGTGAAGATAGTCTTCTCTTATCGGCGAGAAAACGTCTAGGTTCATTACGATTTCGTCGCCGATTGGCGCGCCGCAGTGCTCCGCATCTGGAGGTATACGCAACATGCCTCCCTCGCCCACTTCCACTTCGCTGCCGTCAATCCAAAACTTCATCTTTCCCCTAACAACGTAAACCACCTGCTCAAACGGGTGACTGTGGGGACGAACCTCCATACCCGGCTGCAGCCAGTTCATCACGAGCAACACTTGGTCTCCTCTGAAGGCGCATCTCGACACCCCAGGCCTCACCTCTTCTCGAGGCATGGAGTCCCAGTATTGAGCTGAAAGGTAAGATGGATTCATCGCTTTCTCCATTTCGCACAGTGAAATCGGATTTTGGCAGACGAAATGTCTTGCGAAGAATATATGCGTTTTGTATGTTGGTAGCAAGCAAAGGAGTCTGGCCACGGCGCGTGTCAGAAGAATGATCAGAGCCCAATGAACCTAGCAGTTTTTCTTGACAGAGCGCGCCGCCTGCACCCTACCCGGCCTGCTGTAGCTTTGGGCAAAAAAGTGCTCACGAATTATGAGCAGCTGGGAGAAAAGGTAGCTCGATTAGCATCCGCGATCTCCAGCCTTGCCGGGGGTGAGAAAGGTGTGCACGTGGGTTTGCTTATGGAAAACACGCCCGCATATCTTGAGGTTTTGTTTGCATGCTGGCACGCGGGTTGCGTCGCGGTTCCTATCAACTCAAAACTTCATCCGAAAGAGAGCGCGCACATACTATCTGAGTCCAAGAGTTTGTTGTGCTTTGCGACCGAGGCCGCGGCCGAACAGATAGAATCACACAGACCCTCCAGTTTGAGCTATGTGATCGACGTAGAGTCAGCCGATTACAAGCAAATGCTGACTAGCTGCGAAGCGCCTCCTGAAAGTCGTGATCCCGGCGATCCCGCATGGATTTTCTACACCAGCGGGACGACGGGCAGCCCGAAAGGCGCAATCCTAACCCATGAGAATCTGACGGCGATGAGCGCTTGCTACTTTCTGGATATCGACCCTCGCGGGCCCTGGGACGCAATATTACACGTCGCGCCGATGAGTCATGGATCTGGGCTCTACTCGATTCCCTTTGTTATTAAGGCAGGTTGCCACGTAATTCCCGAAATCAAGAGTTTTAATGCTGATCAGGTCTTTGCGCTGTCCACTAGTTGGAAGAACTCTGTGATATTCGCCGCGCCAACCATGGTGAAGAGAATGGTTACCGCGAGAAGGCAAAAACCGGCGGAGAACCCTCGACTAATAATCTACGGGGGCGGGCCCATGTACGTCTCAGACTGCAGAGATGCTATCGAGCTATTTGGCGCGAACTGTTTAGTACAACTTTATGGACAAGGCGAGAGCCCAATGACCATTACCCATCTACCTCCGAGCCTACATGCCGTGGCAGATGAGTCGGCTCTCTCATCCATCTTAGGTTCAGTCGGCACAGCGCAGTCTCTCGTACAGGTCAAGGTAGCTGGTGAGGATGGTATCGGGTTAGCGCCCGGTGAGGTAGGCGAAGTGCTAGTCAAAGGCCCCACGGTGATGAAAGGGTACTTAAATAACCCTCAAGCGACAGAGAGTGCTATTCAAGACGGTTGGCTCAGAACAGGCGATCACGGAGCGATGGACCAGACGGGGTTCCTCACTCTTATGGATCGGAGGCATGATCTCATTATATCAGGTGGGACGAATATTTATCCTAGAGAAGTTGAGGAAACGCTGATCAAGCACGAGGAAATTTCTGAGGTAGCGGTAATCGGGAAGCCCGAGAAGGAATGGGGGGAAAGTGTTGTCGCTTATCTGGTATGCGAAGACACAGCCGCCTTAACGATCGATAGCCTGGATGAGTTTTGCATGTCTTCTATGGCCAGATTCAAGCGGCCGAGGGAGTATCGCCTCGTCAAAAGCCTGCCCAAAAACAGTTACGGCAAAGTGCTTAAAACTGCGATCCGACAGTTGGAGACAACCCTACAAAACGGCGTGAACAAGGTTTTAGATCTGGGGGAAGTAAGATGGTAGTAATGTAGCGGCGGTTTCGCCCCAGCCAGCGATACGGCAGCGCAAGACTAAAAGGTTACTCAGTAGTTAGGTTCGAGGGGAGAACCAATACTTTGGTATTTGGCACAGGGAGATTAATTTAATGACAGCACCAAATAGGCTTGTATTTGTGGACTTTCCGACCGATGAAATTGAGGCGTCTGCGGTCTTTTATGAGAAGGTTTTCGGGTGGACAGTAGAGAGGAGAATTCCAGACCTTTTCTGCAGAATTGTGCCGGGAGGGTATTACAAAAACCCAGATAACTCAGACAGCGAGATTCAGAACTTGCATCTCGGTATTCACAACGTCGCGAATGCTCGCCCACACCCAAAACCCGAGGGGGCCGAACCCCGAACATTGAGCGAGGGAGGCAGATCGATAAGAGCTTGGATCCTGGTGAGCGAGGAGGATTCGCAAGATCGGATACTTAAAACCGCAGAAGAGCTGGGCGCGAAAATTCTTTGGAGAGACCACTATTGGCATGAATTTAATGGGCTCAACTCTTCATTTATCGACCCGTGGGGCAACCAAATAATGCTCTGGACTAAACCAGAGGGATTTACAGAGGACTACGATACCCACACGGTGGAAGGCACACCTAAAATTCCTAGTGATTGGACCTTTGAATGAAGAGAGCAAGCTCACTGGTGGCACCCTAGCGTACGCTGAGTTAGCTGAGAGCGTTACACTCTGCGCAACGAACGGATCAATCCGCGCAGTCACCTTGAAACCCCGACCCCATGTCGTTTGCGGCACGTATTAGTTGATCATTCAATAAAAATCACTTAAAACTAAGGTCGGAACGCACTTGGAAAAGGGGCATTCTGAAGTACTGTCACGAGCGTATCGGATTTTTATTGCGCAGGTGCCGACAAGACACACCAGAAGTCGGAGGTTTCCCTCTTTGGTCCACAGGTAAGGTGGTGTGCAGCATTGCGAAAATAAGGGATGTCCGGAGTAGCAAAGAATCAGCATGAAAGTTTCTGAAGGAGATATTGCATGATATCAAGGACTAAGTACGGCGTGGCGGTTCTACCCCTGTGCCTCAGTGTGATTTCGGGTGCCGCCCTCGGGCAAAGCGTCTTGGAAGAGGTTGTGGTGGTCGCACAAAAACGGGAGCAAAATCTACAGGACGTCCCGATAGCAATCACTGCGTTCACCGGCGAACAGTTAAACGCACTGGGGATAAGGGAAAGTGTAGACATTGCAATGTTCACACCGGGCGTACACGTAGGCGGCAGTCAAGCAGGGCAGATGTCGACGTTCACAATCAGAGGTGTTACTCAAAACGACTTCAACGATATCGTTGAGACTCCAAACGCGGTTTATCTAGACGATGGATACCTTGCTATTGCGGCTTCTCAAACCTTCGCTCAATTTGACCTAGATCGAGTTGAGATCCTTAAGGGACCTCAGGGCACTCTGTTCGGCCGAAATGCGACAGGTGGTTTAGTGCACTTTATCTCCAATGCGCCCTCGTTTGATGGAGTTGAGGGTTACGTTGATTTTGAAGTCGGGGAATTTGACTCGGACGCCAACTCAACCCGAACAGTATTCCAAGCTGCCGTTGGCGGTCCGCTATCCGAGACAGTTGCTGCGAGAGCAGCGATTAGGGTGAGTCAACATGACGGGTATCTAAAAAATCTTTATACCTCCTCAAGTCAACTTCCATTCTTAGGCGATCCAGGGCCTGACGCAGGGGCAGACCTAGGAGACGAGGACACTATTACAGGTCGCTTGAGGTTTGCTTTTGAGCCATCTGACACACTCCGGATGGACCTTAGTTTCAACTACGCTGACCAAGAAATGGCGACGGGTCCTTATCAAAGCGCCTCGACGATAGCTGTCGCACAAGAAGTTAACGGGTCTTATGAACTGGTCAACGTTCTGAATACACCTCCGAATGAGACCCGCTTGTCCATGGTGGTCGACGCAAATGGCAATGATACTGGTATGGATGCGGGGGCTGATATTGAGCAGGGAGACCGCTGGTTAGAGGGCGGTGGTGGCGGGATATTTGCCCGGCCTGTGCCTGGCGGTGACTTGTTTGGCTACCTAGACCCCGATGGAGATGACTTCACTTTCAATGGTGATTTTGCTTTCGAAGATCAAGGTAGCGTGGAGACCTTTGGGATCAATTTCAAACTAGTAAAAACAATCGGTGACATGAATATTACGTCAGTAACCGACTATAAAGATTACGAGCGGCAGCAGTGGATTGACGTTGATTCAGCCCCAGTGAACCAACTTGCAAATTTTTCGGGCGTGGACGCCACCAGTTTTACTCAAGAGCTGAGATTGGACGGCGAGACTGACCGGTCGAGGTGGGTGTTGGGCGCGTTTTATCTCAACATAGACACAGAATCAGACAATGGTCTGAAAGGGCCTCCGGGTAGCTTTGCTGCAGTGTTTGGAGGCATCCAAATTGACATCGGAACCAGAGCCGAGTTAGAAACGGACTCCTACAGCGTCTTTGGCCAGTACGAATATGATTTCACTGACAAATTGACGCTCATAGGCGGTGCCAGACTGATGCGAGAAGAAAAGGACTACGGCTTGCTGATGGCAGTTGCGCCATCTGAGAGCTCCCGGTCTGCCAATACTTCTCCGTGCTTTGACGGTGACTTGGCATCGTGCTTTCCCCCGGCGATTCAAAGGGCTGACGATACATCTGAAACGCTTTGGGCTGGAAAGCTTCAACTAAGCTATCAATATGATGACGACCTCATGCTCTACGCTGGTGTAAATAGAGGCGTTAAAGCAGGTAGCTTCAACGCTCCGCTTTTGGGCGCTTACTTCGGTGGCGGAGGTGATGACGGCCTGCCTTATGACGAAGAAGTTTTAACGTCCTACGAGGCGGGGTTCAAGGCTACCGTTTTAGACGGCACTACCCGCATAAACGGCACCGCGTTTTACTACGACTACTCCGACTATCAAGCCTTCCTGTTTGTTGGGGTTGGTGGCGTAGTGGTCAACAAAGACGCAGAAACTTACGGGGCGGAGCTTGAAATCCAAAGCTCGCCAGCTGAGGGCTGGGATATTATTGTTTCGGCATCATACTTTGACGCAACGGTGGAGGACTTATTCCTACGTGCCGGCTCCCCCCTTCCAGCGAGAGACGTGAAACCTACTTACGCCCCAGAATTCCAAGCCTCCGCGCTCGTGCGCTATGGCTGGGATGCGATGGGCGGCAGGCTTGCTGTGCAAGCGGATGCAAACTATTCGGATGAGTTTTATTACAACCTTCGAAACTTCGATGCAGATAAGTTCGATAGCTACGTAATGGCAAACGCTCAGCTAAGTTTTGAGAAGAACGATTGGTTGGCCACGTTGGCAGTGAGGAACCTTACGGACGAGCGTGCGGGAGTGATGGGCTTTGATCTGGCAACCTTATGTGGTTGTAATGAGGTCGCATACAGAGCTCCGCGCTACGTCTCAGTTGGTCTCCGCAAGGACTTCTGAGGCACATCGCGAGATTTCAAGATGTCCCCACTACTGCGGTAGTGGGGATTTGTCATAGTGTTGTTTCCCGAATTTTATACTCTCCCCAATCCAAGACTCAGATATTTGTTTGTCAACCGGAGGTAATGAACTCTAAAACCTCTTGCATAGAGATTACGTCAGCATAGCGCCTTTCGATGTCCAACAAATTCGCATCATGAGCTTCCTTCCCGATGTCACCCACACATTCCCTTGGAATGATCACCCTGTATCCATGGGAAAAAGCGTCAATAACAGAGGCTCTGACGCACCCTGACGTCATGCATCCACACACGATGACGGTATCAACGCATTTTTTGACAAAGAATGGCTGCGCAGGTGTCGCGAAGAATATAGATGGCGATGATTTAATGATGTAGTAGTCGTAATCAGGGTCGTAAACTCTGGGATCAATTTCCAACCCCTCGCTACCAACAAAAAAACTCCCTCCATACATCGCCTCAATTTTCCACTTGGGCATGTCGCTCTCACTCTGATATCCCATAGCACAAGTCACAACGGGGATGTCACGTGCTCTAGACGCATCAAGCAAGATCGATGTGGCCTCAGTCGCAGAGACTACGAGGTGACTACCCCCTTGCGGAAACTCGGGTTGAGTGAAGCCTCTCTGGAGATCGACTACTGCAATACCGATTCGCTCCCCAAAGCCAACTTTGCGAGCGCCATAACTCAAGGCCTGGTAGGGGTCAGTCATCGCGAAAAATAGCCTTTAACGTGATCTTCGGTCTGTATGCCCCGAGCGTGCTTACTGGCAAACTTGCGCCACATCGTCAGCTCAACATCCGGCTGAAATAATCGCTCTCGCAACCAACCATCCTCAGATTCATAAAACTTTTGCATCTCAGCTCTTGCAAAAGCGTCGTCCACCGTGAAGCCCTTAACCGCAGGAACTTCCCACATTACTCTGCCGTCTTCTCCCAACCATCTCTCAGCCTCCTCACTATCTTGCGTGTGGATAACGCCAAATTGGAAGTAGGTATGTTCTTTATTATTTTTGGGGACATAAAACTCATAGTGTGTGCAATGAGGCACGGGGAAAGTGGTAACCTTTAGCGAGCACGGCATCCAAAGTCCCACTGTCCCCAAACGAATAATGTCCGTCAGTGCCGAGAGCTCCTCATCCGACTTGCCTCTGGCGAGTGGCAACATAAGCTGCTGCACTGACCCGTCTTTCAGAGGAATTTCAGCTGTGTGATTGAATGTGGTCTTCTCGACCTTACGAGTGAAGCCTTTGGGTCCACACTCTTCTTCTGTATACCTCGTAGTGTCCAATACTTCTTTTTTGGAGGAGGTGTATCCGTATGAAGTGTGCATCCCTGCGTTGATGCACATCTCTGACCAGTTGTGGATAAATTGATGCCCGGGATCATATCCATTTTCACATCCTAGACGCCAGTTAGACGCAATGTCATAAGGATCAGAACAGTAAACCACGGCATCTTCATCCAGAAACCCAGGAGCGAGGTCATATTCAAGCGGTGGTGGGTCGATATCGCCCACAAATATAAATATGACTCCTTTTGTCTCGACTAGCGGATATGTCTTCACACCACATTTACCAATCACCTTGGAGTCTGGAGAGCTGAGAATTGTTCTTAGGGACCCATCATCGAGATCGAACGTCCAAGTGTGATACCAGCAAGTAATTGTCTCCTTGGTATAGAAAAGTGGGCGGGAAGAAAACCTTATACCTCGGTGTGGGCACCGATCCTCAATAGCCCTAACCGAACCGTTTTGGCGAGTGACTAGTATATCCTCGCCAAGCAGTTGAACCGCTTTATGGCTGCCTTCCGGCATATCCCTGCTTATCAGCGCCGGATACCAATGGTTGCGAAACCCCCACTCGGCATCAATCCATGGCTGCCACGGTCTGTTACCCATCTTTTCTACACGTCTCTTTTCCTCATCTACGTGTTCTTGGGTATCCTTCAGTAATTGTTCAGTTACATCAGTCATTAGCCACCCCCATGGCCTTGCCTCATTGAAGCAAGAAGCCCAAGTGCTCCGTATCAAAATTATGTGGTTCCTCCCACTGCGGCCAGTGTGCACTGTTCTCGAGCACTACCAGAGACGAATCGGGGATCAGACTGGCTCCCTCCTCTGCCAATGGCACCAACTGCCCGGGATTATGACGAGTCCATAAGACCAGAGTCGGACAACGGATCTTCGCTAGCAGTGACGGGTTATACCACTGGTCATGCTGAGCCGGATCCAGCAAGGCACCAATGCTCTGCTCCGCAATCTTACCTATCACTTTGGCCCTTCCAGGCTGCTGGTAGATTTGGAATCGCACCTCGACGATCTCATCTGTGACGTCCTCTTCATCGAGCATTAACCATCTCATTCGCTGCTTGATCGTCTCTCTACTTGGCGCACCGACCGCCTTTCTGCTCCTCTCTAGCAGCTCTCGCAGTCCAGCTGCTCCATCCTCATCTGGTGGTAACAACATCCCAGTATTCATAACTATTTTTTCAACGCGATTGGGATGGGCAATAGCAAACCACGCCGCGACAGTCGCACCAAGAGACTCTCCAGAAATGTAAGCTTTCTCAACACCTATGCCATCTAAGAAGTTAAGCAAAAAGTCGACATAACATTGCATATCGTAAGAAATGTCGGGAGCATCAGTGTAGCCATGTCCTACCATATCGATCGCCATCACACGAAAATGCTCCGAGTGGCTAGCAATATTTTTGAGATAAGCCTCCGCATGACCGCCCGTGCCATGCAGAAAAATGAGAACCTTCTCAGAGGTGCCACTCTCAATAACCCGAGTCCTGACACCAGCCGCATCGTAAAATCGCTGCTGAAAATCTATGCCTTGTAGGTAGTTCCAAATTGTCTGCATGGACGAGATCTCCAATTTGCCCTCTACTATAGTACTCGACAACGAGTCGCCTATAGCCCTTTCGAATGACTCTGCCCTGCGAATGACGCAGGTAACTTGCGACCCTATGTATTCGGGTCATCCAAGTGCTCAAAAATTAAATAACCGTATCCTCACAGAGCATGCTCTAAAACTGCGTGCAAAAGCACATTCCCCCCAGCTGCAACGTGATCGGGGTCCGCATATTCGGCTTCGTTGTGGGATAGCCCATCTTTGCACGGGATAAAAATCATAGATGTTGGACCCTGCAAGCTCAGGTTGCAGGCATCGTGCAACGCGCCAGAAATGATCTCCATTGAGCTATATCCGCAACGCGTTGCAGCGTTTTGTACTGATTGGATGCACTTAGCGTCGAAGTCAACGCTAGGCTTCTCCCAGTACTTTTCAAACGTAAATGCAAGCCCGGCTTCACTGCAGCAGAGTTCAACGATTTCACAAAGATCTTTGGCTATCGCGTCATGGACATCAGGTCTAGGGTCCCTGAGATCAATTTTAACCTCTAACTCACCAGGCACGGTGTTTACCGCACCAGGGTAGCAATTTATCTGTCCGAAGGTGATCCGCGACTGTGGACCGTGCTCATCAGCCACGGAGTAGAACTTCGGCAACATGACGGAAAATGCCCTGATTGGATCGCGCCGCAGACTCATTGGAGTGGTACCAGCGTGAGCCTCCTGACCAAATATTTTTAGTCTATGCCTGCTCATTTGCTGAGTGCCGACAACGACACCAATGAGGGTATTTTGTTGCTCAAGCACCGGGCCTTGCTCTATGTGTAACTCAAAGGCCGCCTGAAACGAGAACGGTTGAGCGTCAATCTTCCCCAAAAATCCAATTCGCTCTAGCTCCGAAATCACGCTGTGACCCTGCGAATCCTTTTGAGCATGGGCGTCGGTTTCCGACAGCAACCCCGCCCAAACGGAAGACCCCATGGAGGGAGTGTCAAAGCGACACCCCTCCTCATTGGTCCAGACTACTACCTCTACCGGAGCTTGCGTTTGAATTCCCGAGTCGTTTAAGGAGTCGATCACTTCCAATCCTGCTAAAACACCATAAACTCCGTCAAAACGTCCACCTGTCGGCTGAGTATCAAGGTGACTACCAATTAAAATCGGATCAGCATTAGGATTTGAGCCACTTCTTCGTGCAAAGATATTACCCATTGAATCGACCCGAACTTCACAAGCCGAGTTTTCGCACCAACTCATAAATAAGTTGCGTGCTTCAGCATCTTCGTCAGTAAGCGCTTGACGGTTACTACCACCATTCAAGGTAGAGCCAATTGCGGCGATGTCTTGAATTCTTTTATTCAAGCGGGCGGAGTCGATCTCGATCAGTGGTTCGTTTCTTGACATCACGGAATCCCTATCTTTATGGTTAGGCGGGTTGCCCGCCGCAAAATCAACTTAGCCAAAGCAGCACGAGACCCACTACTGGTGTGGTACTCGGGTTCAATAATATCAAAATGACTTTCTCAAAAACTGCGGAATCAATCGGGCACCACCAAGGGAGAGAAAATGCAGAAGACTCTTGCTCAGCGAATGGAAGATCATGCACTTGAGCCAGTTCCAAAGGAGGACAGAAAATCTTGGATTCAACTCAGCTGGAGCACTGTCGGCATAGTTACAACTCTGTTACAGCTTTATCTAGGCGCGTTCCTTAGCTTTACCGCGGGCATCAAAATCGCGCTGATTGCAGGCTGTTTGATAGCTATTATCGGTAGCGCGCTGGGCTGGGCCACGGGCCATATTGCCTTTAAGTCCGGGCTCTCAAGTAGCCCGATGGCCAGGCAGTACGGACTAGGTGTGAAAGGCTCGATAATAATTTCGGGCACCTTCGCATTCATGCTCATTGGGTTTATCGCAGCAGAAAATGTGTTGCTTTATAACGGCTTTCTTTTCTACTCAGGCATAGAGGACTCCCTTATGGCAAGGATTGCCTGTTTCGGCGCACTCACTGTGGCTTGGATAAGCCTTACGGCCTTTGGATTCGAACAAGTGTCACGCGTAACCTCAATAATGTTGATAAGTTTCCTGGGCGTTCTTGCGTATATGTTGTTCGTAGTCATAGACACCAGTGGAATTCCCGTAAGCCAGGTCTTGTCTTTCCCGTCACAGTTTCCTCCGGAAGCACTTGAATCAATGGGGGCAGTTACAGACAGGGCGAAGCTGATTTTCTCTATGAACGTCCTAGCCGGCACGGCCGGCGCGCTCGCGCTTGTAGATGCAGACCTCGGACGCTACGCCAGGACGGGAAAAGACATCGCCATCGCAGCAATTTTAAGTAACTTTATGCTGAGTTTTTTCATGATTGCGGTGGGCGCTACCATTATGTATGCAGGTGTGCCTGCACTAGTTGAATATTACGTTACGACTCAGGGATTGTCTGAGGCTGCCGCCAAGCAGGTTGCCATTGAAAATCCAGACAGAATTGTTGCGGCCTTCGTTATCTTCGGTGGAGTACTGGGCACGCTCCTGATGGTCGCGGCCAATTCCAAAGCGCAAGTCATCAACACTTACAGCAGCTCTCTAGCTCTGTCCAATTTCTTTGACGTGACCTTTAATTGGCGGCCGGGAAGAATAGTTTTTGTCATTGGAGCAAATGTCGCGGCCCTGTTCTTTCTCGGTGGAGAGTTCTTAGTTTGGTTCAAATCCTTTCTCGTAATTCTTGGCACGCTTACCACGTCCATAGCCACCGTGATTGCTGCAGATTACTTCGTTGTAAGAAAAATACAAAAAAAACAAGCCGCCAAAGGGAACTTGGTGGAGCCATGGAACTGGGCAGGAGTCCTCACCGTCGGCTTATCATTTGGATTAGCTCATTTTGCCCTGGCAGGCATTATCAAAATACAAGTGCTGACAGCTATCGCCACGGTGGTAATTGTCTATCCATTACTACGTCTTTTCGTTTTTAAATCGCAAATCACAGCCAACGGAACCTAAAATCCAATATCGGCGGAGTTATCGAGGCATTAATCATGGGAACAGTGCAGTACAACTTTTCAAATGAAACACTACTGGTTACCGGCGCATCCTCCGGTATCGGCAAACTAGTTTGTGAGGAGTTCGCGGCATCGGGTGGGAACGTGGTGTGCATAGGCAGAACTAGAGAGCGTCTGGAGGAAGTGGTCGCTGAGATCAACGCATCAAGCAACGGGTCCGCCGTCGCGGTTGTTGGTGACGTAAGCCAAAGCTCTACTTTTAAAGAAGCAGTCGACACTGCCGTGTCAACCTTTGGCGAATTAAACTATGCATTTAATTGTGCAGGCACTGAGGGCCCACTAAGCCCAATAAGTGAGACCAGTGATGATTCGTTTATGGACATGATTAATACCAAGCTAACAGGTTGTTTCTTGGGCCTCAAAGCGCAAATCCCAGTCATGCGAGAAAAGGGGGGCGCAATCGTTAACATGGTTGGAAGCTTCGGCCACATTGGCTACCCGTACATGGGGGCTTATTGCGCGGCTGCGCATGGGGTTTTAGGGCTTACAAGAACAGCGGCTCTGGAGGAAGGACAACACAATATCCGTGTAAATGCTGTTTGCCCGGGAGCAGTCGAGACCGATTTGCTAACCAGGATGATGGGTGGTGATAAAGAAGCTGGGTTAGCCATTGGCACCTCCACTGCACTTGGCCGCATTGCCTCGCCGGCGGATGTATCTAGCGCAGTCATGTATCTGCTCTCTGATTCTGCAGATTATATGACCGGGACGTACATGATGCTGGACGGTGGGATGTGAGGAACTTCTATTTCTCCTCACAACTATTTATGGTCCCCTTTGTTCTCGTAAAGAGGGCTGTAAGTCGACGATGTCATCGCCGCACCATCATAAAGACCCGTAAGGACAGAGATCAGCTCACTTGCACCTGAGAGCTTTGCATCAATATCTTCGATCAGCCCAGTCTTCTTGGTGAGTAACTTGCTTCTCACCGTAAAATAATCGGTAACGAACTTTCTGCCTTTCTTCGACACAGCGTATGTCACAACCCGGCTGCCTGTTTTTTTAGACTGGGATAGATAACCGTTATCAACCAGTTTCCTCAGGGTATACTGAAGATTCTGCACATCGTCTCTATTAAGTTGTCTTGCCAGGGATGAGGCAGTCGGGTGTCCTCTTTGCATTGCTACAACACCCACAACAATCACCTCCTGAAACTTGAGACCATCAGCCGTCGCCAGTCGGCTTAACTGCTCACAGCTCCTCTCGAACGCCGCAAAAAAGCGCAGAATCCCCCACTCTAGCTCTGTCACGGCTATCCCGTGGTCACCAGTTCCGAGAAGCCAGTCCCTATGCCAACTATCGGGCGAGGTGGTCACATCACTCATGTTAAGTATCATCCGTTGGATCTTGAAACAAGCGCATAACACTAGCATGCGATGAATCGCGGGCGTAGATTTTAGCGGCCCAATTTAACCGGTGATCATTGTTATCATGTGTTCGACGGATTCTGTTTTTGCTTGAATTTTCAATGAAAATCACTTAAAAACTGGTGAAATGTCGATCCGCAACCGTTTCGAGACAAAGTAGCTAAAACTAGAGGGGATGGTGTAGTCGCACTACTCTAAATACAGATTGGAGACTTCCTATGACTCATAGGCCTTCGAAGCAAGCAACCGCGTTAATACCGTTAATGTCCCTGGGACAAATTAGTTTGTTACCACTAGCAGCAACAATGCTGCTACTAAGCCAACATAGCTACGCTCAATCTCAGGGTACAGCGGCCGCGCTCATAGAGGAAGTGGTGGTCACAGCTCGTAAGAGAGTTGAAAGCTTAGTAGATACACCAATAGCTATTACGGCTTTGAGTGGTGACGCTATGGAAGCTCGCGGCATGACCCAGTTAAGCGATATCGCCGCGACCACGCCCAGCCTTACTTTTGTAGACGTTACCTCGATAACTGGGTCCTCCTCCGCTTCCGTAGTTTATCTGCGGGGAGTCGGAAATGGCTTTGCGACCGCCACCAGCGAACCGGGGGTGGGCATTTATGTTGATGGCGTCTACATGGCGCGAAATGTGGGCCAGGTATTTAATATCGTAGACTTAGCGCGTGTGGAAATTCTGCGCGGACCACAAGGTACGTTATTTGGAAGGAATACTGTGGGCGGAGCAATCTCTATACACACGAAGAAACCTACGGACGAGTTCTCAATCTCAGGCGCGCTCACCGCCGGCAACTACAGTCGACTCGACGGAAAACTCGCGATTAACGGACCTTTGGGGCAGGACCTTTTTGGCAAATTGTCTGTTGGCCGGTTCACACGAGACGGAATGGTCGATCGGCCCACGGATGGCTTGAACCAAGGCAACCGAGACCGCACTGCCGCAAGACTGGCTCTGAGGTGGCAGCCTTCTGAAAAATTAGAAATTAACTTGGCCGTGGATGGCACTGTCGCGAGGGAGGACGGAACCCCTTCTCTGCTCAGGACAATAGTATGGGACAGTGCAATCTTTAACCCGGGAGGACTACCCCTTGCGCCCCCGGGCGCAGCCGGTCCCTCTCAATATGCCATCAACGTGCCTTTTGATTACCCAGTAGATAATCTCGTTTTGGAGAATAATTACATCATTAACTACTTTGCAGGCCTGAGCTGTTTCTCGGGCTTCGGGGAACCTTGGAATCCGGGTGCTGATCAAACTAATCCCGCTTGCTACGGCAGCCAGTACCAACTGGAGAACGAGCGCAAAAACATGGGCACATACGACACCAGGTCAAGAGACGACGTCTGGGGTGTCACATTCACCGTTGATTACGAATTCTCTAACCTCAGCTTAAAGTCAATCACCGCTTACAGGGATTCGAAGTCAACCTATGGCCGCGATGCAGACGGATCGCCCTTGAAAATTTATCACTATAGCGGCCTTATGGATCAGACTCAGTTTTCGCAAGAGTTTCAACTGATTGGAAGCGCATTCTCAGACAAGTTGGACTGGGTCGTGGGCGCTTATTACTTAGACGAAGAGGTTGTAAATCCAGAACCCGTCGTCTTTACCACCATAGAGTTTGTCTCTGGCGGTAATACCGATAACACTAGTTATGCCGCATTTGCGCAAGGCACATTTAGTATTACTGAAAAGCTAGACATTACAGCGGGAATTCGTTGGACCAGAGACGAAAAAGATTCACTACCGCTTCAACCTTTTACAGCTAATTACACTCCCAATCCCGCTTTCAACCCCGGTAATTTAGTACTCCCGGACATTACTGTGACTCAAGATTTTACCAACACCACGCCAATGCTTAACTTAGCCTATCGCGTGACTGATCATCTCATGACTTACGCAACCTTCTCAGAAGGCTACAAGAGTGGGGGAGCTACATTCAGAATTTTCCCAATATTTCCTGCGACTCCGCTTTACTCCCCGGAGGAGGTCGAGTCTTTTGAAGTAGGGGCAAAATTTGAGAAGGACGGCTATCGACTCAATATCGCTGCATACGCTATGGATTACGAGAACATTCAGGTCGAAATTTTTACAAACATTGCTCCAGTGATAAAAAACGGTGGCGAGGGTGAGGTAAAGGGACTTGAATTGGAAGCTTTCCTGCCACTACCAGGTAACCTTTTCGTCGAAGCGTCATTTAGTTATACCGATGCTGAGTACACCAGCATCGATCCAGGAGCTACGCAAATTAATTTAGCGTCCAAATTCCCCATGACACCAGAGACTCAAGCGTCTCTCAGCATCAGTAAAGTGTTCTCTCTTAGCGGTGGTGCGGAAATCGTTCCACGACTTGAGTGGTTGTTTACCGACGATCGATACAATGACGCTCAAAACACCGCTGACCTTATGCAGCCTAGCTTTGACATCATCAATGCACAATTGGCATGGAACAGCTCTGACGGCCGATATGGCGTAACTGTGGGGGTGGAGAATCTCACCGATGAAGACTATTTGCTGGGAGGTTACTCGAACCTGATTGGAGGACAGATGAACGTCTTTCCGGCTTATGACCGACAGGTCTATGGCACGATTAGATTTGAGTTCTGAAATGCTTGTCAAATTGCTTATCATTTGAACAAAGGTGTTAGAGACACAACATGGTTAGGAAGATGGTGATTAACAACGAAGAGTATGTGTTGGATGCTCCCGACGACATGCCTCTTTTGTGGGTATTACGCGACATTTTAGAGCTAACAGGAACTAAGTTTGGATGCGGGAAGGCGCAATGCGGCGCCTGTACTGTCCTTATAAACGACAGCCCAGCGAGAAGTTGTGTCACGCCACTCTCAGCAGTGGCGCATCAAGAAATTACCACTATTGAAGGCTTAGCTAACCTGCCTGAGTCGTCACTCCAATATGCTTGGGTCGAGCACAACGTTCCACAATGTGGCTACTGTCAATCAGGCCAATTAATGTCTGCAGCAGCACTGCTTCGGCAACATCCTAACCCAACAGACGCCGAGATTGATCAAGGCATGTCTGGAAACATATGCCGGTGTGGCACATACCCCCGAATAAAAAAGGCCATCAAATCAGTCTCAACAATCTCATCGGACGTGAGCAGTGATTCAGTCTAGAAGGGAATTCCTCACAACAGCTAGGAATGGTCTCCTACTGGGGATTATGGGGGAATCTGTCACTTCTTTCGCGGCTAGCGTTGATCAAGATCCGGAATTTTCGCCCAGCAATTTTCTCAGCATATCTCCTAGCGGAGCGGTGCGGGTGTTCGTGGGCCAAGGAGAAATGGGCCAGGACATCTTCTCTGGGTTAGCCATGCTGGTTGCGGAAGAGCTTAATACTCCATTGGATGAAGTCGCAGTTGTCGCAGCACCTGTCTCACCTGCTTTTGGCAACTCTTTTTTTCCAGGGTCACCACAAATGACCGCAGCCAGTTCGAGCATTAAGGTTTTTTACATTCCATATCGAAATGCTGGCGCGGCGGCACGCCAAATGCTCGAAACTGCTGTGAGCACGATGCTTGATAAGAGCGTGAACCGTATTCTTTTAACTAACGGCGAAGTAGTATGTGATGATAACGATCGCATTCCCCTGAAGCTTGTAATGCCCATTCTCGCAGACCTGCCTATTCCTGACAGCCTGAAACTAAAAGAGCCAAGCGAATTCCAAGTCATCGGAAATCCGCAACGCAGTATTGGAGTCGAAAAAAAGGTTAATGGCACCCTCGGGTATGGGATGGATGTAAAGGTACCGGGCGCGATGACTGCCGTAGTCGCTCACCCCCCCTCCTTCGGTGCTCAGATTACACACTTTGACTCTTCGACAGCCTTAGCAATCCCAGGCGTGCTGGAGGTCTTGAGAATTCCGACCGGCATTGCCGTTATCGGCGAAAACTACTGGGTTGCTGATTCAGGTAAGAAAGCGTTAGACATAGACTGGGACGAGTCCGCAGGGCAAAACCTGTCAACCGAAGGGATCTTAGAAACATACCGCGAACTCGCATCGAAGCCAGGCCAAGCCTTTACCTTCAACCCAATACCCGGGATGGATTATCAGCTCAAGCCCAGTCTGGGCCCAGACGAGTACGCCCAACACAATGGCGCCGTAACGATAGAGTCGGAATTTATTGCGCCGTACCTTGCACACGCCCCCATGGAACCTTTGAACTGCACCATTTTTGAGAAGGACGGTCTGATTCATGTTCATACTGGAACTCATTATCAATTCGCAGATAAAGACGCTGTAGTTAAAACTCTTGGGGTTGACTCTTCCAGAGTCAAGCTACACACGCTGCCAATGGGAGGAAGCTTTGGCAGAAGAGCGTGTCCAAAATCAGATTGGATTACAGAAGCAGCCCAAATTTTCAAACTCGCACAAACAGCGCGGACAAATCCCATCAAGTTGGTGTGGTCGCGGGAAGATGACATTACCGGAGGGTGGTATCGGCCACTAGTGCTGTCAAAGGTGTCTGCGGCTCTAAACCAAGATGGCACCATAGGCTCATGGGCGCAACGCATCGTCGGTCAACCAGCAATTGATCACGAGACCCTGAGCTTTATCGGGCCTGAGAACATTGACCTCACCACGGTCGATGCAGTCGGTAACCTTGTTTACGACATTCAAGACAAGGTTGTTGACGTGCACCATACCGAAAATCTCGTGCCCGTTCAGTGGATGAGGTCTGTGGGACATTCCCACAATGTCTTTTTCGTCGAGACTTTCATGAATGAACTCGCTGATGAAGCTGGCGTTGATCAAGTCACCTTTCGACTCAACCACGCCAAAGACGACAGGGTAAAGCGAGTGCTACAGCTAGCAGCGGAAAAAGGTCAGTGGAATGGTGGCTTAAGTTCAGATGGAAAAGCCCATGGGGTTTCCGTGCACGAATTTTACGGCACGTACGTTGCCAACATGGCCGAAGTAATCCAAGTGGCTGAGAACAAATTCAAAATTGTAAAAATAGTATTTGGGGTGGATTTAGGGACCGTAATAAATCCTGATGCGGTCAGGGCACAGATGGAGAGTGGGGCTGTACTGGCACTGTCATCCACCTTGTATGGCGAGATAGACATAGACAGGGGCATGCCTAAACAATCCAATTTCGACACCTACAGACCGCTCCGATTTAACCAATGTCCAGATATAGAGACACATATTGTCTCAAGCGATCTGCCGCCGACCGGTGCCGGCGAGACTGGGGTTCCCTCGGTCGCGCCTGCTGTCTGCAACGCTATCGCTAAGTTGAGGGGAGAGTATTTGCGGGCACTACCGATTGCCAAGCAAGGAATTGAAATCGTATAAAGATCAGGGGTCAATCTCTCTATCGCTTCGCAATCTCGTCTAAGACTAAAGCACCAAATTCACAGGTTGTCACAACTTTTAGTAAAGAGTTGTGGAGAGCCAAGTCCTGAGTGACAGTGCCTTTTTCCAACACTCGAAATAATGCTGACCACACTCGATCTGCCAAGTCTTGTCTGCCCATAGAGACTTGTAGCATCAGTGCGACGCAGCCAATCATTGAGTAGGGGTTTGCAACATTCTGGCCACTAAGACCTGGCGCTGACCCATGTGACGGCTCAAAATAAGATTTGTTGTCACCAATGCAAGCGGACGGCATAAGTCCCAATGACCCCAAAAGCCCTCCAGCCTGATCACTGAGGATGTCGCCAAACATATTTTCCATTACCATCACATCGAACGTATTTGGAGCAAGGCACATCTCGGTAGCTGCCGCATCTACTAGCATATGCGTTACCTCTACATTCGGGTAATTCTGGGCCACCTCGCGCAAAACCTCGTTCCACAGCTCGCTAGACAACAGCACATTACTTTTGTGTATGTTGTGTAAATGGCATCGTCTTTCTGACGCTAGGTCAAACGCGGTAACTAAGACTCTCCGAATTTGCGCCTCGTTGTACTCCAACGTCTCGCGCACATATCTCAAACCTTCACGATTCACGCCGTGCGATTTCGCCCCAAAATACAAACCGCCAACCAACTCGCGAACGATGACGAAGTCAATGCCCTCCTCTAATAACTCGTTTTTAAGGGGGGAAAACTGCTTCATTGTCGAACTCAACCTCACTGGCCGAAAATTCGCATATGTGTCATATCTCTTCCTCAAAGGAAGTATTGCGCCACGCTCCGGGCGAAACTCAATAGGAATTTTTTGCGTCTCGTCATAACTCAAGCCCACCGGGCCTTTAAGGATTACATCAGCACTATCGCAGATTAATTTGGTGTGGTCCGGGAATGGATCGCCAAACTCGAAGTACGCCCGAGCACCAAGCGGTGCCGACTCGATCTCTACGTCGAGACTCTCATCATCAATGATGTAATCAAGCACCTTGAGTGCCGCTGCCATAATCTCAGGGCCTATGCCGTCCCCGGGCAACACTGCTATTTTCATAATAAGCCCCTCCCTTTTTAGAGACGCATTGCCCGATAAGGGGGGTTGTCAGCAACAAATTTTTTTACTTGTGCGGAGTCTTTCAAATGCATCTCTAAAAATTCGGCGGCAACTCGCAGTCGATCCGCTGATTCGGCGCAACTCATACGAATATAACCATAACCATCCTCGCCAAAAGCTTCGCCTCCCAGACAGGAGACACCAACTTTTGAATCCGCGGCTTCTAGTAGGTACATCGCCAAGCCATGAGAGGTAATACCATAACGTGTGCAATACTCTGAGACATCTGGAAACACGTAGAAGGCGCCGTCAGGAACGAGGCACTTCACACCTTCAATGTTTTGTAAGGCGCTTGCAAAGCGCTCGACGCGTTCCTTAAAGACATGCATTCGCTCATCTCGCTCGATGTTGCCCTCTCTCAGGGCCGCTGCTGCTGCTATCTGGGAAAAGGGAGACACACAAGAAAAGCTGGTGTTTGCGAGAACAGAAAGTTTTTCAATATTTTGTGTTGAGCTGGCAGCAAAACCTACACGCCACCCACTCATACTATACGACTTGCTCATCGTATAAACTGCGACGCATCGTTCCAACATATCTGGATGCGCTAGGGGGCTTACGTGCCCTCCAGACCACGACATTTGGTCATAAGGCTCGTCACTAAATAAGAAGACGTCGTCCCTGTCCAGAATCAGCGAGCAAAGATCAGCGACGTCTTCTTCAGTGGTGACACCGCCTGTAGGATTGTGGGGACTATTCAGGAAAACTGCTCTGGGTGAGTCGTCTTGCTCAAGAAAGCACTTAACATCTGCTAGAGATGGCCTAAATTTATTTTGCTGGCTGAGCTTCGAAGTTACCAGCCTCCCTCCGCGCCGAGCGATATTAGCGCTATATGTCGGAAAAAAAGGAGAGAAAACAAGTGCCCCATCTCCGGGGTCTAAAAAAAGTTCACAAAAAAGCTGCTGAAAAATTTTCGCTCCATTACCAACGAGAATATTATCCTCATCAACTCGAACTCCGTGCTCTCTGCTGACATAGCTGGCGGCCTCCCTCCTCAGCTCATCAATTCCCTTCGATGATACATAGTGACACTCGTCCGCCAGTATTGCGTCGGACCCCGCTAACAACGCTGGAGTGGCGCTGGCAAAGGGACTGTCGCCAATTTCCAATCTGATTACGTCCTTGCCCGTAGCCTCTAATTTCTCGGCGCGCGCCAAAACCGAGAATGCTGTCTCAGAAACTACGGAGTTCGCGAACTGACTAAACATCTGGCTTGTCCCTCTATACTTCTGGTGCGACAACCTCCTGGCGATCGCGCATCAGAGTATCGACAAGGGCATATAAAATTTTTCTGGCACAGGGCATTAGGTCAGGAACGTAGGTCGCACCCATTCCCCCCAAGCCTTCAGCCACCCTTTCAGGCGAATTTTCTGCAGGCCAAGGCCATCCCAGTCTGGCGGTGGGTATACCAAGGCGACGAATGGCTGCGCCATCTGTTTGTCCCCCTAGCAAATCAGGGTCAGAGTACGCTTTCTCCTCTACCCGCTCCCATCCGCGCCTAGCGGACTGAACTATCCAGTTATCTGGGTCGGTAGTGCCTCCTGGAACAGAACCGTACATTTCCCAATCAACCTGTGTGTCAGGATGTTCCATGCAAAAGGACCTCATAAACTCTGCAAACTGTGCTTTTACCTCAGCAGGCGAGGTGCGAGGATTGATACGGACGTCAAAGAAGATTTCGGTCGCCGCCGAAGGGAAGGCAGGGCGGTCTGGCCAGCCTGAGCGCAACGCAGAAATCCACCCATCAGGCCTCACAACACCGGAAGTGTTTCTTTGTGTGTACTCCTGTAGCCAGGCCTCTAAATTGGTGATCAATTCGGCTGCAGGCACGATAGAACTTCTGAAACCCGGTGTGCCTCGAGGTACGCCCGCGTAACCTAAAGTACCGTGCACTGTAATTTTAAACCAGCCCATTCCGGGCTCTTCGTGGTACACCCAAATCCATGGCTTCATGATGATACAAAAATCTGGCGCAAGCCCTCTATTTAACAAATGCTCAATGCCATTGGACATGCCCGCATTATCACGCGACGGCACGTTGACAGGCATCCCGCCATCAGCGAACGCAATGTTTAGGTTACCCTTAAACTCTATTCCTGAATCAACAACCGCATTCGCCACTTCGGTCAAGGTCGCCACCATCGCCTTGGGGTTACTGGAGCCGAGCCCGTAAACCCAGTCATCTACCAACTTGGCCTCCGGACGCATATCTACCTCTTGTGTCGGGCCGGCCCACGGAAGATCTGAATCGTCGCCCTCCAGATGAGTGTCAATTGGCGCATACAGTAGTAAGGTGGCCCCCGTCCCGGCTCCTTTCAACTCTCCCAGGACGTTGCCACTGATATCGTTCATTCCCATATATTTGCTAGGCAGCCCCATTTGATTTAGGTGCTGCACCATAAATTCTGATGCTGCTCGAGTAGCACCCGTAGGACTGTGAATATCAGTAAGGGCACATAACAAAGTTTTCAGCCGGTTGGCGTCCAAGCATTTACAGCATGCTTCATAAGCCCTCTCCATCTCTGCAGTCATTGGCTTTGGCGTCGTCGGTTTCATGCTCTGCTCCTCGTGTTCACCTGCCCCAAATTGCCACACTGGCCCTTAAGGGGTCATTAGCTGAAGGATTTTTAGTAATTTTTGATCCTCATCGGGACGCCCAATTAGCGTCAGTCCTAATGGCAGCGATCCGGGCAATTGAATCACCGGGAATGCCGCGCACGGGACACCCAAAGCCGTCCACATGCGATTAAATACTGGGTCACCAGTGCCTTCTATACCGTGCGGTGCGTAATCTGGCGCAGCGGGAGCTACTAATACATCGCAACCATCGAAAACCTCAAGAGATCGTTCTCTGAGCTGTAAAAGCCTACCAAGTGCATCGTCGTACTCTAATTCGGAGATTGACTGAGCTGAATCCAAAAATTCTTTCGTCAAGCTGCCCACGCTGCTTATCTGAAACCCTTCTAGTGATAGGAGGCTTCTTCTCGCCTCAAAGGCGTGCACTATCTTATGAATGTTGTTCAAATCAAGAAATCGCGAGTTTGGTTTGACTTGCTTCACATCAAACATTTCTATCGGGAATTTAGTCTCGACCACCTCCATTGCGGCTCGCACGGCGGGCGACGCCTCGGTTATCGACTGATGCTGGTATATCCCCACTGTTAACTTGTGGGGGTCTTCTCCCGCGTAATTAAGCGGCTCTATCTCTGCCAGTACCTCATCGACGAGCGATGCGTCCTTGGCTGCTCGGCAAAAAAAACCGACTGTATCGAGAGTGGGGGATGTCTCCAGCACACCAGTCGTACTATAGCGGCCCAAAGTAGGTTTATACCCAATCACGCCGCAATAACTCGCTGGCCGAACAATGGATCCCGCCGTCTGCGTCCCGAGCGCTATAGGAGCCTGGCAATCAGCTACTGCCGCCGCAGAACCACTGGATGAACCACCTGGGGTGTGTTCAATGTTATGGGGATTACAGGTGGCACCCGGCTTATAAAGAGCAAACTCCGCCGTGACAGTCTTACCTAAAAATACGGCACCCGCTGCAACCAGCGTATCGACGACAGAGCTAGAGCTCTTGGAGATTTCTGTGGCGTAAAGTTGGCTCCCATAAGATTTGGGAGTCGAAGCCACTTCGAACACATCTTTGGCAGCAAATGGGATGCCTCTCAACTTCTCATTTTTCTTCTTGCGACTGAGCGCTTTCTTAGCCGCAAACCCATTGTCTGAGTCTAGATAGGCCCAAGCCTTAACTTCTGCCTCGCGCAAACGGATTCTCCCGAGGCAACTGTTTAAGATCTCTTCAGCGGAAACAGCACCACTTGAGAGACCCGCGAGTAGTTCACTAACAGAGCATGCGCAAAGTAGGCTAGTTGGTGACATACGGTTAGTGGGGGCTAGGCCGGTGCACGATGCCCCCACATAGCGGGGGCGTCGTAAGTCTTTACAGCCCACTCTTTGTCAACAAGGCGACTGTTGGCTCCGTATTCGATACCAAACCCGGATGGAGTGATAATGTAAAACGATTGGGTATGGTCATTCGTGTGCTTGCCCATGCCCATCATTATCGGGATTCCCTTATCTTGCACAATGTCGTAGGCATACCCCACATCGTCTATCGATTTTGCCTCTAACATCAGATGATTGAAATCGCCGGCCTTGAAGGGCCCAAAAGGCGGCATTACGGCCAGGGAATGATGCCTAGGATTACAATGAAAAAAAGTGACATCCTTTTCACCCTCATCCCAAATAATGTAATCGGAGATACGGAACCCCAATACCTCCCTGTAAAATTGAATGCTTCCTGCATAATCTTCAACAAAATAGACAACGTGCCCAAGCCCGCACTCCTCCGTTCTGTAACCCGTGATACCCCTCGCTGGCGAAAAAGGGCGCATCTCTAATTTTGGGCCGTAGAATATCTCAGACGGAAATCCACTGGCGGGATCTATGAAGCTATAGAGCTTTGTCACTTTACGATCTTCCAGTTGTTCAGCATCGCCCAAGACAGTCGCAACACCGTTGTCGTTTAAACGCTTCGCAAGCAGATCAAGGCTCTCCTCGTTTGGCACCTCCCATCCCACATAAGCGATCGAGTCGTTCTCAGATGCCGTTACGGACAACCTGTGATGCCAATCATCCAGACGAAGATAAAAGGATTCCGTCTGGTCCTTATCTACGACTTCCATGCTGAAGACGCTTACTGCTAAATCTTTCCAAGCTCGAGTGTCAGTAGCGTTTATCCCCACATACCCCAGACCGCTAACGCCCATCTCATATTCTCCTCATCGTAAACAATTATTCTGGCAGGAATCGCTCAGCGAATATCCGACTCTCCGACATACCAAAGTCAGACAACACCTTTTTTGACGAATTAACCAATCCGGGTGGCCCACAAACGTACGCTACGGCATCGCTCTCAATGTCATCTGTAGAGATGGCCTGTAATGGGTTCCCAATCAATCCCGACCAGGATTCGCCCGCGTCATCTACTGTTAATCTTGTCTCAAGCGTGGGCATCCAAGCTTTACGCAGGTCTAGGATGTCGGCGCCAAAAAACGTCTTGTCTGACGCACAACCAAAGGACAACGTTATATCGGGCTTCTTACCCGGCGCGGCTCGTATCTGGTCGAGAATTGACAATAAGGGCGCTAGCCCCGTTCCACCCGCTATCAGCAAATGCTTGGAACGCCGAAAATTCTCTCTCCAAAAGAATGAGCCGTACGGTCCTTCTAATTTAAGAATGTCGTCCACTCGCGCCTTTGTGCTCAGAAATTCTGAGAACAACCCGCCGGGAATTACCCTGACTAAAAATTCCAACTTGGGAAGCTGTTCAGGCGAGCTAGACATCGAATATGAGCGATATATCTCAGTATTCGGGATATTTATCCGCATATATTGCCCCGGGGAAAAATCGGCCCAATCTCCCTCGGCTAACTCTACCCCTAACCTAACAACATCGCTGGACAGCCAAGCTATCTCATCAATAAACACGTTGGCGGCGGCTGGTGTGGCGGCCCCTGCAGAAGTGGTGTAGTCGACCTGAAAACTACAATCGCTAAAAGCTCTAGCGCTACACAGCAGTCTCCTGCCCTCTGCTAACTCACTGTCTAGCAAGCAACCCGCCTGCGTAGCCAGTGGAGTAGCCTCTCCGTCCTCTAGTACAGCCACACAGGATCCGCAACTCCCACTCTGACATTGATTCAAAATGGGCACGTCGGCCTTTAGCGCACCTTCCAATATGGTCTCATTGGATGTGACTGGGAATACCGCGATGTCACCGTCGGAGAACTGGACACTGACTTCATAAGATTGAACCGCGGACATCTGGCAATTCACTCCCCGCCCTAAAAGTCTACTTTCCTCACAAAGTATCGGGATGGCGAGCCCTCACTGACGTCCCGAAGACGCAAACTTGATGCTTTCACCGAGCCTGTAACACCCACCCCAGGACGCGCGATGCCCCTATTACAACGCGATGCTAACTTCCTCCATGTGATTGGCGACACGTCGGTATCTACCAACTGCTCATCGTTCCAGCCGGATCCATCACCATAAAAATCTTGCATAGACTCTCTAGCGTATAGGTCGCAGTTGTTGAAACCTCGCAAAGCCATTGGCTCGAGAACAGTCTTGTAGCGGTACTTAAATTGTTCGCGTTCCTCTTCCGTTGGGCACCTTTTGACCAAAACCTCCCAATACTCATAAGTGTCGTCCGTAATGGGCACATACCACTCGTATTGCGCGATGTATTCCTCAGGCCAATTCTCAACGAGTAACACACCAGGAAGATAAAAAGAGGTCCTGTATGGCCTACCATTTACGCCATTCACCTTGATACCCAGTGTTTCGTTCTCAAGGATTGGCTCCCAGCGATCAGAAAATAGCCATTGCATCAAGCCACTCGGCCCGTTGTCGTCCTCGAATGTAGTTATGCAGTCGTTTGAGACAGGCCTTATGCCTAACGGCAAAACCCAATTGTTCGATTGAACAATCATATTGTCTTGATGTATCAGTATGTGCGCATTGTCAAAGCCATTTTCGCAGGCCACACGCCAATTGGATTCGCCGGTGCGATGAATACCAAGACCTACCGCATCCTCGTGCAGGATATGTGGTGCTGCAGGCCAAAGTGGATGAGGGAATCGCTCACTGTTGTCGGGAAACGCTAACGGAAGATCGTGCGCTAGCGGGGGAACTTCATCTAGAGGAAAGTCATCTTCGCGCACAAAGACAAACACGATACCGCATTTCTCTTCAGTCGGATAAGGCGTAACTCCTGTTGTCCCTATCAACTTATCGTCAGGGTTACCAACAATCGTATCTAAATTCCCCGTCTCAAGATTAAACGTGAAGCCGTGGTACCAACAAGAGATCGTCTCTTTATTGAAGCACATTGGCTTCGCTGACATTCTAACTCCTCTGTGGATACACCGATCTTTCAGGGCATAAACCCTTCCGTTTACTCTTCGAAGAACGATCGGAATGCCGCAGATCTGAACTCCCTCAACCTGATCTTCCTCAAGCTCCTCGCTGAAGACAGCGGGATACCAATGGTTGACGAATCCCCACTCTGCTTGCTTGTAGGGCTCATACTGGCTTTGCGTCTTCGAGTCGTTTAGACGTCGAGACGTCGCTATTACGTCGGCCCCGTCTCCACTGGAGCGGCGCCTTACAGGTGCATCTTTTTCCATATTCAGGCTATCCGATAAGGTGATTACGTATCTATTCTATCGAGAAAGTCACAAATTACAGAGTCATGCTCATCAGGTCTCTCCCATTGCGGCCAGTGAGCGCAATCTTTCATGACATGCATCTTCGAGTCGGAGATGAGTTCAGTTAAACGCTCTGCGGCGTCTACTCCGTGAACGGGATTCTTGTCGGTCCACATCACTAACGTCGGGCATTTAATTTCCCGAATCTCTTGCTCAGTGAAATAAAAATCGGAAATGTTCGGAGCAAACAGTCTGTCGTAATACTCCAGCAGCGCTTTCTGCGTACGAGGTATTTGCCATAGCGCCTGCCTTAAATCCACAAGTTCGTCAGTGACACCCCCCAGCGGCATTAGCCAGTCTAATCTCTTCTTCAATAGCTCCTTGGTCGGGTTCAAAAGCGCGTTTACCGATGTCTCTCGTAAAGCCGCCAAATCGCTTTCACCCTCGTGAACTTTGGTTGGGTCTAGGGCCATGCCCCAAGTAGTGTTGAGAATTACCGAGTGCGTTCTATCAGGGTGATTTATGGCCATATCGTAAGCGATCCACCCACCAAGAGACTCACCTTCCACAGACGCCCTCTCTACCCCAAGGTGATCCATGAGATTCAGCAGCTGATCTGTAAACTGCGCTACCCAATGCGAAGACGAAGTAGGGGGATCGTCGGAGAAAGGCGGAGCGGAGGACATCCCATGCCAAATAAAATCTATGGCGATCGGCCTCGCTGATTTCGCAAGAGATGTTAGATTCCTGGAGTAGGTTTCTGCGTGACCGCCTCCCCCATGGAGCAAAAAGAGCGGAACTTTATCGTTTTTAACTTCAATAGCCCGAGTTGTGTACTTGTCCGTGTGATAAAAATTCGTCTCGGTGCCCAATAAATCCAGGTGAATAGAGTTCATTTTTTCTGCTCCCGCACAATGGGCACGACTGTAAAGCTGCCCACTTAAAAAACCGAGTAGAGTCGTCCATAACCCTCAGCAAACGGCCGTTTGATCAGGCAACCTTTTACGTCCTCTGCGATGTCATGAATGTTGATTGATTTTTCGTGGAACTTCAAGACATACTCAATAACTCGGGCGCAAACTCGGCGCTTCATCATAAAACAATCGTGTGCTAAACGGAGCAGCGAACCTGATCGCACGCACGCATTAGGGCTTCCTCGTCTCGAGCCAGCGGAGGTTAGAATTGACTCTACGAGTGGGATTAATAGTTCCAAGTTCAAACGTGACTATGGAGACGGAGATACCTCTATACCTGGGTAGACATGCTTTATCAAAAGGCCAGCAAATCACCTTCCACTCCAGTCGAACGAGGATGAAAAAGGTCACGGCTCATGAGCTTCGAAATATGGCTACCGATTCGGAACGATGTGCGCGCGAGATTGCTGACGCGAACGTCGATGTAGTCGCGCATGCTTGCCTAGTGGCCACTATGTTTATGGGAACTGGCGCGCATCGGGAGCTGGAGAGAAGCTTGAGCCAGGCCATTTCCGATGAGGGCACGTCGGTTCCAGCTATCACCAGCGCTGGAGCACTTGTCCGAACTCTTAAACGAATGAACGCGAGTAAGATAGCGTTAGTGGCGCCATACAAACCTGAGCTGACTTCGATGGTAGAAGAATATTTGAATGCCGAAGGTCTCCGTGTTGTCCGATCGATTTCGCTATCAGAGCCTGATAATCGCAAAGTCGCGCAGCTTGATGAGAGCAAACTCGCAGAGCACGTTGCGACGCTGGGAGCAGATTCGGTCGACGCGGTGATCGCCTCTGCTTGTGTTCAGATGCCATCGTTGAAAGCTCTGAGAGTGCTCGCTTCAGAGTTCCGCGTTCCATTGGTATCCGCTTCTTTGTGCACGGCCATTGAAATTGCCTCCCACCTACACCTTGTTACGGACCATCAAGGTGTGGGTGACTTAGCCAAGGCTCTGGTTTTAGGCGCAACCGCTTGATCTTGAGTGCGCTAGGATGAGCATTAGGTCAAATAGAATATGGATTAACAGAGCTGAAGAAGACTGGTGAAACTTCCGTTAAAAGTAAATCTGGTGGAAGTCGGACCGCGCGACGGATTTCAAGCGGTTTCTGGGTTTATCCCCACTACCGAGAAGGAAAAAATCGTCCGCGGCCTTCATAACTCAGGGCTCTCCAGACTGGAGATTACATCTGTTGTCAGTAAAAGGGCGGTCCCACAGTTATCAGATGCTCGAAGTATCATTCAAGTCGGGAACCAACTCGACACCTGTCTTACCCAAGTGCTGGTGCCAAACGTCAAGTACGCAGAACGTGCTATAGATTTCGGCGCCAAAAAACTGGTATTTGTGCTCTCGGCATCGCCATCGCACAACTACCGGAACGTTCGTTTAAGCATAAAAGACTCTCTTACTGAGCTGAGAGAGGTTCTTTCCCTACATCCATCAAACGCGTCGCTGCGAGTAAACATTGCCACCGCTTTGGATTGCCCGTTCGAGGGCATGACGCCCTCCTCCAACGTAACGAATTTGATCGAAAAAATATTGACTATGTCTTCCGATATTGAACTGGCAATATGCGACACCACTGGTCGCTGTACCCCTGACAAAGTGGCACAGTTATTCAGCCACTTAATATCAGTTTTCGACGACCAGGACTGGGTGTTTCATGCCCACGACACTTTCGGCACAGGTGTCGCCAACTGTTTAGCTGCTTGGCACGAGGGGATTGACACCTTTGATTGCTCAGTGGCAGGCCTCGGTGGCTGTCCATTCGCGCCAGGCTCAAGTGGTAACGTTGCTACCGAGGACTTAGTTTGGTTATTCGAAGCGATGTCGGTTGATACGGGGGTGCAAATGGAGAGATTACTAGAGGTGGCAAACCAAGTAGAAAGGATACCCACGGCTTTGACGGGAGGTAGAGTTCGGCACGCTCTTAACAATCAACAGAACCAAACGCGCCTAGGTGTAAGCTAGTGCTGGCGTGCAAATCGGCTTGGGAAAGTCTTTTTTTATTGACGCCGGCTACATCACTTTACAGCGATCGGTCTAGCTGGGGAGCCAGTCGCTCCTCTCATCGGCACTGCCGCAAAAATGAACGCAAATTCATAGACCTTCTCTTCCAGCAATTGCGAAAAATCAAGGTTTTCCATTATATAGATGCCGTTTTCCACCAGAAACTTTTGATGGTTAGGAGCGAACCAGCGCGGATCGGGGCTAGGTATGGCTTCAACAGCCCAATTGTCAGTACCTACCATTACCACCTTTCGGTCCACTGCCCAGTCACCCGCCTGAATTGATAGCCCTGGCGTGCCACTATTGAATTTTGCGTTATCTTTCCCCCAGAGTGCACCCCAGCCGGTATGATAAAA
This sequence comes from Halieaceae bacterium, assembly GCA_902520195.1. Taxonomy (GTDB): domain Bacteria; phylum Pseudomonadota; class Gammaproteobacteria; order Pseudomonadales; family Halieaceae; genus Luminiphilus. Next base: position 41,965 of record CABYND010000003.1, read on the forward strand.
GAGAGCGTCCCCGGGCTTAATGTCGTCTACAGACATGCCTTGAAACTCTAGTGCCCCTCGTAGGTCGTCGACAGTGATCTCCTCTGATCGCTCGAGCATTCTTCCTTTGTAACCGGAGACATCTATGAGTATCCCTCTCGTAAAAATCGGAATAGTCTTCTCTACCCCCAGCCGCCTGAAACCCCTGCTCGTAGCAATAGCGGAATGACGAAACCCGTTGTAATAGCGTAATTCATTAAGGTCCCCTGGCTTGCCAAGTTCTGTGGCCATATGAGCCAAGGAATCGAACTGGGTGCCGTCTTGAGAAAGATGACCAGATATGTAGTCCTCATTCCAGGCTAACTTATTCTCACCCATGGGGCCCCATGTGGGAGCGCCCGGGATTGAGAGAGTGTACTTCCGTCGCCCGGGAGTTAAGTCGAACAGAGGAATATCCTCATCCAAGGTTCGCGATAAATCAAAAACCCTACCGCGTGAGATCAGAGCAGCTGCCTCAAGGACTTTGTGCGTGCCAAGCCTGTTCATAGCCCCCAACTCGTCCTGCGCCCCCCATTCTGACGGCCACCACTGCTGCGGCAGAATCTCACCGGCCCCGTCATCACCAATCGCAACGCAAGACAAGGCGCACAAAAAAAATATCGCGAAGAGCTTCATTACTGTTACCTAAATGCTGGTTTAGTTCTCATCTAAAGGCTTGAAAGCGACGGCCTTCATCTCGATCAACAAATCTGGATGAGGTAATTCCCTCACACCAACGGTGGTGCGAGCAGGACCCCGCTCTGTGAAGAACTTTCCATAGGTCTCGTTGTAAACATCAAAGTCGCTCATATTTACTAGGAACGCTGTGACCTCAACCAAGTCCTGGATCGAGGCCCCGGCGGTGGCCAATATCTTATCGATATTCCCTATTACCTCCTCCGTCTGGGAGCGAATGCATAACACCTTCTCTCCCGATCTGGAGAGGCTTGCACCAGCAATGCTGTTGTCTGGCCGCCGCGAACTTGTCCCCGATACAAACAACAAATCCCCAGCTCTCTTCAAATGAGGAAATGAGCCTCGTGTCTGTGCACCACCGTCGAGGGTGAACGCCTCGATGGGATTCACAAGTGAGCGTTTATCGGACATAAACCTCGACATCACCAAGCCCAGCTACGCTGCAGCTCGCCTTAGTTGCTCCTGCGATTGGCACAGCTTCAGTCGCTGCACCTGCCAAGATAATCCAACCTGCCTTCAGCACTACCCCATGTTGGACAGCCAGAGCACTCAAGTCGATCAGAGAGTTAATGGGATGACCAGATATTTCGTGGGAATATCCGGTGAGCGCGGGTTGCTCGTCTATACGCAGAGTCATTCTCAGGCTGGAGACATCGATTGTGGCAGGCCGCCAATCCCCCAGAACAAAATGCGATGACGACGAATTGTCTGCGATCACATCCTGCAGCGTAAATTGAAAATCTTTGTATCTACTATCAATGATTTCCATAGCGGGTGCTATTGCATCCACGGTAGAAAGCGCCGATTCTGGAGACAGCACGTAATCGACATCCTCCGCCAACCTAAAGGCTATTTCTGGTTCAATCCTTGGATGGATGGCTTGCGCCACTGACATTCGGCCAGAGTTCTGAATCTGCATGTCCGAGGTAAGGTGTCCAAAAATAACTTGATCCACGCCCATTTGAATCATCTTTGCTTTCGAGGTAAAGCCAACTTTAAGACCGCAAATCCTCCCTGTTCGCTCCACTCTCTTTGACACTAAACGCCTCTGCACCTCATAGGCATCGTCTATGCTCAATGGATGTTGCAATGTGATTTGGCTCGTCGCAATACCATTCTGTGCCGCAGAATCGAGCATGGCAGCAAAGATCTCTAGCTCAGGCTGCAACATGGCATACCTCTCAAAATGTCTGTTCCTCACTCAAACGCCACCCGCTATGGACAGACAAACGTTCGAGGGCGGAGCGTAGAAGTCCAAGGAATGATGTCCACCTTCCCTGCCAATGCCAGAAAGCTTTGTCCCTCCAAAAGGCGCGCGTAAGTCTCGCCTAAACCAATCATTTATCCAGACCATACCCACGCTAAGTTGCGGCGCCACACGATGCGCGACGCTAATGTCGTTTGTCCAGATCGAGGCAGCAAGTCCAAAGCTTGTGTCATTGCTTGCTGCAATCACTTCCTCCTCGGTTGTAAATTTTTCAATCTGGCAAACGGGTCCAAAGATTTCTTCCCGGACAAATCGTGAATGTTTAGGAACACCGGTAAAAACGGTCGGTTGCACGTAGAAACCGTCATCTCTTTCATCACCAAAGTGTGGGACGGCGCCTCCTATGATCGCGGTGGCACCCTCTTTGATCGCCAGATCAAAGTAACTCATCACCTTGTCTCTTTGATCACGACTGATGAGGGGGCCAAGTGTCAGGCTTTTTTCACTTGAGTCGTCAAAAGACAGCGCTAGGACAGCCTCCGTCAGCCTGGATACAAAGGAGTCAAAAATATCGTGCTGAACATAAACTCGCTCGGTACACAGGCATATCTGCCCAGAATTGGAGAAGACCGACCGAACGACGCCCTTCACCGCAGCTTCAATATCCGCATCAGAAAATACTATCGCTGCGTTTTTGCCGCCCAATTCGAATGAGAGTGGTTTTACGCTTTTTGAAGCGACTTCCATTATTTTTGAACCAGTCGCTGAGGACCCAGTGAACGTGACAGCATCAATCCCTGGATGAGCCGCGATCATCTCGCCAACCGACATCGGCCCCTTGCCGTGCAGCACATTTACTATTCCCGCTGACGCGTCAATCTCGGCTACGACTTTTGCTAGCAAAGTGGCGGAGGTCGGCGTATGTTCTGACGGTTTAATAATAACTGTGTTACCCGTGGCCAGCGCTGGAGCAATTTTCCACGTGAGCAACAATAGGGGTAAGTTCCAAGGGCAAATCACCCCAACCACCCCGTGTGGTTTCCTAACGGTGTAGTTCAGTGCCCTAGGAGCATCGTTTGTCGTGGTAACACAGCTCTCCAATGTTTCGGTCTGAATTAAGGTCGCGAAAAATTTAAGATTGGATATCGCTCTAGGTATGTCTAGGGACCTGGCTTGGTGTATAGGCTTGCCCGTATCGAGGCTTTCGGCCCGCGCGAATTCATCAAATCGGGATTCGATTCCCTCTGCGATTGCAAGAAGAAATTCTGACCTCTGAGACACCGATGCACGCCCCCATTTGCTGGTGGCCTCCTTTGCAGAGTGAACAGCGCGATCCAATAGAGCTTCGTTAGCTTCTGCAACTCTATTGATGCGAGCGCCATTGCGTGGATTAAGGTTATCTAGCCAGACCCCCGTCTCTACAAACTCTGCTTCTACAAAACTGAGCAGCTCGTCCAAGTCGCCGACACTCCCTTGAATGAGTCACGACGTGTCCCGCGCCTACGCAACAAACTTGCGAGACCGTATGCGCAACTAAACTTGAAACTCTATTACCGCGCCGCCTGAACCGTAAAGCGGTCCGTAGTGGTGCACCTCCGCTTTGGAATACTTATGGCCCAAAGCCCCGCTGACGAAACCAAAGTGTTTGAACCCCATTTCAGGACTCGCCTGTTCGTTATACTCGGGGACAAACGCCATCGCCTTTTGACAATTTCCCGAACAGATTAAGTCGAGCATCTTTCTGTTTGCCGAGTCGTATGCCTCCGAAAAAATTCGGTCGTCTTCAGGGATTATTTCCTGTCGGAAAAACGCGCCAGACAACCCGCCAACTGCCACTACGGCTATGTCTTTTCTCTGCTCTCGAGCACTTTTTGCCACCAGCTGACCGATGCTTTCCGTTACCGCCATATCGTGGTAGACGTTGTTAGAGGTCACTACCACTGGTTTTCGTATTCTGTTCAAAAAAGAATCTGCAACAATGGTCCCCGTATCGATCGGAAAGCCATCGTAATTCACAGCCTTGGACTTCACACCGATTGAGCTGCTCTCCTCGATGCATGCAGTTGCCAACTCCACATCTATCGCCATGTCATATTCAAGGACACCAAACTCATGCCAGTTTTCGTCAACATGCCTACCGGCCACTTGTTCCCTCGTCTGCCACAATTGATCAAGCACGGCAATCCACTGCGTCGAATAAACCACTATGGAATCCGGGTCTGTTGACGCTAATACATCGCCCGCCGCTGACAAAGCTTTCGCCATTGCGTCCCACGGCGGATTGCCACCTTGAATTCTAGGCAACGGTGAACCCGGTACTAGAAAAGCTGACACCACGCTCATATCGATTTCATGCCAACGCTGCAGCCGACATGTCCCACTCCATGACAGCGTTTCCAGTGCCAATTACGGTCCCATATCCGTGCAGTTCTCCAGGGATATTCGGATAACCCATTGCTGAGAACATCCAAGTAAATGCCCCCGACTTTACTTCGGCGAACGCCTCATCAATAAATTGCGGGAGCAACTCAAATACCTCATTGGTTCTGCCACGTCGCAGCAATTCGATGACTCGCATATCCCACAGATATCCTTCGTAGTCATGAGGGTGCTCTTGGGACATGTCCTCGGGAACTGCAGGTTCCTCGCTGAAGTGATAATGGCACAGAGTGTTCGACGCCAATAACACTGCTCTTCGACCAGTGTTCTCGACGGCCCTTCTGGTCGCTGATCCGAGTATGTCCATCTCCTCTAGGCCCTCTCTGGTACCGAGGTAGTAGGGTGAGTTATTAGCCGATATGCCCACTATTGGGATGTCCCACTGAGGCCTAATCATATGCAAAGTTGTAATGGTGCCGTAGTCAACCCTGAATTCGGGATTACGCATCATTTTCGCGGTTAGACCCGCGGCCGAAGCTTCCTCACAACAGGCTTCGGCGAGTTCCACATCAACATTTAGTTCAAACGAATATCTAAATAAATTAGGAAAAATGGGATCAACGGATTTGCCACAGAGATTTTGCACGCCCAAAAAGTGATGCCCCTGTTGAGTCACCCAATGCGGTGAATGAACAAGCAGGACATCCGGTTTGTATTTCTCGAGGTTTTCCCGGGCTCTTTCGTAGGCCCACCGCAAAGGCTCCCAACCACCTTTACTCCTTGGTTCATTTTGCGGCGGGTTTTCCCCGTAGACGAGGTGAGGCGGATGCGGCGCCAAAAACCCCGCTAATATTTTTCCAGTGTCCAACGCCTGTTTTCCTTCTAGGTTTTGTCCTAAGCCTGCCGTACCTTTAATTGATATTCAACAAAACTTAAAGCCGTTTTAAATCCTTAATTCTGAAATCCATGATCAGATCTTAGGCAGTTACTCATGAAGATGATCTAAAACAAGTTTGCCAAAATGACGCCCGCGTGGCAGCTCATCGTACCCCGCTTGCACTTGATTAAGCGGCAAAACTGTGTCGATGATCGGGCGTATGCGCTCGGATTCGAGGAATCGATTCATACTAAGGAAGTCCTCTCGGTGGCTTACGGTGATGCCTTGGATGGCAATCCACTTCGCCAAGACCGTCGAAATGTTCATCGAGACCTCGTTGCCAGACAATACGCCAATCATGCTTACCCTACCTCCAACCTTTAGGCAGTTCAGTGATCTCTGCAGGGTCTGTGCACCCCCGAGTTCGATTACCAAGTCAATCTCCTCTCGTCCAACCTCCTCGATGACTCTCTCGTCCCACTCAGGAAACTCGGAGTAGTTAACTCCAATATCCGAGCCTAATTCAGACGCTCGCGCCAGCTTCTCATCGCTGCTTGTAATTACAGTCACCCTCGCACCCATCGCTTTAGCAAATTGGATCGCAAAAACTGCTACTCCTCCAGTACCCTGTATCAGGACATGCTGCCCTGGAAGCAAACCCCCTCGGCTAAAAAGAGCTGCCCAAGCAGTCAAAGCTGCGCATGGTAAGGTGGAAGCCTCCAAGGAAGACATGTGCTTGGGTGTTGGGATCCATGCAGTAGCCGGCAATGTTACAAATTTGGTCAACATGCCATCTAAGTCACACCCCAGAGTTGCTCGGTGATTCGTAGCTGATGCTGGACCGGATTCCCAAAAGGGGTAGAAACAAGAAGTGACCTGTTGCCCCGCCTTCAGATCCGAGACGGCCGCACCAACTTCGACAATTTTTCCAGCCCCATCTGAGAGAGGGATCACACCACTGCGAGACGGATAAAACCCTGCTCGAATGGCGATGTCTCGATAATTCAAAGAAGAGGCTTCAACCTCGACCAAAACTTCATCGGGTCCCGGTTGACTGGGCTCTGCGGCCTCTGACTGAAGAACCCCGTCAACCATTCGATAAACCAAACTCATAGGCATTTACCCTCCAACAATTCTCTACCCTATTCCTGTAAAAACTGTTCTACGAGAACACGAAACCTCTCAGGGTGTTCGATTTGTGTCCAGTGGCCACATCGACCGATCGAATGCAATTGCGAATTGAGCAGATGGCTATGCAAGTGCCAAGAGCACATTGGGTCTACAACCCGATCGTCCCTGCCATGAATAATTAGCACCTCGTTATCTATACTCTGAAGAGCAGCGATGGGCAGAGCTTGTGCATCCAGCCAGCGCTGAAAGGGTGGCGCGAAAACTTTTTCAAAGGTCTCTTGGGCGCCTTCTCTGATGGTGGCTTTGTATCTGAGCTCAGCAAGCTCGTCAGTGACAATGCTCCTGTCATAAGCCATGACGTCCAAGATGGACTTCATGTTCTCAACCGAGGGCTTGTATCCCCACAAGAGTTCGAGGTTTTCATTGACTTTAGATGGCCAACCACCCGGGCCCATCAGAACAAGTTTGTCGCACAAATCGGGATGCTCGTGGGCCAACCACAGTGTTAACGCGCCCCCGAACGAGTTGCCAACGAAATGGGCTTTGGTGAGTCCGAGATGTTCGAGCAACGCCTGCAGTTGATCAACCCAACTAGACATGAATTTGAATTCAAATTCCTCTGGGGTCCGAGTGAAACCAAAACCTACGAGATCGGGCGCAATGACTCTATAGTTTTTCGAAAGCCTCGGAATTAAATTTCGCCAGTTGGCCCAAGCCGATACACCTGCCCCTGACCCGTGGAGTAGCACCACCGGTTGCCCCTCGCCCTCATCGTGAAAGTTTGTCAAAAACCCGCAAGTTTCAGCAGCTTTGCCTATTTCATCCATATCCGCCTCATTTGGCTTATCAACTTATGACAATTCTCCCATCCGAAATGCATCGTCGCTAATAACTTCCGGACTACGGTAGGCCGACTTGCTGTGAGCAATCCCCAATTCCACGAGGTTTTCGCAAACTTTAAGCGCGATTAGCCCGGGGTTAAGAATCGGCACCTCTAGTTTACTGACCAAATAACTATGAGATTGATGCATTGTTGTGGACCCCAAGATCAGCGTGTCGGCACCATCATTATCGACAGCTGCCCTCGCTTCTCTCTCCAACAATTCGAATACAACATCTTCTTTCCCTGAGAGAAGCTCCTGCGCATCAGGGCGCACCCCTATGGCCCTGATCGAGGCAAGGCGCGCCTGAATACCGAGTTCTCGCACTACCTTTTTGTAGAGGGGGAACCACTGCTCCCACATGGTTAATACCGTGAAAGTCTCGCCCAACATCAATGCGTAGCAAAAACTGGCTTGGGCAGGCCCAACCACTGGTATCGATAGTCTAGATCTCAGCGCATTGAGCGCCGAGTCGCTCATGCTGTTCACACATACTGCATCGTAACCTTCTGATTCACATGTCATTCCCTTCTCTAACACAAACGCATCGGCTAACGTCATTTCGTAGTAACTATCTAATATGCGCCCCCCTCTACTTGGGGCACAAAAATCAACCTGGACGTCCTCCCGTCTCAAAGCTGGCGGAATCTGAGCGGCGAACGCCTCGAGGGCTTGATCGGGCATAGGCACCGGCAAAATCATTTTTATGCGCATTATCGAACCCCCCAAATAGAAATTTGCACGCGGTCAAATTAGACCTTATCTCACCAAGCCCCAAATGCGATGCCTACAAAACCTTTTTTGTGAATGGCGTGCTGAGGTGCGGCAACCTACGTCACGCAAGCCGGTGGCGTGAAGCACCGACTCATAAACTTGCAGGCACACTCTGGCTCTCAAGTTTAGCCTTACCGTGAATCGGGTCGCAGCTCCCTCACGCTAGTATAAGAGCAAGCTCGAGAACAACTCAAAGTTCAGATTTGTGGCGCTTAAAACCCAGGGTAAGGTCCATCCCGTCGGCGCCACATTCCCTCGCACGGGTTGCAGCAATTGCGGCTCGTTCTCCTGAGGACAAGGACCGCGCAGACGCCGAAACCTCCCGAGCTCAGTGAGCTGGGCGCATACAGAACACCGCTTCAACTCGACTATCAGTGAACAGAAACGGGTTGTTGACCGACTAGGCTGATTCAAATATCTGCATCATTTGGTTTATAGTGGTAAGTGGTATTTCATGCATATCATCAATGGCGTATGTGCTACGACGTGACAGCACCTAAAGGCTGATTAAGGAATAACAAGCATGAGCAGGATTCAATCGGTAAGACGTTGGACCGATAGAAAATCGGCACACTCTGACTCATCTGCGCCTCGCAGAGCACTTCCTTTCGGAGCAAGGATTCGCTCTTGTAGCAGTCCGCGGTGCGGTGCAAACTGATGGCGCACGATCTGTCGAGGCGTCGCCTGCTAGGATCGTCATTATTTACTGCGTCTTTTCTGATTCTGGGCGATCGTCTGACGCTCTCGCCTGCAGAGGCTGTCGAACTCGATTTTACCCCCGAGGTGCTGCGGCGCGACCAGTTAAACATAATCGCAACTGTAGCTGAGCAGCTAGTGCCAGGGTCCGCTGATGCAGGTATCGCCGCTTATTTGGATGCACAACTGCGCGCAGGCAATGACTCGCTCCTGATCGGCAAATACCTGGGCGTGGATGTTTCCGCCCAAATCGATTTCTATGAGTCGCTCGCCCGCAATCTGCAGAAGGCGCTGCAAACCGAGCAAGCAACATCTGAAGTTCTGAGTGCCATGTGGAGCGATATACAAGAGAACTGGGAGGGTCCACCTGCTAGCTACATGCTTTTTGTATTGCGCGCCGACGCGCTTGACGTGACGTATGGCACCCCGGAGGGATTTGAAGCACTGGGGATTCCCTACATGGCCCACATCATGCCGGAGAAACCCTGGTGACGGAGAGCCGCGACGTTGTCATCGTAGGAGCCGGTGCTGCTGGGCTTATGTTGGCCGCACGATTAGCCGAGGGTGGGCAATCGGTCACCGTTTTAGAGGCAGGGCCAGCGCGGCAACTCAGCGACCTGGTCAGCTCACAAATCTGGGCCCGAAAACTCAAATGGTCAGAACCCGCCGTATCGGAGTCTGGGGACCACAAAATTGGCCATGCCTTTAATGCCGGTAGCGGCACCGGTGGTTCAGCGCTTCACCACTACGGAGTATGGTTGCGGATGCACGAAGGGGACTTCTCTGTGCAAAGCGACCACGGCGTGGGCCGGGACTGGCCGCTCAGTTACGCAGATCTCGCGCCACATTATGACCGTGTGCAAACCGAGGTGGGACTGAGCGGCGATGCCGATCAGGAGCGTTGGCGACCGCAGGGCGCGCCTTACCCCATGCCGCCGCTACCGCTGTTTGCCCAGTCTCGCGTACTCGCGAAGGGTTTCGAAAAAACGGGGCGGCACACCTCTCCCCTGCCATTGGCAATCAATAGCGAGCCATATGAGGGGCGGCGCAGTTGCCAATACGACGGCTGGTGCGATGCCGGTTGCCCGATCGGCGCGCTGGGCAACCCACTCGTGACCTGGCTGCCCCGCGCGCGCGCTGCCGGCGTTCAACTGGAGCACAACGCCACGGTTTCTCGGGTCATCCGTGACGCTCGCCATACTCAGCGCATAGAGTCTGTGGAATATCTGCAAGCGGGCGAGCGCAAGACTTTGCGAGCAGACCGGATCATTATTGCGGCATTTGCCGTGCAGTCGGTGAGAATCTTATTGAGCTCCGCCGCGGCGGGGCACGTCGCTCCGGGCAACCACTCTGATCAACTGGGTCGCTATCTGATGACGCATCCAGCGGCCACCACGTTTGGGCTGTTTGAAGATGAAACCTATCCTCATCAGGGTGTTTCGGCTGGCCAGCTTCTTAACCATGACGATTACGACCAAAAAGACGCGCCGGGAGGGTTCGGTTCAAGCCAATGGATGATTGGGCATGCCATCAAACCCCACGACTTGCTCGGATATGGCACAGGCCGGCCAGATATACCGGGGGCTAACCTGAAGACCTGGCTGCAACGGGCGGCGCAACATTTAGGCAATATGACGTTGGTCTGTGAGGATATCGCTCTACCTGAGAACCGGGTGACCTTAAGCGACAGAGTCGATAGCAACGGTATTGCCTCCGCTCATACCCACCATGACCTTGCCCCGACTGCCGCAGCCAGATGGGTACAGCGCATGTCCGAGGGCCAGGAAATTTTGCGCGCAGCGGGTGCGCAGGAGGTCTGGTCCAGCCCGCGCATTGGTATGCACATCATGGGCGGGGCGGTCATGGGGGATGACCCGGCAACATCAGTCACAGACAGCTTTGGTCGCGTGCATGACACTGCCAACCTCTACGTTGCAGGACCGGCCCTTTTCCCCAGTAGTGGCGCCGTAAACCCAACCTTCACGCTGAGCGCCCTGGCATCACGTCAAGCCGATCATCTGCTGGGCAAATTGTGACCTGCGCCCCATTCTGATAGCAGCACTCCTGTTCTTTCCGTCAATTCTTCCAGCGAGGCCCGCATGACAGCACCGGTGAGCTACACCGTAACTGGCCGTATCGGCACCATCGTGATCGATTCACCACCGGTAAACGCCCTATCCCACGGCGTCCGACAAGGCATTATCGAGTGTCTCAAGGTTGCGGAGGCAGACGACACGGAGGTTGTGATTTTGCGCTGCGAAGGCAGAACCTTCATCGCCGGCGCCGATATCACCGAGTTCGGCAAACCACCCCAAGCCCCGACGCTCGCAGCTGTGCTCGCAGCACTCGAATCGCACCCCAAACCGATAGTCGTTGCGATTCACGGCACCGCTTTGGGAGGCGGGCTCGAGTTGGCGCTCTGCTGTGACTATCGTCTCGCGGGCGCGACGGCTAAAGTCGGATTACCCGAGGTGAATCTGGGTTTGCTGCCTGGAGCGGGTGGCACGCAACGCTTGCCACGGCTGACCGGATTAGAACAGGCGATCGACATGATCACGACGGGCCGTTCCATCACAGCGCATGACGCACTGACCGCAGGCATCTTAGATGAAGTGTGCTCAGGCGATCCCGCGGAAGGTGCGGCGGCGTTCGCGAAGGCTTTGATTGACAAGGGCGCAGGCAAAAGGCTGACCCGAGACATTCCCCTAGCGATAACCGACGACGATACCGCCCTCCTCTCACAGGCCCGCGACACCATCGCCAAGCGCTTAAAAGGACAAACAGCACCGCAGCGTATTCTGGATTGCCTCGAAGCGGCGGGCACTATGACTTTCGACGAGGGTTTAGTGGCAGAGCGTCGGGCGTTTGAGGCCTGCATGGAGGACCCGCAATCCACCGCCCTCAGGCACCTGTTTTTCGCCGAGCGCATGGCTAGCAAGATTGATGGCATGGCTGTCGGTACGGAGGCTCAACCCGTGAAACACGTCGGCATTATCGGCGCCGGCACCATGGGTGGCGGCATTGCCATGTGCTTTGCTCAGTCGGGTTTTTCCGTCACGCTCGTAGATCAGGATCAAGAAGGGCTCGAACGTGGTCTGGGCATCATCAAAAAAAACTACGAGATCAGCGTCAAGCGGGGGCGCCTGTCGGCAGAACAGGTGGAGGGCTTTCTCCGCAATCTCGAGCCCACCACCGATTGGCAGCGGCTACAAAATGTCGACCTGGTCATTGAGGCGGTATTCGAGAATCTCGAGCTGAAGCAAAGCGTCTTCCAGAAATTAGATAATATCTGCGCGGCCGATACGATCCTTGCGAGCAATACCTCCTATCAGAGTATCGATGCGCTCGCCGCCGCGACCAACCGGCCGGATCGCGTCGTCGGCATGCATTTTTTTAGCCCCGCTAATGTCATGCGACTGCTGGAGGTGGTTCGAGGCGCAGCCAGTAGCGACACCACATTGGCGACGGCCATGGCAGTCGGTAAAAAAATCGGTAAAGTCTGCGCGCTGTCAGGCATGTGCTACGGGTTTATCGGCAATCGCATGCTGCGCCACTACGGCCGTGAGGCCGCCCTTTGCGTGATGGAAGGCGCTTCTCCTGCACAGGTGGATCACGCGATGGAGCGCTGGGGAATGGCGATGGGCCCCATGGCGGTTGGAGACCTGGCGGGTCTCGACATCGGTTACCGCGCCCGAGAACAGCTATCTGATGAAGAAAAAGGCCCCCGAATCAACTTCCTATTAGCAGACCGTCTGGTCGAAGCCGGCAGAATGGGACAGAAATCCGGGGCAGGTTATTACCGATACAACCCCGAGACGCGCGCTCGGGAAGAGGACCCGGCTGTGGCAGAGATCATCGACGCAACCCGTGCCGAGCTCGGCATTACGCCGAGACAGGTCAGTGAGGAGGAAATCGTTGATCGACTGACGCTGGCACTGGCCAACGAGGGTGCCCGTATTCTTGAGGAAGGCATCGCGCAACGGGCCAGCGATATCGATGTGGTGTACTGCTTTGGCTATGGCTTTCCCCGCTTCCGTGGTGGCCCCATGCATGTCGCAGAGAGCCGTGGGATACAATCTGTGGTCGATACCATCGCCCGCTTCCATGGTAGCTTGGCGGCAGAAAACTGGCTGATTGCGCCGCTCCTCGCACGCCTGGCCGCGCAAGGCGGTAGGCTTGCAGACATCGGACGCTAATTCAGCGACTCGCTGACTTTTCGGCGTGACACTAATATTTTAAACTTAAAACTTCACGCCGCACTTTCTGGAGCGCTGGGCAATGGCCGCAAAAACCCGCTGGACACCACTCAACTGGCAAGACCCCTTTGAGCTCGATTCGCAGCTTTCCGAGGAGCAGCGAATGGTGCGGGACAGCGCGCAGCAATACGCACAAAACGCTTTGGCACCGCGGGTCAAGGACGCCTATCGCCAAGAAAGCACCGACCCCAACATCTTTCGCGAAATGGGTGAGATGGGTCTATTGGGAGCCACGATCGATGGCTACGGCTGCCCCGGCGTCGACTACGTCTGCTACGGCGTGATCGCGCGCGAGATTGAACGCGTGGACTCTGGCTACCGCTCCATGATGAGCGTGCAATCATCCCTGGTGATGTATCCCATCTATGCCTACGGCACAGAGGAGCAGCGCGAGAAATATCTTCCTCGGCTTGCGACCGGTGAATGGATTGGCTGCTTCGGTCTCACCGAGCCAGACTACGGCTCAGACCCAGGAGGCATGGTCACTCGCGCAAAAGCCGTCGACGGCGGGTACCGATTAACCGGCGCCAAGATGTGGATTAGTAATAGCCCACTGGCCGACGTGTTCATCGTTTGGGCAAAAACCGAGGACGACGTGATCCGCGGCTTCATTCTTGAAAAGGGCATGGAGGGGCTCAGTGCACCCAAGATCGATGGCAAGCTGGCGTTACGGGCCTCGATCACCGGGGAGATCGTCATGGACAATGTCTTTGTCCCCGAAGAGAACCACCTACCGAATGTCGAGGGCCTCAAGGGCCCCTTTGGCTGCTTGAACAATGCCCGTTACGGCATCGCCTGGGGCGTTATGGGCGCAGCAGAAGAGTGCTGGCATACGGCCCGACAGTACACGCTGGACCGCTCTCAATTTGGCGTACCTTTGGCCTCTAAGCAATTGATTCAACTTAAATTAGCCGACATGCAAACCGAAATCGGTTTGGCGCTACAAGGCTGCCTTCAGGCAGGCAAAATGCTGTCGGCGGGCGAGATCTCGCCCGACCTCATCAGCCTCATCAAACGCAACTCCTGCGGCAAGGCGCTGGATATTGCGCGCAGCGCTCGTGACATGCTTGGGGGCAACGGCATCTCAGATGACTACCCTATTATGCGCCACATGGTGAACTTGGAAGTGGTTAACACCTATGAGGGCACGCACGACGTGCATGCGCTCATTCTGGGGCGCAGTCAAACGGGTCTCTCTGCGTTTTAAAGATTCAGCGTCAGATGAATGTGCTGCTCGAACAGCTGCAAAAATTCATCCTCGCGGTGACTGACAAATAAAAGCGTGCTGTGCCGGCGCGCCTCAATCGCTGACATGAAACCCAAGATCCGCTCTCTGTTGAGCTCATCGAGCCCCTGGGTCGGTTCATCAAGTACCAGCAGTAGCGGCGACTTCACCATGGCTCTGGCAATGAGCACCAGTCGCTGCTCGCCATAGCTCAGTGACTGAAAGGATGTCTCGGCCTGCTCCGCCATATCCACCGCCTGCAGCCATTCCCGCCCCAAACGAATCTGCGGTTCCGTCGGGGGATCGTAGAGCCCGATCGAGTCAAAAAACCCGGAGCAGACAACCGACAGTGCATCGCAGCGCACCGTATAGCGCCGGTGCAGGTCGTTGCTAACCAGTCCAAGCTGGCGCTTGATATCCCAGACCGACTCGCCACTACCCCGCCGATGGCCGAACACGGTGACATCGTTACTGAAGCACTGCATGCAGTCGCCCGTGATTAGCCCCAATAAGGTCGATTTACCCGCGCCGTTTTCCCCGGTTACCAGGGTATGTTGCAGCGGCGCAATCTTGGCCGTGAGCGCGTCGAGTACATTGCGGTCTCCGTAGCGGACCGTGCACTGGTTCAGTTCGGCAATGTAAGGCGCGTCATAAGCCTCGAGCCGAATGGCATCCTCAGGAATCCCTGGCTGAACGATGGCGCCCGTACCGATACCTGTGTCCAGTTGGGCCAATTGTGCATCCCGTGGGCCCGCAAACACCGTGAGCAGCCCGGCCTCTACATGTCCGAACTTCTCTACCCACTCGGGAATATCGGAGCGATTGCTGAGCAGCATTATCACGGCGACACCCGAGGCCACCACCAACCGAAAGGTCTCGCTCAATGCTTGCACCGTACCCTGGTCCAAGCTGTCAAACGGGTTATCGCAAATGAGTAGCTCCGCCTCATTCAGCAGCGCTTTCAGCACCATGAGCTTGCGACTCTCACCGGTACTCAATTCTCGATAGAAGGCCTGCAACCGATGACGCATGTTCAGCTGATCGATCAGGGTGTCATCCAGCCGATCGAGAGGCAAAAAGTCGGCGACGCGGGTGCCCCACTCGTCTTCCGGGATGATATCCGTCGCCGCAAGCCGCCACTCTTCCTCGTAGGTCGCCTGCTGGCGTTCAAAAGAGATCAGCGCGATTTGATCGGGTTCGAGCGCCCTGTCAACAACACCCTGATGCGGGACGACATCGCCCACCAACAACTGATCGATCATTTGCTTGCCTGACCCATTGCGTCCGAACACACACCAGGCGTCACCCGATTGAATAGACCAGTCCGGAACCGCCAAACCCTCACACTGGCAGTCAGACAATTGAATAAGGACTGAAGGGTCAACCATGATGCCATCTCTCGACAGCCGACGGTGACAAGCGGTGCTCATGGCAGGCCCATTGATTAGCCTCAAGCCTGCTCCGTGACAAGCAAGACGCCTTTTCTGAACCTTGCTGATGATTTCCCGCTACACTGCGCGCCTCGACAAACCCTGGATACCGCACCATGACTGACTCCCACGCACGCATTGAGCAACTCAATGCGATGGCCCCCGACTTCATCAAATTGCTGGGCGGCAGCATTATCGAGCTGTACATGCACTCACAATGCGCCATCTTTACCTTCACTGTGCCGCTCGATTACTGCCACTCCGGAGATGTGGTGCAGGGTGGATTCGTGACCGCCATGCTGGACGCCGCCATGTCGCACGCTCTGTTTGGCACGGACGACACGATCTCCAGCGTCGCCTCTCTCGACATCGCCACACAATTTATCGGGGTCTGCCGCGGGAAGCAGCCGCTGCGGGTGACAGGCCGCGTTAAGAAAGCCGCTTTCAAAACCGCCTTTCTCGAAGCCGCCATCGAAGACAAGACGGGAACGCTGCTCGCCACCGCACAGTCTGTTGCCAAACTGAGCCGCCAGCAAACAGACGCCTAGCGCTGTAGACCTTCGCTACCGCAGCCGGGGTAGCACCTTCTCTGCGATATAAGCCATCCGCCGATCACCGGACTCTACGCTCTCCCCAGGGAACTGTGCCCAGAAGTGGATGTCAGAGATCTGGGGGTACTGCTCGATCATGGCGCTCAGCTTTTCAACCGCCGTATCCGCGTCCCACAGCTCATACAAACCATTCTCGATTGCGGTTCGGGCATCGGGGAACAACGGGGTCTGGTCCGGAGGCCCAAAGGCACCCCAACGAATATATTCGTTGGACTGATACAACACGTAATCGCCAACCCGTTCGGCTTCGGCCTCCGGGTCCTCCGCGATAATCGCCCAGCAACCGAGAATGATGTTCCCTTCTTCGGGCGTCTTGCCATTAGCCTCGAGGCACTCCACATAGGTATCCATACCGATACCGCCGGTGCACAAAAAGCCGTCAGCGATCCGCGCGGCGCGGTCAATCGCAGGGGGCGCCATGCCGCCCAACAGTACCAGGGGTGCGCGGTTCGGTTTGGGGGTGATTTTGAGGTCGCCAACGGCAAAGCGCTTGCCCTCAAAGTTGACAGGCTCACCCGACCAGGCGCGCCGCAGAATTTCGATCCCCTCCTCCACGAGACTGGGGCGATGGGAGATTTTGCGACCAAACTGATCAAATTCCAGCTGCCGGTAGCCGATGCCGACACCCAGATCAAAACGGCCACCGGAAATCAACGACAGGGTCGCTGCGTCTTCAGCCATTCTCACGGGATCAGCCAGTGGTAGCAGCATCAGGTTGGTACCCAGACGCATCCTCTCCGTGCGCGCCGCAATGGCCGCATGGATGACCAGTGGGGACGGCGTATAACCATCATTACAAAAGTGGTGCTCGGTTAACCAGACCGAGTCGAATCCCATCGTCTCGGCCCGCGCGATCTGATCCAGTCGCTCGTGATAAAACTGCTCAAAATCAATCTGCCAAGGCTCCGGGTTACGGAAGTCGTACCAGAGACCAAAATCCACCTTAGACGCCATAGCGCTTACCCTCTCAGAGACCGTTCACAAAATCGTTGAGTGCGGCGAGGTACCCCTCTCGTTCTTCCATAAAGGGAGCGTGACCACTCTCGGGG
Source organism: Halieaceae bacterium (assembly GCA_902520195.1). Taxonomy (GTDB): domain Bacteria; phylum Pseudomonadota; class Gammaproteobacteria; order Pseudomonadales; family Halieaceae; genus Luminiphilus. Next base: position 59,195 of record CABYND010000003.1, read on the forward strand.
AACTCTACGCCCGTCGCTCGGGGGTGGTTCTCTGCGACCCAGCGAGAAATATCGGGCGCAACAAAACCATCTTGCCCACAGATGAATGACAGCAGCGGGATATCCAACGCCATCATCATCTCGCGCTGGTCCAGATGCGCGAGCTCTGCAAGCGTCACTGACGCTCTGGCGCTGGAATTCAGGAAAGCCCCAGCCATGGAGGCCAGCACGGCATCCGTCGGCGGTTTGGCACAAATCGCCGTGGCCAACATGGTCAGAAAATTGACGCGGTCATCATTCATTGCCGCGACATTGCCCTCGACATCCTCAGGCATGCCCCCGATTTCCAAATCCGGCTTCTGGGTATAAATCGGGCTCGCCCCAGCGGTCAGTACCAGCCCGGCGCATCGATCCCCCAACAGGCTGGCGGCATGGGTTGCCACGGCTCCGCCCAGAGACCAACCGTTGACCACGACGTCAGACAGTCCGAGATGCGCGACCAAATCCGCCACGTCGCCGGCGATGGCCGCGATACTCAGGTCGGTAAAATCGTGATCTGATCGACCGCAGCCACGGTGATCAATGGTGATCACCCGCTGGCCCGCGGCCTGCAGCGGCAGAATGACGCCATCCCAGCAGCGGTTGTCCATACCCCAGCCGTGAATCAACACCATGGCGCGACCATCGCCGCCCAAATCCTCGTAGTAAATGCTCTTCTTACCGTCTACCTCCAGCCTCGCCATCGTTAGTCTCCCCTTTGTTGGGTAATCGCCACCGTTACCGTTGCGGCGAAGTGTTCAAAAAAAGCCTCTAGGTCAATTGCATCGGGGGCCACCACCCACTGATAGATCGTGCCGAACATGGTCGAACAGTAGCCGGTAGCGAAGTTCGCCGGGTCAACGTCCGCCCTGATCTCGCCAGCTGCCTGTCCCTGTTCTATCCACTGCTGAACATCTCGTCGATAAATCACATGGTGGCTGGCCAGACTGGCGCGAATATCGGATTCCCGCCCCAACGACTCGTACCAGAGGATATACATCGCTCGGAGGTAGCCTGACTCTCGAGTGAAAATATCCCGCTGTGCCTGAATCGCCGCCTCGAGCGCCGCTAGACCCTGCTTGCCTGTCAAATACTGGGAAAGGTGCGCCTTCCAGATGTCGTCAAATCGCGCAAACAACTCCATCCATAGCCCATCTTTCGAGCCGAACCGGTAGCTTGCGAGACCGCGGCTGTAACCGGCGCCCTCGCCGATATCTTTGAGCGTCGTCTTGGCCGTGCCGCGCTCATTCACCAGCTCGATCGCCACCTCAAACATCCGCTGATCTGACAGCGCCGTTCGTTGGGCCTGAGTATTGCCATTGCCAGCTGACGACTCGGCGATTACCGCATCAGTCATTTCCCTCTCCAAAGCCCAAGTGTTTTTGTATGACGAGCTTTCCCGCCGCTACGCCTTCCCGGAGCAATTTTTTATCCATTTTCCCCACGCTGGTTTTGGGAATGTCGTCTACGACGGCCCAGTATTCAGGCACCCAAAACTTTGCCACCTTATCCACTAAAAATGAGCGTAACTCGCCTGGCAAGGTCTCGCCATCGCAGCCTGCCTTGCTGCGCACAATGGCGAGCGGACGCTCCTGCCAACGCGTATCGTCAACCGCCACCACTGCGACCTCTGCCACACTCTCGTGCTTCAGCAGCACGTCCTCGAGGTCTACTGAGGAAATCCATTCGCCGCCGGACTTGATCACATCCTTGGTACGATCTGTAAGCTGTACATAGCCCCGCGCATCCACCATGCCCACATCGCCGGTGCGTAGCCAGCCGTCCTCGGTAAAGGCGTCGGTCTCCTCATTGATATAACTGCCAGTCACCCACGCGCCTTTCAACTGTAGTTCACCCACTGCCGTGCCATCCTGCTCCAGGAGATTGCCCTCATCATCCATCACCCGCACTTCAATACCGGGAACAGGTCGACCGCTTTTTAATCGCCAGTAAGTCTCTGTCTCGCCATTGAGGTCTTTGGGTGGATGCGACAGCACGCACATCGGGCTGGTCTCTGTCATCCCCCACCCCTGGATCACAGGCACATTCCATCGTTCTCGCACCGCTTCGATCATGGACGAGGGTACGGCGGAGCCTCCCGATACAATGGCCCGGAAACAGGACAAATCCAGCGGCGCAGTTTCATCCGCGAGTAGCAGATCGCCCAACAGAGTTGGCACCATTGCTGTCAAGGTCGGTCGCGCTGACTCGATCATGGTGCGTAGATGGGGCCCCTGCAGGTGCGGACCTGGCATCACCATGTCGGCGCCGGACATCCAGCCGCTGTAGGGAAAACCCCAAGCATTTGCGTGGAACATCGATGGCAGCATCAGGATCATGTCCCGCTCCTGCACGGCAAAGCTGTCTACAGAACGCGAGGCCAGCGCGTGCAGATAGGTGGTTTTCTGGCTGTAAGCCACGCCCTTTGGGTTACCTGTGGTGCCACTGGTGTAGCAGATACCTGCGGCCGCGTTTTCCTCAGGCTCAGGCCATGGAAAAGCGTCTTCCGCTTTGCGCAACAATGCCTCATAGGACACGGCACGTGGATCATTCAGCGAGCCGGCAGCCTCATCACCGCCCCCCGACACAATCACATGCTCGACATCGGGAATCAGTGGCAGGACCGGCAAAAAGCTGTCGATTAACCGCGCATCGAGTACCAGGAATCGATCGGCAACATGATTGATGATGTAGGCGATGTGCTTCGTAGAAAGCCGACAATTCAGGGTATGCAGCACTGCGCCCAGTGACGGTACCGCCAAATACGTTTCAAGGTGCTGGGTGCTGTTCCACATGAACGTGCCGACGCGGTCACCGGGCACTATACCCAGACGCGTCAACGCGTTCGCAAGGCGTGCACTGCTCGCGTCAATGTCCGCATAACTGCGCCACTGTATTTGCTGACCGTCGTAGTCACCGACGCGACTACTGCCGAAATGTCGCGCGCCGAACCGGTGTAGCGTCTTCACCCCCAGCGGGGTATTCATCATCGTGCTCGTCATGGTTTTCGCCATGCCGCCTACCAGTCCCCCGCCGCCGCGGCTTGTGCCTCAGCTAGGAGTGCCGGCACGTCATACTCCAGGCCACGTGCGTAGTCAGAGTCGAGCTTCCCTGCGACATGCAACCCGTAGGCACCCTCGATGATCGCCGCCAAGCGCCAGAAAGCCAGCGCCATATAGAAGTTCATATGGTTAAGCGGCAGGCCCAGCAACTCTGCCCAGCGACCGGCCAGCTCTCGTCGACTGACCACGGCAGCACGCCGTGACACCGCCTGCAAGGCGCTAAAAGCAGGCGGCTCCTGTGTGCGATAGTCGCCCCAAAACATAAGCATCAGCGCGACGTCCATGTAACAGTCGCCCACCGTGGCGAGCTCCCAATCGATGATCGCGAGGATCTCCGGGTGCTCCTTGGAAGCCAAGGTGTTATCAAGGTGGTAATCCCCGTGAATGACGGCGGGCGCCGACGCTGCGGGCACATTACGCTGCAGCCAGTCTCCGAGAGAGAAGAGCTCGGGCAGATCCCTGACCGCGTGTTCCCTGCGGACGCCCAGCCAGCGCTCAATCTGTCGTTCAACAAAGCGCTCGGGACGCCCCAGCTTCGCAAGTGCTTCCAAATCGGTAGGCACGGCGTGGAGCGCAGCCAGCTGATCGATCAAATCCTCACCGAGACGGTTCACGCTGTCAGGCGAGTCGGCATAGGCGGACGGCAAGGCATCAGTCAGCGCCACACCATCGACCCATTCCTGCACCAGAAACGGCCGACCGATCACCGTCTCGTCATCGCACCAGGCCAGCACGCCCGGCGCCTTGACCGGGTAATCGGCGATCGCCTGCAGGATTTGTGCCTCCCGCTGGATGCCTCGCGCAGACGTTGGCGAGATATCGTCAGCGGGGGGTGTCCGCACGACACAAGCTTTTTCGTGGTCCCGGAACTGCCATGTCAGATTGGAGTTGCCGCCAGCCAGGGCAGACACGAACTCAGCCCGTGCCCAGCCCAGAGAGTCGCGCAGCCAGTCAGCAACCTGCTCGGTGGCCTCCGACGTCATCACACTACACCGAAGCTGGACAGCAGGCCACCATCCACCGGCACGACCGCGCCTGTCATGTATCGACTCTGCGCCACCCAGCACACCACCTCGGCGACTTCGCTATCCTCGGCAAATCGTCGCAACGGAATTTGCTGCGTCATTTTATCGAGTGCGGCCTCGCTCAGTTCGGATGTCATTTCGGTGAGCACCAGACCCGGAATCACCAGATTGGCCGTGATGGCTTTTGGCGCCAGTTCAATCGCCAGCGCCTGAGTGAGCCCCGACAACCCTGCTTTGGAGGAGGCATAGGCCGAGTCGCCGGGGAAGCCACGGAAACCCACCACCGCGCCTACATTGACCACTGCGCAGCCTCCGCTCATGTGCGGCACAGCGGCCCGGGTCATATTCATGGCACCCGTGAGATTGACCTGAAGCACCTCTTGCCAAGCCTCGTCGGTCAGGCGGTGTATCTTGCCGCCGCGGTGCACGCCCGCATTGTTGACCAGCACCTCAACGCGTCCGAAACGTGCCACGATCGCGTCAACCGCTTCGCTAACTGAGGCTGGGTCAGCCACGTCGCACTGGAACCCTGCCGCGGACTCCCCGAGCGACTGAGCAAGCTCCATTACGGATTCACTCCGCGCGATCAGTGCCACGTTATGCCCCGCATCGACTGCCAGCCGTGCGATCGTCGCACCAATCCCCCGCGAGGCACCGGTGACGATCCAGACTCCATCGCCCGCCATAGTATTCACTCCTGAATTGCGCGCCAACGCGCCGCAAACCCTTTTATTTCTTATCGGTCTCGTTGCTTGTTTGCGTCTAGCAAGTCTAAACTAGCGCCCTGATTTGGCAAGCCTTACGGCTGCCCCACGGTACGAGAGCCGACGATAGATACCCTCAGGAGGAAAAGGCGTGTGGTCATTTGAAACAGACCCGGAATTTCAGGCATCACTGGACTGGATTGACGAATTTACCCGCGAGGAAATTGAACCCCTAGATCTGGTATTCCGTGAGCCTGGTGATCCATGGGACCCCAATTCCCCGGCTTTTTCCGCCATGGCGCCGCTCAGAGAGGTGGTCAAACAGAAGCAGCTCTGGGCGTGCCATTTGGAGCCCGAGCTGGGCGGGCAAGGTTACGGGCAGGTCAGTCTGGGGCTCATGAATGAGATTCTCGGTCGCAGCCGCTTTGGACCCAGCGTATTCGGCTGTCAGGCTCCCGATTCCGGCAACGCGGAGATTCTGGCCAAATTCGGCACGCCGGAGCAGAAGGAAAAATATCTCAAACCGCTACTCAATGCCGAAATCGCCTCCTGTTACTCCATGACAGAACCTCAGGCAGGCGCCGATCCGGGAGAGTTCCTGTGTGCAGCAACCCAAGACGGCGATGACTGGGTGATCAATGGCGAGAAGTGGTTTGCCTCCCACGCCCGCTTTTCCGCTTTTCTACTAGTCATGGTGGTGACCAATCCGGACGTTCCCATCCATGAGGGCGCGTCGATTTTCCTAGTGGAGCAAGGCACACCGGGCATGGAGATCATCCGCAATTCCGCGGTCGGTCCCTTCATCGAACAGGGCGACGGCGTGCATGCCTATATCTCGTTTAAGGATTGCCGTGTCCCCGCAGAGAACCTGCTCGGTAACGAGGGACAGGGTTTCCATGTGGCGCAAACCCGTCTGGGTGGTGGTCGGGTGCACCACGCCATGCGCACGGTCGGCGTCATCCGACGTGCCATCGATATGATGTGCGAACGCGCACTAAGCCGCCGTACTAAGGGTGAGCTGCTGGCGGACAAGCAAATGTCGCAAGAAAAAATTGCTGACGCTTACACGATGATGATGCAGTACCGACTGCATGTGCTCTACACCGCTTGGCTGATCGACAAACACAAGGAATACAACCGGGAAGTACGCAAAGAAATTGCCGCCATCAAAGCCGCGACACCCAAAGTGTTGGTAGAGATTGTATCCCGGGCGATGCACCTGCATGGCAGCCTCGGCAGTTCTGATGAGACGCCACTAGCGAATATGTGGGCGAACATTCCGGAATTGGGCGTGGTGGATGGCCCGACAGAGGTTCACAAGGTTGCGGTCGCCAAAGCCGTACTGCGAAATTACTCCGCGCACGATGCCCTATTCCCGAGTTATCACACACCGACTCAGCGAGCCAAAGCATTGGAAAAATATGGTCATTTTTTGCCAAGCTCGGAGCGCGACAGGGCCGGACTAATGAGCGCTGGCGGAGCCTGATCTTCTGCCTATCCGAGCAGAAATCAGGGGGATGCTCGATGAAAGAATCTTCACTTTCAGGGGTGGCACGGGTCCATACTAACTGGGCCGCAATACTCTTCCTGGTTGCCGCGATATCACCGCTGTCCTGGGCGGCCACCGACACCGGCGAGCGCCTTTACAGTGAGCATTGTGCGAGCTGTCACGCCGCCACATTGAGGGGCTCAGCTCATGGCGCCGCCCTCTCCGGTCCAGCATTTGCTAACAAATGGGCCGCGGTCTCTGCTAAATCTTTTCTCACTTACCAGAGTGCAGAAATGCCGCCTGGAGAGGCCCATAGCCTGTCTCCGGCGCAGCATGCGAGCATCGCGCAGTATGTGATAAGTCAATCTGGCCTTGACGCGGAGGCCTTACTTGTCAGTTCGGCGGAGGCGCTCACCGGCACGCCTGCGGACAACATCGAGGTGGTAGAGTTTGCCGAGGCAGGGAGCGTCATGGACATGGCGCGCAGTGCCGGTGCCTTCACTATGCGGCGCGTTGACAACTTCAAGCCCGTGACCACCGAGGAGCTTAATCAGCCTGACGCCGCCGACTGGTTGAACTGGCGGAGAACGCCGGACGGACATGCGCACAGTCCATTGGTCGACATCTCCAGAGATAACGTCTCTAGACTGAGTATGACCTGGTCAATGGCCATGCACCAAGGCAGCAACCAACCCACCCCGCTGGTGCGAGACGGGATCATGTTCCTAACCCATGCCCACAACAAGATTCAAGCGATCGAGGCCGCAACCGGTGAACTGATCTGGGAATATCAATACGAGTTCCCGCCGGCCTCCAAGATGCTAGGCGGGCCCACCCGCAATATCGCACTGTGGCAGGACCGCCTGTTTCTGACGACCTACGACGCTGCCATTGTGGCCATCGACGCGACAACCGGATTCGAACTCTGGCGTACCGAGAAAGCCGACTATCGGGAGGCCTTTACCCACAGCGCGGGGCCCATTGTGGCCGACGGTATCGTCGTTAGCGGTATCAACGGCTGTGAGCTGTTTACACAAGATGGCTGCTTCATTACTGGCCATGACCCCAAGACCGGCGAGGAACTCTGGCGAACGGCAACGCTGGCGGAGCCCGGGACGCCCGAATACGCCAGCTGGGGTGATGTGAGCCCCGATCGCCGCGGAGGAGGCGATATCTGGATAGCCGGATCCTATGACCCCGGGCTGGATCTCGTTTACTTTGGCACCTCTCAACCCAAACCTTGGGCAGCGCCTAGTCGGGGCATGTCAGTTGAAGACGCCGCGCTCTACACCAACGCCACGTTGGCCGTGAAACCCAAAACAGGGGAACTGGTTTGGCACTTCCAGCACATCCCCGGTGAGACCATCGATATGGAGGTCGGTTTCGAACGAATACTCGCTGATATCGACGATGAGCAAACGCTGCTGACGGTGGGCAAGGACGGCATTTTATGGAAATTGGATCGCGCCACCGGTGACTATCTGGATTTGCTCGACACTATGGACCAAACAATTTTCGAGGTTGATCGAGGCACCGGGCAGTTGACCTACCGGGAGGATATCGCCACCGCTGGTATCGGTGACACCTACACCGCATGCCCCGGCATATACGGGGGCCACAACTGGCAGTCTGCGACGTACGACGATGCGCGACATTTGCTCTTCCTGCCCATGCATCAACTATGTTCTGACATGACCCCTCGTGAGGTGGATTTGAGCCCCGGCGGCGGTGGCTATGGTGCCGATGTTGCCACCTACCCCATGCCGGGCAAAGAGGGCCTGGCGGGCGCCCTACTGGCGATCGATGTGCGCACGATGGAAGTTCGTTGGAAAGTGGAACAGCCGGCGTTATTCTTGAGCGGCGCCCTGTCGACCGATGGCGGCCTGCTCTTCATTGGCGATTTGGATAGGCATTTACAGGCGTTCGATACCGAGACGGGCGAGCGATTATGGTCCACTCGCCTGCCAGCACCGGCCCATGGCTACCCCATTACCTATGAGGCCGAGGGGAGACAGTTCGTCGCAATTCCAGCAGGTATTGGTGTATTCCGGGCGCTGACCGCGGTGATTTTCCCCGATATTTATCAGCCCCCAGATGGCCAGGGGCTATTCGTTTTCAGCCTGCCTCAGTAAGTAGAGCGGCCTGTCAGTCGACGCCCTTTCGCCCCGCCTCACGCACCATGGGCGCATACTCGGCAAACGCCGGCGGTTCTGCAGTGGAACCGGTTGTAGTACCGGCGTCCACTGTCAGGGTCAAACCACTGGTATAGCCTGACTCTTCACTAGCCAACCAGAGCGCTGCGTTGGCGACGTCCTGGGCCAGACCAGCGCGGTCTTTCAGGGGTGATGCCTCCGCCAGCGCCGCAATCGTGTCATCAAGGTTATGGTGATCTCCCGTCAATACATCAGCTACCATTGGCGTGGCCATCCCTGCAGGCGCAATACAGTTCACACGCACTCCGTAGCCGCCCATTTCGGCCGCCACATTCTTAGTCATCCCGACAACCGCGTGTTTGGCCGCCGCGTAGGCATGAGGACCCAACCCGCCCATCACACCTGCGGTGCTGGACATGCTGATGATCGAGCCGGAGCCAGCCTCCTTCATGTATCGAGCAGCATGCTTCATGCCATAAAAGACACCATTGATCATGATGTCGATAGTGAGCTTCCACTCCGCAGCAGGCGTGGTAGATATAGGACCCACCGCACCGACAATGCCCGCGCAGTTGAAGATCACATCGATTTGGCCGAACTCCGAGACAGCGGCTTCTACCAGTCCCTGAACGTCCGCTTCTTCCGTCACATTGCAGTGACGATAAATGGCACGGGTCGAGTCACCCAGTGCGGCGGCCATGCTCTTACCCGCCTCATCCTGAATGTCGCCCAATACCACTCGGGCACCGTGATCCACATAAGTCTTTGCCGTTGCCGCACCGATCCCACTGGCAGCCCCGGTAACGACCGCGACTTTGCCCTCCAGCCTACCGCTCATTTTCACTCCTCGTTTTCGTAAATCAAAGCCGTCTCAGCTCAAGCAACCCGCTAAATCAGGTTGTAATCGATGAGGTGCAACGTTCAACCCGTCTCAATTCATATCGGCCCTGTGTCGCGACATGTCGCCAATCAGATCTGGCGTAATCGCTCTCTCCACAAAGTGCCAGGCATCACCGTCTTTCGCGAAGGTATCGTTGTACGATCCAATGAATATCGCCTGCATCGCAAAGTCATCCGGTACGTGCTGCATCACTGTAATGCAGCTTTTCGCGACCGCCGTCTGGCCTGACGGATCAATATTGATGGCAACATTGCTCATCAGATGACGGGTGTTCGGCCTTCCATCATATAAGGTGACGTTATCAAGTTGTGCACTGACTTCCTCCGCACCTTGAGCGAGCGTGCCGACGATCCCCCACGCGCCTTTCTCAAACAGCGCAGCACAGCCGGCCAAATCACCACAATCGATCAAATCACAGTACTGAATCATTAACTCAGTTATAGAAGCCAGATCTCCCGTGTCAGCCATCACTCTACCCCTCGCTTTCCAGCTTCTCTCATCAAAGGCGCCTTCTCGGCAAAGCGTGGCGGACCCGCCATGGATCCCGTCGTAATGCCCGCATCGATGGTCAGCGTGTGGCCGCTCGTATAACCCGATTCGTCACTAGCTAGCCACAGCACAGCATTCGCAACGTCATCCGCTAAACCCGGTCGCCCGTTGAGAGGCGACTCATCGGTCAACATTTTTAGCGTCGAATCAATATCGGTGTGATCATCCAAATAGGCCTGAGCGACCATTGGTGTCGCCACGCTGTATGGCGCAATGCAATTCACCCTGACACCGAATGCGCAGACTTCTGCAGCTAAATTTCGAGTAATACCGACCACCGCGTGCTTGGCCGCAGCGTAGGCGTGGGGACCCAAGCCACCAGTGACACCGGCCACACTCGACATGCTGATAATGGACCCGGATCGCGCTTGTTTCATGTGCTTTGAGGCGTGCTTCATGCCGTAGAAAACACCATTAAGGAGAATGTCTAACGTGAACTGCCACTCCTCTGCGGTGGTCGACTCCAGAGGGCCCAAAGCACCCACGATGCCCGCATTGTTGAACATCACGTCGATCCTGCCGAATTCATCAACGGCAGATTGAACCAACGCCTCGACTTGCTCTTCTTTGGTAACGTCACAAACTTTAAAGCGACTCCGATCGCCCAACACTGCCACCATGTCGGCCCCCGCCTGTTCTTGAATATCACCCAGCACTACATAGGCACCCTCACCCAGCAACTTCTCAGCGGCTGCTGCACCGATGCCGCTCGCACCTCCTGTAATCACCACAACCTTGTCAGTTATGCGACCCATATCCCGGTCTCCCTTTTTGTTTTCTTTATTTCTCGCTTGGCACTGTCAGTGCACACGCCCAAAACAAAAGAGGCGCTCACAATGAGCGCCTCTCAGATTATGTGAAACGCTACTCGGCCTTTTAATTACCGAAATCGTACACGACCTCTACTCCCCAGGTTCTCGGAGCAACCGGCGTAGCATAGGACCACAAGCCAGAAACATTGAGGCCATGCGCCAGCGCATCCTCGTCAGTTAAGTTACGGCCAAACAAGCTAAATGTCGCGCCACCTCGCTGATAATTAATCGACGCATCCAGATAGTTCTGTTTACCGTTCTTCAGCTCCGCTCTATTGGTTTGCTCTACGAATAAGTCGTCAATGAAACGGAAGGCACCGCGAATCCAAGCTTGGCCTCCCGCCATATCCCATTCATAGGTTCCGGATATGGAGCCGGTGTACTCCGGGGCACGCCTGAATTCGAGACCGCTGTTATCGACAATGCCGAACCCCGAATCAAAGGTGAACTCGTCATATTCCGAGTCGAGGTAACCGAAATTAGCTGCCAGAGTGAGACCCTCACTCACCAGAGCCTGACCTTGAAGCTCGATACCTTTCATCGTAGCGGTTGCCGCATTGAACACTGAGATTCTTTGCCCGGTAGCGCCATCAGACTTCAGACCGATTTCTTCCTGCTTGTCCTTGTAGTCCATATAGAAGTAGGCGCCGTTCAGACGGAAGCGACCACCACCGAACTCGGATTTGAAACCCACCTCGTAATTTTCAAGAAACTCCGGGTTGTAGGGGATGGTCGCCGATTCAAAGCTGTCGACGCGGCCATTGTATCCTCCGCTGCGGTAGCCCTCCGAATAAGTGGCATAAAGCATGGCATCGTCATTCAAGCGAAAGCGCAGACCCACTTTAGGCGTGAATTCGCTCCAGTCAGTATCAGCATCTGCGGGCAAGTTACCGCGCTGTCGCGTCAGCTTCTCATCCTTGGTGTATCGACCGCCCACCGTCAAGGTCCAGCTGTCATTGAAGGCGTAATCTGCCTCAAAGAACGCCGCTCGCGAGTCGGTCTCCTGATGCGTGTACTGGGGAATGTCCAGAACGACGCCCGGGACAACAAAGGTAATCCAGCTGCGCAGCCGAATGTCGTATTCAGACTGCCAATCGTAGACGCCCGCCACCAGCTTCAGGGCACCACCCGCATCATAAGTAAAGCGCAGCTCGTGACTTTGCTGCTCATACTCGGCGGGTCGATCTGTGCCGAAGAGCATCGGCTCTTCAGCCGTCCAGTTGGACACAATGGTCTCCTCAGTTTCAAACCTACCGTAGATGTAGTTCATTCTGAGATTTTCCGTGATGTCCCAGCGCGCTTCGATGATGTGGGTCTCGGCGTCAAATGTGGCATCGTCGGTGTTTAGTGCCAGATCGTCCGGTGAGGAGACCACGATGCCGTCCGGTAGCGGAAACTCTGTCCAGGTTGTGGGCTCGTAGATCACGCGCGAGGTCTTGTAGCGATCACCCGTCGTCGGTAGGTTGACGCTAGGAGCGCACAGGTTAAATCCACTACAGAACAACTGATCGGGCTGCCCTACATTGAGGAGTGGCGGCGTATCCTGATCCGTCTCTTCGTTGGTATAGGTGTATTCCAGCTCAAAGTTGTCTGTCGCGTTCCAGAGCGCGTTAAACCCGTACGACTGATAATCGATCTTGCCCTCATCGCGACCCAGGGCGACATTTTCGTAGTAGCCGTCACGCAGGTTGTTTCGGGCAGCACTCAGCTTCACGGCGAGATTGTCTGTAACACCGAAATTCAAAATTCCGTCATACCAGTAGTTGTCATAGTCCCCGTAACCAACTCGCACCTTGCCGCCGAGCTCACCCGTGGGCTGGGTTCTCTCGACGCGAATGGTGCCGCCGACCGTATTACGACCGAACAAGGTACCCTGAGGTCCTCTGAGCACCTCCACTGATGCCAAATCGATGCTGCGCAAAATCGCGCCACTGTTCGCACCGATGAACAAGCCGTCGATCTCGACACCCACCGCAGGATCGAAGTTTTTCTCCACATCGGCCACACCGACCCCGCGGATATAAAGCGCCGCGTTACCACCCGGGCCCTGCGAGGTGTCGTCGAAAATCAGGTTTGGGGAGATAAACGCGAGGTCTCTGATGTCGCGCGCAAAGGTGCGATTGATCTCTGTCTCGGTCAAAGCACTCACCGAGAGACCTACGTCCTGAAGGTCTTCGGTCCTCTTTCGCGCACTGACCACGACCTCCTCCAGCATCAACCCTTCTTGCGCGAGCGCAACAGGCGCAACGGGCAGCGCCGCCAGAGCGGCCAATACCGCAGCGCTCAGAACAGTCTGTCTTGATCCTATCTTCATGGCTTTACCCTCTTCATGTGTTGTGGCTGTTTTGATTTATTGGGCGTTAAGTTCTTCAACGCAGAACTACCCTTCCGGAGCACTAAGTGTCGTGCCCGCGAATTGGTTGAAATAATGGATGGTGACCTCCCGCTCGGAGATCCGCCAAATACCGTCACGTCGCGCGTAGCTGTCTTTGTAGGTGGCGCCGACGAAGGTGGCTTCGGTGCTGTCCGTCAGCAGCCCCATACAGTCCACGTCGCAGAGCCCGGTCGCTGTATCGGGCCCGGTGAACTCCACCACCAAATTCGACGTCACGTGCTGCGATTGGACCCAAGCAGGCCAGAGCACCTCGTATACCGCCTCATGAATGCCATCGTGACCGGCAAAATCGCCAAAAGGTGGACCAATTTTCCACACGCAGTCATCCCACCAGATCGACAAAAACCGATCGAAGTCTCGCTTGTCGAAACCGTGACAATAATTGCTGACCAGCGCCTCGATGTGGTGTCGAGACTCCAGTTGGTCCAGGCGGGCAATTAACTCATCGCTCACCGATACTCCCCCTTTCTGCGGCGATTAACCGCTATTTTCTGCAAGATAACTCATTATAAGAGAGGCTTTCGAAACCCTATCAGGCCGCCTGCTTTATGCCTCTTGCTTGTTGGTAGCAAGCCAGATTCGACAACAAGCGTCAAGCCCCTGCGCGTCAGGCGCTTTCTGAGGTTTTGGAGGTGGCCTCCCGCCCCGCAGGCGTCTCACAGACCCAGCGGATCGCGGCCGGCTGAAGATCAATGCTACTGGTCTGCAGTGGCTCGTATCGGGTGTTTCGCTGTTGCGGGATGCGCCCTGCCCCCACGATGGCCTGCGACAGCGCTTCGGGATGCCACATTTGGCCGTGGGCCGCGCCGGCTGCCCGGGTGATGCTCTCATTGATCAGTACACCGCCCAGATCATTGGCTCCCGCCGATAACATATCCAGGGCACCAGCGCGCCCTAACTTCACCCAGGAGGCCTGAATGTTGGGAATGAAATGCCCAATGATCAGTCGCAGTACCGCGTGCATCAGGCGTGCTTCGCGCCAGGTTGGCCCTGGACGCGACTCACCGCGGCGATACAGCGGCGCGCCCTCGCTGACGAAAGGCAGCGGCACGACCTCGGTAAACCCGCCTGTGCGCCTTTGTAACTCAATGACCCGCTGCCAATGCGTGACCCATGCGGACGGAGAGTCAACATGCCCGAACATGATCGTTGCGGTGCTGAACAGACCCACCTCATGAGCGCACTCCATAATCTCCAGCCAACGAGCACTGGTGACCTTGTCGGGGCACAGCATCGCGCGTACCTCCTCATCGAGTACTTCCGCAGCTGTACCCGGCAATGAATCCAGCCCCGCTTCCTTCAATAGCCTGAGGTAGCGCTCCAACGACAAGCCCAAAGTCTTGGCGCCCTGATCGATTTCCAGCGGAGAAAAAGCGTGCACATGCATATCAGGCGCAGCCGCCTTCACCGTCTCGATGATGTCCAGATAGGTCTGCCCGGTATAGTCAGGGTGAATGCCCCCCTGCAAACATACTTCTGTCGCACCCAGCGCGGCCGCTTCCTGAACCCGTCTGTACAGCTCCGCACCATCGAGGTCGTAGGCAGTGCGGCCGGAAGCAACCTCACCGCCCCCTTTTGAGAATGCACAAAATCGGCAGCTGTAATGGCACACGTTGGTGTAGTTAATGTTGCGGTTGATCACATAACTGACCACGTTGCCCACCTGCGTCTGGCGTAGCGCGTCTGCCGCCGCGCAAACCGCCTCGACGTCCGCTCCTCGCGCACTGAACAGCGCCAGCATGCCGTCGGTGTCGACCGCCTCACCGCATAAACAGGCATCGAGTGCTTCTGTTACCGCAGGATCCATTCTCTGTGTGACAAGCGCAGTGGGCTGGGGTGGCTGCTCAGACACACCCGCTCGCCAGGCGTCATCGCGCACCAACCCCTCCGCGTCTGCCCACTCGAGTGATCGGCGTCTGACGTCCCGATCCAGCCACCGAGGCGCGGCGAGATACTGCGGATACACGGTCAAGCGGGCCAGCAGGTGCTTCTTTTGTTCCGCCGTTGCCGCGCGCAGTGCAGACAGGCTAGGCCAGGGTGCCTCGGGGTTGACGTAATCCGGCGTGACCGGGGAAACACCACCCCAGTCGTTAATGCCCGCCTCAATCAACCGACCCAGCTGCCCCGGACTCAGGTTCGGTGGTGCCTGCACGCTGACATCGGCTGGGAGAATCACCCTCGCCTGCGCAATGGTCCACAGCAACTCTGACAAAGCTGCGTCCTGCGCATCGGCCATTAACGTCCCGGGCTTGGCGCAGAAATTCTGAATGATAACCTCCTGAATATGACCGTAGCGGTGGTGAAGTCGGGCGATCCCCTGCAGGTCTTTGACTCGCTCTTCGCGTGTCTCTCCGATGCCGACCAACAAGCCCGTAGTCATCGGTACCCGCAGCGCGCCCGCCCGGGCAAGGGTCAACCAACGACGAAACGGCCTTTTATCCGGAGATCCAAAGTGAGGCCCGCCACGCTCGGTCAGTCGCAGGGCGCCGCTCTCGAGCATAACCCCCATCGATGCGGCAACCGGCCGCAATGTTTGCAGTTCGCTGCGAGTCAGGGTGCCGGCATTGATATGGGGTAACAGTGCCGTCTCGTCGAGCACGCGCTGCGCGACCGCCGCCACATAGTCCACGGTGCTATCGAAACCCGCCGCTTGAAGCCATTCCCTCGCTGCGCGATACCGTAACTCAGGCTTCTCACCCAGCGTCAGCAATACCTCTCGGCACCCGGCACGGGCACCTTCACGGACGGTGGCGATAATTTCGTCCACCTCCAGATACAGCGCGCTCAATTGAGAGGGTGTTTTCGCGAATGTGCAGTAGTGGCACACATCTCTGCAGAGCCGTGTGACGGGGATAAAGACCTTGGGGCTGTAGGTAATGCGGGGACCATAATGGCGGTCTCGAATGCTACGAGCACGCGCCATGAGGACGTCGTCCATCTCGACCACGTCACTCCCATCTGCGAGCGCAACCATCGATCGCGCCGCATACCACTCGTTATGCTGTGCCCCCATAGTTCGGCTACTGTACAGCCTTAGGAGGCCCGATGGGTAGCGCTCAATGACACATTGATGTTGGTAGCCACCGACCAGCGAACCGTTGACTCGCCGAGGTCGGGGTCATCGGCGTCCAACCGATCCAGATCCTCTGGCTCATCGACATCCCTCGCCACACCGCTGGCACGCACGACCCGCCACCGGGTTTCGGCAGCTTTGGCTGCCTGCTGATGGCGCGCGAAACTGTCCTCACCAAAACAAAGCGGCACTGACTGATCGCGCCAACGGAGTACGGCGTTGGTACCCGTTTCTGTGAAATCTGGGCTGAACACCGCGTGATGATCGACCGATGCGGCGATCACAGCAGAGATATCCTCCTGACCCAGAAACGGTAAGTCAGCGTGGATGAAGAGCAGTCGTTCGGCCTCTGTCCTCACGGCGACCATTTCGTGCGCGGCAATAAGACCGTGCTCGTGGCTTTCGGATTCCTGCCACACTACCAGAGGCCCCTCGGGAAAGACGTCGCGCATCCATCCCTCGCCACACACGACGTGCACAGCATCAATCTCGGGATGCCTCATGAGACACGACAGCACATCTTGCGCCATCGCCTCTACCAGGTCAGAGCGTTGCTCATCGTTCAGCACAGCAGACAAGCGCCGCTTGCTCTGTGAAAGTGTCTTCAGCGCCACCACTGCTTCAATGGTCAACTTCACAAATCCTTAACAACCAGTCACCAAATGCCGCAGCGCGCGCGGGATCTGACATCACTGTCGACGTCGTCCGGATGTCCACACCCTCGGCGCGTAGATCGCCCGCCGCTAGCTGATCGGTTTCGTCCCACACCCACACGTCGACCAATCCTGGGTAATGCTCGCTCATCCAGTGGGTCCACCCGGCTGCGGATACCTCCAGACCCAGCTCTGACATGATTTTGCCGGTCGGACCCTTCAGCGCTTGCCCACCGATAATCGGCGATACCGCGACCACACGACGGGCAGCGTGGCGCAACAATCCCTGCATATCGGGAATATCGAGAATCGGCGCGATACTCAGGAACGGATTCGAAGGACCGAGCACGACATCTGTCCCTGCCGTGCCGACGTCATCCAGCGCCTTGCTTAGTCGCTCTGCAGGCGAAGCCGAGTCAATCCCCTCGTATACGACATGACGGAGAACGGGTGTGCAGCGATGCGCAACAAAGTATTCCTGAAAAGCCATCTTGCCCTGGTCACTGATCACGTGGGTTCTGATTGGGGACGCCGTGGCGGGGACCACCGTGACGTGAGGCGGCACACCCAATCGATCTCCCAGCTCCGTGGTTACACCCGCAACATCCTCTCCTGCCGCCAGCATGGCGGAGCGGGACAAGTGCAGGGCGAGATCCTTATCCCCCAACTGAAACCAGTCCGGGCCACCCAGATTTTTGAGCGCCTCGAACACCGACCAGCTCTCCTCTGCGCGGCCCCAGCCTCTCTGGGGATCGATCGTCTTGGAGACGGCGTAAAGCACACTGTCAGTGTCCGGGCAGATCGAGAGGCCACAATGCTCGAAGTCGTCACCGGTATTGGTAACCACGAGCAGTGGCCTTTCGGCAGGAGCTTGAGACAAACCCGCGGCGAGTCGGGCGCCGCCACCCCCGCCACTCAGTAATACCAGCGGGGCGTTGCGTGCTGCACTCGGCACGTCACCCATCAGCGAAACATATCCTGCTCAAGCGGTCGCAGTAATTGTTGGGCAGAGGCATTCTCCGACAAACGCAGATGACACCCTTGCACCCACACCACCGGCTGACCCTGATCGGTTTCACCCTGAACCAGCGACGCCGACGCCGCGAGCGCATCGGCAATAGCAGGCGCGGTGACCTGCATCATCCGACCATCAAGATCCCGCTCCCCAACCTGATCCCAGATCGGCTCAAAACCACTCACGCCGATGGCAAAGCCGACAGTGCCCATCCGCCAGGGCCGCCCCAGACTATCGCTGATGATGACCGGCACGGGCAAACCGAATGCCTCGCCAAGGTGTCGCGCCAGCGCGTGTGCGCTGGCATCCGGATTGTCCGGCCAAAGGAGCACGCTCTCTCCGTCGGAACCACCTGTGTCACCGACATTCGATCCGTCGATGCCTGCGTTAGCCAAAATATGCCCTGTGCGATGCTCCGCAATGATGAGCCCCGGGCGGGTGCGAATAATCGAGCGCGACTCACTCAAAATGAGTGTGACAAGACGGGGGTCCTTACCCGTCAGGTCTGCAAGCGCCTGCGCCTCCGATGTGACGTCGACATCAGCTAGTCTGACCCGCCGCCCCTCAGCCTTGGACACCACCTTCTGCGCGACGATCAAGACCGAACCGGCATCAGGCGTTATATCTTGAGCGCGTGTCGCTGCAACGACGAGCTCGCCCAGCGCATCCCCCGCCAGAACGGCGGGGAAGTCCCGCAGCGGGGTTAGATGCAGCGCGCCGGGTTTCACAGGGTCATTCGATACCCGTCAAGCGGAGCCCGGCATGGGTTTTGTACTGTTTATTGATATTGATCAGCACGGAGGTGAGCGCCTCTGCCGCTGCGGCATTGTGGATGAGTCCTGCATGGAAGCCACGCATCCCCATGGCCTCGATCAGATCGATCACACTCTGGCGCGCAGTCTTTTCGTTGCCGGTGACCAGCACATCGCAGGGAATATCCATATCGGCCTGTAAGTGCGCCGCCGCCACATTTTGTAGCGCACTGACCACCTGCACCTCTTCCCCCAGTAGCGTCTGGGCAATCATGCCAGCGCTGCCCTCTGGAGGTAATTGCACTCGCGCCACCCGCGGCGGCACCAACGGCACAGTCACGTCTACCACTACTTTACCCTGCACGGCGTTCTTAATGCTCTCCAACGTGGGGGTGTGCGCACCAAAAGGCACCGTCACAAAGACAATGTCACCCCGCTCTGCAGCACTTACGTTATCCAACCCCTCAATAGGCTGATGTGCAACACCACGACTGGCGAGCTCCGCCGTAAGCGCCTCGGCCGCTTCAACCGCCTGCTCCGGTTTTCTGGAACCCACCAGCACATCATGCCCGGCTTTGGCTAAACGCAGGGCCAAGCCACGGCCAAGATCACCAGTGCCACCGACGATTCCGATCGATGGTGTTGTATTGGAAGACATATTCATAACCTCTATTGTGGCGACATCGTTGACAAGGTTCAGAGCCTTGGCGATAGTGGTATCGGCGACTTGCTGAACACAAGTAAGTTTAGCTCAGACTGGCTTGAGACAAGAGCCCAAAGACAAGAAAAACGGCGGAGCAACCGCTGGTCGCAATCAACATGAGTGTACTGGAGTATCGACCTCTGGGCAGGGTTTCCGGGGAGCAGGAGAATTTTTATGAGCAGCAACCATTCTGCAGACTACGATGTGATCGCCGTTGGCGCGGGTTTTGCCGGCATATCGCTGAGCTACCACCTTCGAGAAGCGGGCTTTAACGTCAAGGTATTTGATCGGGCCAGCGATGTGGGCGGCACTTGGGCATGGAACAAATACCCCGGGGCAGCCACAGACAGCGAGTCCTATTACTACTGCTTAACCTTTTCAAAAGAGGTGCTGCAAGAGTGGTCCTGGAGCAAACGCTACTCGGGTTGGGAAGAGACACAAAACTACCTGAAATTTGTCATGGACAAGTTTTCACTCTGGCCCATGTTCCAACTGAACACCGAAGTCGAGAGCGCCGAGTTCGACAACGAAACCGGCCTATGGAATATCCGCACCCAGGGGGGAGAAACCCACACCGCCAAGTACTTTGTCAGCGCCATGGGCATGATTTCGCAGCCCGTGCTGCCCAACATTGCTGGACAGGACCGCTTTAATGGTCCGATCTTCCACTCCTCCCGATGGCCAGAAGGCCTCGACGTGGCAGGCAAGCGCGTCGGCATCATTGGTGCGGGTGCCACCACGGTACAAATGTTACCCGAGGTCGCGAAAACCGCCGCGCAGGTCACGGTATTCCAGCGCACACCCAACTTTGTGCTGCCCGCTATGCAAAAGGACATGACGCCTGAGTGGGAAAAAGAGATCAAAGACAATTACGACGAAATCATCGCCAAAGCGCGCAACCACATGTTCGGCATGGCCTTTGAGCAACCCCCGGGGCGCAATGCCGTCGATACCCCACCGGAAGAGGTCCAACGCATCTTTGAAGAGCACTGGAACGGCAGCTTCCGCTGGGTATTCGAAACCTTCGACGATCTGCTGGGTAGCGCCGAGGCGAACCAAATGGCCTCTGACTTCATCACCAGCAAAATCAAAGAGAAGGTCAGCGATCCCGAGCTGGCCGAGTTGCTGACACCCAAGGGCTATCCGCTCTTTGCAAAGCGCCCGCCTCTGGACCACGGTTACTACGAGGCCTATAACCGCGACAACGTCAAGCTGGTCGACATCAAAGATCGTGAGCCGATCCAGGAGATCACCGAAACCGGCATTCAGACCAGCGAGAATCTGTTCGAGTTTGACATCATCGTATTGGCAACCGGCTTTCAGGCCTACACCGGAGCGCTGGAAGCGATCGACATTCGCGGCAGCGACGGGCACACGCTGCGCGAGAAGTGGGACGACGAATCCAAGTCCATTATGGGCGTCTACGCCGCAGGCTACCCCAACTTCTTTATGATTACCGGCCCTCAGGCACCCTTCGCTAACCTGCCAACATCCATCGAGCAGAACGTAGCCTACATCGCGGACTGCATCCAAAAGATGGAGTCGGAGGGCTATGACCTCTTCCAGCCAAGCCAGGAAGCAGAAGACGAGTGGTCAGCGCACACTGCCGAAATTCACGAGCAAACGCTGATGGCCCAGGGAGATAAGGTGAACTCATGGATGATGGGCGCCAACCTCGAGAAGAGAAAGCCGCGGGTGCTAGTCTACTTTGGTGGCGCACACATCTACTACGACAAGTTGCGAGAGTCAGCAGACGGCGGCTTCCCGGAGCTGTCCTTCAGCAAAAGCGCTGCCTGAGGCAGTCAAGGCTGACCTCTGTACTCGGCGGCCAGTGCATTCACCAGGCGACCGAGCTCATCAGCCGGCAGACGGTCAATACCTGCCGCTGCCTGACGGCCACCACCCGTTTCAAACTGTGAGCAGACAGTTTCTGCGCCCGTGCGTCGATCAAAAGGCGCTCTTACACTGACAAGAAAAGAATCGTCGTCGCGCTCGGTCAGCACCGCGTGCGCTCGCCTAGGGAAAGCACGCACGAGGTCGTTGCTAAACACACCGCTGACACGTCGTGCCCACGTTGCATCAGGCAACTGATACACAGCAAATGCTGGCTCCTCGACCACAGGTGTCAGCGCTGCAGACGCCGCGAGATCCTGTTGGTAGCCTTGCTGAAGCTGGCGAAAGGTCGGCGAATCGAGAAACGCCTGCGGCCGCTCTGCCTCGAACAAGCTCTCGTACAGGACGTTGGGGTGAAAGTGCAGGTCATCCAACGACAGCCCGTAGCCATTGTAGTTGATGCAGACGCCCAATTCCTTTAGCGCTGCAATATGCGACGCCTGAAACCCTGATTTATCGGCAAGGCGCTGGGCCGGCTCATCCAGATTGTCGCCAAAAGCACCCGTAATCGCCCACTCAACCCGGGCACTGCGTAGACGCCCATTTACCAATAAAGTGGTGCACACCTCAGGGGCATCGCTGATAGTAGCGGTAAGATTGGGGTGATCGGGGATCTCACCGGCAGCGTGGTGATCAATGTAATCCACAACGACGCCTTTATCGAGTAACTGCCTGAGCGCGTTGCTATTTTTGATCATAGAGATATCGAGCACTGTTAGGGAGTCACCCGGCTCCGCGTGCGCCCTCTCCAACAAGGCAATATCGCGTTTGATGCCGGTAATGCGCGTCGAAACCAGCGGCTGTTCCAACCGTAACTGCAGCAGCGCACAGATGCCGTCAGCGTCGCCATTAAACACGTCGTAATGCATGGGCGAAGTCTAATTGGAACTCTCCGTCTTTGCCTAATCACTTAGCGCGCGAGGAGCAACCCGAGTATTCTCTTGAGTCGGATTGAATTAGGGGGATGTGATGGAGCTGTCTCTGAAAGGCAAAAAAATACTGATCACCGGCGCAGGCGCCGGCATTGGCCTAGCTTGTGCAGAGGCGTTTGTGACTGCCGGCGCGGATGTCGCCATTTGTGACGTGGAACAGGCGCGACTGGATGAAGCACTGGCATCGCTCACCGCCATTGGCGGGGCCCACTATTGCCAGCTGTGTGACGTGGCCAAGGCCGATGCGGTAGAAGACTTCTTCGCGAACAGCGTGAGAGCGCTGGGGGCACTGGATATTGTGCTCAACAACGCAGGCGTCGGCTCGCCGCTGGTGCCGCTAGAGGAGACCGACGAGGCTGATTACGATCGACTCATGGGCATTAATCTCAAGGGGGTTTGGCTCTGCATGCGCGAGAGCCTCAAGGTAATGTCGCCTGCCGGCTCAGGGCACATCATCAACATGGCCTCGGCGCTGAGCAAAACCACCTTCCCCGGTGCGGGACTATATGTCGCCTCAAAGTATGCCGTGGGCGGCCTGACTCGCAACACGGCGGTGGAATATGGTAAGTCCGGCATCCGCATCAATGCGATTTGCCCGGGCTTTATCGAAACGCCACTGCTTAGGGAGTCCGTCCCAGAGGAAGATCGCGCGCACCTTGCAAGCCGTCACCCGATGAATCGCCTAGGCACGCCAGAAGATGTTGCCAAGGCTGCCATTTGGCTGGCGAGTGAAGCGTCGAGCTTTGTCACCGGCATGTTGTTCTCGGTAGACGGTGGCTGGACGGCGATTTAATCAACTGCGGGCTAACACCGAAGACGCTTTGCTGTCACGTCTGCGCATAATAGCACTCCCGCCATGATAACCTTGTGAGCAGAATTACAAATTGCCCACCGCTCGGAAATCACCTCAACAGGCCATTTTAAGCCTCCACCTCGAGGCGAATTTAGGATCATTTTGAACTGAGAAACATGCTGCCACGTCCTCGACCGCGTCGAGATCTCGCAGCAACCTCTCTTTCTCCTTACTTAAGTCGCACAACCTAAATGCTTATTATGTTGGATACGGCACTACACGCCGCTGGAGACGTAATATTTGCTGGTGTCCCCTACAAACCAAATTTGTGCTGCCACACTTGTGCACTCCACAGAGCCAGAGCAAAGCCTTGGCAAATCTGCCAAAACGCTCAGAAGTCTTTTGTAAATCTCACTCCCCACTGGCGCGGCATGCCGTCTACCGCCATGTTTGATGAATTCACAGCCTCCCTATACTGCTCATATTCTTCATCGAACACGTTTTGCGCAAATAGTGTCAATTCCCAGCTATCAATGTTAGCCAATGTAAGTCGCAGGTTTGCTATCCAGTATGAACCCACATCAAGCAAACCGGTTTCTGTAGCATCCACCGCTCCCACATACGTGTCACCTGTGAGAGTCTCGCTTTGGTAGGAGTAATCAAACGTTGCGCTGGCGATATAACCAGCCCCAAGCTGTTCCAACGTCCATTCGTAATTTATCGCACCGTAATATTGCCACTCAGGAAACCCAATATCTTGGCCCGCTGAGTCATTGTAGACAGGAGTAAAAAATCCATCCCAGTCCTCGCTGAGAGTTTGGGCTCTAGTTGCGGTCTGGTTTACCCGACTGAAAGTTGTGTACTCACCATGACTGTAGCCGAGGTTCTGGATTATCGTTAATCCGTCCATGGGCGCCCACAAAACTTCCGCCTCAAAACCATAAATCTCAGTTTCGGGCGCATTTACAATTGCCAAAATTGGCCCTATCAATGGATCTACAATGGCGTCGACCACTTGTTGATCTTCATAATCGTAAAAGTACACCGAAGCATTGAGTCGGAAAGTGTCGTCTATTTGCCCCTTGGCACCGACCTCAAATGCATTGAGGTACTCTGCTTTGTTGGGTGCAAAAGTTGCTCTGTTTGAGGCAGCGTTATCGGCAAAACCACCGGATTTGAAGCCTCTGGAGAAACTAGCATATAGCAACCAATCGTCACTCATTTGGTAATTCAGCCCAAGCTTTCCCGAGAAGTCGTCATAAGTAGCCGAGTCTGCGTAACCTCCAGGCGGACCAGGTTGACAGTCAGCGGGGTTGCCCGTCGCAAAACAAGCAAAATTTGCCCCCGTTAATGTGTCACCGGGTGTCGTAAGTGTGGGCCCAGGACGAAAACCAGTAATAGCGGCGACCAGTCCTGATCCATCACCTGCCTGAAAAGTACCTTGCTGCGTTTGACTTCTGGTCTCATCCGTAAACCTGAGACCTGCGATCAGTGCCAACTCATCTGTCAAAGCAAACTCAATGTGCCCGAATACAGCCCAAACATCGCGCTTCTGAGTAGGGTTTTGCATTCCAATTCCAGGGTAAGTTGTCTCGTCGCGCGCATCGAAAGCACTGAGCTGAACCGTTGTGTCGTCGGCATAGCTCGCACCAAGCAGCCAACTGAGGTCAGACTCATCGTCAGAGGCTAGCCTTAACTCAGTTGACCAAGCCTCTATATCACTCTGAAAAATATAATTAAAATACTTAAAATTGGAGCCATCAGGGTCGATCATATCTGACCGGGCGAAATCCTCGTAGCCCGTTATAGAGGTCAACGTCATGCCGCCCAAGTCCCAATCTAAACGCAGTGAAGCGCCGGTGCTCTCGCGATCTACGAACGGATCTCTGTCTGGGTAAAAAACATCTGGGCCATAACCCACTGAATTGGATTGTGTGGTGCCCGGTATAAGTTGCGAGGGGTCACCCAACAGCCAAAACCCCAGCCCCCAAGTCGTTGTAAGCGGTCTAGCCGCAAGAGCATCGGATTCATTCACGGTGTGATGAGCGGACAGAATAGCTGTCGCTTCATCAGACAGATCAAATTCAAGCGTCCCTCGTATTCCCCATTTCTCGGCCTCTCCCAATTTCTCACCAGTGAAGCTGTTTGTTTGAAAGCCTTCACCTCGCTCTAATCGAGAATATGCTAATCGCCCGCGAACAGAGTCTGATAGCGCACCGCTAACGTAGCCCTCAGCTTTAGTATGTTCGAAACGCCCAGCTTCCAGCGATATGGAGGCTTCGAAGTCTTCTGTGGGTTTGCCGGTTATGAAATTTATAGTGCCGCCAGTAGTATTTAGCCCAAACAAATCTCCCTGAGGTCCTCGCAAGACTTCAACACGTTCTAAATCGAAAAGGTAATTCAGTCCTACAATTGGATAAGGATACGGTATCTCATTGACATGAATGGCTACCGGAGAGCTCGAAACGGTAGTGGGATCCGTTTGAAAACCCACCCCGCGCAGCGAGAACCTCGGGACAGCCCCCCCCTTCCCCGAGCCCGCCTGAATTCTAAGATTTGGCACGATCTCATCTAAGTTCGTAATGTCATCAATGCCACGATCTCGCAGATCTTTTCCGGAAAATGCTGAGATTGAAATTCCTACGTCCTGCATCGACTCTGCTCTCTTCTGAGCAGTAACCACTACTTCCTCGAGTTGCGCACTAGTTGTTGTCGCACCAGTCGTCACAACAATGGCAACCGTAACTGCTAAAACACCACCACAACGCTTCTTCATAATTATATCCTGCTCCGGAAGCTTAAGCTGCGAGTCTAACAAAACTTAAAAAAATTGCGCAATATTACAAGGGAGTGCTTCTAGAAGCTGATCACTTGTCTTGTAGAGAGTCATACGTCGTTGCTCGCTTATCGTTTTCTGTTGTACTAGACTGAACGGAAAGACAACACTCGCGAACCTTTGTCTATGAAGGAATACGGGAATTACGATGCTATAGGTTTAGCTTATCTAGTTCAGTCTAAAGAAGTCTCGCCCCTCGAGTTGTTGGACGCGGCCATCAACAGAGTGGAAGCATTTGACAGCGACATAAATGCAGTCATCACAGAGATGTACGACCTTGCCAGGCGGTCGATAGCGGATGGTTTGCCAGAGGGACCACTTGCCGGGGTGCCCTTTCTTCTCAAAGACATTAGGGCAGCTTACGCTGGTGTACCCACAAGTTCCGGCAGTGCGTTTTTAAAAGACTATATCCCTGATCATGACTCAACTCTGGTCTCCAAGTACAAGGAATCAGGGCTTGTGATCTTTGGAAAAACCAACACTCCGGAATTCGCTTGCTGCCCAAGCACCGAAGGAGCGTTATTCGGAGCGACCAAAAACCCATGGAATACACAGCTGAGCGCTGGTGGCTCCAGCGGGGGGTCTGCTGCAGCAGTGGCTGCAGGCTACGTCCCAGCTGCTCATGGATCTGATGGCGGCGGTTCTATCCGTATACCTGCTTCTTGCTGCGGAATTTTTGGTTTCAAACCCTCCCGTGGTTTGATCGCCGCCGGTCCCGACTTAGGCGAGGCGTGGAATGGATTGAGTACTGAAAACTCGCTTACTCGAAGCGTGCGCGATTGCGCGCTCTTTATGGATATTGGAAGCGGTCGCTCAATCGGAGATCCTTACAATGGACCCGAGTTCGAAACCTCTTTGGTCGAGCTATCGTCACAGGCACCGGGACCTCTAAAGATCGCTGTTCAAACGAAAGCCCCAAATGGGGCGCCGGTGCATCAAGATTGCATGAAGGCAGTCAATGAAACGGTCACGCTGTTAACCGATTTGGGTCACCACGTTGAGGAGGCAAGTCCCGAATACGACTCTAGTGCAGTGGCTAGTGCGTATACACTGATTATTGCGGCCAACGTTCAGGCCGCCATCGACACCCACGCGGCAACGATTGGCAGAAAACCAGAACCATCGGAGATTGAGCCCATAATCAAGTTCCTAGCAGCAATAGGTCACCAAAAAACAGCGTCTGAGCTGGCGCATGCTATTTGGACCATGCATAGAGCGGGAAGAGATGTTGGTTATTTTTTCTCTAAATACGACGCGTTAGTCTCTCCAGTTGTAGCCACACCACCACCAGTCTTAGGCACCCTTGACACTAGTTCTAATGATGTAGACGCGTATCTACAGGCAGTCTTCAACTTCATTCCTTTTACCGCAATATCTAATCAGGCTGGCATTCCATCCATGTCAGTGCCATTACACTGGAATGATCAGAATGTGCCCATCGGCGTGCACTTTATGGCGGGGTACGGCAAAGACGATAAGTTGTTGCAGCTTGCATCTCAGCTCGAAACGGCTCAACCCTGGGGCTCTCGGCGACCTCAACTAAACAAAAAGGGACCAGAAAATGAGATTTAGTATCGCACCCGCCATGCAAAAGCTTGTTGATGGAAAGCGAAGCCTGGATATCCCTGGTTTCTTAGCGGAATGTCAAACGGCTGAGAGATATAATTTTTTTGGGGCTTACTCCGGAGAGAAGCACCAAGGTGATACAAGTTACACTACAAACGCGCTTTTGCCTTGCATCCTGGGCCTATCTGAGACAGAAAACCTCAAGTTTGGAACCTCCGTAACGGTGCTCCCAACCCAACATCCAGTAAGGATCGCCGAGGATGCCTGTTTAGTAGACGCCATGTTTCCCGGCAGATTCAGATTAACTGTGGGCATTGGTTATTTTCAAGGTGACTTTGATCCGTTTGGTGTCTCTTTACGAGAGCGCAAGATTAGGATGGATATTGGTATGGAAGTCATTGAGGCACATCGTCACGGACGCAAAATGGAAATCCCCGATCCCTGGGCAGGCACTGTTCCACCCAGAGACGCTGCACTCGGAGAAGACAATTTGGAAGTTTTTATCGGAGCTTGGTCAGTGCCTGGTGTAAAGCGCGCAGCAAGGACCGCGGATGGCTGGATTACCGATCCCATTCGCAGTGGTAAATGGATCAGCCACCTCGCAAAAGTGTATCGCGATGAATGCGAAGCACTTGGGAAAAAGCCTCGCATAGTGCTTTTCCGGGAAGCCTGGATAGATAAGACAGACGCTGCGGCTGAGAAAGCTTACGGTCCGCATGTGCTGGGTTACTCAAAAGTCTATTTTGATCGCGGTAATGCTTACCATGAAGACTATGATCCGTGGCTGAGAGATGTACCCACTTCTAACGATCTTAAGCTCCACCATGTTTTGCCCGACAGGGTACTCTGTGGTGGCACTCAGACTTGGTTAAATCAAATCGGAGAGTGGGTAGAAGAACTGCAGCCTGAAGAGTTGATGATAAGGATGCGGCATTTTCAGGGCCCAGATTTGAGTTCAACGCTTGACGCCATTTCTCAGGTGGGTGAAGAGGTTATGCCTGTTTACGCAAAATGACCACGCTAGCAACTTTTGATAGGAGTATTGGATGCAGGGCTGACGGCACCCCCTATAACGTCCGCTTTCTGGTTTTAGAGGGCAAATCAACTGGAGCCACAACGGTATTTGTTGCGGGATTGTTTGGCGATAAGCCCCTGGCCACATTGGCTCTGTGGCGTTTAGCCAAACGCTTGTGCGAAGAAGATGAACTTCATGGCAAGGTTGTGCTGTGCCCTGCCGCGAATCCGTTTGCGTTGGACACTGGCACAAGAGTGAGCCCTGATCATCTCTATCTCAACAGATCATTTCCGGGAAAAAGTGATGGACCTCTCACTGGGCAAATAGCGCTCGAAGTTTTGCAAACCGTACTTAATGAATCAGACTGCGTGGTTGATTTGCACTCTGGTACTCCACAAATGTCATTGTGGTACACCTATGATTACGGGAATTTAGAGTTATCATCATCATTTGGTTTCACACCAGTGATAACTGGTTTAGCCCAACCTGGACAGCTATCAAAGGCAGTTGTAGACGCCGGCGGCAAATCAATGCTTGTGGAGTTTGGTGGTGGTAGTCTTTCTGACTGTGAGGTCGGGGTAAACGGTTGCATGAACGTCTTAAAGTACCGAGGACAATTGCGTGGAGCAATTTCGGGACCAAAAAAGGTACCTTTGATTGAGGGAACAGATGTCTCGCTTTACCAACCATCAACGACCGGCATGTTGATTTCAACCCATCCAACTGCGGCTGTAGGTCAGACCATTAATACGGGCACCATAGCGACCCTTCTGTGTCCAGGCACTGGGCAGCAGCTAGAGGAATTTGAATCAAAACGCGAGGGCGCCTTATTGTTACTCGCTAACGCATCTCCAGCTATGATGGCCGCTGGTGACTTCGGTGCCGCTATTGGCTACCCAAGTAAAAATATTACAGTGCCTAGCTGAAAGGGCCTTAGTTAACCAGAATCAGAAACAAAGACATGCTGCCGCTTTTATACATAGTGAGGATGGACGTTAACATGGAGTACGTTAGCGACTTCGTGAAGTGGTACGACACTCGACACGGTCCAGACTTAATCGCTTCCGGCTTTTTCAGTTGCAATGCCTATCATTCGATTAGGGGCGGACCATTAATTTGTAATGTTTATGAGATTGCTGACATAGATATATTCTCAACAGCGGCCTACCAAAGTGTGCGCAAAAAGGATGAGCAGCTGGTAAATGAGGTGCTACACAAGATCAGCAACCATTCCAACACCACTTATTGTCAAACGCTTCTACTGGATAAACTTTCGAATAATGAGCAACGTAGCGGCAACAGTCCCTGTTGGTCTCGAGCAGTGAAGTGCCCAGTGATCTCAACAAGTTGCTTCGACTTTTCACGGGAAGACGACCAGATTTTACGAGACTGGGCAAACAGCTACTACGAGCACATATCGCAGTCCGAGAGCGGTTTAATTCGAGTAAGATTGCTAAAACAAGAAGGGAAACATCCTCTGTTTCCCTCATCTCAACCAGAGTGGTTATTGATGTGTGAGTGGGCAAGCGTCCAGAACGCAGAGCAGCATTATGCGCCTAACCCTTTTTTACTGAGCTTCGATCACGATATCAGTTCTCTGATTTCGGATTGCAAAAGCAATCTAGCGGCATTAAACGCATCCCTTCTGAATGCCCATGCCTGGTCTTACTGATGCTCCGAGTGAGATGAATTCCTGCAATTTGTTCTTCATAAACGGCACGTGGGTTGAGCCGAGCGGCACCGAAGTCCAAACTATTATCGATCCTAGTACTGAATCCCCCATCGGCACGGTATCGCTGGGCACGGATGCAGATATCGGAAAAGCTGCGGTTGCGGCCAAAGTGGCTTTTGAAACCTTTGCAAAAAGCACTGTTGAAGATCGCATACAAATACTCAGACGATTGGAAAAGGAGTATGCGAAACGATTTGACGAAATTGTGGAAGCAATTACTTTTGAAATGGGGGCTCCGCTTGAGCTATCGAAGGGTATTCAGGCCCCCACGGGGGTACTGCACATACAGAGCACCTTGGCTTTATTATCAGACTTTTCGTTTGAAGAGGTGCGCGGCAGTACTTGTGTAGTTAAAGAGCCGATTGGAGTGTGTGGTCTGATCACTCCTTGGAACTGGCCTGTGAACCAATTCGCTTGCAAGGCATTTCCTGCCATTGCAGCAGGGTGCAGCTTGATTTGGAAGCCTAGTGAGTACAGTCCTATCTCAGCGACCATTCTTGCTGAAATTTTCGCGGCAGCAGACCTTCCACCCGGCGTTTTCAACATGGTGCACGGTACCGGTGAGATAGCAGGACGCTCGCTAGCTAAACACCCTATGGTGGATATGATCTCTTTTACCGGCAGCACCCGAGCCGGCATTGATATTTCTAAAGTAGCTGCCGATTCAATTAAAAGAGTCACTACTGAACTCGGCGGAAAATCGGCAAATATAGTCCTAGACGACGGAAGCTTTGAAGAGGGAGTTGAGGCCGGTGTCTCTCTGGTCTTAATAAATTCTGGACAATCTTGCGCTGCACCCACCCGACTGTTAGTTCCCCGATGGAGACTCTCTGACGCCGAGGTAATCGCGGCACGAGTAGCGGAAGCTGCATTGGTCGGTGATCCCCGAAACCCAGATGTCACCATGGGTCCAGTCGCGAATCTCCAGCAATTCACCAAAACCCAGAACATGATTGAGCGGGCAATTAAGGATGGGGCTAAGTTGCTCACAGGAGGGCTAGGCCGGCCGGATAATCTGAGCAGGGGCTTCTTCGTGAAACCAACCATTTTCTCAGAAGTGGACAATCGGCATATGATTGCGAGAGAAGAAATATTCGGGCCGGTGCTATGTATCACTCCCTACGACAACTTGGACCACGCAATTTCGCTCGCCAATGACAGTGACTACGGACTGTCTGGGTACGTCGGAGCATCCGACCACGAGACAGCGATTTCTATCGCCAGGCGGTTGCGCACTGGCAGCGTTTTTGTCAACGGAGCGGCAATCGACCCTATGGCGCCACTCGGTGGCTACAAAAAATCAGGCAATGGTCGGGAGTGGGGGGTTGAGGGACTACTGGAGTATTTGGAAACTAAATCGATAGTCGGATATTTACCAACGACTGATGGCAACAGCATTTCGCTAGTGTGAGATTCAGTGACCAGTCAACTCAATCGGCAAATACGTAATTGATCGGAACTGTAAGTTTTGTCGTCTACTGAGGTTTGAGGGTTGTCTGAATTGCGAATACCTCTCTGTCATCTCTCTAAATACTGCCTCCATCTCTAACTTTGCCAAACTCCTACCAAGGCAAAAGTGCCTACCACCGCCAAAAGCATGGTGGTCACCAACCTCACGGCGTATGTCTATATTTTGGGGGTTGGTATACCGAGCTGGGTCTCTATTGGACGCTCCAGTTAGCAACAAAACTGCCTGTCCAGGACTAACCAAAGCATCAGAAAGATTCACTTCTCTGGCAGAGTACCGCAGGATGGCTTGAACTGGAGTTTCCCAGCGCAAAATTTCCTCAGCAGCGTTAGCTATTAACGAAGTGTCCTCCCGTAACAGCTGAAATTGCTCCTGATAGCTAGCGAAAGCATGGAAGCTGGCAGAAATCCCTGCCGCCGTCGTTTCATACCCTGCTGTAAACAGACCGCGTAACAAGCCAACTAACTGAGCTAGGGAGATGTCTCCGTTTTGCAGTGGTCCAAAAGTTAGTTGAGAGATCAAGTCATCGCGATTACGGTCGCTGCTCGATTTCACGCATTTTTGAAAATAATCTATAAACGTGCGGCTAGCTGCGTTGATTTCTTCCGCTGTGATTCGAGAGGCGTTGATAGGTAAAAATATTTTAAGGAAAGAATTAGTGACGTTAAGGAGTTGGCGGCCGTCCTGGATAGGAATTCCCAACAGTCGACAAATCACACGCATTGGTATCTCGTTGGATATAGATTTGACAACCTCAATCTTTTTGGTGGTGATCTCATCGAAAACTTCCGCGGTTACTTCGTCTACGATTACTTTGAAGCTACTAACGTTTTTTTGACTAAAGTGATTGCCTGCCGTACGCCTTACTTTCGTATGCACCGGCGGATCCATTCTGGAGATTGAATTTTCCCATAACGATTCTGAGGCACTGCCTGCAAAAATTTCGGGTACCGTTGTCCCGGGTCGGTTAACTCGCGTTTCTCGATCGTTAAGTATTACAGCAACATCATCAAACTTGGTGACTACTAAGACTCTCTCACCGCCAAACTGGGCGAAAAAAACGGGGCGCTTCTGTTGAAAAGCCGAGTAGATTGGATAGGGATCTTCAATTAGGTGGGGGTCATTTAAGTCAAATGAAAGATTCATTTGCTCGGAGAACTGTCTGCTTTGGCATCTTTATAGGCGATTGCATCCAAATATGACAACAGAGCTTCAAAACCCTCGTCATCTAATTTGCCATTAAAGGAGGGCATCCCTTTTTCTTTTAAAACACCGTGAATCACCACGTCTTCGATGTATGTGCGATCCAACAAACCAAAATATTTCGGATCTGGAAGCAGGCCAGTCTGACCAAACCACCCGTGGCATGCCCCGCAGTTAGTGTTATAAATCTGCTTGCCTTGAATTTGATTCCCGCCCAGTTGAACGTACTTATTCCCGCCACGTGCCTGCGAGACATACCTCTCCTCTTTCGGTTTCGGCATATCAGACCCACCGAGCTTCAAAACAATAACTTTTCCGTCGTTGGGATACTTTCTAGCCGCAATGCTATCGTCGGCTAGAACAAAGTTCGCTCCGCCCCACCCTGCAGCAATCGCCAAATACTCTTCACCTTCTATTTGATACGCTATTGGCGGCGCCACCACACCAACTCCAAGGAAGATCTTCCGTAGCAACTCGCCAGAGAGTGAGTCGTAAAAATTTAGATACCCGTCAGCATCGCCCTGTATCACCAAGTTTGAAGCAGTGGATAAAACGCCCGCATTTGCAAAGTTTGGATAAACCTTTTTCCAGACGACTTTTCTTGCGCTCGGGTCCCACGCCAATAAGATTGAGAAACCGACCCAGGGATCAGGTACCACTTGTTCCGAAGTGGTCTCGTGGTCTGTCTCCAACAAAATTGAAAGCTTGTCTGGTGAAAAATAAGTAGCAGCGTCTTGAGCTGGTATGAAAACTAAACCATTCGCTTGATCATAGGACATTGGATGCCAATTGTGCCCACCAAGAGTTGCGGGAAACACGACGCTCGCCCGCTCGCTATAGTCCGCCGTATCAGTAAGCACTGGACGCCCAGTTTTGGCATCCACATGGCTAGCCCAAGTGGCACGCACATACTTATCAGCTGACAGAAGTTCCCCGGTAACACGGTCGATGACATAAAAAAAGCCGTTCTTTGGTGCCTGGAATAAGACTTGCCTCTCATCCCCATCCCATAATATGTCGGCCAGAATGATGTGCTGGGTAGCCGTGTAGTCCCAGCTGTCGCCCGGAGTAGTTTGGTAGTACCAGGCCATCCTACCCGTATCCGCATCAAGCGCCACAATGGAAGAGAGAAACAGGTTGTCGCCGCCTGCGGGACTGCGCACAAAATTAGGCCAAGGTGAGCCGTTTCCGGTGCCAACATAGATCAGATTGGTCTGCGCATCAAACGCCATACTGTCCCACACAGTACCACCGCCCCCATACTCCCAAGCGCTCTCAGGATCCCAAGTTGGGGCGGCAATTTCTAATTCCGGGTGTTCGTGGGGTCCGTCGAAGCTTTTAGGAACGGTAAAAAATCTCCATTTGAGTTCCCCCGTCACTAAATCATAGGCGGACAGATACCCTCTCACTCCAAAATCAGCCCCCCCGTTGCCTATAAGCACGACGTCTCCAGCTATCCTCGGCGCGCCAGTAATGGTGTAAGGCTTTTCTCTATCAATTGTGTTGACCTCCCAATTGACCGTGCCATCGTCGACATCTAATGCAATTAATCTCCCGTCAAAAGTTCCTACGAAAAGCTGTTCGTTATGAATCGCCACACCTCTATTAACAACATCGCAACAACCCTTTTGGGCCCAAGCTTTGGGTACTTTTGGATCGAATTCCCATAAACGCGCCCCGGTCTTGGCGTCTAACGCAAATACTCTGCTCCAAGTAGACGTTACGTACATTCGCCCCCCAACCACCAGTGGGGTCGCTTCTATCCCGCGCTTACTATCAAGTGACGCGGACCAAGCCAATCCAAGCTTGTCTAGATTGGAGGAGTCTATCTGAGTGAGGAGAGAGTGGCGGGTTTCAAATTGGTCCAAACCATGAAACGGCCAACCAACATTTTCTGAGTTGCCCTGAGCATTATCGCTATGTTGACTATTCGCGAAGGACGTTTGCAGAAAAATGGTTAGTAGGAACCCAGAACTGAAGGACGTCAGCATTTGCAATCTGGCAGTCACGCTACTCATAAAGTGCGGTCTCCCGATGGTGTTTTATTAGCCGCGCGCCGCGCTTGACTTGAACTATAACAACTGTGCACGAAAAAAAAATCTAGAGGGCTGGTCAACGTTTTGTAACAAGATCAAATGCTCGACGAGAGCGTGGCCTGGCCTAGCATGGACTGGCAAAGCACTTCATGCTTAATATATAAATGGGCGGAGTACCGGAGTCGAACCTCATGTTGATAATTGATGCTGATACCCACGCAGATGAAACTGAAGAAACGTGGAGTTTCCTAGAACCGGGAGAAAAACACCTCGAACCTATGACGCTAAGCCCCGCTAGAGCGGGCGGCAGTGAGACCAGCATAAAGGGCTACAACCGTTACTGGGCTATCGACGGCCAAATGAGAGTAAGACGAGTAAGGGACGACGTCAGAACAGGAACCGTTCAGGGCGTGAGAGAACTGACCGACATCCCTGCGAGGCTCCGCCAAATGGACGATTTAGGCGTCGATATTCAGGTCATTTATCCCTCCCTCTTTCTGAGTCAGGTCAGTGCCAGAGCGGAAACAGAAGTAGCGCTATGTAAGGCTTACAACAGATGGATGGCTCAGAAGTTTGCGTTGGGTGGGGGGAGATTACGATGGGTCGCCCCACTGCCACTACTTACGATGAGTGCGGCTCTTGAGGAGTTGGAATTCGTTGCAGAGAATGGAGCGTGCGGCATTCTCAAGAAGGGGAGAGAGTGTGGTGGTAGATTACCGAGCGATTCTTACTTTTTCCCGCTTTATCGAGCTGCCGAAGTTGCGAACATGCCCATATGTATCCACCTTGGCACCGGCGATCCTAATTTTACTGATGCTGATCCGCGCGCGTTCGACAGCATGCTAGTCCTAACGATGCCAGTTTTGGAGGCGTTTCACGGGCTTATTACCAACAAAACAGCATGCCAGTTTGATGACCTTCGATTTGGTTTCATTGAGACATCAGGCTCATGGCTACCATTTATGATTAAAGAGCTCAAGCGTTGCGCGGATCGAATGGATTGGATGAAATCTTTTCAGCTGGAGACAGATTTGCTGCAGAAACATCGACTTTATATAGCATGCGATACTTATGATGATCTACCTGAGCTTGTCTCACTTGCAGGTGATTCCAATTTGGTAATAGGCTCAGATTTCGGTCACGCAGATATGGCGTCCGAAATTGACGCACTTGCGAGGCTTAGACAGATGGCAGATGAAGGCTGCCTATGCAAGGAGAGCAGTCGAAAAATTCTCAGCAGTAATCCGGCAAAATTTTATGGCTTGGAATCAGTCGAACTTTAGTTGGTTGTATGGCCGAGACACCCTCTCCAATCAATTATAAGGCGCAATTGTTTGGCTTCTGGTCGGGTGTGGCCTACGTGGTGCTACTCGGAATTGGATTTCAACTCATTGCTGGATACTTGCCACCTCACAACCCTGCCGCAACCGCGATCGAGGTAGCCACTATTTATCAGCGAGATAGCATCGCCATTAAAATGGGCATGATCCTATGCATGTTTAGTGCAATCTGCTACCTACCATTTTCTATATCGATCGCAACTGAGCTAGAGCGTATAGAGGGTCGACTGGGCATGCTTAGTCTTAGCCAATTAATGGGCGGCATGGGGACATGTGTGTTGACATTTTATCCTGCAATGTGGTGGTTAAGCGCAGCCTATAGGGTCGATAGAACACCAGATTTGATTATGATGCTCAACGATGCCGCGTGGCTTCAATTCGTTGGTGGGTTGTCAATGTTCATGCCTTGCGTTCTGAGTATTATCGCAGGGTCATTTGCCGATACGCGCCAGCATCCGGTATTTCCGAGGTGGTGCGCTTATTTTTCGATTTGGCTAGCAATTTTCGTCTTGCCGGGTCAGCTAGTATTCTTTTTCTACTCGGGACCCTTCGCCTGGAATGGCTTGTTCGGTTTTTGGCTGCCTGTTGGTGCTCTTGTAGTATGGCTCCTAACAATCGCAATATTGCTTCGACAATCGGCTCTTCGCTTAAAAAAAGAGGCACAATCTGAAACACCCGAGAGTCCTATAAGCTAAGCGGCAGACAGAGATACGAGCATAATCCATATTACGAAGACTGATAGTTCGGATAAAAATCTGAAACGAAGCGGGAACGTGCGAATGTTAAAAAAGTAGTAGAGGATGACCATAACCTTAGCCACGGCCAAAGACAAAACTAGCGTGCCAGTACTCGATGGAGGTAAAAAGTCCTCTAGCTGCCGGGCAAAACCCTCTGCGAGTAACCACGAAAGCGCGGTAATCGTTACCAACCCCAGCCAGACGATAACCAAATTATCCTGAGAAAACTGTTTAATCACTGCCATCATCGTATTACGTATAACAAGGGAAATAGCAGCACCCACAGCAAATCTACTAAATGCCAAAAGTAGGCGACACTCTCGCAAAGAGCTTTGAATCCAGCGCCAACGCGAGGTTTTCTTGCCTCTCTAATCAGGAACCAAAGCAACACGATACCAAAAATAACGTGTATCGCGTGGATCCCAGTCAAAACGAAATAAAACATGAAAAACTCGTTTGTGACCAGCGTGAAGCCTTGGTCAAACTTCTGTAAATATTCAATCAACTTTATTAGCAGGAAGCTGAACCCACAGACAAACGCTGCCACCAACAAAGGTACTTGCACATGTCTCTCACGAGGTGTCGGAAATTCTTCGGCTCTTTGCAAATTCTTAGTGGCTTGAGCTATGAACAGCGAGCTGGTTAGCAGCAATAATGTGTTTATGGCACCTAGTGTAATGTTCAGACTGCTTTGGTATTCCTGAAAGACATGAACATCTCGCGCCCTAGCATGCAGATAACAGTAAAAAAGAAGGCCAAATACAATGAGGTCTAATTGAAGGAATAACCATACGCCGGAGTTTGTTTGGATTTTATTGGAAGTAGTGTCCATTTTAAGCTCAACCTACGCGGCTTGATCGTGATTCAATCCTGCAACTAGGCTGAGAATTCCTACGGGCATGAGTAAGCAAGAGACGGTAGCAAGCGACTTGCCAACAGCTAAATCGTCCACGAATACAAAATCTGTGGTCACTGCCACCGAAAGAGGTCCCAAGCCAGTACCAATTAGGGCTACTATCAAGAAATATATCGCGGTGACTTGGGCTCGCATGTGATTAGGAGTAACTAGTTGCACCGCAGCCGCAGTGAGGCCGACGGGTGACGCTAGAAGAAAGGTCACTGGAATCAGCAGTAATATCGATAACGTTTGCGATCCCACCAGAGGCATGGCGACGGCAAGCGGGAGTGCGATACTGCAGACGATGAGTGTCGTGCGCACCTGGGCATCTTTGTAACCGCGAGCAGCGAGAGTGTCTGCTAGCCAACCCCCTAGAAATGAGCCTGACGTGCCAAAAAGGAGTAAAATCCATCCATATTGATATCCCACCTCTGCAGCCGATAGGTTGTGTATTCTGATCAGGTAAGTAGGGACCCACGACAAAATAGCAACGATGACCATGCCGATCATGGATAGTCCGACAAAAATAGAAGCGAAGAAACGCCTCTTGGAAAATAAAAAAACTACGATCTGTCGGTAGCTTACGTCCGCTGATAAGCTGCTACTTGAAGAATGTTCGTAATGATTTCTCCTGACCGGCTCCTTTACCGAGAACATCAGAGCGCAAACTGCCAGTCCCGGGAGCCCGACCGCAATGAACGCCATCTGCCAGGGTTTTATTGATCCTACAAACATTAATTCTACGGGCTTCGCCATTGAAATTACGTCAATCACTGCGCCACCAATTAGCATGGCTACTCCAGCTCCGGCATACACGCCCAATGCATACATGCCTGTGGCTTTTGCCAGTCGATGTGGAGGGAAGTAATCTGCGATGATCGAGTAGGCAGGTGGAGATAATGCGGCTTCGCCGACACCGACGCCAATTCTGGCAATAAATAGTTGAGCGAAATTTTTAGCTAGCCCGCAAATAGCCGTCATGAAACACCACACGAATATACCGATGGCAATTACATTCCTGCGATTCCCTCTGTCGGCCACCCGAGCGATAGGCACACCGAGAACGCTATAGAAAACTGCGAACGCTAACCCCTGCAACAGGCTAATTTGCGTGTCCGAGATCTGTAAATCAGCCTTAATAGGCTCCACCAAAAGATTTATGATTTGGCGATCTACAAACGAAACTGTATATGCGAGCGTAAGTATAAGGACAACATACCAAGCGTAGGCTGGCGCAGGCCACTGCTCATCGACCAACCATTTATATTGATCCGCATCCCTCCTTTGCTTTGATTTAAATAACACTGCGGTCTGCCTCTTCGCCCACCTAGCACGATGTGCCTTACTCTACTATTTTGACTTGCTCAAGTCCTGCATGGATATTTACCTAGCGCAGTAAATTGCTACACGAACGGGCTCCTAATCGCGCGGTATGGGGCTCGGACTCTGCAGATTTTTAGGCCCGTTTGAAAGCGCCGCTCGGGCAGAGTTTTTCATGCCGCCACTCCGCGAGCACAACCCCACAATCGACTGAGGTTGTGGCCCGAGGGCTATCAGGTGGTCACAGAATAATTAACAATTCTTTACTGGTGACGAACAAGCGGTTGTCTCTTCGGCAGTGTCGCCACGATGTCAGGGTCGGGTTAGTTTGGCAGCACGGATCGATATCTAATTTGCGGCAATACAACCCGCCTCTGTAAGCGTTGGTTGTATTTCTTTTGCGAACCGATGCAAATCATCTAAGTACTCAGGAAATGTAAGCATCACCGCGTTGACGCCGGCTCGATGTGCTTCGATAAGTTGTTCTGCAACATCGGCAGCACTACCGACCATGTGCACACCACCACCAGAAGCCGCCAACATGTCACTGGTAAAGACGTCAAAAGAGCCGCTTCCAGCAGTTAGATCATGAAGCCAGTTTGCTGTAGCGACTTCATCCTTCTCAGAGATAATCGACGCAAGCCGATCCTCGGCCTCGACACGGGATTCTCCCCAGATCAGGAAAGGGAAGATCGCAGTTTTGACTGAACGCCCAAAAACTTGGGCCTTAAGAGCGATATCGTCAATGATGGAGCCCACCACGTCGATTGAAGGAGTGGAGATAAAAGCCCAATCGCACAACCTAGCCGTCATATTTTTTGCGTCCTCCGATACGCCAGCATTTGCAATCATAGGAGGCACCTCAGGTACAGGAGAGGCCTGTCCTCCACTGACTGAGTACCAGTCGCATTCGTAGTTAAATGGCTGATCTTCAGCAGACCACAGTTTTTTGAGGATTTCGATGAAACAACTGGTCCGCTCGTAACGACGAGTGTGCTCTGCGAGCGAGATACCCATCATGCCAAACTCTCTCTCGCTCCAGCCGCTCACAACATTCAGCCCCCATCTGTTACCGCTCATATGTGAGAGGGTGGCCCCCATCTTGGCAACGACGAAGGGGTGAAAGAGAGGGATATGAACAGTGGAGAACACATTAATGGAACTGGTCGCTCGCAAGAGTGCGGCTGCCCAGGTCGTGGTCTCGAGCGAAGTACCGAGAAAATTGGTCTCTCCACCAAAACCTCGCCAACGCGAGACTGGGAACAAATATTCAAAGCCATAACTTTCTGCAGCTAGCGCAAGAGACTCGTTATGCTCGTATGTCCATTGATCTTTAACGACGCGGTGGGTCGAGATCGAGGGCATGTTAGAACAATTGGGCATGAACAAACCCAGAGCGAGCTTTTGAAGCTGTTCAGTCGGCATCATTCATCCCCGCAGGGTGACTCGCAGATCCTCGTAACCGCGAAACAAGAAGGCACCTCTGAGTCGCGCTGACTCGGTATCGACAGAGAAGTTGGGGTATCGTGAGAACAACTCTTCCAGGAATATTTTGCCCTCCAAACGAGCGAGCGCCGCACCAACACAGTAGTGAATCCCGCCCCCGAAGGTGAGCGGCTTTTGTGATCTGGGGCTGATATCAAAGGACTCTGGATTGTCGAAGTGACGTTCGTCTCGATTAGCAGCCGCAACGATAGTTAAAACACGCTCTCCAACCTCAATCTTTTGTCCGGCGACCTCTCTAGGTTCCAGAGCAGTGCGATACGTCGCCTGCAAAGATGACTCAAATCGGAGAATCTCTTCGACCGCTGCATCCACCAAATTCATATTGTGCCGCAACTTAAGTCGCTGCTCTGGGTTGTCGCCAAGACAAAATAACCCGTTTCCGATCATGTGGGCTGTAGTTTCAAACCCGGCGCCGAATAGTCCAATGACAGAGGTGCTCAGCTCTTCTGGTGTTAAAGCATCCTCACCATCGCCAGCGCTGACCATTGCGGTAGTGAGGTCGTCTCGGGGATGCTTCTTTCTTCTCTGAAAGAGCTCGTCGAAAAATTCGGTCAAGAACTCCATCTGCCGATTAGCCAGCGCTAATTCATCTGGCTCAAGCGCACGCGTTTCAAAAACGGGGAAAGTGTCTGCCACTGCCTGATTGAGCTCGGCCAGAAGCTCCCAGGAAAACTCCCCTTCTTGCATGCCCAGCATGTCGCACATCACTAGCGTAGGAAACAAGTAGGCGAAGTCGGTGATGAAGTTCGCATCTTCGCGCTCAGCAAACTTCTGTAACTGTTGCTGTGAGAGGCGCCTTATCCGTGGCGCCATTTCCGTAATCCGCTTGAGCGACAGCGCGCTCGCTACTAGGTCTCTCACTCTGGTGTGTTGTGGCGGATCCTGCATAACGAAAACCCGAGAGAGCCAAGCGTAGGCAGGCTGCGCTAAGACATCGAATGAGTCGTCGTAGAAAAGCTGAATATTTTTGACAAAATCGCCCTGCCCGAAAGACTTATCTATGAGGATCGAGCGACAGTCATCGTAACGAGTAGCAACCCAGAAGCCGAGTTCAGACCGGTGGATGGGGTCTGTTTCACGCATTTCTCGGAATATGGGGTATGGATCCCGAAGCATATCGGGATCCATTGGGTTGAAATTAAAACCAGTCACTACTCTAGTTCCGCGCCGCAAGTTCTGCGCTAGAACTGATAGGTAACGGTCGCTCCGTAGGTGCGTGGGGGAAGCACTGCGCCCACCCGAAGCGAATCATACAGAGGCGCAGTGATGATGTTGTTAGACATCACTTCTTCATCACTTAAATTACGACCCCACAGGCTGAGCAACCATTGGTCATTCCATGAATAATCTACCGATGCGTTAATTTGCTCGTAGGATTTTTGGTACGCATCCTCTCGGTTCCACTCCGTGAAGTACACATCATCCTGATAGTAAGCCTCGCCTCGAACAGTCAACGTGCCGCCACCAACAGCGCCCTCCCACGTCAGTCCCAGCTTTGCTGTGCTCTCGGGTGCGTTAGGGAGCGTATTGCCACTGAGATCAGTGATCGCAAAGCCATTGGCATAATCACCATTGAAAAACTCCTGATACTCAGCATTGAGGTACGTCAGATAAAAATCAAACGCGAAACCGTTACCGAGGCTACCGTCGACCTCTAGTTCAATCCCTGAATTTTCCGCTTCTGCCGCGTTAACTGTCGAGACGGTGCTGGTCTCATCCACAAAGGAAATCTGCATGTCCTGATAGTCATAGAAAAATGCTGCGACGGAGTAACGTAGCGTCCCGCTCGCGTTTTGCCCCTTCAGGCCCACCTCAAAGGCATCGACAGTCTCTGGATCGAGCGGCGGGCTAGTGCTACCCGTATTTATCACGCCTGACTTAAACGCCTCCGTATAAGTCGCATAAAGAAGCATGTTGTCGTTTGGAGAGTATTGCAGCGTAATTCTGGGGGTTAGATCATTCCAACTCTCTCGCTGGTTGGTCGGAACATTGAGAGAGATCGCATCAAAAATGAAAGAGCCAGTCCCATCTCTCTCCTCATAGTTGTAGCGCAGACCAGCAATCACCGACCATTTGTCAGAAATACTGTAATTCGCCTCGACATAAGCACCCCAGGCTTCAATATCCACATCGCCATCTTGCAGGTAATTGCCTCCATTAAGAAAATCGCCAACCGGGGTCCCGCAAGCTGCGGGCGCAAGCAAGAAACACAAATTAGTCAGGGGAACTCTGACTTCACCATACAGATCCTCTTCAAAATACATCACCCCACCCAGCACATCGAGCCGGTCTGCCGAGTAGTTGAGGATCAGCTCCTGTCCAAACGAGTCGCTTTCTTCGGTGTAATTATTCTGACCAAACAGGTTGGCATCCGTTGAATCCAGGTCATCTCTCAGAAAGCGATCCATACTCTGAGAGGAGGTAATGGATTTGAGACTCCAGCGGTCGTTGAAGGCATAATCAATAGTGAGGTTGATCAATTGCCCGTCGCGATCGTTAATAGGCTCCTGGTCGGAGTTGATATCGTAAAATCCACCACCCGCCATACCCACGGTATTGCCGCCAAGAATAGGCACGCCAAAGGGTACAGGTATGCTCGAACCCTCGGACTGGCCGAAATAACTGAAGGCATAGTTATTGTCGTCTTCCTCATAGTATTGAGCAGAAAGGGTTGCGGTTAGGGGCCCGCCGGCGTCATAGACGAACGTTGCGCGGTAGGCACTGGCATCCCGATCGTTGATGTCTGAGCCGGTGAAAATGTTATTGCCGTAACCATCCCTGCTGTCCAGACTTCCCGCGAGTCGCATCGACAACGCATCGCCCATCGGCACATCAATGGCGCCCCTGAACTGCGCAAGGCCGTAGTTACCCGCCGTCACACTCAAGTATCCGCCAAGCTCTTTGCCGGGCTTGGCCGTTACCATATTAATTGCGCCAGCTGTGGCACCACGACCGTAAAGAGTACCCTGCGGACCTCGCAGCACTTCGACTTGATCCAGATCGAACATACCCATTAACTGAGCTGCTGGGCGAGGCACAATCGCGCCGTCCTGGAGGAATGCCACTGCGCCCTCACCGCCAATGTCGATACTGGTCATGCCGATGCCACGCATAAAGACACGAGCGAAACCAAATTGATCGCCCAGAGACAGGTTTGGTATGTCAACCTGCAT
The DNA here is from genome assembly GCA_902520195.1 of Halieaceae bacterium. GTDB lineage: Bacteria > Pseudomonadota > Gammaproteobacteria > Pseudomonadales > Halieaceae > Luminiphilus. The sequence goes on from CABYND010000003.1 coordinate 102,947, forward strand.
GTCACGCACTTCCTGAATCCCACCGGGACCTAACTTATCGGCGCCCAAAACGTTGGCAGATCCCGCAAGGTCTTGGAGCGCAACAGTGCGTTTAGTAGCGGTCACCACTACTTCCTCTAAACTGTTGTCCTGCGCCAGAACACCCGCAGAGCCGGTCAGAAATATCACCCCTAAACCCAGTAACGGCCCATAATTACTCATTCCCGTGGTCACTCCCATTCCATATCTATTCGATAGTTGTTGCGCAGCTAGCTAACTTTTTTCTCTCTTTTAAAACTGATGTTGTGCTGGTCTCGATCCCAAGTATCCGGTGTGACACCCTGAGATCTCAGAATATGCTTCATGACTTTGGATGACGGCGTTTTGGGCAATTCCTCAAGAACCCTGATGTACCTCGGCACCATGAAATAGGGCATTCTGTCACCCAAAAAATTTATGAGGCTAGTCTGATCAATATCTTTGCCCGCTACAGCAGCAACAGAAATCATTACATCATCTTCACCTAGGTCGCTCGGTACAGCGTAGGCGGCAGCTTCCCGAACATCGGGGTAGGCAACGACCTCAGCCTCTACCTCGAAAGATGAAATGTTCTCCCCGCGACGACGCATGGCATCTTTCATCCGGTCGACGAAGTAAAAGTAGCCCTCCTCGTCCTGCCGAAAGCAATCACCGGTGTGAAACCACCCGTTTCGCCAAGCCTCGGCAGTAGCCACCGGATTTTTGTAATAACCGCTATTCATACCCCACGGTCGATCGGTTCTTAGAATCATTTCACCGATCTCCCCAAGCGCCACCTCGCAGTCATTTCCATCAACGAGCCTCACGTCTACACCATCCCTTTTCTTACCACAGGTTCCGCGCTTAGTCGGATTGGGCCCGGAGACAATGGGCGACGAAATTTCGGTCATATTAAAAATTGTGTAAACGTCAATCCCAAACCGCTCATAAAACTCGGTGCAGGTCTCAGTTAACGGCACCATGAATGCCAGGCGGACACTATGGTCCTTGTCATGCTCGGAGGGTTCTTGTTTCAACAAAAACGTGGTCATCACTCCGAGCAGGAAAAAGGCGCTGGTGCGGCTCTCCCTTACAAAAGGCCAAAACTTTTCGGTGTCGAAACCGTCCATCACAGCGATCGATCCGCCTCGGCATAGCATGACAAAGATCACACCCATGCCACCTATATGAAAGATAGGCATATTGATGAGAAAACGATCCTCGCCAGTTACAAAATGCCACGTTTCCGGCCCGGCGTTAGTAAAGATGTGGAGATAAGACGACAGCACACCCTTGGACGGGCCCGTTGTCCCGGAAGTAAAGATGATCGACTGCGTATCCCACGGCTCAATAGGCTTGAGTAAATCGGGGGGCTCAGACGCGTCGCTGATAACGGCTGAGAAATCTACAAACTCATAATCGGTTGCGGCCGTGTTATCGCCTAGATGAATGACTTTGGCAATCTGCGCTGTTTCTACTGCATCAAGGCGCTCCAGTAATTGACCATGAGCAACCATCACGGTCGCGTCTGAAACGTCTAAAACATGACTGAGCACCTGCCCCTTATAAGCGGTATTGAGGGGAACAAATACAGCGCCCAGGTAGTTGATAGCAAAGAAAGTCAGAATGGCCTCCTTACTATCAAACATCCATACGGCAACATGGTCACCCTGCTTGACGCCATGCACGTCGAAGCCCGCCGCCAAGGTCCTGACTTTCCTTCTGACCGCCTCGTAAGACCAAACCTCTCCGTCCTCAAATACGGCAAATTCTTTTTCTGGCTGCGTTTTCGCGAAGTCGTCCAATAAATAACGGGTAACGCAACGCTCCCTTGGCAGCACTCTGGGATCTGTGGTCACAGCTTGCTCAACACTCATCTTGCTTGCCTCCCACGGGGCTGATGGATCTTACAGACGGGATATTTCCGAGTTGGCCCACTGAACCATCCAACGGGCGAAAAGCCTTTTTTGAGGCAACGATCGTGAAAATCATCTCCAATACATGTGTCAGTATTTCCAGCTTCGATCGTTTGCCATCCGGCGAATACCAGAGCGAAACCCAGGTGACTACTCCGCCAATGGTGTTAGCGGTTAACAGAGGGTCAGAGACCTGAAACTCACCTGTTTGATCGCCTTCACGAAGCAAATCAGCTAACTGATGATCGAACAGCTTCCGCTGTTCTCTGATCTCCCTCGCCTCCGCGGGCCGCAGATTTTTCTCCTCTCTCGTGTAAACCACGATAAATTTTTGATGCTCGAAAATGACCTCCAGTACCGATTCTGCCAGGCACTGCAATCTCTCAGTAGAGGGTCGCGGCTGGGAGCATGCAGCACTCACTGCATCAAGAGAGAGCGCGATACCGGTGCGGCAAATATCGAAGAGAAGCTCTCCCTTGTTGTCGTAGTGCTTGTATAAAAAGGGTTTGGTTACCTTAAGACGCTTCGCTATGGCGTCGAGCGTCGTGCTCTCGTAACCCAACTCGTAGAACAGGTTGCAAGCTTCTTCACGAATCCTTTTCTTCTTAAAGTCCGACACTTCATCTTTCAGATCAAAGTCAGGCTGGAGGATTGCCTTAATCATGCTTTAGAGCGCCATCTCCAAAATACCGCGCACATCCTCGGGTCCACTTATTTCTCTGGGGTTGGTGCGAGACCAAAAATCCAGCATGGTGTACTCAGCGATCAGGTCCAGTTGATCTTCAGTGATGCCCACAGCGGTCAGACTTCGCGGCATTCCCAGACCCGTAATGAATTCATCGACAATCTCGCTTGCTGCGCGGTCCGGCTGGCCCAGACAGGCACTGATTTGCTTCTGCTTCTCACCGTTAACGGATTGATTGAAAGCAAGTACCGAGGGGGCCATTACGCAAGAGCAATAACCATGAGGTACATCAGCGGTGCCGCCCAGTACGTGCCCGATGGCATGACTCGCGCCCATGGGCACACCACCAATGACTGGAATCATAGATTGCCAAGCACCTACCTGGCATCGCAGACGCGCATCCAGATCCGTGCCATCGGCTTTTACCTCCGGCAGTGCACTACCTAACAATCGGAGCGCACTGCCTGCAATGCCGTCACAAAAATGGTTTGAGTGTGTGGAGCCCAGGGCTTCAAGGGCGTGATCCAGGGCTCTGACACCGGTAGAGAACCACAGCCATTCGGGAGTATGTATTGTGAGAGCAGGGTCAAGAACGATCGCGATCGGCGCCATCATCCTGTGCGTATAGCCCTGCTTTTTATTCTCTTTGTCATCCGTCACCCCACCCATGGTGTTGAATTCACCACCCGACAAAGTCGTTGGACAACAAATGACTCTTATCTCCGGCGCGTCAAATTGCGGAACAACCGTTTCACCCGCTTCATCGACATAAACATAGAACCCCTCGAAATCCTCATGCTTTTCAAAGCCGTGTTTTAACCCCAAGGCAACTACTTTGCCCGCGTCGGTGACCGAACCACCGCCCACAGTAATGATGAGGTCAGCGTCAACAGCGCGGGCTTCCTCCAGCGCGGCGAGAACATCTGATCTAGGCCCATGGGCCTTGATGCCATCGAAAACACAGGCTAGGGAGTCACCCAAAGCTGCTTCGATATCGCTGATGTCAGTGGTGGTAGTTCTGAGGGTCGTGCTAACCAGCAAAAAGACGCGCTGTGCACCCAGCGTCTGAACTTCCTCTGCCAGAGCCTCAGCCGCTCTGCGGCCAATATGCACTCGTTCAGTCGCTGTTAAACCCAGCGTGGCGCTGTTAGCAGAAAACATCAGAGGCCTCTTTGTTGTATTTATGACCCGAGAGTATCAATGTGATACTGATAAGTAAATTGGGGTATGCTTCCGACGCGTTAGGCCCAAAAACCGATAAATAAAGTGGCAATCAGATGCAAAAAAAATCCACCGACAAGGCGGTCTTCTCTCGCTCCGGAATAGAACTCAAATCATTTTACACCGGTGATGATATTCCTGATGAACACAGGGATCGGGCCGCGGCGGCACCTGGCGAGACGCCCTACCATCGTGGCTTTCACCCATCCGGATATCGCAGTAAGCCCTGGAGAATCTTTCAACTCAGCGGCTTCGGTAAACCCGAAGACGAGAATGAGCGCATTAAGTTTCTGCTGAAAAATGGCGAAACGGGCTTCATCATGGAGCATGATCGCAACACCGCCGATCACTGCTACAACGTCGACCACCCAGAAGTTGTGGCGCGGCGCGAAGATGTTGGATTAACCGGGGCCGTCATGCAAAGTGTTCGCGACACAGCCATCTGTATGGACGGCTTGCCTGTGGACAGCAGCTTCGGCCACGCAGGGGGCGCCGTTGTTCAACACGCGCCCTTCGCCCTCGCCGCCTACTGGACCGTTGCCAAACAGCGAGGATTTAACCTCGCAAAATTACCCGGCACGGGTCAGAGCGACTTCAATCTGACGTACTTGGGATGTGTGACCAAGGAGCAGATCCCGACGCTGCCGGGTCTCCGATTCAATGCCGACATCATTGAATTCTGCGATCGCTACCTGCCTTATTGGGTACCAGTGTCAATAGCCGGCTATAACGCGGCCGACACTGGTCTCAGTCCAGATCAGGAGTTGGGCGTCCTCTTCGCCAATGCCGTTGAATATCTCGATGAAATCAAGAGAAGGGGTAGCGTAGATCTGACCAAAGCCGCCAAAGCCTGCGGTGGCGTGAGCTTCAGGGCCTCGATCGAATTTATCGAGGAGGCCTGCAAAATGAGGGCCGCCAGGCTGATGTGGGCTGACCTCCTACGAGAGCGCTACGGCATAACCGACCCCAAAGTGGCCAATCTGCGAATCCACTGCGTTACCGCGGGATCAAAAATGACCTACCAACAGCCGCTGAACAATATTGTCAGAGGCACCTTGATGGCCCTTGGAGCTGTTTTTGGCGGAGTGCAGTCACTCGGCGTGTCGGGTTACGACGAGGCCCTGTCAATTCCCTCAGAACATGCGCACCAAATGTCGGTGAGGATTCAGCAGATTCTTCAGGAAGAAACAGGAATAGCCAACGTTACGGACCCGTTGGGCGGTTCGTATTATGTCGAGACACTCACTGCTCAGCTAGCTGAGAAGGCTTGGGAGTTTTTTGAGGAAATTCAAAACCAGGGCGGCTACTTGGCCACTTTAGATTCAGGTTGGTTGCACGCGCGCGCCGCAGAGAATCAATATCAAGAGTTCATGGACATGGAAAACGGCGACCAGCAGGTGATCGGCGTGAATTGCTTTCAGGACGACGAATCACCCTTCGAGGTGGATGGCTTCATGGGAACCGATGACGCCTTTGATGTGGCAACAGCGCGTCTTAATGACGTTCTCAGAACCCGTCATGAGAAGGCTGCAGCCTCCGCTCTGAAGCAGCTCGAGGCTGATTGCCGCAGTGATACAAATATCATGCCCGCGATGATGGAAGCGATGTCGGCTGAAGTCACACTGGGCGAAATCGGTAACGTCTACAGAGAAGTTTTTGGCAACTGGAATACGCCGATTCAGATGTGATTGAGCGCTGGGGGGATTAGATTGCAAAAGCGGATACTGATGGCCAAAACCGGCCTCGACGGCCACTGGCGCGGCCCCACTATCGTCGCCAGAGCACTTCGTGATGCAGGCTTTGAAGTGATAATGATCGGCATGGCCAACACCGATGACATTGTCACATCGGCGGTAGATGAAGACGTTGACCTCGTAGGCCTCAATGTCGGCGGTCACATTGATGTGGCAATCAGGGCGATCGAGAGCGTGCAGCGTGCTCGCCCCGAACTGCCGATATTTGCCGGCGGCACAATTACTCCCCGAGCTGCCAAACAACTTGAGGCCTTGGGAGTGGAGGTTTACCCGCCCGGGTCTCAATTAACGGATATCGTAGACGCCGCCAAGCGTCTTACCGACAAAAAGTAAGAACGATGACCGAGGCAACTACGCAGACGTTACTCGCGTCTGCTCTAAATGGAGATCGCTCTAGCCTGGCCCGCCTTCTCAGCCACGTAGAACGAGACCCGAGCGCGGAAGCAGAGATACGTGCCGGTCTCGCCAACATGAAGACTGAATCGGTAGTGATCGGGGTAACTGGGCCGCCAGGTGCTGGCAAGTCTTCTCTCATTAGCGCGCTACTGCCTCACACAACCAAATCCTTTGACAGGACCGCCGTGCTGGCCGTGGACCCCTCATCGCCCTTCTCAGGGGGTGCATTACTCGGTGATCGTGTCCGAATGCAGAACCACGATTTAGGTGATCGGGTGCTCATCCGCTCAATGGCATCAAAAGGCGAGAGCGGCGGACTGGCGAGGGCCGCGGCAACGGCGATTCAGGTGCTGGCAGCCTGCGGTTGGCCACTGATACTGGTGGAAACCTTGGGCATTGGTCAGGTAGAACTGGACGTGATGGATTTGGCGACGGTGGTAGCCGTGGTGCTCAACCCTGGTTGGGGAGATACCTTTCAGGCAAACAAAGCGGGCCTCACTGAAGCGGGCGACGTCTTCGTTATTAACAAAGCTGACAAAGATGGCGTTCAACAGACCCGTGCCGACCTGCAAGATTCTTTATCATTATTGCAGTCTCCAGTGCCTATCCAGATTTTCGAAACCATAGCTGTGAATGAAGACGGTGTCGCTGCGCTGTGGCAAGGGATCGAGACATATTTAGCCGACGCGCAGACGACCGGGCTTCAAGAACAAAAGCAACGTATCAGACGTCGCCGCTTGCTAATCAGAATATTACAAAGCGGCTGTGAAGCTCGAATAGACGCCTACTGTTGCAGTGACCACGGCAGTGCTCAGGTAGATAGAGCGCTGGCGGGTGAACTGTCCATTGAGGCGCTGCAAGCAGACCTGTTTGCAAGCATATCTCAACCCGGATGAACCCTTTCAATGATGGAATAGCCCATGCCCACGCAAAATGACGAAGCTCTTACGATTTTTCAGAATAGCCTCGCTACGTTTCTGGACACAACTGCGCCACCTGAGGCCATCGAACGCTGGAATCAGAACAAGCAGGTAGATCGTGATGCCTGGTTGGCTGCTGGCGAGTTTGGGATGCTCGGCGTTCTGGTACCGGAAGAACATGGCGGTCTGGGCGTGGATTTTCGCTACGAGCGAGCAATCATGGAAGCCTTCGCCGAGCGAGGCCTTGAGGGATGGGGTGTGCCAGTGCATAACATGATCGCAGCCCCTTACCTGATCGAGCATGGGACACCAGACCAAAAAACCCAGTGGCTACCCAGGGTTGTCTCCGGCGAGACGATCTTAGCGATCGCGATGACCGAGCCTGGCGCTGGGTCCGACCTGCAGGGCATGCGCACCCGCGCGGTTCGCAATGGTGACGAGTGGATTATCAATGGCAGCAAGGTATTTATCTCAAACGGCCAGATGTCGGATTTGGTATTGCTGTGCGCAAAAACCGAAATGGAAGACGGCCCAGATAAGATTTCGATTTTCTTGGTCGAGGGCGACCGGCCGGGGTTTAAGCGGGGCAAAAATCTCGACAAGGTCGGGCGCGATGCTCAGGACACGTCTGAGCTCTTTTTTGAGGATGTCCGACTTCCAATGAGCAATGTGCTGGGAGGGGTGCCCGGGAAAGGTTTTGCCCAATTGATGGAGCTGTTACCCCAAGAACGACTGGGTATTGCCGTGATGGGTCTAGGCATGCTCGAGCGTGCTCTCAATCTCACCGTTGAGTACACCAAGGAACGGCAGGCTTTTGGCCAGTCATTATTCGACTTTCAAAATACTGCATTTTCATTGGCCGACATTAAAACGGAGGTCACCATTGGTAAGGCCTTCATAGACCACTGCACTGATTTACTGATCAAAGGTGAGTTGGATGCGGCGACCGCGTCGATGGCAAAACTCTGGATTACCGAACGCGAGTTAGACGGCATAAACCGGTGCGTACAGTTTTTCGGTGGCTATGGCTGGATGAATGAGTACCCTATTGCCCAGCTTTATAAAGACGCGCGCATCGACACCATTCATGGAGGCACCTCTGAGATCATGCGGCTACTGATCGCACGCTCAATATAATCTCGTCCCACTGAATCAAAGATTTGCCACCAAAGATGGAAGTAACACCGTGACCGATGCACTACTCCAAGAGCTGAGAGGTGACACACTCTGGTTAACTCTCAACCGACCCAACGAACTTAACGCGATGAATAAGCCCTTGGTGAGCGCTTTGCGAGATACGTTTGAGGCTCTTAGTAGCCGACACGAGGTGCGTATTGTTGTTCTTCAAGCAAAAGGCAAAGCTTTTTGTGCAGGGCTAGACTTGCAGTCAGAAAGTTGGGGAGATGATGCCTCACCGCAGGCTCTGCTCGCTATGCAGCGTGACATATCTGATATCTATCGGGCAATGCGCCGCTGTCCGCAGCCCATCATCGCTCTGATCCAAGGCGCTGCCTGCGGGGGTGGATTTAGCCTAGCGCTCGCATCAGACATACGGATAGCCGCAACGACTGCAAAAATGAATGCCGCCTTCATACGCGCGGGTTTAACCGCGTGCGATATGGGTTGCAGTTACTTATTACCTAGACTCGTCGGCTTGTCAGTGGCTAGCGAGCTGATGATGACCGGGAAATTCATCAGCGCTGAAAGAGCACTGAGAGTAAATTTAGTCTCCGAGGTCGTCAGCGAGCAGGAGCTCGCCAATACCGCCGAGCGGTACGTTGCTGACATGCTGGCAACGTCACCGATGGGTTTGCGGTTAACCAAGGATGGGTTGAACTTTAGTGTCGACGCGCCCTCTCTAGATGCCGCCATGGCGCTGGAAGACCGACAGCAAGCGCTCGTTGCAGGTTCGGCTGACGCGAGAGAGGCGATCAATGCGTTTTTGGAAAAAAGAGCACCCATTTGGAAAAACCAATAGCGACTGGAGTTTCTCGAATTAAGGGTTTAGCCCCGCACTTGTTGGCGTTGGACTTCTCGCCTGGCAGGGCCGCCATGAAAAACAACGTCGCGATGGGGCGCCGCGCCCGAGAGGCAATCTCGGAAGATATGCCTGTGCTGATTTTCTCTTCGGGGTTCGTCTCAACGGCAGGACAATTCGGTACCGGGCGGGCGGTCGATGCGCCCTCGACGACCTTCGTCGCCAAACTCATCAGCGACGCGCGCACTAACATGGTGCCGATTTTCTTCCATGGCCAACAGCAGTGCGTTTCATATCGCGTCCCACCTCTCGGAGTCCTTGCGTATGGCGTTTCTTGTTCGTGACGCGAGGGCCCGCTTCGACGTCACGATCCGGGATACCCTGCCCTATGAATCCTTCGAGGGTATTGAAGGAAGAAAAGCGCTAACGCATTACCTCTAAGATGCCGTTCAACAGTTGAGCGAGGCGCAATCAGGCGAATTGGTTTAACGCCGCTGAATCGGGCTTTTCTGCAGGTCACGTGCGTTTTTGACACAATCGGCGCTGAATAAAGGAGCCCACCATGCCTGTACTCACCCTCGAGCAGATTGAATCTCTTTGCGCTGACGCCCTAAAGCGCGCCGGTGCCAGCGACGAGCAAGCGGCGATCGTCGCCGAAGAGATCATGGACGCCGAAGCCGAGGGCATCCGCAATGTTGGGCTCGGCTATCTGCATCTGTACCTGAAGCATCTTCGCTGCGGCAAAGTAAACCCGGCCGCGGCACCAAAAATCGTCAAAACCTCGGAATCAACCACGGTAGTCGATGCGGATTTTGGCTTTTGTCACCACGCCTATGTGATTGCCGAAGGGCGGCTCATTGAGACGACCCGCGCCCAAGGTGTGGGACTCATGTCGATTCATCATTCTTCATCGGCGGGCGTGCTGGGGTGGTTTGTGCGACGCCTCGCGCGCGAGGGTTTGGTGTCGCTGATGTTCGCCAATAGCTCCAAAGCCGTAGCGGCCCACGGCGGTAAAGTGCCCTTCTTTGGCACCAACCCCTTCGCGATGGGCGCCCCGCGCGCCGGTGATGAGCCACTAGTGATCGATATGGCGACAGCCTCGACCGCGCGAGTGAATCTGGTGCGCGCCGCCGCGGAGGGCCGCGAGATTGAGCCCGGCCATGCGATCGACCCCGACGGCAACCCCACCACGGACCCGGCGGCAGGACTCAAAGGCGCACAGCTCCCCGTGGGCGGCCCCAAAGGCTTTGGTCTGGGCTTGATGGTCGATGTGCTGGCCGGCGTACTCACTGGCAGCAACTGCTCCTACGAGGCTTCGATGTTCGCGACCACCGAAGGCGGCCCCCCGAATGTCGGTCAAACCATCATCGCGATGGATCCGACCTTTATTGGCGACGGGTTCAACCCCCATCTGGAGACGATGTTCAGCGCACTCACGGAGGGCAACGAGGTGCGGATCCCCGGCGAGCGCCGCGGGGCTGAGCGTGTAAAGCATGAAGCAGAGGGCGTTGAAGTACCGGAGACGCTACTAGAGCAAATCGAGACGCTGGCGGCCGGTGGCTAAAGCGACAGAGTTACTCGAGCCACTCTCCCATCGCATCTTCAATAGCCTCCCACAGATAACGCGCGAGGGATTGATCAACAAACATTGAAAACACAGGGTGATCGTTTTCACTCTGATGGGCGGCGATGATCACCGACACGCGGGCCACCTGCGTCTGGGCGACGCTACCCAGCGGAAAGGCGGCCTCTGAGAGGTCAACGCCACAGAGCTTCGCCATGATCTCGGCCCGCGGCTCTCCTGCCAATTGCAGCCATGCATGACTATGCTGGCAATAAAACGGCCAGACGCCCGCCGCGACCGCCTCGGATGCCGGTCGGCCTGTTGATGCCTCGCTATCTGGTTGTAACAGCCAAAACTCGCGATGACTCAGTGACATCACAAGGCCTAACTCGCCGCTGGCGACAATCTGGCTCGGTGCGTCCTGGAGTGCATGTCCCTGACTCAATAGCCATTCGCGAGCACCGGCGCCCCGCACGCCCTCTCGGTGCGCGAGCGTTAGATCACTCAGCCGAAGCCCAGCGGGGCCTTCGACCACACCAATGCCTTCAAGTGGGCTGCGCAGGCTCACAACGCTTGCCTCGCGTTGTCGGGGTCGTAAAACGGCAGGGCCTCAACGCGCGCCTGGACGAGCACTCCGCCCTCGGTGCGGATCGCAATGCGATCGCCCGGGCTCGCATCATCGGGGTGCGCGTAGGCCAGCCCAATGATCCGATTCAGCGTGGGAGAGATCTCGCAGGAGGTGACGTTTCCCACAATGCCGCCGTCTTTAATCACCAAGTGCCCCTCCAATGGTTTGGGCGCCGTGAGATCCAGCGAAAACCCGACCAGCTGCCGGATGGGCACGGAACCCGCGAGAATATCCACCGAGCGGCGCCCCACAAAATCGGGCTTGCTGCGATTCATCGCCCAGTCCAGTCCCACCTCGCCCGGGTGTGTCATCCCATCGGTATCCTGCCCTAAGATGATGTGACCCTTCTCCAAACGCAGGAGACGCTGCGCCTCGACGCCGAAGGGTTTGATGTGCCACTGCGCGCCAGCCTTCGTAACTGCATCCCACAACGCGGCGGCAAACAGGCTTGGTACGTGAAGCTCGTAACCCAATTCCCCTACAAACCCGACCCGCATGAGGCGCGCGGGCACACCCGCAACATCACCCTCTCTGCAACCGAGATAAGGGAAAGCGTCGGCACTGAGATCGATCGAACAGCCCAACGCCTCAAGCACGGCGCGGGAATTAGGCCCTGCAATATTGATCGCCGAGAAAGCCGCCGTGACATTGGCAATGTCGAGCGATAAACGCCACTGGGCGTTCCAGCGCAGCATCTCGCGATACACCCGGTCGACACCCCCCGTAGTCGCCGTGACGTAAAAATGATCCTCCGCAAGGCGCGCGGCCACACCATCGTCGATGACCACGCCTTGCTCACTGACCAATACGGCGTAGCGGGTGCGTCCCACGGACTGCTTAAGAAACCCGGAGGTATAAAAGCGATTCATAAACTCGGCGGCGTCAGGACCGCGCAGTTCGATGCCCCCCAAGGTGCTGACGTCGATCACGCCGACGCCGGTTCTCACCGCCGTAACCTCTTCGGCCACGCAACGCTGTTTGTGGTGTGGCTCACCATAAAACGCCGGACGACCCCACAGGCCCGCGGGCATCCACTGCGCGCCCTCTGCATCGTGACGGTCAGCGATCGCCGTATGTCGATGGGGGTGGAAACGTCGCCCGGCTAGGTGGCCCAGCGCTTCCGGCTTGACCGGAGGTCGCGCCGTGGTGACCCCGGTTTCACTCACGGTGCGTTCAGTGGCTTTTGCCACCAAGCGCGCGGTGAGTAGCGCAGCATGTCGGCCCTGCGAGGGACCCATACCCACCGTCGAGTAGCGTTTCACCAGCTGCACATCGCGGTAACCCAGCCGGGTCGCGTTCACGATGTCTTTGATTTGCAGGTCTTCGTCGAAATCGACGAATTCCCTGCCTTTTGGGTGTGGGAAGATGGGCCAGGGGTGATTCACCTGCGCGGCGCAGGCAGCGGACTCATCTTCGTCGGCGGTCATATCAATGTAACGAAGCGCGGCGCGCGCCGCGTTGCGGCCATCGGCCAATACCACGTCGAGCGAGTGAGTGCTGTTTACACTGCCAGCTAAAAAGAGCCCTGCGGGAAGCCCGCTCAAAGTAAAGACCGCGCGGTCGTCGTCATAGTCGAGTTTTGCCCCGGCCTGACACGCCAGCTGGTACGCCGGCATAAAGCCCGCACTCATGGCGAGCACGGCGCAATCATGTTGCGCGGTCAACTCACCCACCTCGCCCCGAGCATCGATGCGATGAATATCGACACCGCACAACGACTGACTCTCTGCATCGCGCTGCGCGGTGTACACCGTTGCGCCCGTGTGCACAGTCATGCCCCGCGCATTCGCCTCAGCCAGCAACGCTGCGTCGTCCGGTGCGTCACGAAGGTCTACCACGGCCCCCACGGAGAGCCCCGCTTCTGCCGCCGTGAGCGCGGTCAACCAGGCCTGATCATTCCCCGCGAGCACCACCAGCTTTCCTTGTGGCGACACCGCGTAATGACTCAGCAAGCGCTCCAGCGCGCTGCAAAGCACCACGCCGGGCAGGTCGTTGTTGCGAAAGACCACGTGCTGCTCGCTGCTGCCTGTTGCCAGCACACAACTTTTGGCGCGCACCTTGAACAGGCGATCGCCCTGAATCACGGGCAGGTAATGATCCGTGAACCAGCCGTTACAGAGCGCATGAGTGAGCACCCTGATGCGGGGATGCGAGGCTACGTTGGCGATGAGCGTCTCTGCCTCGCTTTGCACCGGCGCGTTATCGATGGCAAAGCGATGATAGGTCAGGGAGCCGCCTAGCTCGGGCTGTTCATCGATAAGCAAGACCGAGGCGCCGCCCTCCGCCGCTTTGAGCGCAGCGCTGAGGCCCGCAGGCCCCGCACCGACTACCGTCACATCGCAGAACAGATACTGCTTGTCTTGGTAGCGCGGGGTAGCGGACAGATTGGCCACGCCAAGCCCCGCCGCTTTGCGAATCATTCGCTCCCACCAGTGCCAAACGCCGAAAGGCTTGTAAAAAGCGCGGTAGTAGAACCCCACCGGTAAGAATCGACCAAACCAGTCGATGACGGCATTACGATCCGCCATCAAGCTGCCCGAGATGTTCTGGGCTGAGGTCTCGGGGTAATCGGTTATGGGCAATTCGTCCGCGAGGCGATTGGGCGCCGCCGGCGTTTGCACCAAGGTGTTGGCGTCGTGCCCCGCCATCGTCAGCGGGCCGCGCGGTCGGTGGTACTTAAAGGACCGGGAGATTACCCAATGGCCGCTGGCTACCAGGGCAGAGGCGACGGTATCGCCTTCCAAGGCGGGTAATTCGCGCCCGTCAAAGCGCGCGCCCACCGGGGCATCCCGCTTGATGCGGCTGCCGTAGGGTAGTGGCAGGCGCTCCGTCACGAATCGGCCCCCGTTGGTTCGGCCGCAGGCGAAGCGCCGACATCAAAAAGCTCCGCCGGATCATAGGTGCGAATCACTTCATCGGTCTGGTTATGACGTTCAACAATAAACCAGTAGCTACTGGGCGTGTGCATCCACCACTCGCGGACTACACCAATATGGTTGTCGCCATAAAAAACGTAATGCGCCCACTCTTGATCCGTGGCCTCGCTCGGATTAGGCATGGGCTTCACCTGACCACCGTAGGTGAACTCGGCGATGTTGCGCGGGCCATTCAAAGGGCAGGTGAGGATTTTCATGCCGGCCCCTAGTGACTCGCCGCCGTGGCGCCCATCTCGTTCACCTGCCGGAAGGCATCGAAACGATCGAGACTAAAGGGCGTAATCAGATCGGGTACTTTGCCACCCGATGCCACCAGCTCCGCCATGGTGACGCCACAGATGGGGGTCGCCTTGAAGCCCCAGGTACCCCACCCCGCGTCCAGATAATAGTTCTCGACCGGACTCAAGCCCATGATCGGACTGTAGTCGCTGGTCATATCGGTGATCCCCGCCCACTGGCGCATGAGGCGCATCTCACTCATGAACGGGAACATCTCTACCGCAGACGCAATCAGACCCTCTTTCAGCTCGAGGGTGGAGCGCGTGCCATAAAGCGGATAAGGGTCAGACCCGCCACCGATCACAATCTCGCCGCGACTGGTCTGGTGCACATAACAATGCAGCGCAGAAGAGCTCACATGAGGATCTAAGAACGGCTTCACCGGCTGAGTCACCATTGCCTGCAGCGGGTACGCCACGATCGGCAGCGGAAAGCCTGCCATTTTGGAGACGTCGGCACTGAGGCCCGAAACCGCCTGCACCACGCAGCCGCAAGACACCTTCCCACGATTGGTTTGTACCCCGGTGACGCGCCCCGCTTCGATATCGACACGCGTGACTTCTGTCAGCTGATGCAGCTCGACGCCGCGTTGGGTGGCGCCTTTGGCATAACCCCAGGCGACCGCGTCATGGCGCGCGGTGGCGCCATCGAGGTGCCAGAGGCCCGCGAGTATCGGCAGGCCAGCAGGATCTAAATTGAGGCTGGGCACCAAATCGCCCACCGCCTGGCGGTCAATCAATTCAGTGCGACCCCCAAAATGTTTGTTGACCTCGGCCCGCTGCCGGAACGCCCTGACCGTGGCATCGGTATGCGCCAGCGTCAGCTGGCCCCGCTGCGAGTACATGATGTTGAAATCAAACTCGTTCGACAGCCGCTCATAAAGCTTTACCGACTCGGTGTAAAAGCGAACGCCCGCGGAGGTGAGGTAATTGGAGCGAATCACCGCGGTGTTGCGCGCCGTGTTGCCGCCACCCAAGTAGGCCTTCTCAAGCACTGCGATGTTCGTGATGCCGTGATATTTGGCGAGGTAATACGCGGTCGCCACACCATGCCCCCCGCCGCCGATAATCACCACGTCATAGTGGGATTTGAGATCAGTGGGGCCCGGCAGATCGGCGATCTGCTCAAACGGGTAGTCTTTATTCAGACCGAATTTCAGCAGTGAGAACGGCACTATCGATAGCCTCTCTCAAGCAACAACAAGTAAGAATCGAACGATCGCTGACTTCCCAACAAGCCGGCTACCGCTCGGTCGTGGGCATTAAGCCAGTGTGTCCATGAGGTGACCGCTCCAGCAACACAGACTGTCTGAGAGGGCTCACTGATCTCGATGGCCCAGCTCACTGTCGTGTTCATTCTGCAGGCCCCGCACCGGAGCGCGATTGCTTAGACGCCTCGACCAACGTCTTCGCAGCAAAGCTTTTAAGCTGCTGCCAAATCTCAGGATCGACGGTGAGTCCCTCCTCCAAAGCCTGCTGCTTAGCAGCAAGCAAGTCAGACTCATCGTGACGGGCAAGCAATTTGTACTCGTCTTCAGAACGAATGGTGGGCAACAAATCGACATGATTCGCCATCAGAATCGTCACCCCATCATTCGGGACGTCATCCTCGGGAATGTCAGCAAGCTCATAGACCCTAATGGACGGTACCGCAGAGCCCGCGCGAAAACCGACAACTTGCTCGGTAATAGGCGACTGCGAATGTCGCCAGAACGCGGTCACATTCATACCCCGGCTGGCGAGACGGGCCAGATACCCCATAATCAGCTGGCGCTGACGGCAATGCCGAATCTTGATGACGGCGAGGCCACGAATCCGCGCCTTCGCAAACGCCAACTCCAGCGCCAAGTTACCGGAGGACAGTACGCTCATGTGTTGCCCGTCTACGACAGCGAGATCTGCGTCCTGATAGATCACGTCGGGCCGTGCTGAGGCCGCAGATGCCACCACGCACTCAAGCCCCTCACTGAGTTCTTTCATGCCGTTAAGCTTGTAACTCTGCATCCACGCCACCATCGCGGAGGCATCATCGGCATGCCCCGTCGTGAACCCCATACCCATAAAAGCCTTACGGCAAACCGACTGCAGTTCGTTGAGGGAGATCTTCATGGCGAGGCACTCACCCGCTCAGAACCGGGCGCCACAGGAAAGCTCCAATCATCAAATACCTGCGGGGACGCAGCGCTATCATCGTAGTCACTCAGCAGCGGCGCGCCTTGGAAAAAAGTGACGCGCACCCAGCGGTCGCCTTTAGGATCGAAGCGATGCGCACCCAGAAACGACAGTTTGGCGCGCAACAAATGCATGGGCTTCATGTCGCGGTGCCATAAATTGGCCCTGATCTCTCCATACACGGTGGCGGCCATTGTCTGTATGCGACGCACGACCCGCATGTGCTCGGGAAACGCCATCAGCAAATCGATGGTCAGCGCCCGGGGCTGAGCATCCAATAATTCAACAACGTCACGATAGACCCGCTGGGCAGTCGGCGCGATGGCAAGCCCAAGCTCCTTTTCCTCGCCCAGCTCCTCACCTCGCACACCCAGCCGCGGCTCCTCCTTTTCTGCAGACTGATACCAGAACCAGTACCGGGCATCCTCGCACTCGTAATCAGCATCAATCGCCCAGTCAAAGCGGGTCTCAAGAATCTGCTTGAGTTGAATCAGAGGCATATCGGGCGTCAGATCCAGATTTTCGTCGGCACCCATCGGGTCATTCAGTGCATCAACTAGGTCGGGATAAAGCTCAATCAGCAGAGTATTAATCAACTCCTGCGTCTCAAGCGATAAGTGCGTCTGCGCCCAGTTGAGCAACTGCTGCCAGAGGACCTCATCAAGCGGCACTTGCTCCAACCACGCGATGACCTGCGTGAGCTCCTCATACGCTTCGCTATTGCGCTTCCTTTGCGGCGCATCTTCAACGTGGGTATCGGCTAAATAGGCGGCTGCCCGACGACATAGCGCCAACATCCTGTCCCGATCGTACTCGGTTGGCGCTTGTGCAACCGCGATAGCCAGCGCTCGCTCTCGAACCCAAACCCATTGACTGATGAGTTGGGGGTGATTGATCAAAAAAGGCGCCATGCCAAGCCCAGTGGAATTGCCGATTCCCAGGTACCGTCGCGCCTCTGGGTGCAGTGCCACGGCGCGGCCCGGGCCTGCCTGCCTCGCGATGTGCTCGACCTGATCCACTGAAAATTCCCTAAGCATGTAGACCGCCGCCATCTGCGCAGAGAAAGGCTGCCAAAAGTCCTGATAGCCTTTAAGTCGATCGAAATCGGCAATGCCAAACTTA
This sequence comes from Halieaceae bacterium, assembly GCA_902520195.1. Classification (GTDB taxonomy): domain Bacteria; phylum Pseudomonadota; class Gammaproteobacteria; order Pseudomonadales; family Halieaceae; genus Luminiphilus. The sequence goes on from CABYND010000003.1 coordinate 120,514, forward strand.
CCGTTGCCGTACACGGCGGTTGTTCGATAGAGATATCCCGCCTCTTTAAGGTGATCGATGTCCGGTTGCTGGCCCGATGCCAATGCTGCTGAAACCGTCGCGAAGGCACGCACCGACTTATTCGCTCGAGATATGACCAACAATCGCGGATGCTGGCGACCTGCTTCTTGCAGGGGCACGTTAGCGGACAACGCTGACATCAGCTCAGCATCGACCTCGCCCTCCAACAGGCAAAAAGTGAGGTCCCAGGCCTCGGCGATAACCCTGTCGGTGCGCTGAGCATCCTCCAGATGCCGAGAGAAAACAACCACATGGTAGCGGTAAGCGGGTGTCTGCAGGCAATAGATGGCGAAACCGTGACCTTTCTCGTCCAGCTCAAACTGTGTGCGAGATACCTTCCATTGTTGCTCGAACATCAAGCGCGTGAGCCGTCTTGCAAAGCTCAGTCGCGTCGGTGAAAACGACCCCAGCCGCTCAAGATCCATAACAGTCGCGGGTGATCGGAGCGACAGCATGGCGTCTTCAACAGTTGGGATCAGCTGAGTCATGGCTCGGCGCCGCTCTCCAACGAGGCAGCGGGTGACTGCGCGACGCGCTTTAAGAAATCGACCCAGTTACCACCCATGATCAAGGCGAGCTCTTCCTCGGAAAAGCCTTTTTCACGAAGCGCATTCACGATACCCGGGAAGTCACGGTTATCCGCAAACCAGCTCAGCGGCTCAGGCCAACCGGCGTTATTGGCCGAACCCTCACCGTAATCCATGACCTTGGACCAGCGACCCACACGCATCCACTCGAGCACCGACTGCGGCTGGGCCTGACAGAGATCCGAGCCAAAGCCGATGCGATTCACGCCCATGCGATCAGCGGTCCAGGCAACCATGTCAGCGAAGCTCTCAAGCGTACACTGCGGCCCATCTGCGAGATGGAAGGGATACAACGAGAAGCCCAGCAGTCCTTCATTGGCCGCTACGGCGTCCAGCACCTTGTCGGACTTATTGCGGAGCGCCGGATGAAAGTGGCTGGGGTTAGCGTGGGAAATAATCACCGGCTGCTCTGAGTAGTCGATCGCTCCCAGCGTGGATCGCTCGGCGCTGTGCGACATGTCGACCACCATGCCGACCCGGTTCATCTCGCGGATAACCTGCTGCCCAAAGCGAGTCAGCCCGCTGTCCTCCTCCTCGTAGCAACCACAGGCGAGCAAGCTCTGATTGTTGTAGGTGAGCTGCATGATCATGAGGCCGAGGCGCCGCATCACCTCCACCAGACGGATCTCGTCCTCGATCGGCGAGCAATTCTGCGCACCAAAAATGATACCGATGCGCCCTTCTGCCTTGGCGCGGTCAATGTCAGCCGGCTCATACACGGGCCGGATCAGATCGGGATACGTCTCGAAGCGCTGGTTCCACTCGCCGAAACGGGTCAGGGTCTCGCGGGTGTTCTCGTGGTAGGCAATCGTGACGTGCACCGCATTTAGGCCGCCCTCGTGCATCTGCTCGAAGATCTCGCGCGACCAGGCTGAGTACTGCAGGCCGTCGATGACTGTCCAGTCTGGGTTCACAATCACTCCTGCGTCACGCCTGAAGGTAGGTTGTTTTGACCGTGGTGTAAAACTCTCGCGCGTACTGGCCCTGCTCGCGCGGGCCAAAACTGGAGTCCTTTCGCCCACCAAAGGGCACATGGTAATCGGTTCCCGCCGTCGGCAGATTGACCATCACACAGCCACTCACCGCGCGCTTTTTAAAATCAGACGCCGTCGCCAGCGATTGGGTCACGATGCCGGCGGTGAGGCCAAAGTTCGTATCGTTGAGGATCGACAGCGCGTGCTCGTAGTCTTTGGCGCGGATCACGCAGGCGATCGGCGCAAAGAGTTCTTCACGATTGATCGCCATGTCGTTGTCGGTATCGATAAACAGCGCGGGCGACATGTAGAAGCCGGGAGTCGACATATCGAGTCGCTCACCGCCGCAGAGTAAGGTTGCCCCCTCTTTCACGCCCCGCTCGATCCAGGCCAGGTTCTCGTTGAGCTGCACCTCGGAGGCCACTGGGCCGATATCGACACCCTCTCCTAAGGCGTGCCCTACCGTGACCGAGGCCAGCTTGGCCTGCAATTTTTCGACAAAGGCGTCGTACACGCTTTCGTCCACAATCAGGCGCGACGACGCAGTGCATTTTTGCCCCGTGCCGCTGTATGCGCCGACAAATGCCGCGGTCACCGCCACATCCAGATCGGCATCAGCCGCCACGATCAATGCATTTTTGGAGCCCATCTCGAGCTGGCACTTCACCAGGTTCGCAGCGGTCGCGGCCGCGACCTGTTTACCTACTGGCAGGGAACCGGTGAATGACACCGCGTGGATTTGGTCGCTGTGAATGATCTGATCACCCACCGTGCCGCCACCGCCCATGAGAAGATTAAAGGTGCCATCGGGCAACCCTTGCCTGGAGATAATCTCGGTCAGCGCCCAGGCGCTAGCGGGAACAAGGTTGGCCGGCTTGAAGATCACGGCGTTACCAAAGGCCAGCGCCGGCGCAATTTTCCAGACGGCAGTCGCCATCGGGAAGTTCCACGGGCTGATGATCGCGACAACACCCACAGGTTCTCGTCGCGTTTCAATCTCCACCCCCGGGCGCACTGAATCGGCCCGGTCATCGATCTGGCGGTGCACCTCAGCGGCAAAATAGTGAAAGAACTGCCCGGAGCGATAAACCTCTCCAACGCCCTCTGCCCGGGTTTTACCCTCCTCGCGAGCCAGCAACTCACCCAGTTCCGCACTGCGCTCAATTAATTCGTCACCAATGGCCATGAGCACTTGGTAGCGGGTCTCCATCGGAGACACCCCCCACTCTCCGACCGCGCGGTTGGCGGCGGTCAGCGCGTTGCTTATCTGCTCCGAACTGGCCTGGGCATATTCACCGATCACGTCATTGGTGTCGGAGGGATTGGTGTTCACGACGGTGTCAGGGCTGGTGACCCAGTTACCGTCGATATAGAGGGCTTTTTGCTCCGCCATGACGGCGCTCCAGGATTCGTGAAATCGCGGCCGATGCTACCGATACCGTCTCACAATTGAAATCACTCTAGCTACTCCAGAGAGGGTATGCCGAAGCTGACGGAGTTCCGAGCTTAGTTCAGATGCTCCAATCAAGCGCTTGAAGTGTCAACTCCGCTCGTGGACCTCCAGCCTAAGCCCAGCGGGCGAGTGGAATATCAGGCTGGATGAGGACTGAAACAGGCTGCTCTCCACTTTGGATGACTCGCACGGGACACCCTGTCCCCTCAGTTGCGCGGCAAAGGCCTCGATATCATCCCTCCACAAGTTGAGATGCGTGACCCCCCTAGCCCCGGGCTTGGCCCGCGGATAGCGATTTGCGCCATCGGTGCCCTGATAAGTCACCAACTCCATCTCCCCCAGCGGCTGACCGGGTTCAGCCCAGATGCTCACCTCAAGCGCGCAACCGGCCGGCAAGCCAATCATTTCCTCAATCTCGGTGCCTTCGAGTATATTACTATGAGCAAGCGACAGACCTAATATCGTATCAATAAAATGTTTCTCGGCTGCGGGATCTCGTACAATACATACCAGAGGACCCACACCATAAAAAACGCAAAAGGGAATAGGCGTATCACTGCCAATCACTTGAAGCAACACAATATTGATGTCATCATGGCTAGCGAGGTGGATCTCACGGAAGTGCACCCCGTCGGGCGAAACCGCCTCGCTGTAGTGGTCATTGCGGAACACCACGCCCTGCTTGGTTAACTGGGCCATGCGCACCGGCAGATCGTCGACATAGATATCGAGATTTTTGGGGCAGAGATCAAAAACCTGCGCCTCTGCGCGCACGGATTCAGCGCCCAAATCACGCTCCACCAGATGCATACCGCCATGTTCAGCCCCCGCTGACCGCACCATGGCCTGCCGCGCAATCTGGCGATCCGATACCCTCCAGTGTTCGCGCAGACCCGGGTCATCTCCTTCCGCACGGGCCACACACTCAAATCCAAGCCGATCTACCCAGAAATCGAGTGCCGCCTCCATGTCGGCGGTGCCAATGCTGACCCAGTGCCACGCACTAACCATCGGTCATACCAATTGGTGTTGGATAGCGTTCATCCACCTAAGCCAGCAGGTCATCTACCGGCATCGCCACGTAATAATCGCTCGATTGCGCCTTGGCCTCATTCAGGTAAGCGCGGAGATCCTCCGGGGGAATCGACGGTCCGCAGGCCTCAAAGTCTCCGCGCAGGATGTGCCGTGGGAGCGCAACCAATGCGGCAAGACGGCGATAACGTGCTGCCCGTTGCCACAACTCATAGGTGTTACAGATATCGGGCTCGATGGTGCGGCCAATGGAGTACAAATACCCGATCACAAACAGCGACTGAGGGTAGTCAGCCTCGAGCGCCTTCAGTCGGTAGGGCATCGCCTCCTCGCCCCGCCCCGAGTAGCCATAGGCGCGGCCGAGCTGATAGTTGAGCCTGGGGTTATTGGGATACGCAGCCACCGCTCGTTGGCAGGCGGCAATCGCAGCGGGCTTATCCATGCTGCGACTGCTAACAGCGGTTGCGACATGACCGGGATCCCGACCGAGTGAGGCCAGGCGATCATACTCGGTCACGTCTTGTGAAAATCGGGTGTAGTCATAGTCAATAAATTTGACCTCGGCCAGCGCTGACATCCCTTGACCACAGGTGAGCGCCAGAAATAGGCTCATCGTGATTGGAGACATTGCCAATCTCCTCTTCAAGCAGCTCATCATAAGATGCGTTGATAGTTTGGATATCGACGCTCGATAACCATCGAGAGATTACTGTTTTACCACGGTCTGGTGAGCTTAACTTAATAAGCACGGCGCAAGCTCGCATCAGGTCGTGTTAGCGACCAACGACAGAAGTAACAAACGCCACTTCTGTGTCAGCGGCGCCTATGGCAAGCTTAAGGGGCTCTTTACACCGCTAAATAAGGATAAAAAGATGCGCGTCACTGGCTTTGCTCTAAGCGGTTTTACCGTTTTGTTTTTAACCATCGTCGCTTTTACGGCGATGGCGAACCCCACCGTCTTCCCTACTGGCACGACGAGCTATGACCCCGAGCGAGCGTGGAACGGATACGTGCTCTCTTCCGCACCAACGGGGAATACACATCTCATTGATATGGATGGAAACGAGGTGAACCAATGGGACCGGCCTGGCTTTCCCGCGGAAATGCTCGATCCAGCCCTGAATGATGGGAAAAAAGGCCATATTTTGGTTCAGATTGAAAACAATGAAGGTATGTGGGGAGGCATCTTCAACAACGTTGCTATCGGTGAAGTCGACTGGGACGGCCAAACGGTATGGTCGTGGCGCGGCGAAAATAGAGAGGGCGCCGACCAAAGCCACGATTGGGCAAGACTGCCAAATGGCAACACGCTGACGGTGGTGGCAGTCCCGCAAATAGTCCCGGCGCTCTCCAAGTAAAAGCCCATTACCGACGAACATATCGTTGAAGTCAGCCCCAGCGGAGAAGTGGTATGGCGATGGTCTACTGGGCTTCACCTCGATCAATTTGGACTCTCAGAGGAGGGACTAAACCTCTGGCAAGAACTGATTGAAGAGACGGGGGGCCTGCGAGCAGGATTCATCACCATTAATGACATGGCACCTTTCGGCTCCAACAAGTGGTTTGACGCCGGCGACAGGCGCTTTCACCCCGACAACATCGTTATCGATTCTCGGGAAGCAAGCTTCATCGCCATCATTGAAAAAGCGTCGGGCGACATTGTTTGGAGAATCGGCCCAGATTATCCCACCCAGTCGTCGCCTGAACTTAGACCTAGGTTTGATACTTACGTACCCCGTCCGATTGATCAGACCAGTGGCCAACACGACGCACACATCATCCCCAAAGGGTTGCCTGGCGCAGGCAACCTCCTGGTTTTTGATAATGTTGCGCCTTCCGGGTACCCGGCGACCCGGCTGCCTCTGTTTTATGGGTCACGAATCCTCGAGATTGATCCCATTGAGAAACAGATAGTTTGGCAATACACCGCGGTAGAGTCAGGCGCCGCAAGCTGGACCTTCGCGAGTTCCTTCATCTCCAGTGCCCGCCGGCTACCCAATGGCAACACGCTCATAAACGAAGGGATGAACGGCCGCATGTTTCAGGTCACACCAGCTGGAGACATCGTATGGGAGTATGTGAACCCCCACTTTGGCTCGCAAACCTACACCTCCTTGAACACTGAAAACCGAACCGTCTCCACCAACTGGGTTTTTCGCGCTCAGCCCATTCCCTACGACTGGGTCCCTGAGGGCACACCGCGATCAGAAAAAGGGGTGGCGCCCATCGATATCAAGAACTATCGCGTACAATAACTCAACGCATGAGCGCTTTCAGCGCTAAGACATGTCTTATTGCCCGGGACACTTTCCATGATTGAGTCGCTAGTGACCACAAGCGAAAAAGATGCGGTGCTATTTGTCACGCTGAATCGACCCGAACGCCGCAATCCCCTGTCCAGCGACATGATTGCCGCGCTCTCGGATGCCATTGCCTCGGGTAATGCCAACCCCGACACCCGGGTCATCGTGATCAAAGCCGCTGGCCCCGCGTTTAGCGCGGGACATGACCTGCGAGAAACACGGCGCCGCGATGGCGAGGATCAGACCGACTGGCAGGCGCGAATTGATCAGTTATTGCAGGATTGCGCCGCGATGATGACGAGCATCCTGCACGCCCCCAAACCCGTCATTGCCAGCGTACAGGGGATCGCCAGCGCTGCCGGCTGCCAACTGGTCTCTACCTGCGATCTGGCTATCGCCTCCGAGGACGCCACATTCTGCACACCCGGGGTCAACATTGGCACCTTCTGCACCACGCCGCTGGTGGGTATCGGCCGGAATCTCTCGCGAAAGCATGCATTAGAAATGGCACTGACCGGTGATCAGTTTGATGCCGCCACTGCCGAGCGCTTTGGACTCATCAACCGATGCGTCCCGGCGTCCGAACTGGAGCAGGCAACTCAGGAGTTAGCGGGCAAGATTGCGTCTCGCTCGGCCGAGAGTATCGCCCGGGGTAAATCCGCTTTTTATCGGCAGGTCGAGATGCCCCTTGATGAGGCGTTCGAGCTGGCCAATCAGGTGATGCGCGACAGCCTTACGGCTGACGGCGACGCGCAAGAAGGTATCGGCGCTTTTCTGGAAAAACGCGACCCCGAGTGGGGTTAGTCATCCATGCGTCTTGAGTCCGACGAGGCCATTGCCAAACTACTCCTGCAGGTAAAACGGATCGGCTTGGTAGGCGCCAGCGCTAAGCCCGAGCGACCCAGCCATCGGGTGATGCAATTCCTGCTCGAAGAGAGCTACGAAGTGCTTCCCATTAACCCGGGCTTGTCGGGGCAAACACTGCTCGGGCAAATGGTGTATGCCTCTCTGGCAGACCTTCCGACCAAAGTAGACATGGCAGACATTTTCCGCGACGCCGCGTCATTACCCGAGATCACACAGGATGTCGTGGCTGCCGGGATACCCGCGATATGGACACAATTGGGCGTCGTGCATAGCGAGGCGGAGCTCACCGCGTCCGCGGCGGGATTGCAAGTGGTGATAGACCGTTGCCCGGCGATCGAGATACCGCGACTGCGAAAGGCAGGCCTACTGCCGGCTGGCCCGCTGCGGTCTTAAACCCTGTTAAGAACCCTAAACTACTGACCGTCACCCTGCCATTGCCCGCTGATTAATACCGGTTTTCGCTACCTTATAAAGGTATTGATCAGAACCGAAGGGGCGAATCTCATGCTAATTTCGCCAAGCTTAAGGATTAGACTTTGGCACACAAGTTACGGCATTCTTTAGCAACATCTGCGGCAACTGACACATGAAAAATTTATTTGCGACTTTTTTTTGCTGGTGGGCGTTCTTGCACGTCACTTGGATGGTTCTAACATTCATTTTGTGGGGCATTGTAGACATAGATGACACCAGTCCGATAACCCTCGCGTCCGAATTTATATACGACTACTACGCCTTCGATCTGTTCCAAATGAATGGATGGGTAATTCTTGGCTTTGCCCCGGCAGTATGGGCCACCTTAAGAGTTACAACCGGACAATGGTGCATTATGCCGTGGAGGAAAAAGTGGCAGCCAGACTCCCTCTGATAGCCGCCACAAAAACGCATCGAGCTCAAAGCGCTAGATCCCAAGGACGCATTTCTAGCTAACAACACGTGTTAGGTGAGCTTTGATAGAACCAATCATGCGAAGGCTATCTTGGGGCAGCCGCCCTCGAGTGACGCGACTGTTGGAGCAAAGGCGATGACTAAAGATATATTCGCTTCAGAATCAAAGATTCTATCGGAAGCAAAGACACATCTTAGCGATGAGCCCATTCGGTCTGAAATCTATGCTGAACTGGTCTCTAATTATGGAAAACTGTTACGAACCACAAAAAAAATTATCAAGCTGAGTGATAAAAACGAGGACAAACTAAATGAGCTAAAAAGCGAAGCACTGGAAAGTAGTGCAAAACTGCAGAGCATCTCCTCTCAACTCTCCAAATTCCTATCTCCACAACTCTACGACTCTATATTTTCTGGTTCGCGAGCTGGAACTAGAGCCACTAGACGCAAGAAGCTGACAGTATTTTTTTCTGATCTTTGTGGTTTCACGGATTTCGTGGAGAGTATGGAATCGGAGGACGTGACGCACGTCTTAAATCTTTATTTGGAGACTATGACTAATATAGCTCTCAATTATGGCGCTACCATCGATAAATATATCGGTGATGGAATTATGCTTTTTTTCGGCGACCCAGAAAGCAAAGGAATTAAAGAAGACGCCCTTAGCTGCGTGAAAATGGCGATGGAAATGCAGCGAGGGCTTGAAGAGCTGTCCGACGAATGGTCTCAGTATGGTTTAAGAGAACCGCTTAAGATGCGCATAGGAATCGATACAGGGTTCGCCACAGTAGGCAATTTTGGCTCCGAATCTCGGCTCGATTACACCGCTATTGGATCAGCTGTAAACCGGGCATCTAGGCTAGAGTCTGCAGCTGAGAACGGCACTATATATATCTCCGAGGATACTTATAGCTTGGTTGAAGAGTATATCGAAGCCACTGCGCTACCTGCCCTTAACCTCAAAGGAATTGGCGATTTCAACGCAAGGAGGGTGGTCGGCGAGGTAAATTCAGATTCAATTACCGTCTCCGTAGGTAAAAGGAACTTTTCCTTAATACCAGAGCAAATGTCAGAAGAAGAACTTCATAAAATGCAATCTTGTCTGGAGTTGGCGCTCAAGCAGCTGAACAAATATTCTGAAAAAAAGCGATCTTGATTGTTCAAGTCACCCAGCCCCGATAGATGAACAGATCGCCCTCTTCGGTATTTTTGAAGTCAAACTCAAACCTTGAGACTCTTCTGGCCATATCTATAAACCCAAGGCCCGCACCGACTGAATCGTCAGGAGGACCATCACGGAGTCTTTGTTTATAAAGTGTTCTTAATTCTTCTTGATCCTTGGTGCTGAGCTCGCTCAACGTAGTCTCTAGCATCACTCTTTTTTCTGGTGCTATTACATTTACCGCCTCAATGAGGAACCCGTCCTCGATGACACTAATAGCAATAGTGCCAATGCTGTCTCCTGATGACTTTGTTTTATGATGCGAGTATCTAATTATGTTCTGCGCCTGCTCTATAAAGACCCCAAAAACCCTTCGCGATAAAGCTTCTTGCGTTTCCTTATCGGAGATCTGGTGCTTTACCGGGTTAGACATTGTTGTCAGCAATTCCTCATTCATGGGCCCCGAGTAGCAAAATAACGTCTGCCTGTCCTGCATATAGCTATGCAATGCAACTGTTTCGTCACTTCGAGTATTTTTAGTCATATCGGCCGCTCTCCAGTGGTAAATAACCACAATCTACTAGGTAGGCTCTCGCCTGCTAGATCACAACTAAGTTGTAGCAACAGTGACTCAGATCTTCCTCAAAATCTTCTCCAGCCTCTTGCATAGTGTCATCGTCACTGCGGTATCTCCAGTTGATCGTGATCTTTCGTCCGCCTTCCGAGGCACTTTCAAGAAAATCAAAAAAATCAAAAAGGAACTTCGCTGAAGAACTGTTGAAGTAATAAAGTTCAACATCGACCGTGAAAGCACCTTCACTCTGATTCAGCCCTTCGTCCAATGCTTGCATCACAGGATCAGCCCATTCTGAGATATTTTCGGGATAGCATTCCCCGCGCACCAAACACCGATCAGACTCTATTTCCACTAGGGGCGTTCTCTGAGTAGCCTCAAAAATCATTGTCGTTCTCCAAAACCTTCACGCAATGCTACCCCTCCGAGGTCCGGAAGGTGAATGCTAATAATGTCAAATCATCTCTGTACGGTGACTCCCCCCGATAAGCATCTACACCGTCCATAACGCCAGACACTATGGCCGAAGGGGAAGAATCTAGCGTATCGCTCATAAGTTTAATTGCCCGCCTGCGACCAAAGGCAACGGGCTGCTCGCCGGGACCCATAACATCGGTTATGCCGTCTGTGAGCATCACGAAGGTTCCATCACAGTCTGGCACGTTATTTGTAGTAAAGGTGAAATCAGAGCTGAAGCGGCTGCTACCCACTGATTTACGATCTCCTTTGGTTTCAAGAGTGTCCGTATCTGTGATTTTAAAAAGCGACGACTTGGCGCCCGCAAAGCTCAAACGGCGACTTTGCCTGTCATAAATACACACACCCCCGTCGAAGCCCTCATCACTCGTATTTTTTTGATCAGTCCTGGTAAGTGTGGCTCTCAATGCGCGATTCACCTTCGATAAATACTGGCCTGCAGTCTGCTCTGACTCGACCTCTATAGCGCTTTCTAAATGGCCTCGAGCGATGATGGACAAAAACGCTCCGGGTACGCCATGGCCAGTACAGTCAATAACTGCGATATAAATTTTTTGCGGGTACTCTTTAATGAAGTAAATGTCGCCACCGACAATATCTCTGGGCCGCCACCAAACTTCCATTTCCATTTCGGTGGGCAACGCGGACGGCAATAACGCGTTCTGAAGTTTGGCTGCGTATCTTATGGAACTGCCAATTTCGTCTCTTGCCGCCACCAATTCATGAGTTCTCGCTTCAATCAGATTAGCCACTTCGTCGGACATCGTAGAAAACGCACGAGACATTAGCTCAATAGACACGTTCTCCTTTTGCTCATCATTTCCCGCCGAAAGGGCGCGCCTCATTTCCGTTATCTCCCGTCGAAGCATATTACGAGCGCCACCCTCGAGCTGCTCTGATAGAAGGGACATCTTCTCAAAAATTATTTGATCTCTTTTTTCGCGCCTCTCGGCCCTGGATGCATTCTCCCGCTCAGCTTCAATTCTATGTTGTCGGTAATCGTTGATCGTCGTTTGCAGCCTGCTCACCTCATCCGTCCGCGAACCGTTGTAATCTTTGGCCTCCCCCTCCGACGTGGAAAGATCGCCCTCCCTAATTCGCTCTAGGGCCTTGATTGACTCCAATATTCTATTGAAGGACTTCGATGTCACCGAAAATACTAGGCCAAATATCAGCAATGAGAGGCTCAAAAATATAATAAGCGTCAGCTTTTGGGCGCCTTCTAGAGCGTCAATCAGGTCAGTTTGATCATCGAAAATTAAAATCCGGAATTCACTTGGCCTAACTTGCTTACTGAAGGGTATCGACGAAACGCGGAACGACAGATCCTTTTCGATGTAACTGTATTTAAAAGTTTTTTGAACAGCCCCAAAAGAAATAGCCGACTTAATAAGCAGTGAGAGAATTTCAGGCCGGGATTCACCGTAATAGTCATGAACGGTGATCACTTGATCACCAATCGCCAACGCCGACTCGATTTCAAAGTTCTCCGAAAATTGTTCCAGGCTCTCGATAACATTCCTACCGATGACCACAATGCCTATAGGCTTCTTACTTGATCCTGGCAGAGTGAACGACAACGTATCGTTAACAGATAGAGGCTGTGCTTGAGACGCATCTGCAATCGAAGTGACGTGCCTGCGGGGCCCATCATCTAAAGAGTCAATAAAATCATCGAATTTACGAGCATAGTCTGGGATAGAATTAGGCGAGCACGGGTCAGCGCCAACTGCATATAGACTGGACTCACAAAAAATAAGTCGGCCGTCAGCCCCATAAACTTTTGCATAGGTGATGCGACTCTCAGCTACCGGACCAGCAAAGACACGGCTAAGGAGTTGCGCGGCCCTTTCTACCTGATCGTTTTCAAGTGCCTGTATAAGTGGGTTTGCACTGTTGGTTCTGTAAAACGCATCTATCTCCGGATCCCAAAAATCCCTATTCCGTTGGCTGCCATCCAGAGGGTCAAATGCGAGAAGCCCTGTTACGAACTTAGTATCTAAATCTGTCAGCCATGCCGAGGAGTGTGCAACCAACGTTTCTTGCGAGCTGTAGTCGTTATGCGCATCATTCAGCTCACGAAAAGAAAGGAAATTCGCGGCGAATAGGCAGGCAATGCCAATAAATATAATGAGTAACGTTTTATTCTTTATTGTCATCAAGCAATTTCCACCCGCACACATCTCCTGGCGAATTTATCGCGCCTTTAAATCCAATCCCTTCTTAACCCGACAATCTGCCCCTGAGAAGAGGTGCTCAAACCATGTGAAGTGTAGCGATAACGTACCTTGAAAGTTGATTAAAATGAATCCTGATTGCTGGGACGAGCCAAGTGCCAAGGAGCATACCGTCACAAAAAGCAAGGAGCATACCGGCACAAAAAGAGTGTACCTGCATAGGACGGCGCCAAGTAGCGGCTTCGTGCACCATCGGACTAAACTGATATCCGTCAGCGAAATGCGAATGCAAATGCAAATACTGAGTTAGTATCGGTCCGTCGGCATTCCGTGATGCTGAACCAAACGATAGGGAGAGAGACAATGCGTAATATTGTAATTCTTATTAGTACTTTGCTTTTCGCCGGCGGTGGTGCCAGTGCTGCTTGCCCTGATTATCTCAACAATGAGATGCGTATCTTGGGAACTACGGACGTAGTGAATTTCTGCGAGGCTTATGGAGAGAAACCCCTGCTTATTGTTAATACCGCTAGTAATTGCGGCTATACGCATCAGTTCAGCGGCCTTGAAAAGCTACATCAGTTATACCGGGATAGGGGACTGGTGGTACTCGGATTCTCCAGTGATGATTTTTTTCAGGAGGAAGATAACGAGGAGGACGCCGCTGAAGTTTGTTTTGGGAAATACAAAGTTTCATTTCCCGTAATGGCAACGAGTTCCGTTCGCGGTAAGGACGCGAACCCAGTCTTCAAGGCGCTCGGTGAGGCAAAAGGGTATCCGAGATGGAACTTCAGTAAGTATATTGTCGCTAGCGACGGGAATGTCATCGCTAAATTCCGTAGCAACGAGAGCCCAGACAGTCCAAAGATCCGAGCCACCCTGGCCAAAGTGTTAGAGGGCTAGGTCTATCTCGCCCAAGATATAGGCTTTAGACAGGCGAAGTTTAAGGGTAAAGAAGAAAGGTCTCCATCTGCCCTTTACCCTTAATATCTATCACACCTCTGCTTTCAGTTCTGTACTTGGGGTTTAACCTCTTTGCAGTTTGCTCGGTAATATGGATAACGTTCGGTACGCCATGCGATTCCATGCGGGCAGCAGTGTTAACCGCATCTCCCCACAAATCGTATATGAATTTCCGTTTCCCAATCACGCCCGCCACTATCGGCCCAGAGTGGATCCCTACTCTAATAGCTGGCACCTGCCCCGCAATGGCGGGGTATTCGTTGACGTATCTAATCATTTTTAAACCCATCTCAGCGATTTTGTTTGCATGATCTGGGTCAGGAGTCGGAACGCCGCACGCAACCATGTAACTATCTCCAATCGTCTTGATCTTCTCTAAGCCCAGCTCGTCACTGAAATCATCAAATTTGGTAAAGATTTCGTTCAACATGGTAACCAATGCTTTGGGGTCCATTTTTTGAGACATCGGAGTGAAGCCAACGATATCCCCAAAAAGGATGCTGCATTCCTCGAAGGAGTCAGCGATTGTTTTTTCCTCACCCAACATTCTAGGAACGATCGAACCTGGAAGGATGTTCAGCAGAAGCTCCTCGTTCTTAGTTGCGATCTCCTTAATTTCCGCGGTTCTGGCATCTATCAGCGAAGTAACTTCGTCAGACATTCTCGTGAAGGCGTAGGTCATCATCTTATTTGACTCTTCCTCACCTCGCTCTGCATCTTCGTCTGAAATAATCCGCTCCATACCCTCGATATCCTTGAGGATCATTTTTCGCGCGTCACCCTCTAATTGCGAAGCAAGGCTACTCATCTTCTCCACGATAACCGAGTCGCGGGATTTACGCTGTTCAAGCTGACTTTGCTTAACTTTCTCGAGCTCCACCAAGTGATTCTTATAGTTTGTAAAGGCACTAGTAAGTTGACTCACCTCGTCATCGTCTGATCTGAGGAAGCCCTTGTGTTCAGGGATGGCGACGTTGAGGTCTCCCCTCGTTAGCGACTGGAGGACATCGACAGCGCGACTGATTCCACCGAAAGCATAGCCGGTCAATACAGTCACTAGACCCACCAGCAAAGCAAATACAGCTGCTGCAATGCCCATGGTGGCGACAAAATCCTGTTGGGCTTCCGCAACTGCACCTGATTCATTTTTTAGGATGAGAAGTTGCGCTCGCTCAACTCTTGCATAAGTGCTCAATGGAAAACCAAAAACTGCTACGCCTAAGTCAGTGTCCAAGTGCCCAAACTGGCCCGTTTTAAGCAACGTTTCCGCATCCTTCTCGAGCACGGCCACAGTTGTATTAGATAAACCGGGTAAGTCTCCAATCTCAGAAAAATCGTCAACTTCAAAATAATCACCCAACCCAATTATCTTGTGAGAAGCTGAGCCTTGGGTTCCCTGAGCTGGAAGTCCGAAACTTAATTGCGTCCTGACACGAAACTCATATTCAAAAATCTCTAACAACTCAAAATAATTTTTGCCCAATATGAAGGTCCCGACCTTGCGATCGCCGGACACAAGATCGATGAATAAGGCGTCATTTAAAGTGCTCTGTAACTCACCAGTTTGATCTCTTATTTCAACAACATCCCTTTTTGAAATCCCTCTGGCGATTCTCAAAGCGCCTAAATTAGCGGGTTTATCAGCCGCGACTGAAAAGTTGTAAACGGCGGTTTCTGAGCATGGATCTATCCCGAAATCTTCAAAGCTACTTGTGCAGTGGAGCACATTACCTGCCATGTCAAGTGCTATAACAAAACTCAGTAAGGCGTAATCAATTTCCTCAGCGAAAATCTCCGCTACCAGCTGTTCTATAGCCAGTTGGTCCCCGCCTTGAACAGCATTGAACAACGGGTTTTCAAAAGCCCCATCGAGGTCCGCGCCTTCAGTAAACTCGAAAGTGGAATTCTCATTCCAGATATCGCGTTTCTCAAGACTTCCTGTCTGAGGGTGCCAGGCCCCAACACCCTGCGCAAAGGCGTCATTTGCCATCGTGTCCCAAGCCTGCTGGTATAGACCCGCCGAGGCAGCAAGGCTCGCCGCTTGCTGTTTTTGCGCCCTGAACTCTGACAGACCCAGGAAAATGGCGGCTATCAGAAGGTTTCCGACGATGGTGAGCGTTAACAGCTGAGTCTTAGTTCGCATTTTTCACCGATCCGGCTGAAAAGTAAGTCGAACGTAGATGTCATCAACCTGCACTACTTTGCCGTTAACAGTTGGCGGCTTGTATTTCCAAGTTCTTATGTGAGATAGCGCAGATCTCTCAAATATACCCGGAGGATCTGCATCTGCAATTCGCGCGCCAGATACCGACCCGTCTTTAGCTACAGAAAATCCGACGATAACTTGACCAACATATCTAAACTTGCGGGCCTTAGGTGGGTATCTCAGACGACCAGTACCAATGAGTTCACAGGGCACATCTATAACGGTGCCCCCCGAACGGTATTTCCCCGTGTTTACCGCTAACACATCTGCATGAGTCAAGGGCGTGGCAAACAAACAACCCATCAAGACAGTAAGGAAAGCGACGCGGAACTGAGCAACAGAGAATTTCAAGTCAGCCACATCCAGATAAGGACGTTTTGTTTGCCCCAACACCACAGGACATTCAGAATCGCCCAGTCAATTTGAGGAACATGGTGCGTCCGAAGACGTCGTAATATTGCGTGTAGGTGTTACTGAAGACGCCGATATCTTCCTTTAACCACTCCCAAGAATTCGACCCTATCGCCTGAGGTTGCTCATCTAAAACATTTTTGACCCCTAAAGTTAATGATAAGTTTTCATTGATGGTGTACCGGCCTGAAAGATCGATGAGAGAGTATGCATCTATCTTCTCTCTAAAATATTCGACGTCGTCGTTACCATCTTCAAGCGCAGACACAAATTTCCAGACGGCTTGTAACTCAATATCGCCGAACGAATAACCGATCGTCAGTCGGTGTTTGAAGTCAAAAACTGGATAGTCAATCAGATTGTCGCAATCACCATTGAAGTATCCGAGGCAATCAAAATTAACATCCCCATAAATATCGTCTTCAATGGTTCGGTTTAAAAGCTTGGTGGCAAAATAGTTAACATCAACGTAGCCGGAAAACAACGGAAACCCATACTCGATATTCAAGTCGATCCCATCTACCTCATGTAACCCAAGGTTCTGATACCCTCCAAAGACTTCCACCAGACTTCCATTTTCGTCACGAGTGAGTGCATTACAAGCGGGCGAACCTACGCCTCCCCTGCCCAAACTCTCGTCATAACAGGAGATAATTAACTGGCCAGACGTCACGGGAGTGAGCTCGATGTAATCGTCGATTTCCACTTTGAAGTAATCGAGGCTCACGGACAAACCATCAAGCGAGTAGGGTGTCCACACCACACCAAGACTATAGGTCTTAGCGTCTTCTGGTTTGAGATTGGGATTCCCGCCCAGATTGCGATTGGGATTGCCGTTGTAATAGGTACCCCCATAAAGGTTTGCCTCTGGAACGCCGGTACCAATGCAGGTGGCTGCCAGCTCAGGGGTTGCCTCTAAGCGATAACCATTACCTTGTCCATCATTAACAAACTTCGTCTCCCCAAAATCCATACAAGGATCGAATATATAACCAAGCGTTTGGTTGTATTGAAACAGCTCATTAATCGCAGGCGACCGAATAGCCCGGTTGTATGAACCCCTGATTTGAAGATCTTCATTCGGGTAATACGCTATTGCCATCTTGTAGGTATTATCCCGACCTGTCAGAGAGTGCTCTGAACTACGCAGACCCAGCTCCAATTCTAGAAAGTCTATGCCTGGTTTCCCGCTTAGAAGAGGAACGACTGCCTCTACAATCACATTGCTGAAATCGACCTTCTCATCCAAGCTGTAGGCGACAGGAGCGAGGCCGCCACCCTCAAAAAGGCCTTGCTCCATAAAATCAGGAGTGTTTATGTTGGCGTCAACCTCCCGATACTCGTAACCCACGACAACTCCGATTGGCCCCGGGTCGCCAGGCAGACTAAACCACCCAGCGGTATTCCCAGATATGGTGGCCATAAAAACGTTTTGCTTATTTGTAGTGACCGACTTGCCAGCTCCCGCGGGGTACCTTATGAAATCAGCGGCCTCAGCTCCAATATCATCCGACCAGATGTTAAGTGGCACGCAGCCGTTTGAGGGGTCACTACATTTCCCCTGCTCGTCAAGGAGCAATGCCTGTTGAATTCTTCGAGGATCCAGTAAAGGGCTGATATCAACAACACTCTCGACTTCCCCTACCTGGACAAACACGTCGTACGCCCATGACTCACCCAAATCACCTCGAATTCCAAATTCCAGCTGCAGTGACTCGAAGCTCCTATCATTGTTCCACTCGCCCATATCGTTGAACAAGCGGAATAGAAATGGGAGTCTGAAGGAATCAGCGAGGCCGTTCTGGTTGGCGTCAACGTAATTTATTTCTCCAGGCTGGAAACCAGACCAAAGCTGGTACTGTTGAGAGAGATCTTTTTTAGCTTGTTGAGACAAATACGGATTATTTTCTATGGACATCGTGTAACCGTAAGAGGTGGGAAAACCCATGAAGGCACCGTTAAATACTTGGGGGACCTTACTTTTAGAGTAGTAAATGTCAGCGTAGGGTTCTACGCTGCCAAAATCGTATGACACTGTGGCCTTCAGTGATGTTCGCTCCTGAGGTAGTTGAAGGTAGGAGTAGGCGTTTAAGCTTGTAGTCGGATTATCGAGCAACGCCTGTGCGAACGCTGAGTTAGCGTTTCCGGTGGCGAATCTGTTCAATGAGACACCACCAAAGTTGTCGCCCAACATTACTCCACCACTCGTCCCTGGAGGCCCATCCCCAAACCCCATAAATGGACTGAAAGCGACTGCATTTTTTGTCACGGGGTAACGGTTTGGTGCTTCAGTTAGAGATAAGCTTCCATCCTGGCCAGGTAAATCTATGAGGCTGGCGCTGGTGAGATCTCTATCTGTGAAGAACGTTGGTTTTCTATCAAGCACATCAAGGTGCAGAAGATAGGATCCTTTGCCTGAGGCGAATGTGCCCCCATTGGTTATGTTGAAGTTATGGATTTCAGAGTCCCCGCGCTCCGTCATCTCTGAACCAGCGTTCACCTCCCACCCATCCGTCTCTTCCTTCAAAATGAAGTTTATGACTCCTGCTAGCGCGTCAGAACCGTAGGCCGCTGAAGCGCCTCCGGTTAACACTTCAACTCTGTCGATCAGGCCCACGGGAATAAAATTTAGGTCTACTGTGGCGCCGTCTGGGAAAGTAGGAACAAACCTCCGACTGTTGATTAAGACGAGAGTCCGGTTTTCCCCTAAACCTCTGAGGTTTGCAGTTGCGATACCTTGACCAAAAGTAGAAGACCGGTCTGCGCCTCCCACCACCTGCGGCATTGAATTTATTAGCGCCTCAACGTTGGTGGTATTTGACATCTCAAATTGCGTGGAAGAGATCGTCGCTATTGGCGCCTTCGATACAAAGTCTCCCTTGGGCAACAGGGAGCCAGTAACGAAGACCTCCTCAATCACGATAGAATCATCCAACTCGGGTGCTTCTGATCCGGGCTCGTCTTGCGCTATTGCTCGCGCGCTGTTGAGCGAAAAAGATAGCGTTAGTAGGAAAAAAAGTAGAAGAGCATGACGTATCTGAATCACTTGCTGTCCTCTGTGGTCAATTACCGGTCTGAGAGCACCTTTTGGCCACTCCGCAGTTACTGCTGAACTGTCCTGTGAATTTTTCACAGGAATAAATAATAGCACCGACATTAAATAAACGCTGGTCCCCAGGGAATAACGTAACGCATTTGCTCTCAACCCGCGGTGTTACGTTGCAAAAACTTGGCGATGCGTTTTTGCAACACTTGATTGCGAGGAGAAACCCCACACGCGCGGGCGTTGGTTGTCATCGCACTCTGATGTTACCCAGCAGGGGATCAGGACAGCCTGTTAGGCAGAGAATCGTCAGCCATAGCGCGTGAAACAAAACCTTTAACAACCCCATAGAGACCTTTGTTAAGTTTTCTTATCAAAGCGTAGGCAGCATCCCCGTCGATCAGCAGTGCGTTAGCAGTAGAGATGACCTCATAGTCATGTTGCGCTCTGGCACCGGCGATGGCTTCAGCAACCCCTATCACGCCGCCCTCCCCTATCACTACGGGGAATCCATCTCGCACAATCTTTATTTCTCCAGAGGTTACGACGAGCCCATTTCCAGCAGCCGCTTGGTTATGGATTGCATATGAATCACCTAAGTACACAGAGTTAGGCCGAGAAAATTCTGAGAACATTTTATAAGCAACACCGGACGGCTTACCTGATTCTGCCTTGAACCGAGCGCCCTCCTCACCAGAGCTTGCCTTAAGCGATCTAAAGTTGACTTGCAGTAATTGGAGCGTCAGTGAGGAAAAAACTGTCTTTAAAAATGGGGCGGCGTTGGTAATCTGTTTCTCGAGCCAGCTCGCGGGGATTTCGAGGCACACTGACTCTGCGGTGGCTCTAGCGGAGGCCAGTCTGTGTTTTGTGCCAATGACAGATTGCTCTCCGAAGCTAGCCCCTTTGCGGAGATGAGCTACGGCATGCTGAGCGTTATCAATGGAAATCTCTATCTCACCGTCTTGCACGATATACATCGCGCTCGCCTTGTCGCCCTCATTAAAAAGGACCGTACCCTCGGGGATTACTAACTCGGAAAGCTTGGGATTTGCCCTAGAAACTCGTCGAACAATATCACCCATATTTCTCTCCAATGCAGAACTTAAAAAGGCAAAGTCTATGAGCTGATAAACTTGAGACCATTGACCAACTTCACTGCACTATTTGTGTCATCAGAAAGTCCAAGTTCCGCTGTTTTTTTTCAGAGAAAAGCACTTGACCCGCCGGGCTCAACCAGCCGTGGCGCGCCATCAAGGTGTGTGTGAGGGGCAACATCTCCTCAATGGGTATCTGCATTTCCTCAGAGAGCAAAGTCGTTTGATGCCAAAAATCATCTCTGCCCAGGTTTGCTAAATCAGCGTCTAACAGCCACGGCGACAAGTGAGTGCGAGCAGTTTGAGCAGGCCCTTCAGCGTTCAACTGCGTATCCATAATCATTTGCCAGACCATCTCTTGCTCTTCGACAGAAAACTCGCTCGACGCCAACATGGCCTCTCTCGCCATCTCCGCGCCTATAGGTTCGTTCTTAGGTCGTTGCAGAAGAAAACCCGCATCGTGAAATGCTGCCGCAATCATCAACAATAACCGCTCATGTTCATTCAGATCATCCATTTTCGCCAAGGCAAGCGCTTGTTGCATTACGTCTAGCGTATGCGCATAGCAATGGTAGGTCAGCGACTTATCCAGCTCTGAGTTCATCTTCGAGAGCATATTGGAGATAAGGGGCTCTTCGATATATTGTTGAAGGGATTCCATGCTCGTAGCCACAGCGTCTTCGAGCCCTAGGCTATCTATTTTCGAAACCCTTTACCAATTTTGCTTTTGTTGAAAATAGCATTTCGCAAAACATGGCCAATACGCTTTCTAGGCTCCTCATAGGATGGAAAAAATCTCTGACTTCTCAACAGTGCGTTAAATACGGTGGTTTCAGCCACTTGCAAAAGCTACCAGAGCAGGATGTGTCGAAGCGGGGATGTTCCTTTTTGGAATCATAGATAGATACTTTTTGAAGGTCCACGCGTGCCTTGGTGCGGCCAATCGGCCTTATAAGCGTAGATGCTCGCGACCCAACTCTTTTGCTTCGCCGTTTACTCACCTGCGGTTTTCTTAACCGCGAGCAAGTCCTCGTATTCAGGTTCGTCCCCGCTAGCTTGAGCCATGAAAGTTTGGCGGATTGCGTCACCATCTAACATCGATGCGTTCCATGTCGCGATGTAATCAAGGCCGTCTGCTGTGCTGTGATCACGGGCATAGTTGACCATGCGCTTCGCACCGGTAACAGCAAGCGGGGAGTTCGCAGCAATCTGTTTGGCGATTCCCATGACCGCTTCAAGCATTTCCTCTGTCGAGTCATAGACCTCGTTCACCAGGCCAATCGCTTGGGCTTTTTCCGCACCGATACGCTCAGCCGTATAGGACATTTGCCGTGCCCAACCCTCAGAAATCAGCTTGACCAAGCGCGGATATGTGCCGACATCTGCGGTCATTCCAATGGCGGTCTCGTGGATTGAGAAGAAGGCATCCTTGGTGGCATAACGGCAATCACACGCCGTGATGAAATCCATGGCGCCACCGACTGCAGCCCCCTGAATAGCGACTAAAACGGGCATGCGTGCTTCTTCCAGACAAGTGAAGGCACTCTGGAGCGCCATACAGTGATGGCGGAACGCCTCTGCCCCGATGCTGGGGTTAGTGCCCGCCGGGCTGTCTAATCCGCCGTCGGTGAATACCGATAAGTCCATTCCCGAGGAGAAGTGCTTGCCCTCTGCAGAGATGACCAGCACTCGCGCAGAGGCCTCCCTTGACAGGGTGTTGACTGCGGCTGGGAGCTCGGTCCAGAAAGACGGAATCATCGAATTCGCTTTCTCGGGACGATTCAACCGGATGTGGGCGATGCCGTTGGCAACCTCGAGTTCGAAACATTCGTAGCTCATTGTTTGTTGCTCCCTGTGATCTTTATATGATTCCCAGTCTCCTCAAAATAGAGCAGCGCTTTCCTTATTGACAGACCTTGGCAAGTAGGCCTTACCAGGGATGTTTTAACGATAAATTTGCAGCCAGGCCTCTTTGCACCCGGTGAATCAAGACTAAAGTGACCGACCCCCCGTCTCCTCCAACTGGGACAGTGACCACAGGGTAAGACCCGCTGCCACCAGAATGTAGACCGACACGTAAAAGATGCCCAACTCATTCCACAGTAGCACCGCAATGGTGGGCGCCAGGGCGCCACCCAAAATCGCGCCGATCTGATAGCCCAGTGAAGCGCCTGAGTAACGTACCTCAGTCGAAAACAGCTCGGTGAAGTAAGCGGCTTGCGGGCCGTACTGCATACCCAGAAAGATCATGCCGATGGTCACGGCCAGCGTGATCATCAAGGGACTGCCGGAATCGATCAACGGGAACAGCGCGAAGCCCCAGACGCCGGTCAAAATGGCACCCCAACGGTAAATCTGCTTCCGCCCTACCCGATCCGACATGCCTGAGAAATAAAATAGCGCGGGGATCATCGCAGCGGCGGCGATCAATACCGACGTCAGCATTTCGTCCCGGGTCAGCTCCACTGACGGCGAGTTCAGTCCATACGCAATCACGAACGCGATGAGGATATAGAACGTTACTTGAACGGACAGAAACGCACCGGCTGCAAGCATAATGCGTCGCGGATAGCGGCGGATAGCCTCGAGCACGGGGGATTTCTGCACGGTCGCCTGCTCGCCCGCTTCCGCCTGCGACGCTTTCAGTGCTTTGAACGCCTCGGTGTCCTCCATGCGCAGCTGCACGTAAAGCGAAATACCGATCAACACGATGCTGGCAATAAAAGGCAGTCGCCAGCCCCACTCCAAAAAAGCCTCGTCACTCATCGAGGTGCTCACAGCCAAAAACGCGAGATTCGCCAGAATCACTCCCACCGCAGCACCCGCCTGCGCATAGGCGCCGTACCAACCGCGCTTGTCAGACGGCGCACTCTCGGTCACCAACAACATGGCGCCACCCCACTGCCCGCCTACGGCGAGGCCCTGAATAAAGCGCAAAACAACGAGCATCAGCGGCGCGGCGATCCCAATCGACTGATAGGTGGGTAAAAGCCCAATAAGCGTGGTGGCTACACCCATCATCATGAGCGCGATGACCAACGTGCGCTTGCGGCCCACCTGATCCCCAAAATGACCGAACACCACCCCGCCAAGAGGCCGGGCAATGAACCCCACAGCGAACGTGCTGAAGGAGATAATCAGCAGCACCATGGGCGGTAAATCCTGAGGGAAAAACGCCTTGGGGAAGATCACGGCGGCCGCCGTGCCGTAAAGGAAGAAGTCGTACCACTCGATGCTGGTCCCGGCGAGTGAGGTCAACGCCACACGACGCATGTTTTGCTGCTTGGTTGGCTCTGCGGACATCCTGATTGCTCGTTATCGTTATACATCGGCAAAACTAACATGACTGACAGCCGGTCGCTCGCGAAGCTGTCGCTACACGCGGAGCTGTGGTGCAATGCGAGCCGCTAAATGTCATCTGATAGGAACCAGAGAGTCCCAAAGTCCCGCCATGAATCGTCTCGAAACCTTTGCGCAGCATTTCGCGAATGCCGTGTGGGGCACGCCGCTTGTGATTTTACTTCTTGGCGGCGGGCTATTCTTTTTGATCCTCTCGCGCGCACTGCCCTATCGGCGGTTCGGGCATGGCATCGCGGTGTTACTGGGGCGCTACGACACCCCTGATGCCGCGGGCGAGATCTCGCACAAACAGGCCTTGGCCGCGGCACTCTCCAATACCATGGGGCTGGGCAATATCGCGGGCGTGGCGCTCGCCATTGTCGCCGGTGGCCCGGGGGCGGTTTTCTGGATGTGGGTCTCGGCGATTGTCGGCATCGCGACGAAGTTTTTTACCTGCTCACTGGGCGTCATGTACCGGGGTAAAGACTCGCTGGGCAATCTGCAGGGCGGCCCGATGTATGTGATTCGAGAGGCATTGCCCAAACCCTTTTACCCACTGGCGGTGTTGTTCGCGTTAGCCGGTCTGATCGGCACGCTACCCATTTTCCAAGCCAATCAGCTGACTGCGCTCATTCAGGGTGCAGCGTTCGATGGCAATGCGCCGGCGTGGGCCCCTCTGCTGATTGGCGTGTCGCTCGCCGGCGTTGTTGGCAGCGTGATCTTTGGCGGCTTGCCGCGGGTGGCCAACGTGGCGATCGCGCTACTGCCCACCATCGTGATCGTGTATTTGCTAATGACTGCTTGGGTCGTCATAAATCACTTGAGCGCCGTGCCCGTCATTTTGATGAGCATTGTCAGCGAGGCTCTATCACCAACGGCTGTGGGCGGCGGATTTCTCGGGGTCATGCTGATCGGCATTAGCCGTGGGGCTTTCTCTAACGAGGCGGGAGTGGGCACTGAAGTCATGGCCCATGGCGCCGCGAAAACCAACGAGCCGATCCGCGAGGGTATGCTCGCCACGTTGGGGCCCGTCTTTGACACCTTATTCGTTTGCACCTGCACCGCCATCGTCATCCTACTGTCCGGTAACTGGCAGCAACCCGGCGAACTCTCCGGGATCACGCTCACAGCAAACGCCTTCCAAGGTGAAATGGGAGGGTTGGGACTCGCGCTGCTCGCATTTGTCGCGCTGATATTGAGCACCACCACCATGTTTACCGGCTGGTACTACGGTGCCAAATGCTTTGGTTTTTTAGTCGGCGCGCAGTGGCAACCCTACTATCGCTGGTTTTTTGTTCTGGCGGTGATCTTCGGCGCAATCGTCAGCATCGATGTGGTGTTCAACCTGATCTCGGCGAGCTACGGACTGATGGCGATCCCCACGATGATCAGCTCTATCGTGCTGGCCCCGAAAGTGGCCGCAGCGAGCCAAGATTATTTCGCGGCGGTATCCACGAGGACCTGAGCACCGAACTCAGCCGCGACCTGCGCGTCGCTGGCTGGCAACTTGAGGACCAGTAACGCATTGCCGGGCATCTTGCCGGCAAAGGCGTAGCCTGAATTCACTATCAAGCGATCACCGACAATAAGCGGCGCCTGGCCGCCTCCGATCGAACCGCCCTGAGCTAAGCGACCGTCGACTGCAGTGAAAGACCGCGTGGTGTCGAACTCCCACAACACCTCTCCGTTGTCGATATCAAACGCCCTCAACCAACCCTCATTTGAACCTGCCAGCACGTAATCGCTTGTTACCGAAATCGCCGCCGAATATCCGGGGTAACAGCCGGGCCTGCCAAGACACACGTCGTCGCTCGCGGGCGCCTGCCAAACATACTCGCCGTTATCCACATTCAGCGCATAGACCCCGGGGCGCGCGGGCTCATCGTAATCACGACCATCCGGCGCATCACTGATCGGTACGAAGACCTTGCCATCGTGGGCCGCGATACCAAAATTCACGCCAGCCACCACACCACCCCGGCCGACCTTGGTCTTCCAAACCGATTCTCCGGTCTCGGCGAGCATCGCGGTGACAACTCCGCCTTTGTCTCCTGCGAGAATAATTCGCCGGCCCTGCGAATCTTCAGTGATCACCGGCCCGGCGCCGTAATCATAGTCAGGGCCGTTATCCTCGGGGCAATTCAAGGGATCAACGTTCTCGCAGGATCCATTCCAGACATCGCCAAAGCGTGCCTGACGGACCCAGACCGTCCTGCCCGAGGCTTTATCCAACGCAATAATGGCGTCGCTGGTCTCGGACCCCTCTCCCGAATAGTCATCGCCGGTGGCGATGTAGAGGTGCTTCGCATCCATTGCCATGCCGGCCCAGATGGGCACACCACTGGGGCCGTACTGAGGCGTGCCCGCGGCGTTGACGCCATGTTGTTCCGCTGGGGGAATTAAATGCCTACGCCACAGTTCTTCGCCCGACCCGGCATCGAGCGCCACGATCGATCCCCTGAACGAACAACAGGGGTAGCCAGCGGCGATCGCCGCGCCCTCCTCTAGCGAAGAGACCGGCACATAGAGCATGCCGTCAGATAACTCCGCGGCGGCCGTCAGTGTGGCAGCACCGTGATCCTCAATTCGCACCTTCCATCGCAACTCACCGGTGAGTGCCGACACCGCGTATTGATTGCCCGTCAGATCGCCAAAAAATAGCAGTGGATCAACGGATTCGTCAGCGGTGTCCCAGGGCTCGAGCGTCAGTCCATTGCGCACCTCACTAGATGCCTGAAATTGCCAGCGGGTGCAGCCGGTCTCTATGTCGAATGCGTAAACCAGCCCGCTCTGACTGCCCACGAACAGGGCGTCCGCACCGAAAGCGGGTTGTGAGCGTGCCCGGGTCGCGTCCGGATAAGCAAAGGCCCAGTCCACTGTGAGTGAAGCTATATTTTTCTTGGTGACGCGCACCACCGAGGGAGACATGAAATGGCTCGCTCCAGCCTCCAATCCCCAATGCTGAAACACCGGCGTCTTGGACAAATCAAACTCAGTGGCGGCGCCCTCACAGGCAATGCCCGCATCGGCGGTGTTGGTCTCGGTGATTTTACGCTCGGCGATATACTCAGCCACCGCGGTTTTCTGCTCCAGCGACAAGTCAGCCGCCACCTCCCGCATTGGGCCGTCAATCATGGCCGAGAGTAAGGTACTGGGCGAGACGTTTTCCAGCACGTAACGCTGCGGCGCTCGCGCCATATTGCCGTCGTGGCAGGCCGCGCAGTGTCGGGCATACAGTGCGCCACCCACCGCCTTGGTTTCGGGGTCCAGCGGCACGGTGACCTCTTGATAGGCGGCAGAATTGGGCGCTTCCGAGTTGGCATGCGCTAACATCGCCGAACTCATGGTCAACAGCATCGCAAGCCCGATGATCGTCCTAAAGCTAGCTGACAACACTGGCGCTCTCTGTTTGCCTTCAAAACTCATCGCATTCACCACCGTGTGGACTTGAGGATCAGCCAGCTGCCTGCCAGATCGCGAAAACCGGATCGCCTTTGCCCCGCTCGCCCTTCACCATGCCCTCGAACATGCCCAGCCCCATCAGATCTTTTGAATCGGCAGAGGTTGTCCAGTCCATCACAAAGGTCCGATGGCTGATCTTCCACTCACCGCTGCGGCGCTCGTAGCGATCGATATAGCGTCCACCGGTCATCACGTCCTGAGGTGAGTCACCTTTTGTGCCCTGAAAGGCCACCACGTAGCTCTCTCCCACCGCATTATCGCCGTCGATGTCGATCCAGTGGTTGGTCACCGTGTGGGCAACCCGGATCGAAGTCTCATCGAGCAGCCCGCCGATCGCGGTAGCGAACTCCACAGCAGGACCGTTGAAGGCACCAGACACAATCGCGGCATCGTCATGAAACGCAGAACGAATAATCTCAGGGTCGCCCCGGTCCACGCCTCGCGCGTAACGACACCCGAGTTCTGATATCGCCTGCTGTGCGACGACTTCCTCAAGCGCTTGAGTTTCGTCCATCGGAACGCTCTCCTTCATCGATTTATTTGAGCTTGCGTGTGCTGCCATCAGCGCACTGCCCGCATCCCACGGAAAGTGCGCCCCCTGAGGGCCGAAAGTCTGGGGCGCAAACGCCGGTCGAGTCGCTGCAGGCTGGGGCGAAGGAAACTGAGTGATCCAGTCCAAAACATACTGGCGATGCTGCATGCGCCAATCACCTAGTTTATAGCTGTGTCGGTCGAGGTATCGCCCCCCTACCAGATGTGGCTGAGGATCACCGTCAGTCGGCAGGGTCACCCAGGCCATCACATAGCTTTCGCTGATGGCGCTGTGGTTCTCAACCGCAATCCACATATTGCTCGTGCGGTGCGAGGACATGGGCGCACCGTCGTGCATCGCCGCAATCGCTGCTGAAAACTCCGCCGCCGAGCCTTGCAGTGACCCATAATCAACGGTGCCATCATCGTGATAGGCCTCGCACAGGAGCGTCTCATCCGCCCGATCAATCCCCCGCGCGTGTTGCGCGAGACGATTCTGTATCACGCTACGAGACCATGCCTCCCATGCACCCGAATAGGGGCCCCAATCGGCAGCGTCACCAGCTTGATTTGTCGTCATCGACCGCGACTCAACGGGAAACAGCAACAGTGATGGAGGACGGAGACCGCTGCGACATGGTCAGTCGGACATCAAATCGTTCAGGTGCTCGTGAAAGGCCTGCACGCGCCGCTCTTGATTCGGCATCCAATACCCCTGATACCCCGCTGACGCCAGACCTTTCTGCTGCATCTCGGCGATGCTCAAATCTTGATCCGCCGTGGTACCCAGCGTCTTTTCGCCATACTGAATATGCTCATGGGGCGCGTCGGCAACCGGCAGATCTGGCCCACCCGCCGGTGACGGTGTCATCTCCAGCCCTTCGACACGATTCACCAACCACCAATGATCGAAGAGACACTGCGCGGGGTCCGTCGGGTGCGGGCGCGGGCGCAACAGCTGCACCCCATCCGGGCCCACCGTAAGCACGTTATTGGGAAACAGGTTGTAAATCACATAGTCCGTGAGCTGGTAATCCGCGCGATAGCTGTAGTGCACATAGCCCTGCGCCTCGCCGCGCTCGCGCTTGGCGGCTTGAATATCTACCCGCAGCTGCTGCCAGGTATCGCGACCCACGTAATCGTCGCTGTCCACATCCCAGGCGGCGGCCATACTTTTTAAGGGCTCACCGATGATGTCGCTGCCGTATTGCACAGAGGGCATAAAGGAGGGAAACCAGCCGCGGTTGTGGCCATTAGGGAAGCAGTCGAACTGGCAATCTTCATAGTCAGCCGCGACATAGGGGATCAACTCGGGATGCAGCACTTTGACGTGGTAAGCCTCGTTAAAGTTATCGGTGATGATCTTCCAATTGCTGCGGGTCTCGGCGGTCATGTCCAGCACCCGGAGCATGTCCTCGATTCGGTGTGACTCGAGCTCACGACAGATCGTCTCGCCAAGGCTGGCATCCAACGTTGGCGCGTCTGGGTCGAAGTTGTACCAGATCAATCCGAATCGTTCCTCGCAGCGCATCTCTTTAAGGCGCGCCTTGCCACAGGGACTCTCTGCAAAATCTTCTTCGTCGGGTACTGAAGTCACCACTCCCGCTCGGTCAAAGGTCCAGCCGTGGTAGGGGCAGGAGAATTCCTGCACGTGCCCGTCCTCAGCCTCGGTGATGCGGGTGCCGCGGTGCGGGCAAGAGTTAAAAAATGCTTTGACTGAACCATCCTCCTGGCGAGCCATGATGATGGAGTCGATCCCCAGCTCAGTAGTGAGGTAGTCACCGGGCTCCGGCATTTGATACGCCACCCCACCGATATTCCAGACGGTGTGCCACACGTTTTGGTACTCGCGCTGCAAGTAGTCTGTGCAGGTATAGCGGTCACTGCCGACTGAGTCACCGCGCAACTGCGGCTCGGCCTCTTTGGGCGGCCGTGTCAGCGCACGTTCAAGGATGACGGGGTTTGCTGCGTTCATTATCTCTCCAGCTAATCGAATATCTGCTGCCCATAAAGCTTAGAGCCGCCTATCAAAGACTTCGCCAGCCACCTTCTCAAGGCGCATGTCATAAATCTGCCAGCCGACGCCCTGGGTATAGCGGACTTTGCTGTAGTAAGTACCCAAATAAATATCGATCACACGATCATCATCTTGGTGCCACGCCTGCAGGAAGCTACTCATCTTGCCCTCACCACCTTTGCCGTCGGCATCGGGTAGGCTGTCGAGCTCCACAATCTGCGTGCCCAGCAAGTGCTGCGTGGAGTCGAATACGGAGAGCGCGCCGTCCACTACCTTCACCCACTCATCGGGGCCGACCACCCGAAACTCCGCGCCGCTAGGGTCACCGGCGCGAATCGTGGCATCCTGAGTGAAGATCCTGTGATAAACCGCCCGGCCGGCTTCGATATTCTCCGGTACATTGGTGCCGATTTGATCCGTCGCACGGGCGTAGAGTCTTTGGAGGTACTCAATCTCGTGCTTGGCCAACATCTTGGCCACGTCGTGATCATTCGCCTGCACAGACATCGTCCCCATCCAGCACCACATCAGCGTGGCCAACCATACTGCTCGTTTCATTGCTGCCCTTACTCCTCATGCTTTTTCCAGCGCTCATCGAGATCGCTCATGTTTGTGGCCCATAGGGGAGGGCTAGCAACCGACCCCACAGCAACGGACTCAACCCCAAGCGCCCGTCAGCTTCCTTTGCGACCTGCGAGGTAATCGTTCAGCACCTCGTGAAAATAACGCACCCGCGACTCCTGATCAGCCAAATAATAATCGTCGAAGCCTTTCGACTCCCAACCATTTTGCTGTGCCTCTGCGAGCATCATGTCCTGCCACACGATCGAGTCGACGATCTCAGGAATGCCCTGCCCGCCATCAAAATCCAGGGTTTCTGATTCGCATTCGGTCACCGGGAACAACCCTTGAGTCATGATGCCGTGGGCCTCAGCCTGTCCCTCAACGGGGAAAGCCATGCACCACAGATCGAAGGTGCATTTGGTAGGATCTCTAGGGTCGGGCTCGGTACGGAAAAAGATGAGATTGTCGGGCAGGAACGAGATCGTCACGTTTGGAAAAATGACGGTGTGCGGGCTGTCGGTGAGCTCCTCGTCATTCATGTGCTCGTAGTGCAGGTAGCCCTTTTCTTTCCAATGCTTTCGCTTTGCCGCCTTGAGGTCCATCCAGCCCTGAATCGCTTTGGTTTCGAAATCCGGGTAGTCGTCGGGGTCGATATCCCACATGCGAAGAATGTCATCGAAAGGATGCGGCTCACCCTCAGGCAGCCGATCGCGCAGACTCGGGCGCATCGGCTGTACCGTGCGCCCGTGCCCGTTGGGCCAAATCTCTGAGCGCGCGCTCCAATAGTCCTGATCAATCCACGGTGGCACCTGCGGGTGTGCAGTGCGCGTGTGGTAGGACTCACTGAAGTTGACCGACGCGAATTTCCAGTTAGCGTTAAGCCGAATCTTGCGCGCAAAGATCCTGACCGCCGTCTCCATGGAATAGTTTTTGTAGATCTCGGGTAATGGATGCAGGTAATCCATCAGCCCCGGGCTTTCATCACTAAAGCTGTACCAAACAAAGCCGCCCCAGGTGTCGCATCGCAATTCCTTGAGCTGAAGCTTTCCGCAGGGGTCACCTTGCGAGAAGTTTTCGGGGTCTTGTACCGATTTCAACACACCATCGATCCCCCACACCCACCCGTGGTAGCGACAGTGGAAGTCTTGAACCGATGAGCTTTCTTCTACCAGTCGTAGCGCGCGATGCTGACACACATTGTAAAAAGCCCGAATAGACCCATCCTCTTGCTTCGCACAGATCACCGACTGGCCCATGAAGTCATGCACGACAAAATCGCCCGACTCCTCAAGCTCCACCAATCGCCCCGCCACATGCCAGATCTTGGTCCACATGTGCTCCAACTCTTGTTGAGCGAACTCCTTGGAGAAGTAACGATCCCCAGAGACCGCATCTCCCCGGAGTAAAGAGGGATCCCTACCGTCCATCGTGTCCGGGTGGACGGGTATGTTCAGAACGGGGATCTCGAGCTGCGGTTTGTTCATGTTTAGTAACGCACTTTTTATTAACGCACTAGGTCTTTAGCGCACCGAGATGGCATCGGCCCTGCCAACCGTGACAATATAACGCCTCTGCGCCATGGTGCGAACTCCGGCTGAAACAGGGCTCAAGGACCACAGAATGCTCAACCGTCAGGTCGTTTTAAAACGCCACCCACAAGGCATCCCATTGCCGCAAGATTTTGATTTGGTCGAGGGCGCGATCGCGGAGCCAACCGAAGGGCAGATGCTGGTCCGCAACCTGTTTTTCTCTTTGGAGGCCGCGATCCGAGGCTGGCTGGATGGTAAAGCAAACTACTTTGAACCCATCCCGCTGGGCGGCGCCATTCGTGGACCTTCCGTTGCACGGGTCGTTGAATCGCATCTGGCGGGCTTTGAGGTCGGCGATCTGATCTTTGGCCTGCACCACTGGGAGGATTATTCGCTCAGCGACGCCAATACGGTGCTGCTTTCCAAGCTCTCCCCAGAGCCCGACATACCCCTCTCCTACTACTGCGGCGGGCTGGGCGGCTCAGGCCACACGGCGTACGTGGGCCTCCATGAAATTGGCAAGATCCAAGCGGGAGAAACCGTACTGATCAGTGCCGCAGCTGGCGCTACCGGCTCCATGGCAACCCGGATCGCCAAATTGCGCGACTGCAACGTCGTGGGCATCGTCGGCAGTGACGAAAAGGCGGAGCTGGTGACAAACACCTTGGGCGCCAATGCAGTAGTGAATTACAAAACCTGCGGTGATCTCGCTATCGCCATTTCGCAAGCCTGTCCCGAGGGCGTCGACGTCTATTTCGACAATGTCGGCGGCACCACGCTGAACGCGGCACTCGCGTGCATGAACACGTTCGGCCGCGTGATTGGCTGCGGCATGATCAGCGACTATAACGATCAGGATAACCCAACCCCGATTTACAACATGTGGAAACTGGTGGAGAAAGAACTCACCATGAAGGGCTTCCTGCTCTACACCTACATGGATAAAGTACCGGCAGCCTCCCAGCAGCTTCACGAGTGGGTCCGGGCGGGTGAGATCACCGTATTGGAGAACATTACCGAAGGGCTACCCAACGCCGGCTGGGCCTATAGCGAGATGATGCGCGGCGCGACGATTGGCAAAAATCTGGTTGCAATGGACCTTCGCGCTGATGAGACTGCGCCCCTAAAAATGCACTAGGGCTCCCAGGTTTAAACTATTGACAATCTAACAACATGACTGAGGCTGGCCATAAAAAGGCAAAAGAGGATTAAATGGCGGAATTTATCGCCATGGGAAAGTAACTTTCCCAACCCAAGTGCGCTCAATGGCGCAGCAAAGGGAATCCAAAAATAAAGGATCCTTATCATCCAGTTCACATGGGCCAAGAATAAAGACGCAAACAAGGCAAAAGATGCGAAAACCAGCAGTATTAGAGATCCATTAACGAATGCCTGTAGCCCGTCGACCTCTCCTCTGAAGCAGATTTGAAGACCTAGCAGGTAACAGAAACAAAAACCCAAGTTGCCAGCATGCCAGATGCAAAAAGTTACCGCGGAGCCACCGTAGTCCTGTAAGGCTGAGCTGGACAGCAGTCGCCACTGCAAAGTCAGCGCAATGGCGCTGAGTAAAAACATGATCGCCACGACAACATTTATGTGGGACAGGCATAGCGCTCTGACTTTTCTCCAAAGCCTCATGGGGACTGCGTAGAAGCAGGTCGCCAGTAAGGCAGAGGAAATAATCAACAGCGCGAGCGTGGCTTGTCCAGGTAAGTGGTTAACAAGCACATCTTCTAGCAGAGAGCGATAAGCGCGAGACCCAATGAGCGACACCAAAAGAGATGAGGCAAGCACGAACCAAAGGAGTATTGCTCCACCCCTCAAGCTACCAAGCCGCCAGAGAGTCAGCTTCCAAACGCTCAGATAAGCTATCGCGACAAAAAAGGACAGCACATGCCAGAACGCTAGAGGAAGCAACGCAGCCAGCAACCAGCCAGTCGATGTTTGAGGCTGAGATGTAACTTTTAGGCAGATGAGAAAGGCCAGTGCAGTACCCAGCTGCTGGGGCCGAGCTTCTAATGCGGGCGCTAAGAAATAGCTAGTGGCGAGAAGCATTATGGCAGCACTTTTAATCAAAGTTGTATTGGGCAGATGGTACCGATACCCCGAAAGCACGAGCGCAATAGTCAGGCCGCTACCTAATATGGCGACGGAATCGAGAATGGCAGGCAAACCGAAGTACAGATGCTCGTGCACTGCTTGCATAACATAGACAAACAGTGGTCCTGAAATCGGAGGGTCAAATCCTTCCTCCGTAAGCTGCATCAACCCAAGCCAATTGGCCTCGTCGCTGAGCTCAGGGGGGAAAGCATCGGCCTGCCGTAGAATTAAGTTGAGAAGCATCAAGCCTACCGGTAAGCCCAATAATACTGGGCTCAGCGACTCAACTCGCGACTCTGTTGACTTCACCTAGCTTTCCTTTCGGTGCAGATGTTGCGGTACGAATATCGAGGACATTCTAGGACCTATCACACGGATGCAAACTGAGAGATGGGCTCTTTTAGGGCCTGGCTCGAGCTGCCGGGTTCGAATTTCACAGGCCACGCGCCTAGTATCCCTCAAGACGGACCATTGCGCTGTATTCCCAGCTTGGAGAGATGAGCTTTGTCTGGGCCTCGCTGGTCTGGACGCTGAGGCGTCTCGGCTTGAACTCGGGAGTTCGAAACCTCAAGATCACCCCCAAATAAAGACGTCCCTGTCAGCGGGCGCTTTTTTGTGTGGCCCGCCCGGAGAGATTCGAACTCCCGACACCCAGGTTCGAAGCCTGGTGCTCTATCCAGCTGAGCTACGGGCGGAGGCGCGAAGCTTAGGTTTCCCGCCTAAAAAGGTCAAGCAAACCTCAGAACACGCTGACAAAACACACCGCAACAGCGTTTCAAGGCGGCCTACAGAATGAAGAAAAATATTAGGCGAGAGACTTAAAGTAATCTCTCACCAATGCATACAGGAGCTCGGAGGAAAAGCTTGCAGGGCTCAAGGTTGGTTGTGCTAGACTCCCGGCCCCTTCAACGGGCAATTTGGTTCTGGGGGAACAATGTCTGAGTTGAATACCGTGGTTAACGAGACCCTGCTCGCGGACGATAACCAAGCATCGGTGAGCGCAATGCTCAATGCGATTCTTGAAAAACCGCTCACACCAATGGAAGCCAATCAGGCGAAAACCTATATGGAGCAGGTAGCCAGTCAGGCCGCTACTGATGAAGGTGCTGAAGTGCAGTTATTCCAGCTAATGGAAATGAAAAACCAGCACACCACCTACGTGATGCGGGTCGCCCTATTTTCCAACAACAAGGCCATCGGCCTTGACGTCATGGATGCTGAGAACGGTCAGTTTTTCGTCCCCGAAAGTTGCCCCGTGGTGGAGCTGCAGGCTACGACCCTGAATTGACGACCCCTCCGCGTTCCGGGGAAGCACTTACCTACATCACGCTGGTGAGCCTGGTGGCCTACGCCGCTATTGCCACCGATCTCTATTTACCCGCCATCCCCTATATGATCATGGATTTGGGCGGGACTACTTCCGATGGTCAGCTCACGCTCAGTGTCTTTATGTTGGGATTGGCATTGGGGCAGCTTGTGTTTGGCCCGCTTTCCGATCGCTTCGGCCGCATCCCGGTAGTGAGGGCAGGTACTCTCCTTTTCCTCGTAACCTCAATACTATGCGCCTTGGCAAATGAGATGGACTTTATGTGGGCCATGAGGGGCCTGCAGGGCATGGCAGCCGCCAGCGGACCTGTTATCGCGCGCGCTATCGTGCGGGATCGATACGAGGGCAATCGTGCCGCGCAGGTGATGTCGACCCTGTCTGCAGCAATGGCCATTATCCCTATGGTCGCGCCCAGCATTGGTGCCTTGATACTGGAATTCGCTGACTGGCCTGCAGTGTTCATCGCGCTGGCAGTCTTTGCCGGACTGGTCCTGGTCGCCTTGAGTCGCCTACCGGAGACCACCTCCAACAGCAGTGGCGAGCGGCTCACCTTTCTTACGATAGTCCGTTCCTTTTCGGAGATGCTACGCCAGCACAGCTTTCTCGGTTACCAAATGGCGGGCTCCTTCTCCTTTTCAGCGCTATTTGTATATCTATCGACGGTGGCGTTTTTTCTCCCCGATGTTTTCAACATACCGACCTCTCTATTC
This sequence comes from Halieaceae bacterium, assembly GCA_902520195.1. Lineage (GTDB taxonomy): Bacteria > Pseudomonadota > Gammaproteobacteria > Pseudomonadales > Halieaceae > Luminiphilus. Next base: position 156,364 of record CABYND010000003.1, read on the forward strand.
GGTTATGCTTTTGCGCTGACGGTTTTCGGCTTCATGACCGGTAGCCTGATCAATGCGCGCGTGGTGATGCGGTTCGGCATGAATCAAACCCTTAAAGCCGGGCTCTCGATCAGCTTGCTCTCCGCAGTAGTCATTGTGTTCCTCTCCGGCAAGGCCAACGATTACCTCTATGCCATGGCCGCACTGTCTTCGACTCTTTTCCTGGGCGTGGGGCTTACTGCGTCAAACGCCTCCATGGGCGCTATTTCGCTGTACGCACACAGAGCGGGCTCCGCATCGGCCGTATACGGATTCACCCATGCCCTCCTGGCCTCTGCAGTGGGTGCTGCAGCGGGTCTCCTATATCAGGGCCGCCTCCTAGAGCCCGCCGTGATGATGCTGGGATGCGCGATGCTGGCCTTTTCAGGGCTGTGGTTAGTCCACTGGCGAAGCGACAGCTAGCAGGCGGCTATCTAGCGGGCTCGACCTACAATGCGGGCAAAATCAGCGCTAAAGTATCTGGGAATCGAGAGTCCGAATCTGGGCGACGTGCGAGCAAGAGAATCTGCAGAATGAGCGCAACCCGCTGGGAACAATTGCTGAGATATCGCTTTATCGAGATCATCGCCCTGTGGGAAGGCAGGCTGACCACCCGGCACCTCTGCGAGGTCTTTGGAATCGGTCGCCAGCAGGCCAGCAAAGATATCAACAACTACAAGCGCTCGATCGGCCCCGGCAACCTCGAATACGACGGCACCGCAAAGGGCTACCGCCCCAGCGGCACTTTTACGCCATCAGTCACCCAGGGAAAAACCGAGGAGTATCTCGACATTCTGGCTGGCGGCAGCGAGATGCAGCAAATTCTCGGGAAGTTACCCGACTCCCTCACTGCAACCGAAGTCCTCTCCGTGCCGACGCGGCAAATTCCGCCGTCCATTCTGCGACCGCTGATTCTCGCGGCGAAGGATCACCTCAGGGTAGAGGTCGATTACGTTTCGTTGAATGAACCTGATCGCGAAGGACGCATCATCGTGCCACACACACTGGTGTGGACGGGGCTGCGCTGGCATGTCAGGGGATGGTGCGAAAAAAATCAGGACTACCGCGATTTTGTCCTCAGTCGCTTTCGTGGTGAACCTGAGGTGCTGGATGCGTCGAATCACACCAGCGCATCAGATGAAGATTGGCATACGCTGGTGACCATTGAGATGGCACCCGACCCTCGCCTCACCGCGGATCAGCAGGCGGTAGTGGCTCACGATTACGGCATGACCGATGGCAAATGGCAACTGTCGGTTAGAGCAAAGCTACTGCCCTACTTACTCCAGCTGCTGCGTCTCGACCCGACACAGGTGATGGAGGATGCGCGAGCGCAGCAAATTGTGATTTTGAATCAGGCTGACATTGGAGCCTGGCTGTTTCCATCCGGCTGATCTACCGCGACGGCGACGATCGCCGACGCTTTGACGCCTGCTTCATCAGCGAGCGAGGCATTCGCGGCTTCTTTCCTCCAGAGAGGTAGCGATGGATCGTTTCCTGCGCCTGCAGCACGGTCGTGGTTTTGCCTCGATCACGTAGGACATTCGCCTGGTCTTTATCCAACACTCTGGCTTTGGTGTTGTCATGCCATTGCTGGTCGAGAATGTCCTGCAGCTGGTTCTGTATCGCCACGTCCCTGATGGGGCACAGCACTTCCACGCGATAGTCGATATTGCGGGTCATCAGGTCCGCAGACCCAAAAAGATACTCTGGCTCTCCCCGGTTATGGAACACATACACTCGGGGATGTTCAAGGTATCGATCGATAATGCTGATGGCTTCGATATTGTCCGATACCCCGCTCACGCCCGGCAGCAAGGAGCACATGCCTCTGACGATCAAGCGGATTTCCACTCCCGCCTGACTCGCCTCGTAAAGCTTCATGGTCAACTGTCGATCCACGAGATTATTGCACTTGAGCGTCATCATGGCGCGATAACCCTGCTTCGCGTTACGGATCTCCCGATCGATCCTTTCAACCAGCCCTGATCTGGAGCTGTGTGGCGACACCAGCAGCGTTTCATACTTGGGCAGCCGATAGTTGAATTTGAGGAACTCAAAAACTGCGGCCACATCCCGGCCCACTGTCTGGTCGGAGGTGAGCAGGGAGAAGTCGGTATAAAGACGCGCAGTCTTCTCGTTAAAATTACCCGTTCCAATATGGCTGTAGTAGCGAATGCCCTTTTCTTCCCGTCGCTCGATGGAGAACAGCTTGCAGTGCACCTTCAAGCCAGGAATACCAAAGATCACCTCTACCCCAGCCTCGGTCAGCCGTTGCGCCATTTCGATATTGGCGTGCTCATCGAATCGGGCAGCGAGCTCCACCACTGCAGTGACGCGCTTGCCATTGTGCAGCGCATTAATTAGCGCCTCGACCACCCGAGAATTCTTGGCTGTGCGGTACAGACAGATCTTGATTGAGGTCACCGCGGGGTCCAGCGCCGCGGTTTTCAGTACATCAACGAGGTAATCAAAGGAGTGATAGGGGAAATATAGCAGTACATCCCGCTCTCTGATGACCTCAAAAATGCTCGCCGGGTCATCGAGGTCCGGCAAGTTAATGCGCGAGTGGGGTTTAAACTCCAGCGCCTTGCCCCCGGGATTCGGGAACGACAGAAAATCCTTGGAGTTATGGTATCGGCCACCAGGGATCATGCTGTCGTAGCGGCCAAAGCCAAAACTTTTTCTCAGGGCATTCAGCAGCGCCTCCGGCATGGTTTTGTCATAAACAAACCGCACGGCATCGGCTCGACGCCGCTGCTTGAGACTCGAGGCCATCTTCTCAATCAGGCTCTCATTGATAGAAGGATCGAGTTCCAATTCCGCGTCTCTGGAGAATTTGAAGCAGTAGGCGGAGACTACTTTCAGCTTAAAAACGCCCCGGAACACCTGCGGCAGACAAGCTCGAATCACATTATCTAGAGTGATGTAGACCGTGCCCCTGCGCCTACCTCTTTGCCGGGGAATTTCAATAAAACGACCCAGCTGCTCTGAGGGCACCTCCAGTACGGCAAAACGCTGCCCCTCTGCCGTTTGGATCATAACGGCAAGGTACAGCGACTCGTCTGCGAGGTTGGGGATCGCGAGGCTTTCCTCTAGCAGGATGGGCTCGAGCTCTGGCAGGACGGTCTCTCTGAAATACTGCTGAACAAAGGCGGCCTGCCCTTCGTCAAGCTGGCCTTCGTTGATGAGGTAGATCTTTTGCTGATGCAGTTCCTTCATCAGCGCGGCGTAGATCGTATCAAATTCTTTTTGCAGCGATACCACTTCCTTCTGAATCGACTGCAACAGGTCCTTTGCACTTTGACGCTGCGGCCCTTTGGAGACACTGATGAGCCGGCGCACTTCCGCCACGCGAACGCGAAAAAATTCGTCGAGGTTGTTGGAGAAAATACCCAGATAGCGCACGCGTTCAATCAGCGGGACCGCAGGATTCTTGGCCTCCTGCAGCACACGCGCATTGAAGGAGAGCCAGCTGAGCTCTCGAGGAAAGAAGAGCTGGCCGTCAAGATCTGCCCATCGGGTTGTGACCGGGTTATTACTCATCGCATTTATTCAAGGGTGGCATGTCTGCCTCAAACCGGGGAGCCACCTTACACACATCTCGATGTCATTCGCTACCGAACTATTGCAGAGCCACATCGCATCAGACCCGCCTAGTGCCGGGTTACTGTCAGATTAGTGCCCCTTGTGCTGGATGAGTGCCGACGTATGAAGTCCGCCGCGGCATTGGCGCAGGCCTCTGGCGACTCCAGGGGTAGCAGATGCCCGCCCGCCAACGACTGAATTTCTACCGACGGGTTAATCGCTTTTGCCCAAGAGAGCCTCTCGCTATTCAACACATCTGAGGTTTCACCCGCGACGATCAGCATTGGACAAGCCGCCGCTTTCAGCGCACCGGTCATTCTCGGCACAGATCGATAAATGCAGGCTTCCCAGGCACCGCTGTGACGCAGTGTGACGCTGCCATCGGGCTGCGTAATGTGGCCTGCCGCTACGTAGTCCATCAGTACCGTGTCGCTGACCCCGGCAAACACTCTTTTGCCTCGGTAGAAGTCAAACGCCGCGTCACTACTCTCGAACACATGCGGTCGCGCAAGGGCGCGCTTCACAATGGGGACTGCATCAGGCTTAAAAAAAGAGAACACTCTGGCCCAAAACCAGATGCGGGTCGGTACCAGTACCGGGTCAAGCGCGACAATGCCAGCAAAAAAGTCAGGTCGGCGTGACGCCGCCAGCACTGCCGACGCCGCCCCCATAGAATGACCGATCAGCCATACGGGACCCCGCTCATCGCCCTCTATCCGCTGAATCAGATCCGAGGCATAGGTTTGCCAAGTGAGAAATGTAGGAGCCGGATCATCGGATAGCAAGGGTCTGTGCGCGTGCGTGCTGACCGGCACGCCGAGGTCTTCACTCAGGCTGGACAGCAATACTCGATAGGAATCCGGCGGGTAACCGTTGGCATGGGAGAACAGCAATTGCATCCCGCCATTATGAGCGAATCTCAGAGCTTCGAGAATTCCCGATTCAAGTCGTACTGCCGGGAAGTCACGTAGCGTTCCATGGCTTCGATGCGACTGGCAGCCTTGGCCACCCGCTCTTTTGCCTTGCGAACACGCTCTGCCGGCGCATCGGTGTAGCGAAAGACGGTCTTTCGACGGTAGGCATGACGATCCTCGTCGTATTCCATCTCGATCTCCACCTCCTCCTCAAGGAGGTCGGACCATCGCGACGCCTTGGGCGCAATCCCTACCCAGGCAATTACGTAGAGCCAAAAGGCAAGCGAGCCCGTGAACATCAACAGCGCCACTGCGGCTAAACGGACCACCCAGTTGGGCACATCCAAGTGCGCAGCAAGGCCGGCACACACTCCGCCGATCCATCCTTCGGAGCGGTTTCGATAGAGACCCATACCCCAACCGCGACGGCGGCTCTCACCAAAACTACGCTGATTATTGGACATCTTTACACCGCCTCTTGGGTCTGGCCACCTCGCTCCTGGCGCCAGTTCGGGTGATCGGTATCGAGTATTGATTCCAGCGACTCGATACGATCCGCCATTTGATCCACTGCCACTAGCATCTCTTCCAGTGACTGCCGATCATCGTCACTAAGCTTGCTATTGGATCGGTTAGCACTGCGGTAATGCATGACAATCCAAGTTGGTGCCACGATAACCATAAACAGCACCATGGGCACGAATAACATTTCAAACGGGTTCATTTCCCCTCCCTGTTGATCACTGGGCGCGCGTTGCGCTCAGCCTATGGGCGACGCTCATCGGCTTCAAATCACTGATGTAAACGGAGGATGTGCGCTGATCGATAAGGGTCTATCCCGAAGTCCGCCTCAAGCCAACTTTTCGGCGGTCACCCAATCGAGAGTGAGATTGAGCGCAGCGCTAAATTTCTCGATCAGCTCGTCGACATGGGGGGTCTCAATGATGAGTGGCGGACACACCGCCACCCGATTACCGCCCAGTGGCCGAATGACCAAACCGTTGTCCTCTGCGGCCTTGGCGCAGAACTGA
>CABYND010000004.1 GCA_902520195.1 Halieaceae bacterium
CGCGGCCGGCCTTGCTCTCGACGATCACGCCCTTGATAACGTCCCCTTCCATAATCGGAGCGACGAACAGGCGGTGCAGCATGGGCGTGATGCCGGCTTCTTCTACCAGCGTATCAGCCACCCATTTAAACGCCTCGCCATCGATGGCGTGGCTGTCGGATTGGGGTTCCTTTATTGCCGCACCCATATCCCGGGCACGTGTTTCAAACTCGATACCGACGCCCTCGGTATCGACCGTGTGTTCGTGGCGATACCAGGCGAAACCTTCCACCCCGACCGCGGTGATGTTGCCGCCAAAGCACCCAAATCGTTCCAGTAAGGTGACCTGACTACCCGCGCGGGCCGCACCCAGGGCGGCGGCTAACCCTCCCGGGCCGGACCCCACGACCAAGACCTCGGTTTCATGAATGACCGGGACCTCTCTCTCGGGCTCTAGAATGTTCATGGCGGGGCCTCTCGGACGATAGCGTCAGCTAGTCTGAACCCGACGCTGGCTTTTGCCAATTGCCCTCGAGTTGGCTCGCGCAACTAATTGATCGAATGAATATGGCCAATAGAGGGTATTCAGACTGCTAATTGCGGATTCTGAAGCCGGTGCGTTCGCTACCTATTGGACGACAGGTGTGGCAGCGGTCCTGCTTGCTCGACCGTATGTCTCCCCGCGAAGGCATTAAATCTCATAAAAACAGTAATTAACGTTAGTCTGCAGGGTTGCCTGATGCTTGGTAGAAATCACCGACTCAGACTATTGTCCAGTTAGGGGAAGACTGCACTGAGGTGAATGCCTCGAATTAGGCGGGTGCCGTGATTGCCTTATCCCCCATTTATGGGTTACAAAGTTGCACTAATGCAACGCGGGAGGGACGATTTTTGCTCTTTTCTCGCAAGGGATGCAATTTGCCAATAAACCCACTCTGACGAGAGTGTGTGCGAGAGGAAAACAACACATGAAAACAACGTATAAGCCACTTGTTTCCCCACTACTTCAACGCCAGCAGGTTCGCAGACCACTTGCCGTAGCAGTGTCCGCAGCCTGCGGTGTGGTGGGGTCAATGTCGATCAGTGCCCCGGCACTAGCGCAAAGCCTGGAGGAAGTGCTGGTAACGGCAACCCGTCGTGCGGAAAGCGTTCAGGACATTCCGATGAGTGTATCGGTGATGGGTGAGGCCCAGCTTACCGATCTGAACGTCACTGACATGGAAGACTATCTGATGATGCTCCCGAATGTGGGTTTCATCTCGACGGGGCCAAGCACCGCCAACATCTACATTCGAGGTATTTCGAGTGGCGGTGAGAGTTTACTTGGAGCCAACCCGGCGGTTGCGGTCTATTTGGACGAACAACCCGTGACGCTGGTTGGCGCCTACCTCAACCCGCATATTTATGACATCAACCGAATTGAAGTGCTCGCCGGACCACAGGGCACGACCTTTGGCGCGAATGCCCAGTCCGGTGCGATTCGCATCATGACCAATCAGCCCGAAATAGGCGAATTCTCTGGCGGCTACGCAATCGATGGCAGTCAGCCCAAGAGTGGTGACATGAGTTATCGCGCTGAGGGCTTTGTGAACATCCCGATGGGTGAACGCTCCGCGTTGCGCGTGATGGGCTTTTACAAGCGCGACGGCGGTTATATCGACAACGTGCTGGGCGGCCACACCTTCAGCCGCAGCAACATCCGCGCTGGCCTGCCCGAGGACAGCCCGCTGCGAGCCATCGCTGCGGACGTTACGGTAACCAACGAGGACGTGGTCGAAGAGAACTTCAACGAAGCCACCACCTTTGGCGGTCGTGCCGCGTTACGCATAGATCTAAACGATTCGTGGACTTTTACGGCGGGCGCCATGTTCCAGGACGTTGATCGTGAAGGCGTCTGGGATCACGACCCCACGATTGGCGATTTGCAGGTCATGTTGTTGCTTCCGGAGAAGTTGGAGGACCGGTGGAGCCAGTACTCGGCCAAGATCGAAGGCGAGCTGTTCGGCGGCACGCTGATGGCGACAGCCGCGATGCTGGATCGGGAGTACGAGGTGGCCAGCGACTACTCGCTCTACAGCGACCAAGATATTGCCTCGGGTTACGTTGAGCCCTACTACAACTGCTACGTAAGCTACTTCGGCACCTGTGGCGATCCTCGCCAGCAGTACACCAATGAATCGGAGCAGGATCGCACGACTTTTGAAATTCGCTACACCTCTGACCCTGATAAGCGCTTCCGCTATATGGTGGGTTATTACAGTGTAGAGGTAGAGAACTACAGCGATAACGAGTGGCACGTGCTTGGCCTTGCAGAGACACCGCAGGCGGCGGTAGACGCGCCAGATATCTACTGGACAACGGATTTCCAGCGGGATTACGAGGAAACCTCGATCTTTGGTGAGGTGGCCTTCGACATCACCGAGCGTCTGACGCTCACCGCAAGTGCGCGTCAATTCGACTACGACAGTACGTTGGACGGGTTCTCAGGTACGGTTTGGTGGCCCTGCGGCGGCTTTGGACCGCAAGGTGATCGCCCCGAGAGTAACTACGGCGCGAACTGTGCGTCGACAGCGCGAACCGTGACAGGCAAGGACGAGGTCTACCGCGCTAGCCTGGAGTGGAGCATGACTGATGACATCATGCTCTACACCACTTGGGGTGAAGGTTATCGCCCGGGCGGCTTGAACCGCTTCTGTGAGACGCGTATTCCTGACGGTCTCGGCGGTCAGGGCAACGTTAATATCGGCTGTGCCTTCGAGTCAGACATCCTGACGGCGTATGAGATCGGATTTAAGTCCACGCTGTTTGACGGCCGCCTTCGGTTGAATGCGGCGGCGTTCTGGCAAGAGTGGGACGACTTCCAATTATCTCGTCTTGACACCTCGATCTCGCCAATCACGCTGACCTTTAACGTCGGCAACGCTGAGAGTAATGGTGTCGAGTTCGACTTTACCTCGATGATAACCGATAACTGGACCCTCAGTGGTGCCGCGAGCTTCCTGGAGTCTGAGTTGGTAGAGGATTACCGACGTAGTGCCAGCAGCCCCGAACCCGATGCGCCAGCGGGCTCACGCTTGCCGCGCGTGCCCGAGGTCAAGTGGAACGTCTCCACCCGTTACACGTTTGCCAATGATTGGTTTGCTCAAGCGGCATACATGTATACCGGTGATTCCTACAACGATCTGTTCGGTGGCTTCCGACAGTTGCAGGGCTCTTACGATGTGGTGAATGCCTCATTCGGCCTGGAGCGCAGCAACTGGACGGCAGAGCTCTACGTGCAAAACCTGACAGATGAGCGCGGTGATGTCTGGATCAATGACGTGAACTGGGATGAGCGCGTGACCATCAACCAGCCCCGTACTATCGGGTTCCGATGGCAGCAGCGATTCTGATCGCCAAGCTCAGGTAAGAACGGGAAGGGCGCCTCTTGAGGCGCCCTTTGCTTTGATGGGGTGTGGACCCCATACTCCCGTTGTTTGTCACACCCTGCCCACAGACGAGTTCACCGCACTGACCATGTCATCTGTCGACACATTGTTCGCGCAAGCCAGCGATGCACTGCGAAATCAGGATGCAGAGCGCGCACGAGACTTGTGTGCAGAGGCCCGGCAGCAAGATCCGGATGACCCCCGCCTGGTGATGCTGCACGGATTTGCACTGCGGCGCTCGGGTGATCACTCTGGAGCCGTGCCACTGCTGCGCCGCACCCTAAGTGTCGACCCGGGCCTCGAGATTGCCCACCACGAACTGGGTTTAGCGCTGAAAGGGCTGGGGCGTCTGAGTGAGGCACGTCGGGCGATGGAACAGGCTGTGGCCCTGAACCCCAAGATGACCGCAGCCTGGCGTGACCTTTATGAGGTGCGTGCGGCCGAGGGAGACGATGTCGCGGCTGCCGAGGCCTATCGGCAGGCAATGGGTAACAAGGAGCTTGATCCGCTGCTGCGCAAGGCCCTCGAGCTCGTCGGTCAGGGTCGCTTGGGCGTCGCCGAGGGTATTTGTCGCGAGTATCTCAAACGGCGTCCCCATGATGTCGACGCGATTCGACTGTTGGCAGAGGTGGGTATCTCGATTGGTTCGATTGGCGAGGCAATACTATTGCTTGAGCGCTGCTTGGAACTGGCGCCGGAGTTTCATGTAGCGCGGTCCAATTACGTGACGGCGCTGTCGCGGCATCAGCGATTTGATGAGGCGCTGACTGAAAACGAACAGTTGAGAGAAGCACAGCCCAACAATCTGGCGCACCAGGTCCAATTCGCCACCACGCTTTCGATGGCCGGACGATTCGAGACGGCGCATGGCGAGTTTGTCAAAGTGCTCGAGCAGGCCCCCGACAATGAGCGCATTCTGACCAGCTACGGCCATTCGCTGCGGTACGGCGGTAAAGGGGAAGAGGCGATTGCGATCTACCTTCGCGCCATCGAGGCAGAGCCCTCAGCAGGGGAGGCCTACTGGAGCTTGGCGAATCTGAAGACGTTCCGATTTGACGATACCCAGCTGAAAAGTATGCAGTCCCAGCTCGCCTCGCTGACTCAGCCGAGTGAGGACAAGACCCATCTGGCATTCGCGGTGGGTAAGGCATTAGAGGACCGCGAGTCCTACGATACGTCCTTCGCCGCCTATGCCGAGGGCAACGCTATGAAGCGTCAGATGAGTGGCTACGACGCTGACAAGACATCGGCGCGGGTCGATCGCCTGATTGCGCAGTGTGGGGCGGACCTCTGGAATGAAGAGGGCCACCCCTCCGACGAGGCAATATTTATTGTTGGTTTACCGCGGGCGGGTTCAACGCTGCTTGAGCAGATATTGGCGAGCCACTCGCAGGTTGAGGCCACGGCGGAGCTGCCCTTTATCGGCAGGATCATCGGTGAAATGGTCGCCGAAAGAGATCGCGGTGATGAACCGCTTTACCCCCGTGTCCTGAATGATCTCACGGTTGAAGAGCGGGTGGCCCGGGGACAGCAGTATCTCGATCTCGCGGCCGGTTATCGCACAGGTAGGGCGCGGTTCATCGACAAGCTACCCAACAACTGGGAGCACGTGGCGCTCATTAAAACCATCCTGCCCAATGCCACGATTATCGATGCGCGGCGCCATCCTATGGCGGCGTGTTTCGCTAACTTCAAGCAGCTGTTTGCCCGGGGTCAGGAGTTCACCTATTCGCTGGAGGATATCGGCCGTTACTACGCCGACTATCTGCGCTTGATGGACCATTGGCACAGTGTTTTCCAGGGCGGGTTGCTCACGGTCCAATATGAAGAGGTCGTTGAGGAACTCGACACTCAGGTGAATCAGCTGCTTTCTCATGCCAAGCTGGATTTCGAGGAAGCCTGTCTGCGCTACTACGAGAAAGATCGTGCGGTGCGCACCGCCAGCTCCGAGCAGGTTCGGCAGCCGATTTACCGCGACGCCCTGAATCTCTGGGAGCGTTATCAGGCACATCTAGACCTACTGGCGTCGTTGTTAGACGAGCGGGGCGTGCCGCGTTAAGTCTCGAAGCTAGCTGCTTTCGACGCGCTTTTAGGTTTCTAATTGTGCATAGAAGGTAGGGTCGTCAGCCCCTGCGACTTGGGCAGGGCGGGTATGATAAAGCGAAAACCCTAGTCATGGACTGTGGGTGTGCAAAAACGCAGAGGAGGAAGTTGGGCAAGCAGACAGCCATCCACGAGCAGGTGCTCAATACCCAGTCCACTGACGAGCTCATGGATCTCTATGAGGATTGGGCCGCTCGCTATGACCAAGATGTGAATGACACCTGGGGATACAGCGGCCCCGAACGCACGTTGTTCTGGCTGCGCCACTACCTCGAACCCGAGGGCGCCCGGGTGCTCGATGCCGGGTGCGGGACCGGTCTGGTGGCGGTGGCGCTGTCGGAGGGTGGCTTCAGATGCATCGACGGAATCGACTACTCTACAGCGATGCTCGCAGAGGCAGCTAAGAAAAATGTCTATCAGCAGTTGCAGCAGATGAATATGAACGCCGCGTTGCCGATTGCCGCAGGCGCTTATGACGGCGTGACCTGTGTCGGCACCTTTACCTCTGCCCATGTGGAGCCGGAAGCGCTTCATGAGTTGGTTCGCGTGACGCGGCTCGGCGGGATTGTCTGCAGCACGGTGCGTGAGGAATACTGGCAGGACACGCACTTTCCCGAGGTGCTGAATCAGATTGTGGAATCGGGTAGGGCGGCACTAAAACAACTCTGCGAGGAGCCCTATGTCCACTCGGAAGAATCGACCTGCAAAATGGTGGCACTCGAAGTCACACAAGCGGCGTAGGTATGCGCGCCGAATGCGCGCGCCAACCCGACACCGCCCATGAGGAGAAGAACGATGGCGCAGCACCCAACGGAACCCGCGGCAGAACAGACACGGCCCGAGGCGTTGGCCTCCGCGATGGCTTTGCTCTCAGGTCGCGCGGTGGGGTCGCTCTCGTTTAACCGCCGGCGGGCACTGCAGGGGCTCGTGATGGGCACGGTGGGGCTGGCATTGCCGCCGCTGACGATGGGGCAGGTGGAGATACCTCCCGGCCAAATTCGGCTGATGTTCAATGAAAACCCCTATGGCCCCAGCCCGAAGGCGCTGGCCGAGGTGGCCAAGATTCTGCCCAAGACTGCCTACTACCCCGGCGCCATTGAGGACGATCTCATGGGTTTGTTTATGGCGCGCCACCAGCTCGATCGTGAGCAGGTGTTTTTGGCATCGGGGTCGAACGAAGGTCTTCAGGCCGCAATGATGGCCTTTGATAAACACGGCAAGGTCATCTCACCCGCGCTGACGTACTCCGACCATCTTCAATACGCTGAGAAGCTCGGTGTCGCGGTGTACCGGGTGCCGTTGCGCGACGACATGGCTATTGATCTTGAGGCCATGGCTCGCGCAGTCGATGATTCGGTCAGCCTGGTCTATCTCTGTAATCCCAATAATCCGACGGGCATGGCCATCGATGGCGATGAGCTGCGCAGTTTCTGCAGAGAGGTCAGCCCCAAGGTGCCCATTTTGATCGACGAGGCCTACAACGAGCTCACCGACAAACCCGACTACACCTCGATGGTCGATCTGGTGCGCGAGGGCGCCAATATGCTCATCACACGAACCTTCTCAAAGATCTTCGGTATGGCCGGGCTCCGTGTGGGCTACGGGATGGGGCATCCCGATATCGTGAGCGTGGTCAAAGACAACGTGATGGCCTGGCCGAACGGCGTGGGGCTGTACGCCGCTTATCATAGCTACCTCGATGAGGACTTCATCGCGTTTTCCCGCGACAAGATTCTTCAGGGTCGCCAGATGGTCAACGCCACCTTCCGGCGTCACGGGATTGAATCGCTGCCCTCGCAGACGAATTTTGTCTACGCCGACATCCAGCGCGATGCAGACGTTTTTAAGGCCAAAATGGCCGCCCGCAACATAAAAATCCGCGGCATTTATGAGGGTTATAACACCTACTCTCGGGTCAGCATGGGCCGCATTGAAGAGCTTGAGATCTTTGATCGGGTCTTTAGCGAGGTCTACACGGGCTGACGGTGTGACCAACAGTGATGCCATATTCCTCTGTTTATAGCCTTGTGATGGCGCCCCAGGGCGCCACTTTTTTATCTGCCGTTGTCAGCTAGCGGGTGGCGAGCGCGCCTGCCTCAACGGCGTCCATGTGGTCGGTCATCTCATCGACTAGCAGCGGGATGATGTCCTCGGGCATATCGTGCGCCATACCCTCGACCAGCAAAAAGCGGGAATCCGGGATCAGTGATGCGGTATACCGCCCATGCTCGGGCGGCACCAAGCCGTCATCTGCCCCGTGCAACACCAAGGTGGGAGCGGCAATGGTGGCCACCTCGTCTGAACGATCTCCGGTTTTGAAGATGGCCATCAGGTGGCGCTGCATGGACTCTGGGTAAAACCCCCGATCTCGGATGGCTTGCTCGCGGTCTGCTTCTGCTTCACCCGTCGCCAGGTTGCGTAATCTATTCTCCGCCTCGTCAGTCGGCGGCGGTAGGTGCCGCGCATTGGTTGTTGACATAATCGAGATCAAACTGCGGGTCTTTTCGGGGTACTGGGCCGCCACAATCTGGGCAATCATGCCACCCATCGACGCGCCGATAATATGCGCCTCATCGTAGCCCACCGCGTCCATGAGGCCGGCAATGTCGGCCCCCATGTCGTCCAACGTGTAAGGCGCGTTGACTGAAAACCCCAGCTGGTATTTAAGGAGCTCCCACCACAAAACGGGTTGCCCCCACTCATCAAAGCGGGTCGAGTCGCCGGTGTCGCGGTTATCCAGTAACAGGATTTCGTAGCCGCCGTTGGCCAGCCCGGATATCAGTGCGTCGCCCCACGCCACATTCGAACCTCCCAAGCCCATGATGACCGCCACTTTGGGTTTGTCAGGCCCGGGCTCGACAATGCGATACGCGATGTCGAGTTCGCCCACGCTGGCTATTTTTAGTGGGTAGCTGTCTAGGTAAGTGCGGGAGTACTCCGCGTGGGCGAAAAACGTCAGGCAAAGGCTGATCAGGCCAGTCAAAAAGATTCTCACAACATTTCCCCGTATTGGACGCGGTGAAGTATACGGTTGAAGCCCCCTTACTGGCTTTGTCTAAGCGATATGCGAACGAAACTGGGTCGCGCATGGGTCAAGATTGCCCGGCTCAGCGCAGAAAACGCTAGGGCAAAGGACCAGTTGGCGGCGTGATAGCGGCGCACCAACCATGATCTGGCCAAATACGATTGCCGTAGCCTAGATGGATCTCATATTCTGGATCATGCGCCCCAGAGCGCTGACTACTTTGGATATTTATGAACAGTGCTGAACCACTAGAACACTACCCCGCCGTCAGCGACGACATACTGCTTGATAGCGGCGCGCGTGACCCGGTCTTTGATGAGGTCTATCCGCGTTTGCCCGGTTTCAAGCTGGGAGTGACCAACTCCTGGACCCGCGGGCAACCCTTTGACTTTTATCGCCGAATGCGCGAAGACGCGCCGGTGATGTGGTCGCAGATCAAACAGCCATCATCCGGCTTCTGGTCCGTGGTGCGCTACGACGACGTCAAACACGTAGAGCTCAACCCGCAGATCTTTTCCTCCCAGCGCGGCAGCATCAACATGAGCGTGCTGCGCAACGACAAAGGTAAGGCTGAGCGGTTGATGTATGCCGCTCACAACTCGCTCATCAATCTCGACGCGGATCTGCATCGCGACCTGCGCACCCAGCAGGCGGCTTTCTTCTTCCCCGCGTATATCGAGACCCTGAAACAGCGTGTCGGTAAAAAGATTGATGAATTGCTCGACAATATGGAGCGGCAGGGTCCGGTGGTGGACTTCGCCAAGCTGTTCTCCATCGAGCTGCCGATGTTCACACTGTGCGAGATGCTCGGGGTCGATGAGGAGGACCGCGCCGACATCATCAAGTGGATGCACTACCTCGAGCTGGCTCCTCAGTTCATTACCCACCCTTTCCGAATGTTGCTCGCCGAGCCCTCGTTCCCGTTCCGCTTTGAGAAGATCCTGCACGACATGTTCAGCTACGGTGAGCGGGTCATGGCGGACCGCATCCGCAGCCCCCGCGAGGATCTGTTGACCACCATTGCCAATGCCACGCTGGGCGAAAAACCCCTGTCACAGAGTTATCTGGATGGTTCATGGCTGCTGATCATTTTTGCGGGTAACGATACGACCCGGAATTCCCTCTCGGGCACGATTCGCCTACTGACCGAGTTTCCCGAGCAGCGGCAGATGGTGCTCGATGACCCCTCATTGATTGAGCGGATGTCCCACGAGGCACTGCGCATGGTGTCACCCGTGATGCATATGCGGCGCACCGCGATGAAAGATACCGAGATCGCCGGGCAGCGTATCGCCGAGGATGAAAAAGTCATCATGTGGTACGGCGCAGCGAATCGGGACCCCGCCATGTTCCCCAACCCCGACCAGTTCGACATGATGCGCGACAACGTCGACAAGCACCTGGCTTTCGGCCACGGGGTGCATCGTTGTCTGGGCAATCGCGTTGCGCAGCTGCAGCTCAAGATGGCTTATGAGCGCATTCTCGAGCGCTTCCCCAACATCTATTGGACCGGCAAGCAGAAGATCGAGCCGATTATTCTGGTGCATGCGATCTCGAGCCTGCAGGTCAACCTCTACGGCAAAGACGGCAAGCGTCCGGTCATGGTGGCCACTTCATGAGTTCAGCCCGCAGGCTGGCATGCCGGTTTACCGCCGATCAGCATGACCGCCTTCGCCTGTTTCGCCGCAGGTTATGTGATTAACTTGCTCTGCTGAGAAAAACGACAACAGAGACATACAAATGAGTTCACCCCCCGATCAGGCAATGCTCCGCGAGAGCCTCAAAGGTGTGACCGAGGAAGTCACTTACGGCGGTATCCTGAGCTTTATGCGCCGTCGCTATACCCGCGATTTGGCCGACGCTGATGTCGCTGTGCTGGGTATTCCCTTTGATCTGGCGACCACCGCTCGTCCCGGAAGCCGATTTGGCCCGCGTGGGGTGCGCGAGGCGTCAGCGAGCCTCGCCTGGGAGCGTAAAGCGGTGGGCTGGGGTTTCTCGCCGCTCGAGACACTGGCGATTGTTGATTACGGCGATTGTGATTTTGATGCGGGTAACCCCGCCGGGGTGCCTGACGAGATTTACGAGTGCGCCCGCCAGGTTCTCGCTACCGATACTGTGCTGCTATCGATTGGGGGCGACCACTTTGTGTCTTACCCACTGCTCAGAGCACACGCTGAAAAATATGGTGAGTTGTCACTGATTCATTTCGATGCCCATTCCGATACTTGGGCAGAGGATAGCCAGCGGATTGATCACGGCACCATGTTCTATCACGCCGCACAGCAGGGGCTCATTTCGCCGGCACACTCTGCACAGATCGGTCTGCGCACCCACAACGACAGCGACCATGGCTTCAATATTTTTGATGCGCCTACGGTGCACGACATGAAGCCTGCCGATCTGGCGGCACAGGTAAAAGGCATCGTTGGGGATCGGCCTTGTTACTTGACCTTTGATATCGACTGTCTGGACCCCAGTTTTGCCCCGGGTACCGGAACGCCCGTGGTCGGTGGCCTGTCGACCCATCAGGCCATGCAAATCTTGCAGCACTTAAAGGGTATTAATCTGGTGGGTATGGACGTGGTTGAGGTAGCGCCGCAATACGATGTGGGCGCGATTACCTCACTCGCTGCGGCAACGATTGCGCTCCAGCAGCTGTGTTTATTCGCCAGCGCACCCCAGTAAGGAGCGATTGTGGGACAAGCGACAGATCAGGAAATTAAGGAAGCCCTCGAGCGAAAGGGTCACTATGCACTTAACTGGGAGGACCTCGATAAGATTGAGCTCCCGACAGGAGTGATTTCGTCGATGTACCGCGTCGGCGATCCGACCCGGGCGGAGTCTCCCACGGTTTTTAAAGTGTTTTATCCGCCCGGCTGCACGATCGAGGCGCACACCCACGACTGCGATTACACCGAGATCATTTTGGAAGGGTCACAGCGGGTCGGTGCGACCTGGCATCACGCCGGCGACATTCGTATTGGCCTGGCCAACCGGGGGTACGGGCCGCTGGTCGCGGGGCCCGAGGGCACAACGGTGCTGTTTGTGTTTGCCAACGGGGCGTGGCCCGCGATCAAACTGGGCAACAACGATGGCTCAACCCTCGGCAGTGAAATCCTCGAGGCGCACTTTGAAAAGGTGCAGGCGGGCGAGGACAGCTAGCCAAAGCTAAGGCAACCACAGCTGGCGAATCGTGGCCGGGTGAGCCGTTAACACGGATCTACTCTGGCATAGAGGCGGCAAACGCAGCGGGTGGTGCTTCCAGTTCTGTATTCAGCGTGCCGTTCCAGCGATTCAAAAAGCCGTAAAGCGACAATACGGCCACGATCTCGACAATCTCGCGATCTGAAAAGTGCGCCTTCAACGCCTCCATCTCCTCATCGGTGACTGCATCGGGCAGCAGCGCCCCATGCCAGGCAACGCGCAGCACTGCCCGCTCCGCATCGGTAAACAGCGGCGAAGTCTCGAACTCAAACACCGCGGCGATCTTCTCTGCCTCGACACCCAACTGATTCGCGCCATAACTTGAGTGGGCGGTGCGGTAAGTGCATCCCTGAGCGCGACTGATGATGATGCCGATCAGTCGCTTCAAGGTGGGGTCAACTTCCCCTGTTTGCAGCACGGTGTGCACCAAACCGCCCAGAGTCTGAAGCAGCTCTGGCCAGTGGCACAAACTCAGCACGTCATTGGGGAGATACCCCATCGCGCGCTCAGCTTGTTCCAGAAGGGGGGCAAGCTCAGGTGTGGTCGTGGTGGCTGGCGGCGGAACTCTCGACATGACTTATGCCTCAATAGCTGAGAGGCTGACGTGCTGGGCGGGATGACAAGTTGCCGCTGAACAGGTTCCACAAAGCCCGCCGTTGTTCAGTTTTGCTTCCAGTTTTCGCCAGCTTTATCGAAATGGTCGTTGCCGCTCTCAGAGAGCTGGTGTGAGGCCACAATAGCCCCAATAATAATGATCAGCACTGCCCCAAAAATCACGCCTGGCTTCATGATGTCGCCCTCGCTGAAACATAGCGGAAGAGTAGCTGGCTTTTCTGTGAAAAGCGAAAGATTTTGATTGGCCTAATGTCTCTGTCATAGCAATCGTAGCTCTGTTTTGGCGGGTGAATAGTGCCCGTCATTGGCGCATCGACAATTTCTTGTCCATTCATTTTCTGTCGCCAGTTGAAGCCTGGTAGCGTCTGCTCGATGTGGGGTTCCAGAGCCGGCATCTCGTTGTACCCTCTCACTATGCAACGCAAAATTATCCACATCGACGCTGACTGCTTCTATGCAGCCATCGAAATGCGCGACCACCCCGAGCTGCGCGGCATTCCCATGGCAGTGGGGGGCAGCGCCGAGCGGCGTGGCGTGCTGACAACTTGCAATTACGATGCCCGCGCCTATGGGGTTCGTTCGGCCATGCCCACGGCGCAGGCAATGCGGCTCTGCCCGCAGCTGACGGTCGTACCACCCCAGATGCACAAGTACCGCGAGGCCTCCAAAGTCATGCGCGGCATTTTCGCCAACTTCACCGAGGACATTGAGCCACTGTCCCTGGATGAGGCCTACCTCGACGTCAGCGAGATCTCTGATGAGGACCTGACTGCTACCCGAATTGCCAAAGCCATTCGTCAGCAAGTCCGCGAAGAGCTCGACATCACCGTGTCGGCCGGCGTGGCGGTCAATAAGTTCATTGCCAAGGTCGCCTCGGATTGGAAAAAGCCTGACGGCCTGACGGTGGTGCCGCCTGATGAAGTAGATGCCTTTGTCGCCGCACTGTCGGTGAAGAAGATTCCCGGTGTGGGTGCGGTGACGGCAGACAAAATGCATCGTTATGGGCTGAGAACCTGCGCCGACGTGCGGGAGTGGAGCCTGCACGACCTGCGACGCCGCTTCGGCAAGTTTGGCGTGGTGCTTCATGAGCGCGCACGGGGTCGGGATGAGCGCCCCGTGCAGCCGACCCGGGTGCGCAAGTCGGTGAGTGTCGAGCGGACTTTCGCCGAGGACGTGAGTGGCCCGGCCGAGTGGGCGCCGATTATCGAGCGGCTCTATATCAACCTGATGGAGCGCATTGAGGCGGCCAAAGCCTGGCACGCCATCGACAAGGCTTTTGTGAAATTGAAGTTCAATGATTTCACCACAACCACTGTCGAGCGGGTGGGCACGAAGGCTGTTGAGGCCGACTATCAGGAGTTGTTGGCCGAGGGTTGGGAGCGAAAGGCCAAGCCTGTGAGGCTGATTGGCTTGGGTGTGCGCTTAGTAGATGATACAGATCATGTTTCGGAGCGGCTCCCGTTCTCCGAGGCACCATTTTCGGAAAACGACGCCACGGCTTAATTATTGGCAGAGGCTATGCCAATACCCCCAGAGGGCCGTATAGTAAGCGCGAGTTTAGAGATCATTTTTCACGCGGCGCGGCCGACAGTGCCGATCCGCTCAGGTTTTGAGGAATCCTCGCTATGTTGACACTGCACTTTGCCCCGAACAGCCGCGCCAGCCGCACCCTTTGGCTACTCGAAGAGCTTGGCCTCGAGTACGAATTGAACCGCATGGATTTTCACCCCAAGGATCTGAAGTCCGACGAGCATCGCGCCCGCCATCCGCTGGGCCGTATCCCGGTTTTGGATGACGGTGACGTGTCGATTTACGAGTCGGGGGCGATTGCCGAGTACATCCTGGAGTGCCACAAAAATGGTGGGCTAAAGCCCGCCTCGGATGATCCGCGCTTCCCCGAGTATTTGCAGTGGTTCCATTACTGCGAGGGCATGGTGATGCCCCCGGTCAACACTATCGTCGTACACACCATACTGCTCCCTCCAGAGCGCCAGGACGAAACGGTTCGCGGTCAGGCCGAGCGATTGTTGGCCAAGGCCTGGGCACCGGTAGAGGCGGCGATAGAAGGCCGTGAGTATCTGATCGGCGACTTCTCTGCCGCCGATACCATGCTGGGTCACGCCTGCATCATGTCCAAGCGTCTGGGGATCGTGACCGATGAGACCTTCCCTAACCTCAACGCCTACGCGGATCGCCTCATGACCCGGCCGGCCTGTGCCAAGGCGTTCTCTGCCTGATTTCATAAGCGCACTCCTTGGGGCGCCTGCGTGATACGGTGAGCGCCTCACAGGTCACCGACTCAGGGAGTGCCGCTCGACATGAGCCTCTATTCCGGGCCCGAGCTCGATAAAAACCAGGCGAACTTCTCGCCACTGAGTCCGGTCTCGGTGTTAAAGCGCACGGAGCGGGTCTATCCCGATCTGCCCGCTCAGATTCACGGCAATATCCGCCGTAACTGGGGAGAGGTGGCCGAGCGCTGTAAGCGTCTGGCTTCGGCGCTTTGCAAGCGTGGCGTTGGCAAAGGCGACACCGTCGCACTCATCGCGCCCAATATTCCGGAAGCCCTGGAGTGTGCGCTGGCTATTCCCATGCTGGGCGCCGTGCTCAATGCCAACAACGTCCGACTCGATGCTGCCACGCTGGGTTTTATTCTCGAACACGGTGAAGCCAAGGTGCTGCTCGTGGATACCGAGTTCTCCGCCTTGGCACGAGAGGCAGTCAGCCACTCCGGGCGCGATCTTTTAGTTGTCGATATCGAGGACCCAGAGGGGCCGGGGGGCGAGTGTATCGGCGAGCTGACCTATGAGGCGCTATTGGCAGAGGGCTCACCCGACTTTCCCTACACCCCGCCGGATGATGAGTGGGATGCGTTGGCCCTGAACTACACATCCGGCACGACCGGGCAGCCCAAGGGCGTGGTGTATTCCCATCGTGGCGCCTGGACCAATGCGGTCAACAATGTCGTGACCTGGGAGATGCCACACCATCCAGTGTATCTGTGGACGTTGCCGCTATTTCACTGCAACGGCTGGTGCTTTCCGTGGACGATCACGATGTTGGCGGGCACCCACGTGTTTCTGCGCAGCCCCTCGGCTGAGGGGATTTACGGCGCCTTCGCGCAGCATGGTGTGTCGCATCTCTGTGGCGCGCCGATCATTATGTCGATGATTGCCGGTGCGAGTGATGCTGAGCGGCAACCGTTCTCCCAGTTTGTTCGAATGATGACGGCGGCTGCGCCGCCACCGCCACAAACGATTCAGGCGATGGAACAAATGGGGATCTCCATTACCCATGTCTACGGGCTGACTGAAGTCTATGGCCCGGCAGTGGTGTGTGCGGAGAGGGCGACCTGGTCGACGCTCAGTCACGAAGAGCAGGCAAAGCTCAAGGCACGGCAGGGCGTGGCCTATGAACTGCAGGAGGATGTGCTGGTGCTCGATCCCGACACCCGCACCCCCGTGCCCTGGGACGGTGAGACCCAGGGCGAGGTCGCGTTTCGCGGCAACATCGTGATGAAGGGGTATCTCAAACAAGCCAAGGCCACCGCGGAGGCATTCGGTGACGGCTGGTTCTGGTCGGGTGATTTAGCGGTGCAACATCCCGATGGCTACATCGAGATCCGCGACCGTTCCAAGGACATCATCATTTCGGGGGGCGAAAACATCTCATCCATCGAGGTCGAGAATGCGCTGTACAGCCACTCTGCCGTAGTCTGTGCGGCGGTGGTGGCGATGCCCGATGAGAAGTGGGGCGAGGTCCCTTGCGCTTTTGTTGAGCTGGTTGAAGGCAGTGAGCTCAGCGAAGCCGATCTGATTGAGCACGCGCGCGGGCAGCTGGCGGGCTTCAAGCGGCCAAAGCGCATCGTTTTTGAGGAACTGCCCAAAACCACGACCGGTAAGATCCGAAAGAATCTGCTCAGGGAGCGCGTTGCCGACTTGGCCTAGCGCAGAGCCGCGGCGCGGCAATCATGCCGTAGACGTCGTCGCACCCGCGGTAATCTGCTTCTTAGGGTCGTAAAACGGCTTGGGGACAATCGTCCCGCTCCGCGTCTCGCCGGGCAGTTGGATGTCGCAGGTGGTACCCAAAGCGCTATGAGCACTCTCTACCATCGCCAGCGCAATATTCTTTTTCAGGCGGGGCGAATACACCGCAGAGGTGACTTTACCGATTACCTCGCCGTTTAGCTCCACGGGCCAGAATTGCGTGTTGGGCCCGGATAGCGGCTCGCCGTCGATTTCGAGGCCAATCTGCTGTCGGGCGATACCTCGCTCCTGCGCCTGTTTGAGTGCGGCTTTGCCAATGAAGTCTGCGGGCATCTCAAGATCAACGAGCCTGCCCAAACCGAGCTCAAACGGGTTGGTCTGAGCATCCATGTCGGCATGGTAGGAGAGCATGCCACCTTCAATACGACGAATCGATGACGTATGACCGGGCTTTAACCCCATTGGCTCACCGACAGCCATCAGCTTCTCCCACAGCGCTCTACCCTGGCTGCCGTCTAGGAGGTAAATCTCATAGCCGAGTTCACTAGACCAACCGGTGCGTGAGATCACCAGGGGAATACCGTCGAGATCAAAATGGTCGAGCCAGTAGTACTTGAGGTCACGAATTGACTCACCAAACAGCGCCGCCATGATGTCACCGCTCTTGGGGCCCTGAAGCTGAAGCGGGGAGACATCGGGTTCGCCGATCGTGACGTTGAAGCCCGCATGGGTGGCAACACCCTGTGCCCACATCAGCACATCGCTGTCGGCCAGTGACAGCCAAAAACGGTTCTCTTTAAGTCGCAACAGCACCGGGTCATTCAGGATGCCCCCGGCTTCGTTGGTAATCAGCACATATTTGCACTGGCCCACCGCGCATTGGGACAGGTTGCGGGGCGTGAGCAGCTGCACGAACGCGGCCGCGTCTGGCCCTGTAATCTCGACCTGACGCTCCACCGCCACGTCGCAGAGGATGGCGTCATTGACCAGGTTCCAGAAGTTTTGCTCGGGGTCACCGAACGAGCGCGGGATGTACATGTGGTTGTAGACCGAGAAATCGGTGGCGCCCCATCTGACGGTGGCATCAAAAAACGGTGATTTCCGGATCTGGGTCCCAAACCCAAAGTCTTTGATTGTGGCGGCGGACATATTCTTTCCTCTGATCACTGCTGGTCTCAGTGCCCAGCTATCGCGATTTCGCGGCCTTTGTACGGTGCGTGCAGCAAACTTGGTTGCTTCATGCCGACACTTTTGGGTCTAAAAGCACCTAATGGATACTGAGGGGCAACTTTTTATTGCCACGGTGGGTTTGTTGCCACGGTGGGCGAGGACGCGGGATCCGCCGCTGGCGTGTTGGTGCAGATAACAATCCGTTCCACCTGCTGGGCCGTATCGCCATGGCAATCCGACGCATCCCCTTACTGGTCTCTCATGAATAAACTTCGGCAGGAGTGGTTCTCTAATATCCGCAGCGATTTGCTGGCGGGTCTGGTGGTGGCATTAGCGCTCATCCCCGAGGCCATCGCATTCTCCATCATCGCCGGTGTCGACCCCCGGGTCGGGCTCTATGCCTCTTTCTGTATTGCGGTTGTGATCGCCTTTGCGGGGGGTCGCGCCGGCATGATTTCTGCTGCCACGGGTGCCATGGCGCTATTGATGGTGACACTCGTGAGAGAGCATGGTCTTGAGTACCTATTCGCCGCCACAATCCTCACCGGCATCCTGCAGATTATTGCGGGGTGGATTCGCCTCGGTGAACTGATGCGGTTTGTCTCGCGCTCAGTGGTAACCGGCTTTGTGAATGCGCTGGCGATCCTTATCTTCATGGCCCAGCTGCCGGAGCTCATCAATGCGCCTTACGCGGTGTATGTGATGGTGGCTGCCGGGCTGGGCATCATCTACGGCTTGCCGTTTATCACGCGAGTGGTGCCGTCTCCTCTGGTGGCGATTGTATTGCTCACTGCTGTGTCGATTTATTTTGGTATCGATGTGCGTACGGTAGGCGATATGGGTGATCTGCCCTCAACGCTGCCCGTATTTTTGGTCCCTGATATCCCGCTCAATCTAGAGACGCTGGAGATCATCTTTCCCTACGCCATGACATTAATGGTCGTCGGTCTGCTGGAATCACTGATGACCGCCACCATCGTCGACGACCTGACCGACACCACCAGCAACAAAAGCCGTGAATGCATGGGGCAGGGCGTGGCCAACATTGCCAGTGGCTTCCTTGGCGGGATGGCGGGCTGCGCGATGATCGGGCAATCAGTCATTAACGTGAAATCGGGTGGCCGCGGCCGGCTGTCCACGCTGAGCGCCGGTATTTTCTTGTTGCTGCTACTCCTGTTCTTCAGCGATTGGGTCCGTCAGATTCCTATGGCGGCGCTGGTGGCCGTGATGATCATGGTGTCGATTGGCACCTTTAACTGGGACTCCATTCGCAACCTCCGCACACATCCCCCGAGCTCCAGTGTGGTGATGGTAGTCACGGTGGCTGTGACTGTCTCTACACATGATCTCGCTCAAGGCGTGTTGTCGGGAGTACTGCTTTCCGGCTTCTTCTTCGCCCAGAAGGTGGGTCGTATTTTGGTGATTCGGTCCCAGTCTGAGGACGAAGGTCGCGTTCGCACTTACACCGTGTTGGGCCAAGTGTTCTTTGCTAGCGCCGATCGGTTTGCCCAATCTTTCGACTTCAAAGAGGTGATCGACACCGTGCGGATCGACGTGAGCCGCGCCCACTTTTGGGATATCACCGCAGTTAGTGCGCTGGATAAGGTGGTGCTGAAGTTTCGTCGTGAGGGCGCAGACGTCGAGGTGATTGGTCTCAATGAGGCCAGCGCGACCATGGTGGATCGCTTCGGTTTGCACGACAAGGAAGGAGCGGAAGATTTGCTCCTGCCCCAGTAGGCATCAGCGATGAAACAGCCCAAAAAGGTCCTCGCTTGCGTTGATCAGTCGCCCTACGCCGATTACGTGGCTGACTACAGCGCCTGGGCCGCGCAGCGATTTTCACTGCCGCTTGAGCTGCTGCACATTATCGACCGGCATCAGGAAACAGCGACCAGCGACGACCACAGCGGTGCTATTGGTTTTGATGCGCAGGAGAATTTGCTCAACCGCCTGACGGAGGAAGAGGGGGAGCGTTCGCGGGCGATCCGGGAGCAAGGGCGACTCTTTCTCAACGATTTGAAGCTGCGGTGCGAGCAACGCGAGGGCATGGCGGTTGATGTCCGGCAACGCTACGGGCAGTTGCTGGAGACGCTCGACCAGCAGCAGCAGGACGTTGCGCTCTATGTATTAGGCCGTCGCGGCAAGTCGGCCACCCAGACCCAGCGCGACCTGGGGCGGCACGTTGAGAGCATCAGCCGCAAGATTCGCAGACCTATCCTGACCGTCGCCAACGCGTTCTCCGAGCCAAAAAGTTTGTTGGTGGCTTATGACGGCAAGCGTATGACGCGCAACTGTATCAGCATGCTGGCTGCCAACCCCACCCTGACGGACTTACCCGTGCACGTGGTCATGTCGGGTAAACAGAATGGTGAGGTAGACAAGCACTTAGCGTGGGCGAACAGCACCTTGGCAAAAAGCGGGTTCGAGGTGGAGACGGCCTATCTGCCTGGGGATCCGGAGCAACAGATCACGCAGGCCATCGCTGACCGGGAAATCGACATGCTGGTAATGGGCGCTTATAGCCGCTCACCGTTGAAGAGCCTGTTTCTCGGCAGTAAAACTAACGACCTGCTTCGTGCCTCGAAGGTGCCTACCGTAACCGTGCATCTGTAGGGGACAGTTCTCTTTGAGAAGCCAGTTGCTGGACTTTCTATAGGCTTCTCATGGTAGAGGCATCTGCTGGTTATAGTAGGGGCATATACTAGGACTCCGCTTTCTAGCGTAACTCTGGTTTTCAGGATACGTCACTTCTTCAGAGCGTATCCGTAGAAGTGCTTTGGTGATTAAATCGCCTAGCTCGCCGCTCTCAGTAACTTGAAAAATGCCCACTGGCTGCTTAGCCAGCCACTGTGTTTCGGCAGGTCGTCGTCGATATCAGCGGTGCGGGTGCCATAAAACACGTGCATGACGCTCGGTGGTAGCGCGCTGGGGTCGACAAAATTCTGTGTCGAGATAAATGCATACCCTTTGTCCCCCTCACCCATCTTCGCCATCACGGGTTTGTGGCAGGCATCGCAAATGCCGCGGTCAATCGCGATAAAGCGTTTGTACTTGCCGTAGGTGGTCGCCTGCTCGGGGAGGGTCATAGCAGGTAATTTAAACAAGGTCACGTCTGCAAAAGGCGCCTGATATTTATCCTGACAGATCGTGCAGTGGCAGAAGAAGCGAACGATAGGCTCACCCTGAGCCGAGAATTGATTGGTGCCGCAGGGGCACTGGCAGGCGTGTTCCAATCTAATTTTAACTCCTCGGTCTCTTGGGGAGGGTCACCTCTAACACTGTCAGTCTGTCACATTCCTTAAGTGACTTCTTCGAGCTCGTTGACTGCTCGGTAGGCCTGATCAATGGCGACGTGAGTATAGGCGGAGGCGCCCGCATCTGAGTTGGCGATTGTGACGGAACCAATTGGCTTTCGAGCAATTTCATGTGGCGCCTCACCGGGCCGCCACTCAGGGTCCCACAGCTGCATGTATTCATAGGAATAGCCGTGTGGCCATCTATTCACTGTGATTGCCAGAATATCTTCTGACACGTCGAAGCCCGCAGGGCCCAATAAGCCGTCAAGTACCGTCCGCACCTCGCGCTCAAAGTCCTCAAAGCTGAGCTCGAGTAACTTCTGACGTGATCCTCTAAGCTGACTGCGCAGATCAATGGCGTCCGCGGGGGGAGAAATCGAACCCCAAAAGACAAGCGACACGGCCTCGTCGGCAGTATCAGGGCGGTGATAGCCCCCGGTATGAAGGCCTTTGAAAAGGAACAACCTAGCGTGCAACCTACCTGGACATGCGACGCCGTCAACGCCAAGTTTGTCCAACGCTTCGCTATTGCGAAGCAGTACATTGGTCAAAATCAGAGGGAACTTAACCTGGTACTTTAGCGCGGCCTTCTGCGTGTCGGGCATGGCAGGGCACAGGTGAGGAATAATGCTGTGGTAGCAGGCCAGCACACTGTGTCGAGCCGAAACCTGTTTTAGTTCGCCTTCGGATGACGCGTAGGTCACTGAGACTCCCTGATCAGTATTTTCGACGCCGATGACCGTGGAACTAAGTCGTAGCCTTGTATTGGCACCCACTTGGTCTAATGCGGAATAATCGAAACGCGCGATGGCGACGTTGTCTGCAGTAACGTCTGGCGCCGAGTGCGGCATGAGCTTGGCCACCATGAGGCGCACCAGACTGGCATTGCCGTCTGGCCACATTGCTACTGGATATTCAAAGCTGTCCTCACCCCACTCTTCTCCGAATAAGTGTGCGCCGGGATAACCTTCCCAGATCGCCTCAGCGGCTGACAGCGCGCGCATCTCCACGCCCCAGGATCCGTGCTCTTCTTTATCAAAAAGTTGCACTGCATCTTCCGTTAAACCCCCATATTTGCGGAGAAAATCGGGGTAGCTGATGCTCGACAGCAGGTCGTCAGCTTCAGCCTTGGTCCACTCATTAAGGCGAGGGGCACTGCCGTAGAAGCGTTTTAGTGACTCTCGGCCGGCATTTGAAATCGGGATCTTGTCGATGTCTCTTGGAGTGAGCTTTGCCGATAAGTTGAAATTGGTGACCAGGCGATTGACGCCATAGGTGGCCTCATCAAACCACATTGCCTGGCCATTGGTTGCGTCTCGCCCGTAGGCGAAGTCCATCTGTTCTCGCATGGCCTGGTAATCCACGCCATGCTCTGCCATGAACGCATTGACTGTCTCGCTGAATTTCCACCACTCAAGATTATGTGTGCCGCCAAGGGACAGCACCATGTCGCCACTCTGATGAAATTCATTGCGCTTGGCATGGCCGCCAAAGTCGTCGTGGTTCTCAAGCAACAATATTTTTGAGTCGGGCCCAAAGCGCTTTTGGTAGTAGTGCGCTGCAGCGAGCCCTGAAATACCCGCGCCTACCACAATTAAGTCGTAGTGCTCATCTGTCGCCGTAGGCTTAGGGAATTTAGCGCCGTCTCGGGCGAGCGCATGCGCAATTTCGTAGGCACCCGGGTGGGAGCCGCGCATACCGGTTTTGATCGGCGGGTAATCGGCTGTCTTGGTGTCTTGAGCCCCTGCGCCGACCGAAGCGCTGGCAGTTGCCACATTAGGCAACCCCAGCGCACTCGTGTGGAGTGCGGCACCTACGGTGACGGCTGCGCCCTGCACGAAATCTCGTCGCGTGATGTCGCGCCGCATGCCCAATTTTTTATCCGATGGTTTTTTCACTGTTGCTCGCACTCGTCAGGCTTTGGCCAAGTATGGTTGCGATCTCTGCTATGAGCACCTGACTTGGAAATCTGCAACGCGTAACAATCGTCATGAGTTACGCTTTGCCTTAAGGCGGCCATGCAATAAAAAACTCATCAGCATGCCCAGCGCCAGTAGCAGCACCGACATCAACCCGCGGTAGGGCTGCTCAGGCGACCAGCCGTCGTTTTGTGCGAGCCAAAAGTGTAGATATAGCGCGATCAGCCAGGGCAGGCTTACTGCACACCAAGCGATCAGCCGTCGCACACTATCCATTGCAGACCGATTCTTTTGCGATCATCTGCCTTTGCGCCGCCAGTGAAATGATTGGGTGCTCATGTAACTAGTCTAACGCTTAACGCCATTGACACAATGGGGTGCTTGGCGGAGCCTGTCCCTCACGACGAGGTGAAAAATATGCTCTCCGTGTGGATCAATGGATGGCGGCTGTTCGCAGTGATAGCCGGTGTAATTACTGCTTTTATGTTGCTCCGGCTGGGATCGACAGACTTTTCATCACCTCAAGATCTCTCGGCGATGATCCAGTATTCGGTTCGATGGGCAGTGCCTTTCGTCTTTTTGGTGATCGCGACTTCAGCATTGTTCAAACTATTTCCCAGTCGCCTAACGCGGTGGTTGTTATGGAATCGGCGCTACCTCGGTCTGTGTTTTGCGGTGGCCATGGCATGGCAGGGCGCCTTTATTTTTATCGTATCTTTCTCGCATTCGGCCCATTATTACGGCGAAATCTACCTCCTGCGTGACGAGCTTGAGGGCAGTAGTGGTTACTTATTTCTCGCTGCGATGACGTTAACCTCGTTCGGGTTTTTTCGCCGGCGTATCTCCGCGGAGCAGTGGCGCTTTTTACACCTCAGCGGCGTGATTTTTCTGTGGGCTTACCCCTTCAGTGTTTATTGGTGGAATGTCTTTTATTACCAGACACAGCACTGGTTTGACTGGCTTTTTTACATGCTGGGCTACACCGCATTTGCATTGAGAATTTTGGCGTGGGGCAAGGAACGAGGTGGAGTGCCTAGTGCCGGAATACGACTGTGGATACGCGGCGGCTTGGTGCTGTTGTCTCTCGTGCTCGCGGTTTCCGGTCACGTGTGGCAGCCCGCATTATCGACCGCCTTGTTAGCGCCGCTGTGGTCTGCTGAGTTAGAGCTGTGGCTGCCTTTTTGGCCATTTGAGCCCTTCCTGCCTCTACTAGTCATGGCAGTCGGGGTTTGGACGACCACAAGTGAGACGGCTTACAACAGCTCGCTTGAGCGTGCTACTGCGTAATTAAACCCGCGCGCGCTGCAATGTTGCACGGTTGGTGGCCTATAGGATCAGTGGTCATGCCGACGACACGCTCGTTAAGGTAACAATCGAATCGGCCTTCGGACCTGCGGTTAATTGCGCAGGTAGCGCCGCATCACATGTGATCAGGAGAGCGACAGCGAGGCATATGGCGGATCAAGAAACGATCATTATTGGCGGTGGGCACAACGGCCTGATTTGCGCCATCGTGTTGGCGCGCGCGGGTCAGCGGGTCACGGTACTTGAGGCAGGCTCCAACTTGGGTGGCATGGCGGCTGAGCGGGAGTTTCACCCCGGTTTTAGGTCTGCGCTGGCGCAAACACTCTACGCTATGCCGCACTCTCTGATTCGAGAGCTGGATTTGACTGCGCATGGGTTGGATTTAGCTAATGAGCCGCTTCCTATTAAACCGCTATCTATAGCTGGTACCCCGCAATCGATTACCGCCTCATCACTTGCGGGCGCAGAGGACGACGACACAGCGGCTTATCCCAAGTATGTCGCCATGCTGGCGAAGTTTGCAGCAGCGCTGGCACCTTTCTGGGAGCGGACGATGCCCAGAGTGGGTGCAACCGGCATGTCAGACCTGATGACGTTTGGCAAGCTGGGCCTCAAGCTTCGCCTGTTGGGCAAGCAAGATATGTTGGAGTTTTTCCGGGTTGCGACCTTACCTATGCGCGACCTGCTCGATGAGTATTTTTCGGATGACCAGCTCAAGGCGGCCCTATGCTGGGATGCCCTGGTGGGTTCCCAACTGGCGCCTCGATCGCCCAATCAAGCTGTCCTCACTTTGTTGAACCGGATGGCAGGGAAGGACGCTGGTCAACATGTGGTTCCCAAGGGAGGGATGCCGGGCTTGGTGCGCGCCCTTGAAAATGCTGCGGTTAAGGCGGGGGTGACCATCAGGACTGACTGCACAGTGGCGTCAGTTCGGATCGAGGGGGATGAAAATGGTCAGCGCTGCATCGGAGTTGAACTCCAAAGTGGCGAATTGCTTCTGAGCGATCGCGTGGTATCGAGTGCTGACCCACAAACGACTTTTCTGAATCTGGTTGGTGCGCGGCACCTAGAAATTGAGTTCACCAATCGTATTCGCCGTTTGAGGAATAAGGGCTATGTCGCCAGAGTGCACCTCGCGCTATCGGGGCTGCCCGCTTTTAAGGGACTCGACTCACCGGAAGGAAGGCTCATTATTGCGCCCACCATGGATAGCATCGAATTTGCGTGGGACGCCGCGAAGTACGGAGAGTTACCGGAGGCACCCGTGATGGAGGTGTTGATCCCTTCTCTTCAGGAGCCAAATTTGGCACCTCAGGGACAGCACGTGTTGGCGGCTAATGTGATGTATGTGCCGCATGATTTGAAGTCGGGGTGGGCGCCTGAGCACCGCGCCGCGTTGCTGAATACAGTGTTGAGTGAGCTGACACGATATGCTCCTGGCATTCAGGATCTCGTGCTCGGCAGCGAACTGCTCACGCCTCAGGATCTTGCTGCGCAGTACCGCACGACCAACGGGCATTGGCATCATTGCGAGCCTGCTATCGATCAGTTGTTGATGATGCGACCGACTTATGAGGCCGGACAGTATGCGACCCCGATCTCTGGACTTTATTTGTGTGGTGCTGGATGCCATCCCGCTGGCGATGTGAGCGGGAATCCCGGGCGTAACGCCGCCAGGGAGATCTTGGCATGACGCGCTATGACGCCATCATTATCGGTGCGGGGCATAATGGTTTGACGGCCGCGGCTTACTTAGCCAAGGCAGGTTTAGATGTCGTCGTGCTGGAAAAGAACGATTATATCGGGGGAGCTGCAGTCACTCGTGAAATGCACGAGGGCTGGTTCTACTCGAGTTGCTCCTACGTTTGCTCAATGATGCGGCAATCGATTCATCGCGATCTGGATCTCACCCGACATGGGCTACTGTTGGTCCCTTATCTGGGCACGGTGAACTTCAGCGATCGTGGTGATCGGGTGTTAATTGACTACCCCGATGAAGAGGCCGCTTATCTAGAGCTGCGCCGTCACTCACCCCACGACGCGGACGCAATGTCTCGTTTTCAGGCTGACCTTGGCCGATATGCGCAGTTGATCCGTAAAACCTTGTTAAGGACGCCGCCAGACCCCAGCTCATTTAAGCCGCGGGACATTCAGGAGCTCCTCTGGATGGCCAA
This sequence comes from Halieaceae bacterium, assembly GCA_902520195.1. Classification (GTDB taxonomy): domain Bacteria; phylum Pseudomonadota; class Gammaproteobacteria; order Pseudomonadales; family Halieaceae; genus Luminiphilus. The sequence continues at coordinate 26,202 of CABYND010000004.1, forward strand.
ACAGTTCTGGAACCTCGGTGAACGTGAGCTGTACGAGTACATTCGTTTCTTTACGATGAGCGCGGCCGACTTTCTGCATGACTATTTTGAGGATGACTTGATCAAGGCAGCCATGGCGAGTCCCGGCATTATCGGCACAGCGCTGGGCGTTTATTCACCCGGTTCTGCGTATATTCTGCTGCATCACGTTATGGGCGACGTAGACGGCAACGTGGGCGCTTGGGGCCTAGCCAGAGGCGGTATGGGCGCGATTTCGCGCGCCTTGGCAGGCGCATTAAAGGAGCATGGCGGCGAGATTCGTACCGAGGCGCCAGTAAACCAAATTTTGGTCAAGAACGGCGCCACGGTTGGCGTGGTGCTTGAGAACGGTGACGAGGTATTTGCCGATATCGTGGTGTCTAATCTTGACGCTAAACGGACCTTTACCAAGATTATGGACCGCGCAGACCTACCTGACGGTATTTACGAGCGTGCCAAGAACTTTAAGATTCGCGGCTCATCCGGAAAGGTCAACATCGCCCTCTCGGGCATGCCCAAATTCACCCATGTACCTGACAATCGCTACATCAACCGTGGCGGGCAGGGTTTTACGGGTTCCATGGAAACGATGGAGCGCGCGTACGACTGCTGGAAGCGCGGTCGGTGGTCAGATGATCCGTTCATAGAGGCAGTGATTCCCTCGGCCTGGGATCCCACTGTAGCGCCACCGGGTTGTCATTGGATGTCGACATTTATCCAGTACTGCCCGCCAAAGCTGGCCGATGGCGAGTGGACGCCCGAGAAGCGCGACGCCTTTGGTGCCACTGTCATCGACAAAATTGAACGCTACGCGCCAGGATTCAAGGATCTCGTTGTGCACGCCGAAGTGAGAACACCTCATGAAATCGAGAACGAGATTGGCCTTACCGAGGGCAATATCTTTCAGGGCGAACTCACAATAGATCAGCTGCTCTTCAATCGACCATTCCCCGGTTATGGACAGTACCGGATGCCGCTAAAGAAGATGTACATGTGCGGCTCGTCCACCCACCCCGGCGGCGGCGTCTCATCAGCGTGTGGCGCCAATGCGGCGCGGGAAATTCTGCGTGACTTACGTAAACCCAATACGGTGCCTGAGGACGACTTCTATGACGAATAGGACCGATATCCTCAGAAACGACATCACTGACCCATTCGCGGGAGAGCGCCTTAAGGTCTCCTACTTTCACGACCGGGAGAAGGTGCTGAACCTCCGGGATGCGTGGTCGTCATGGAACGGGTTTAAATTTGCCGACTATTACTATGATGTCGATTACGAGTATTTCTGCATTCGCAACACTTGCGGTACCTATGATATCTGTCCGATGCAGAAATATTTGGTTGAGGGTGAAGACGCCCTGCCGATGCTCAATCGTATGGTGACCCGCGATCTAAACAAGCTCAGGGACAATCGCGTGACCTACGTTGCGTGGTGTACTGACTCGGGCAGATTGATTGACGATGGCACGGTGTTCCGTCTTGGTGACAACCGCTATCTGCTGACCTGTGGCAGTCCCTGCTTGGCTTGGCTTCGCAAAAGCGCCTTTGGATTTGCCAACGTCGAGGTCACAGATGCGACAGAGGATTGGGCGGCCCTGTCGCTACAAGGCCCCACCAGTTTCGCTGTGTTGCAGCGGATGGGTCTCGATGGGGTTGCTGCCCTTAAACCCTTCGACATTGGTCATTTCCCCTTTCTGGGCGGCACACTCATGGTGTCTCGCACGGGATTCACCGGCGACTTGGGTTACGAGCTATGGATTGACCCGGAGTTGGCTTTGCAGTTCTGGGATGCCTTGTATGCTGCGGGCGCCGACTTTGGTATCCAGCCCTATGGCGAATCAGCCACGAACATGGCGCGCCTTGAAGCGGGATTCATCATGCCTTACATGGAATTTAATGAGGCGCTCAAAACGGTCAATTTTGAGTACGATCAGACGCCGTTTGAGTTGGATCTCGGATGGCTGGTGGATTTTAAAAAACCTCACTTCAACGGACGAGCGGCGTTGTTGGAACAAAAGCGCAACGGTCCCAAAGTGCTTCTCACGAAGTTGAATATCGAAGGCAATAAGCCGGCTGAGGAGTCGATCTTGTATAGCGATGAGAATTGCTCATGCGAGATTGGCTATGTGACTTCGGCAATGTGGTCGCCAGCGGTCAAGGCCAACATCGCATTGGCGATGATTGATACTGCTGCGCTGAAGGGTGAGATCTGGGCAGAAATTTATTACCAGCGCGAGTTGCGACACCACCATAAGGTGGCGCGGTGCACTATTCAGAGCAAGCCTTTCTGGTCTCCAGACCGGGCAAGACTCACCCCTCCAGGGCTGGTCTAATTCAGTAGCAAGGCAGCCTTCGTTATTCAGTTGGCACCGCTGGTTTCCCCAGCAGCAGGTATTGTCGACTGAGCGATCTCTTTGCGCCATTCAGAGAGGTTCATGCCGATTGCCATGAAGCCAAGAATCCAGAGTGCTTCGTCCCAGGCAAATATCCAATGTCCGCGATGAGCCCAATAGGCGGCGAGGCACCATAGGATGCCGTAGAGCACACCCTTTGTCGTCGTTGCGAAGGAAAGAAGTCGACTGCTGCTGATGCCGCGATCCTGCAATCGGATTCGGAGTTCTATCAAGAACAGGATAAACAGCCAAACGACTACCTCAACAAGGTCAACCCATGCGAGTTCGAGCTCTATTGTCATGCCCGCTGCGTCGCTAATGACCTGGCCTTGGGAGAAAATGTAGAACTCGCTGCCTGTAGACAGCGTGCCGCAATTGCTGGCATCGAGTTCCCAGTATTCGAGGTTGCGCGTAAACGACAGGCCGTCGTTCGCGAAGGCACATAGTGCGGAGTCGACGTGGTGAGTGGCGGCTGCTAAGTCGACAAGGTATTCCCCAAACGCAAAGACTGCGTGACCGATTGCCAGGTAGCAGATCAGACGAATCACGTTCATCGCCATGACGCGACCGCGCGTAATAGCATCGTCTGATAGTACGTAAGTCTGCAGCTCGAGGAGGAAAAGCAGGATGAACCAACCAAGCTCGTCCAGCGTGGTGGCGAAGTTACTGGTCCAGTCGTACCAGCGCCATCCGGAGTGGAAGGTGTGTTGCGCCTGCTCGATATCGTTGCTTATGTAGTGGGCAAAGTTCACGAGCAATAGGGCATAGACCGCAAGCTTTAATCGCTGCTTAACGTCAAGCGATTGCCACCATGTCCGCTGTGTGCTCATACACCCAACCCTTTGATCCTGTCAGTGAGCCTCTCGCTCTCGGGAATTTTGGCATTGTTCACTGCGCATGCCGATCCTGAGACGACCCTTACTACCCTAATGGACTGACAATGAATAGCTGTAGCACCCGATAGGCTCAAAGAATGGGGAAAGGTTGCTTAGGTCTGGTCATTCACTCAGTATATTCAGCCCGTCTCACCAGCATAGCGGCGGAAGTCATGAAAAAAGTCGAAGCCACCTCTTTTGGTAACCAGTTATCTCGAGGCCTGGAATGAGCAAGATGCCAATTCTGTCACAGAGCATCTTTGCCCCAACGGACACTACATTGATGAGGTGTTTCAGCAGCAGATCAGTAGAGAGGCCTTGTTTGAAGAATTGGTCGACTATTTCCAAAGCGACCATTATTTCCATGAGGTCACAGGCGATATCCTGACCAACGGTAAAACCATCGCATTTCAGTACTGTGCCAAGCCTATGGCGCCCGATAGTCGGACGGCAATTTGGCACGGTGCCGAGTTCATTACGCTACGTGGGAACTCGGCTCTAGAGATTCGCGACTACTATCAGGCGCCCGTTAGCCTGCCACGCAGCCAGCGAGGTGACGACGCAGCTAGATATATGAAGTCTGGTTTGCGCGAGGAGACGATGGCGCAACTGCTAGAGGCGCTGGAGCGCCTCATGGTGGAAAGGCAGCTGTATTTAGACCCGGAGTTGTCGCTGCCTAAGCTGGCCGATTACCTGGACACGACCGTGAATCATGTCTCACAAACGATTAACGCCGGTTTGCAAACAACGTTCTTTGATTACATCAATCAGAAGCGGGTGGAGGCGGCGATCAAGCTGATGCAGTCAGATACCAGTTCCCGGGAAGCGATTCTCGATATCGCATTGGAGGTTGGTTTCAACTCGACCTCAACTTTTTATAACGCGTTTCGCAAGGTCACTGGGCAGACCCCCGGTGCTTACCGTCAGCGGATGTTGTCAAAAGCCTGAGAGGCTCAGAGCGCTCTGAGGTACCAGGCATAATCTAGATCTGGGACCTCGGCGTGGTAGGCATTGCTCTCGCCTTGTCGGATGGCGGTATAGATCCGCACAAACTCCTCACCAAAATAGCCAGGTAAAATCTCGCTGCCGTCTAACAATTCAATCGCTTTATCAACACGAGCGGGCAGGGTTGTCTCGTCTTCCGACAAGTCAGCATCCCGGGGCACTGGCTCTCCGGGGTCGATAGCGCTTTTTAGCCCATAGTGAATACCTGCCAGGACTGCCGCCAGCACCAAATAGGGGTTGGCCTCTGCACCCGCCACCCGGTGCTCAATACGTCGGTTATGCTCGGTCGATCGCGGGATGCGCAGTGCAACCTCGCGATGATCGTATCCCCAACTTTTCCCCGAAGGTGCCAATGCGCCAGCTCTGAACCGCCGATAGGAGTTGGCGTGAGGTGCGAAGCACAGCATGGATTCATCAAGAAGCCTGCCTAGCCCACCAACGGCATGGCGTAGGCGTGGCATCAGGCGCGGTGGCTCCACCGGGTCGGGATCCGCAAAGACGTTAGTGCCTTCTTTGTCGTAGACGCTGGCATGAATATGCATGCCACTGCCGGCCAATTCACCAAAAGGCTTCGCCATGAACGTAGCGCCGTAACCGTGCTTTCTGGCTACGCCCTTCACAATGCGTCTGAGCAAGAGCGCGTGAGTGCCTGCTACGACCGCGTCGGCCTGATGTAGCGTGTTGATCTCCCATTGTCCCGGGGAGAACTCGCCGTGCAGTGTGGTCAGCGGCACGCCCTGAAGCTCGCTGGCGATTCTGACGTCGTTCAGAAAGGCATCGCAGTCGAAGAGGTCATCGGCCATGCAGTATTGGATGCCCTGCTGCTCGAGATTCGTGCCCGGGATATTGCCCTTCAAGGGCATCGGGCGGCTGTCATCAGTATTAGCAAGAAGATAAAACTCCAACTCTGTTGCGACTGTAGTCGAGAGACCGTCTGCGTGATACCGAGCGAGTACGTTTTCCAATGGCTGGCGGGGGTCTACCCAGTCCAATTCGCCGTTGTCCTGGGTGTAGGCCACCATGACTTGAGCGACTGGGGAGTCATACCAGGGTGCCGGCGCGAGCGTACCCGAGACGGGCAGAATGATTTGATCGGGGTCACCACCGAGCTCTGAAAGGGGAATTTCGTCGTACCAATCTCCCCTTGCGCCTAGCAGGGGCGCAGAGCGAGGCGTCAGAAAGGTGCCGTCAAAGAGTCTTGAGAACTCCGAGCGATGAATACGCTTTGCGCGCAACATACCCGAGATATCGGGCATCAGCAGTTCCAGCACCTGAGTGTCAGGATACGTTTTTAAGAACTGCTCTAGTTCTGCCGCGTCGGCATAGTTCATGCTCTATTTCCCTTATTACCCACAACAGCAAGCTTAGGGCTGCACTCGCGTTTGTCTACCAGTCGTATAGGCCGCCATTCGATAGTGTATTAACTTCGATACACTCTGATCGGTAAGTCAAGAAAACGATGCGGAGGGCAATTGCCGTCCACCGCTTTTCGCCCTTGGAGAGAGCCCCATGTTTGGACTGCGCGCGATAAAAGACTCTTCTGAGCACACCGGATCCTATTACGCGGCATCACGCAGCCCCGCATTCGAGTATCCACCACTGACCGACGCAATTGAGTGTGATGTTGTGGTCGTCGGAGGGGGCTTTTCTGGTGTGAACACAGCGGTTGAGCTCGCAGAGCGTGGTTATGAGGTGGTGCTGATTGAGGCCAATCGAATCGGGTGGGGCGCAAGCGGTCGCAATGGTGGTCAAATTATCGGTGGCATTGGTCATACCCCAGAACGATTTAAGAAATCTATTGGTGAGGAGGGTATCAATACGATTTATCAAATGGGTATTGAGGCCCGCGATATTATTAAAGAGCGCGTTGAAACCTACAACATTGATTGTGATCTGAAGTGGGGTTATTGCGATGTGGCGTTGAAGCCGCGGCACATGAAAGATTTTGCCGAGTGGCGTGACTGGGAGAAAACCATTGGTAACCCACATCCTTACACGCTGCTGGATGCGAGCGAGCTGAAAGAATTCGTGAACTCTGATCGGTATCTCGGTGGGCTTCACAATACGGCCAATGGCCACATTCATCCTCTGAACCTCTGCATTGGCGAGGCTGCTGCGGCAGTCAGAAGAGGCGCCCGTATTTTTGAGCAAACCCGGGCGCTGGAGATCATGCCTGGAGACAGGCCCGTCGTGAAGACCGAGCACGGTCGCTTGACCGCCAAGCATGTTGTGCTGGCGGGCAATGCGTATATGCGAAAGTTGATTCCAAAGCTCAGCACCCGGGTGTTGCCCTCAGCCAGCTCGGTAATTGCCACGGAGCCTTTGTCCGAATCGCTTGCTCAAAACTTATTACCCGGTGACGTCGCCGTGTGTGATCCCCGAACCGCGCTGGATTACTTTAGGCTCTCTGCTGATCGCCGCATGTTGTTTGGCGGGCTGTCTAATTACACCGGTATGGAACCCAAAAATCTGGTCGCGGTGATGCGCAAGAAAATGCGCAATGTGTTCCCCGATCTCGCGGACATCAGAGTGGATTACGCCTGGAGTGGTTGGATTGGCATTGGCATCAATCGTATGCCGCAGCTTGGCGAGCTGGCGCCGAATATTCGCTATGTTCAGGCTTATTCAGGGCATGGTGTGGCACCGACCCACATCATGGCCAAGATCACCGCTGAGAGCATTGCCGGCGAATCTGACCGTTTCAACGTGATGGCGGCCATTCCCCATATGCCCTTTCCGGGAGGACGAGTGTTCGGCAGGCCATTGCTTGCTGCGGGTATGGCGTATTACAAGCTGATGGACCTGCGGTAACGGTTATCGTTTACGCCGCCTCGTCTGGCACCATCATGGCGTAGACCTTACGAACTTTTTCAATTACCTCGGCAGTGCCTTTCCAGCCTTTTGGGAAGACCCAGCTATCGCCTGCTTTGACCTCCGAGACCACGCCTCTCTCCGAAGTAAAGCGCCAATGGCCCTCCAGCAGGTAGCAGAATTCTGTGAGTTCAAGATCAAGCTCCAAAGTGCCGGGCTCGCACTCCCACGTGCCGGTGTATAGCTGACCCTTGGCCAACTCGCCCTCAAAAAAACCGGCATTAGTTTGCAGGGGCAGTGCGCCCACTGGCTCCCCAAACGATTCGCATTCCTCAAGTACTGTCAGCGCTGCAGGCTGCTTTTGAATACTGATTTCCGTCATGACTTGCTCTCCGCCTGATGTATTTTCACCTCACAGGTTGCTTTGGAGCAGACGCCACCCGTGATGATTTAGGGTGCCCATTGTATGTGACGCAATGGTTGCTGCGCTTCCCAGCCCATATGCTCGCAGTCACGCACTTCCGCAATCAAGTACTCTATGTGAGTCAGCAATATGTAATGAGTAGTCAATGACGGGTGATGCGGTTGTGAGCGAAGCGCTCCTTCACGATGCGAATCGGGGCATCTGGATGATCGCTGTTGATGCAATGTCGGATTACCGCCCATGACGCTATTTGCTGCTACCACCGCTTTTTTCGTTTTCATCTTCGTGGTGATTGGCAACTACGCGGGCCGTCGCGTGAAGACGCTCGAGGACTACTACGTCGCAGGCCGGCGCGCGCCGACGTTTCTCATCATCGGAACGCTAGTTGCGAGCAATATGAGCACAACCGTCTTCATGGGGGAGGCCGGTTTCACCTATGCGGGCCAATTGGGTCCTTACCTGTTGCTCCCCGGGCTCCCAGTTACAGGTTATGTCTTTGGCGCACTATTTTTTGGCACCTATCTGAGGCGCAGCAGAGCGACTACCGTAGCCGCTTTTTTCGGAGAGCGTTTTGCGTCTCCCGAGGTCCAGCGAATCGCCGGATGGACGGTAATACTGGGCCTGGGAGGGTATCTGCTGGTAGTGACACAGGGCGCGGCACTACTGCTCTCTGATCTGACCGGTGTCAGCTACGCCGAAGGTGTTTTGATTGCGTGGTTGAGTTATTCCACGTTCACGCTGTATGCGGGCTCCAAGGGTGTGGTGATCACCGACACGCTGATGTTCCTCTTGTTTACTGCTGCATCGTTCTTCGTGGTGGTGCACTTGGTTGATGGCTTTGGCGGTATCTCGCAGACGATCCAAGATCTCACGCGGCAGGACGTAAAGCCTGGCTTAATGAGCTGGCACGGCATCATCGGCGATGGGACCCCTTGGCCGACCGCATTGGACTTCTTAATTTGGTTTGTCTTGATTGATCTGTCTTGGAGCCTCGTTTACGCCGTGAGCCCTTGGCAATCTAGCCGACACCTCATGGCCAAAAGCGAACACGTCGTACTGCGCGCGTCAATTTATACCGTGCTGGTTGTCATCTTTTTGCAAATTGCCATTTACGGCGCCGGCGGTTCCGTGAACCTTGCAAACCCGGACATCGAGAATGAAGAGACGGTCTTGATTTGGGCCGCTATGAATCTGGTGCCTAGCTACCTGGGCGCCATATTAGTTGCGGGTATCGTCTGCGCTGCGTTGTCATCGGCATCAACTTTTTTGTCGCTGGTTGGTTTTAGTGTGAGCAAAGATTTAGGCATTCAGAACACTGCTGCAAGCTTGGGTCGGACGCGCACAGCAATGGCGCTGATCAGCCTTGTGGTGCTCGGCCTAAGCCTTTTCCTGCCGCACAACCTGTTCTGGATCACGTTATTTATCGGGACAGTTTTTGCCTCCAGTTGGGGGCCGGTTGGATTGATGAGCATCTGGAGTCGATCGATCACCGCTCGCGGCGCGCGCTGGGGCATGCTCGCTGGCCTGCTCGCGAACATCGTACCGGCAGCGCTCGACTATATTGGGCTAATCGATTTGCCCAGTTACATGGAGCCGGTTCTGCTGGGCATTGTTGCCTCTGTCCTGTTTGCTCGATTGGGCTCTAGAGGCGATGTCGTCTCAGAGGCAGAGCGAAATTATCGAACGCAGCTTCACCAAACACCTTCGGTCGATGTCGATCGGCGGGCGACACGGATCACGTTGCTGGCGCCTGCGCTCTTGATTGCTTACGGATGTCTGATGCCATTCTTGCTACTGCAGTTTTATGTGGAGCCTTATCAGCTTGGTGCGGGCATCATCGAGCTGGGTGAGAGCATTGATTGGCATCATGCGGAGCCATGGTTCGTCATCGGCCCATTACTCATCCATGTGCCCCTGGGGGTGATTGCATGGCGGGTGATTCAACGTCGGTACTTACCGAGTGCGTCAATCGCGCCTGCCAGTCAGGCATGAGCTATTTGGCTGTTCCGCCCTCACGCATCCTTCAGTATGCGCCGCGCGGCGTTGTGTCCTGGTGCGCCGGTCACGCCGCCACCGGGGTGCGCACCTGAACCGCACAGATACAGCCCTGTCACCGGCGTGGCGTATTGTGCGGCATCGGGGTGTGGCCTCATGTTGAACAGTTGATCGGGTTCGAGTCTGCCGTGGCAGATATCACCACGGGTCATCCCAAGCATCCGCTCCAGATCCAGCGGTGAAAGGCACTGGTGACCCACTGTAATTTCTCTCAATCGGGGGATGAAGCGCTCCACGTAGCTGAAAATGTCCCCCACGATGCGACCTCTTTCGTCGTCCCATGAGCGTTCGCCAGTCAGGTCGTATGGCATGTATTTACACAACAAACTCATCACGTGGTGGCCCGGCGCGTCGGTTAATTCGGGGTCCAGCACGCTGGGAATAATCGCTTCAATGATCGGCGGATCCGCAGGCTCACCCCGCTTGGCGCTGTGGAATGCGGCATTCAAATGGTCAGCACTCTCGATCATCGTGATGCTGGCTCGGTGATGTGCCCCTTCGGCACCCGGCAGCGCGGAAAATTCTGGTAACTCAGATAACGCGAGATTCATGCGCAGAGAAGCAGACTCTTGTCGGAAGCTTTTGACGTCACGGGCGAAGTCTTCCGGCAGATGCTCTTCGCCCAATAGGGTAAAGAACGTGCGCTTGGGGTCGGTGTTGGCTGCGACTACAGGTGCCGTTATGACTTCGCCCGAGGCAAGCGTGACACCTGTGACCCTCTCATCCGATACGTCAACGCGTTGCACTGCAGCGTCGGTGCGAATCGTCACACCGTGAGCCATTGCTGATTTCAGCATCGCTTGGGTGATACCGCCCATACCACCTCTAACAATACCCCAGGCGCCGGCTCGTCCACCTACCTCGCCAACAGCATGGTGCAGCATCGCGAGACTGGCGCCAGGCTGGCTCAGCGGCGCGTAGTTGGCCGGCATAATGTGGGCGGCCACCATCGACTTCACTTTATCGCTTTCAAACCAGCGATCAATAATTGTCTCTGGCGCGCCGATGAAGAACTGCATCAGTCGCCAGCGTGCCTCCGCATCTAGCCGGAATACATCGACACCCATTTTGAGCATGGCGAGGAGATCTCCAACGCCCTGTTCGCCTAATTTAGGTGGCTCGTTCAACCATTGCTTGGCCAGTAGCTGCCCGATCTGACCTACAGAGTGCTCGAACGATTCATAAGCCTGAAAGTCGGTCTGAGAATATTTTTCGAACTGTGCCCGATTAAATTGCTCATCGGCCGTGAGCAACAAATGGTCTCCGCTGGAGTCAATATAGAGCGCGTTATCTAGGGTGATCGCCTCGTACCCGTAATCGGCTAGCCGCAAATCCTCAACGACCTCGGGCCGCAGCAGACTCACGACATAGGAAAACGTTGAATTACGGAAACCAGGATGGAACTCTTCAGTGACGGCTGCTCCACCCACTATTGAGCGTTGCTCTAACACGCAGACGTTCATCCCGCCTCTGGCGAGGTAGTTGGCGGTGGTGAGCCCGTTATGGCCCGCCCCGATAACGATGGCGTCGTACTGACTCATAGATAACCCTGTTGCTTCCCTGTGGCAAGAATCTCTTCAGATGAATGCCAACGCAAAAAATCTTTGGGGAATGTCGAACCGTAGCGAGCTGACCCGGTTTCGGAGTATTTGTAGAGTATGCTTCCCTGAAGGCTCGTATGTCGACGCCTTACAGCCGCCTTACACTCAACGTTCATTTGCGGGAGTGAAGACCATGACTGCGCACAATTCTGACTCCGATGTCATCATTATTGGTGGCGGCCACAATGGTCTGGCCTGTGCTGGGTATCTGGCAAAAGCGGGAAAGTCGGTGCGGCTTTTTGAAGCGCGCGGCATTTTGGGCGGCGCAGCCGTCACTGAAGAGTTCCATCCTGGTTTCCGCAATTCCGTGTATTCCTACTCAGTGAGCCTGCTGCACCCGCAGGTCATCAGTGATCTGTCACTCGAACAGCACGGTCTCGAGATTATGGAACGGCCCGCCGGGACGCTCAGTTTGCTTGAGAACGACCATCTGCTGCTGACGCGGGACGATGCTCAGGCGCGAGCAGAGATCGCAAGGTTCTCGAAGCGTGACGCAGATCGCATTGAACAATTCGAGGAGGAGATCAGTGCGGTAGCGATTGCGCTACGCGAACTGGCGACTCAGGCGCCTCCCGATTTTGGTGGAGGCTGGCGCGACCTGATGCAACTGCTGTCCGCCGGGAATGTCGCCAGAAAGCTGGGTTCTCACTCTCAGAAGGTGTTGGCGACCTTGTTGACCAGTTCTCTTGGTAATTACCTGGATTCCTGGTTTGAGGGAGAGGCACTCAAGGGGGTGCTGGGACTTGAGGGCGTCATCGGCAATTTTGCCAGCCCATATCAATCTGGCACCGCCTACATCCTACTGCACCATGCATTTGGCGAGGTGAAGGGGCGTGCCGGGGCATGGGGGATCGCTAAAGGTGGTATGGGTGCCATTAGTGATGCCATGGCGCGCTATGCGCAGGCCCAAGGTGCCGTGCTGGAAGTCGGTGCACCGGTTGAGAATATTGTGATGGAAGGACGTCGGGCTGTCGGTGTGACGCTGGTTGATGGGCGAAAGTTTCACGCCCGACAGATCGCTGCCAATGTACATCCGCAGACCTTGCTAACGAAAATGCTGGACCCCGAGCTACTGAGTGCTGAAGATCGGCGCCGCATTGAGGGCTACCGCAGCCATTCGGCGACCTTCCGAATGAACGTGGCTTTATCTGAGTTACCCCAATTCACCTCGATGGCAGGGCGCGGCGACGCGCATTTCGCGGGAGCCATCGAGGTCTCGCCCTCGTTAGCCTACATAGAGCAGGCCTATCTTGATGCCAAGCAGTTGGGCTGGGCACAGCGGCCCGTAATCTCGATGCAGGTGCCCACCACACAAGATGACTCGCTCGCGCCAGAGGGCGCGCATGTTGCCAGCCTGTTCTGTCAACACTTCCAGCGTCATTTGCCCAACGGGCAAAACTGGGATGATGTCCGAGAAAAAGTCGCTGATCAGATCATTGATACTGTCGATGCGTATGCACCCAACTTCAAAGGATCAGTGCTGGCTCGCCAGATCAAGACGCCGCTCGATATCGAACGTGATCTTGGCATGATCGGGGGAGACATCTTCCACGGTGCATTACAGCTTGATCAGTTCTACTCCATGCGCCCGATACCGGGCCATGCGTCTTACCGGATGCCAGCCGATAATGTTTTCTTGTGTGGTTCTGGCGCGCATCCGGGCGGCGGCGTCACCGGGTTGCCCGGCCGCAACGCCGCGCAGATCATGTTGCGGGGTCGGTAAGCCTAGCCTAGCCTAGTCGCCGACGGGCAGTTGAGGATCATCGGCGAGTGACGCTTCGTGGTCCTCAATGACCTGATACAGCGGGAAGTCTACCCAGGTGTCGTTCAGATAATTCAGTTCCGGCACTTCCTCTTTGGGGTCAACAATCAGGTTGTAAATCGAGGGGTAGGCAATGTCTTTCACCGCATAGGTGTCAGAGTCCATTTCCTTGAGCAAGATTTTCCAGTCGCGCCATTTGGCACCGAATAACGTGTTTCCGATATAGATGACCAGACTCTCTCGCGCAGAGCTTTCGGTTTTTCCCATAAGGAAGCCGGATTGATCCACGCCATCCAACACGCGGTCGGTCGGCATATCAGCGCCGACAAATTGAGCGATCGTCGGAAAGACATCGAGTTGATGCACCATCTCGTTGGAGACGCGCTGCGCAGGTATTTTGCCGGGCCATCGGATGATGAAAGGCACCCTCAAAGAGCCTTCATAAGGAGAAAACATGCCGCTACGCCATGGTCCTGTAAAACCAAACGAACGGGGCACGCCTTCTCGGCCATTGTCCGAGGTGAAGATAAAGATCGTGTCCTCGACGAGCCCAAGAGTGTCCAGCTTCGACAGTAGCTCACCGACATAGGTATCGGTTTGCGCCAGTACATCGGCGAAGCTGCCGTGACCTGTACTGCCGTAAAAATCCGGATGTGGGTCTACGGGTTCATGAGTTTGTGTGTAGGTGACGAAAGCGAAAAAGGGTTGCGCTGCCGTCGCCTGTCGCTCGATAAAGTCGAGGGTATTGTCGGTAATTTCGCGGTCCATCACGGTGCGTTTGGCGCGGTCAAAAACCTCTAGCTCCTTTGGTTCCTCGCCTTTGCGGCCTGACATAACATGAGCAAAACGAATGTCGGGATGAGCGTCGGGCTGGAAGCTGTTGCTGTCTGGCCAAAAGGCGCGATCCGATGATCGCGGAAGTCCGATCCACTCATCGAAGCCTTGGTCAGTGGGGAAGCGGCCCTGTGTGTCTCCCAGATGCCATTTCCCAAAAATACCCGACACGTAGCCCTGCTTCTCGAGCAGCTCTGCAAGGGTGATTTCCCATTTTGTGATGCCGTACCAGACTCCCCGCGGGGGGCTGTTTTCTCGCTGCCGTGTACGGATGCCATAGCGTCCCGTCAAAAGGGCGGAGCGAGAGGGCGTGCACTCGGCCTCGACATTAAAGTTGGTTAGGCGCATCCCCTGGGCGGCGATGCCGTCGATATTAGGTGTGGGCGCGCCCCTCATTACGCCGCCGCCGTAGACGCCCACCTCGCCCCAGCCAAAGTTATCCATGAGTACCAAGACGATGTTGGGTTTGCGAGCCCCGCTTTGGGTGCCAGATTCGTTTGCGGCGAGTACCGGTGAGACTAGGACCGCGATACAGACCGTGAGACCTGCTATCCAGCGTGCGTTTTTCTCAGATTTCATAAAGGGCCTCGACCAAAGCGCGCAGCAGTGTGAGAGAGCACGAGTCTATCTCATGTTGTGAGCGTGAGTGACGTTGAGTGAGTTTGTGTGCCGGAGCTGGCGTTAATAGCCCGCAAGGTGTTGGGGCAACAGATGGGTGGAGATTTGCTTTGGCTTTGCCCATTTCGCGAGTTTTGACGCAGACAGCTCACAAAGGGGTCAAGCAGCTCAGTAAGATAGTGCCCTGTCACTGCCCTGTGTGTGATGAAATGACTTTCCGTGCTCTTGGACAGCAGGAGATTAAAAAATGAAAGCGTCACAGATTTTCAATTTCACAGGTTACGTGGGCGCGACATTGCTCACTGGGCTAATCAGCGTATCGGCCATGGCGGAGGTGAGTCATCCGGCCAAGCTGTCACAGCAGGCGCTCGAGGGCGCAGCCTTCGACGACCCTTCAACAACGATCACCGAAGTAGAGGGCGAAAAAATTTTCGACTTCACCTCGCTAAAGTCGAGCGATGGCAAGTTTGCCTCGGGGATGTACAAAGCCGGGCCACAGGCTTTCGATATCACCGAGCCCTATGGCGTCGATGAATTCATGTTCTTCCTCGAGGGCAGTGTCACACTGACCTCCACCGACGGCGCTATTATCACGGTCAATGCAGGCGAGGCCGTGACCATCCCAAAAGAGTGGATGGGCCGATGGCAGACCGAGGGATATCGCAAGATCTGGGTCATTTATTCCGAAAATGGTTCCGGCCTTTGAAGGCTAAATTCTGCTCCGAGGTCGCAAAAAAATTAGCAAAAGGTGACACGAGGCGCTGATTAGCTACTGAATTTCTATAATCGGCGTAGTTTAACGTCGTCAGATTTCCGCTGGCGTTGTTTGCCACAAGCTTGCAAAGTGCCTCGCCCAACGAGATGCGTGGCTTGATGGCCGGATTTTTTGTGCTCAGTACAAATCTCATTGGTCTTGCTCTGGGGCCGACTAGCGTTGCACTGGCGAGCGATTACATTTTTGAGAGCACGCAGGCGGTCGGGAGCTCGCTGGCACTGGTGGGAGCGACGGTACTGCCTATGGCGATCTTGCTCTTGTGGAGAGGCTTGTCAGCCATTAGTTCAGAGGCTGAAAGCTGAGGTCTATCGAAAGCATGCGGGCAGCATGCAAATAGTGCGGAGAGATAAAGCTTGTAATGTTGGCCTGGCCGCCCATACTGCGCGCCATCCAGTGAGGGATGCGTTGCGTAACAGTAACCTCAACTCTCTCGTGTCACGTTGCACTTAAACGCGATACCCAAAATAGAGCACACGATGACCGCATTTAACGAGCTGGGACTGAACGCCAAGCTTATACAAAACATTGCAGCCAAGGGTTACGACACGCCCTCGCCGATTCAGGCCAGGGCGATCCCACTGGTGCTGTCGGGCCGCGATCTCATGGCCGCCGCGCAAACCGGAACCGGCAAAACCGCCGCCTTTACGCTACCTGCGCTCCATATGCTGAAGGGTGGCCCTCGCCCGGGCCCCAAAGATGTCAGCTGTTTGATCCTGACGCCCACCCGAGAGCTGGCCGCGCAGATTGCTGACAACATCCGTACTTACGGTGCGGGCATTAAGCTCCATAGTCAGATGGTCTGTGGCGGTGTGAACATTCGCCCCCAGATCCGCCATCTAGCCCGAGGCACCGATATCTTGGTTGCAACCCCCGGTCGCCTCTTGGATTTGCTGGGGCAGGGTGCGGTGCGGCTTGATCACGTGAAGATGTGGGTGCTCGATGAGGCCGACAGAATGCTCGACATGGGCTTTATTCCCGCGATGCGCCGCATTCACGCGGAACTGCCCAAAAAGCGCCAGACCCTGATGTTTTCTGCCACATTCTCCCGCGAGATCGAGGCGCTGGCCTGCGAGTTCCTGCATCAGCCACAGAAGATTCAGGTCACGCCCGCCAACACCACGGTGAGCCGCATCGACCAGACCGTTTACCCCGTCGACAAAGCCCGCAAAACTGAGCTGCTGAAACATCTAGTGGCCAGCGAGCGGTGGGGTCAGATGCTGGTGTTCTCCCGCACCAAATACGGCGCAGACAAGATTTCCCGGAACCTCTCCAAGGCAGGGATCAGCAGCGACTCGATTCACGGTGACAAAAAGCAGGGCGCACGCACACGCTCCCTCAAGCAGTTCAAGGATGGCCGGCTGCAAGTACTCGTGGCGACCGATATCGCCGCAAGAGGTATCGATATCCAGCAGTTGCCGCGGGTCGTGAACTTTGATCTACCTCATGTCGCCGAAGACTATGTGCACCGTATTGGTCGAACCGGCCGTGCGGGAGAGACGGGCATCGCGCTCTCGCTAGTGAGCGCGGACGAAGTGTCTCAGCTGCAGAAAATCGAGAAGCTGATTAAAAAATCGATTCCGCGGGAAGAGATTGAGGGCTTTGAGCCCGAGCATCGGTTGCCCACCAAGCCAGTTAAAACCAGTGGTAAGCGTCCGTCCAAAAAGGCGAAGGCAAAACCCGGCGCCAAGAAGCATCGTGAGGGTCAGGGTAAAAAACGTCAGGGTGGGCCATCGGCACAGCGCGGTGGCCGCAACCGGAAACCCGCTCGCGCAAGGGTCTAATCCCTGCCACTCAAGTCACGCTCGTGATACAACGCGGTTGGCAATCCGACCGAGGATACAAACCGAGCGAGCTATGACTGCAGACACTTCAATGCCCATACCCGCCGCTGAGACGCTGCAATACCTGAAGCAGCCTTATGGTGAGCTGGCTTGGCTCATTAACGCTCACGCCGCAAATCAGCCGGATCGCATCGCGCTCGATGATGGCGAGGAGCAGCTGACCTGGGGTCAGACCGCGGCGCTGGTGAATCGCATCGCTGCGCAGCTGCAGGCCGAGGGCCTGCAAAAAGGCCAGGCGGTTTCCATACTCGGCACCACCACCATTCGCTACGCACTGCTGTATCTGGGCGCCATTGCCGCGGGTGGCTGTGCCGCACCGCTGACCACCTCAGCAACCCCACAGCAGCTCGCCGCCATGATGACCGACAGCGGCGCGGGCCATCTGTTTACCGACCACGCCAAACGTGCAGAGCTCGCCGACAGTGGTCTGGCGTTGCCCGACCTAAAGCACGTGATGATGGATGCGCCTGATGACTCTGATGGTGCGCCGTTCCTATTCGATTGGATGGCTGAGGAGGGCGCGACACCTTGTGATTTCGAAACGGGCCCCAACGATCCGTACAACATCATTTACTCCAGCGGCACCACCGGCACACCAAAGGGCATCGTGCACAGCCGCCAAATGCGCTGGTACCAAATGGCGGTTGGGGAAGAGAGCGGACTGGGGTTGCCCGGGCAGGTGACCCTTCTCTCGACGCCGATGTACTCCAACACCACGCTCGGTATTTTTATCGCGACCATGGCCTATGGCGGCACCGCGGTGGTGATGCGCAAGTTTGATTGCGCGCGGTGGCTGGAGCTGGCCCAGCAACACCGGGCAACGCATACGATTCTGGTGCCAGTGCAGTATCAGCGGTTAATGGACTTCCCGCAGTTTGATGAGTACGACCTCTCAAGCATGGCGCTCAAATACTGCACCAGCGCGCCGTTCTCAGCAGAGCTCAAGGCCGAGGTGGTGCGGCGTATGCCCGGGGCACTGATTGAGATCTATTCCATGACCGAGGGCGGCGTGGTCTGCCTGCTCCGTGCCGATACTAATCCCGACAAGCTCCACACCGTGGGCATTCCCTGGGGTGGGAGCGAGGTCTTTACGATCGATGAGCAACTGAATCGGCTGCCTGCGGGAGAAATTGGCGAGCTGGTGGGGCGTTCGACCACCATGATGTCGGGCTATCAGAATCAGCCCAAGAAAACCGAAGAGGCCAGCTGGTACGACGACAACGGTGAGCGCTGGCAGCGCATGGGCGATATTGGTCGTGTCGACGAGGAGGGTTTTGTGACGCTCCTCGGCCGCTCCAAAGACATGATTATTTCCGGCGGTTTCAACATTTACCCGCGGGATCTGGAGGATGCACTGCTGAAACAGCCCGAAGTGGTGGATGCGGCGGTTATTGGCATTCCCTCCAAGGAGTGGGGCGAGACGCCTTTGGGCTTTGTGGTGGCGGCGGGCGGCGAGACTCTGGATCTTCCCGCGGTCTGCGCTCGCGCCAATGCCGAGTTGGGTAAAACCCAACGCATCTCGGCGCTCCAGCAGCTCGATGAATTACCGCGGAGTCACATCGGCAAGATCCTCAAAACCGCGCTGAGAGAGATGGTGTCAGAGACTTGACCCCTTTCATCACGCCACGTAGCGTGCAGGGTCCTTTTCACTGCTCCGGCAGTCACCAATAAATCAAAGACGCGCATCCGCGTCACGGTCATATGTTTCAGGAGAAAAATCATGGGTAATGCATATATTGTTGATGCGTGCCGCACACCCCGCGGGATCGGTAAGGTTGGTAAAGGCGCACTTGCGCACCTGCATCCCTCTTACTTGGGCTCTACCGTGCTCGCAGCGATGGCGGAGCGGAATAACCTCAATACCGCCGAGGTCGACGACATCATTTGGGGCACCTCCTCGCAAACGGGCAAGCAGGGCGGTGATTTGGGCCGCATGGCAGCACTCAACGCCGGCTACGACGTGCGCTCATCGGGCGTGACGCTGGACCGCTTCTGCGGCTCGGGCATTACCACTGTGAACCTCGCCGCGGCGCAGATCATGTCAGGCATGGAGGACTTGGTGATCGCAGGTGGCACCGAGATGATGAGCTACCACGGCCAGACTGCAGACCCTTCCCAGGCGCCCATGATTGACTCGGGAAACCTCGAGCTGCGCGCCATGCACCCTCAGTCGCAGCAGGGTGTCTGCGCTGACGCCATCGCCACGCTGGAGGGCATTGATCGCGATGCCGTAGATGACCTCGCGCTGGTCAGTCAGGCGCGAGCCGCGCAGGCCATCGTCGAAGGCCGCTTCGACAAGTCGTTGATCACGGTCAAGAACCCCGACGGTACGGTCGCACTTGATCACGAGGAATTCCCCCGGCCGGAAACCACCAAAGAGGGTCTATCTGAGCTGAAGACCGTCTTCAGCGTGGTGCGCGACGTGCCAGTCGATGAGGCGGGTACCACCTATGGTGCGCTCATCCAGCAGAAGTACCCCGAGATTACCGAGTTCAATCACATTCACCACGCGGGCAACTCCTCGGGTGTGGTCGATGGCGCCGCGGCGCTCTTGCTGGCCTCTGAGGCTTACATGGAAAAGAGCGGCATGACGCCCCGGGCGCGGATTCTGGCCACCGCCAACATGGGCGATTGCCCCACGCTGATGCTGAACGCGCCGGTGCCAGCGGCAGAGAAAGTCTTGCTAAAAGCTGGGCTCACTAAAGACGATATCGATGTGTGGGAAATCAACGAGGCGTTCTCGGTCGTAGCTGAGCGCTTTATTCGCAAGCTCGATTTGGACCGCGAGAAGGTCAACATCAATGGTGGTGCGATGGCCCTTGGTCACCCCATTGGCGCAACGGGCTCTATTCTAGTCGGCACGGCACTGGATGAATTGGAGCGCCAAGGCGGACGTTACGCGCTGATCACTATGTGTGCTGCTGGTGGGATGGCGCCTGCGATTATCATAGAGCGCGTTTAGAGGGCCGAAGTAGCGCTGGAGATTCCAATGTGCGACCCGCGGTCACACAAAGATCTTTTGCTCGCTTAAAAACCTCGGCGGGTGGGATCGGCGGCGTTACTGAAGTGAGAGCGTCAAACCTACCAGTACAGCAAGCACAGCGACGGCAATCGGCATCATCGCGCTTAGACCCAATGAAAGAGCTCCTTTCTCACTCGTCATCGCCTGCGGGATCCAGATGAGGCCCACGATCACAGCGACCGCCGAGTAGAGGAGGCTCAGAAAGGAGAAAGCGAGAGCCGTGCCCAAGGCGGTCGGCGTACTCAGCTGGGGTAGCGCCGCGACAATACCCAGGGAGAATCCCAGCCATCCTAGGCCCACTATCTTTTTGGCCCACCCGGTAGCGTAGCCCGCATCGACGAGCCGCCCGATCAAAAATACCAGCAAGGCAATACCCACCATGACCATGGCAACCTGTGGATACCAGAACATCGTCAGACCGTCGGGCGACACTGACGTCATGGCCCAGATCATCATGATGACCAGACCACCTGTGCCAGCGGCCTTGCCCAACAACGATCGCGCCTCAAGCAGATCCTGTTTGAGCGAGTCCACAAAAAGTAGTCGCACGATACCGGCGTATACCAGCGTTAGAATGGCAATGGCCACAGCGGGGGCTATCTGACTGGGGTTGGATTCTGCCGCTAGCATGCTGATAACGCCGATCAGAAAGCCTATTAACCCCACCGGTAATGCGGCCTCGGCCACCAGCCTGCATTCGGAGGGCCTGAACCTGACTGCGGCGGCCACGGACAACAGGCTGCCCACAACAAAAACGAGGCTTTTGAGGTCCGTAACTGATTCGGGCGTCACAAAAGGCCTGTAATTAAAGTGGGTGGTTATACAGCGATGTAGCGATCGAGAGTGGCGTCGTACTCCCAGTCTGATTTGCCCTCATCCTCGGGTGGGGAGGAAGGTTTCGCCTGGGCGATCGCAATGTCATGAAACTGCGAAGCGAGCTCTGAAGACCGGTCTTCGGCCAGGTCTTGAACCATCGTTTGCATTTCTTTCAGCGCGTTAATCAGTGCTGAAGCCTGAATGGTGGCGTGATCGCTACCGGGAACGATCTCGAGTTTCTCATCGCCAACGCTCAGCCATAGAATCACTTCTTCCTGAAGCAGTGTCTCGAGCGAGGGGGCAGCACCACTCTCATCAGGCATCGCCTGATTGGTCACCGCCCAGTTGAGACTGGGAGCGGGGTCAGCCTGTGCATCCCCCCGTTCATATCGGGCTTGAGCATCGAGAAGGGACTGCTCCAAACCCTTGAGTGTTAGCTCGTGGAATGCCGCAAAGATTCCATTTTGAGACTGGGGTGCGCCGGTGCTGTCAGACATTGCCAAGTCCTCATTATTTACTCTGAACGAAGTGACTGTCATTCAATAGTTGCCATCTCACTGTCTGCGCCAGCTTAACCTGCCTTGCGGATAAAATCGCGTTAAAAATTGACTCTGAACTCTGAGACAACACGTTCAGCACCTGACGTAGCGTCGTCGGGGTACCGCGCTTGTTGGGAGCCGATGCACTGATAGAGAGGTTTTTGAATGCCGAGGTGCGGTAGCCGCCATAGCTAACCCAATTTTCTCGCTTTATAGTGGGCGGCTGATTCTGCGAGGATGAACGATGAGATCCTTTTTAGCCTTGGTACTGGGGGTGGGCACCTACCTGGGGTGTATGGCAACGGGATGGTTCAACGGTGTGTTTGCAGCGTTCATGGCGACCATCGTGTATGTCTTTGTCAGCGTGTTCAAAGGCTTTAGAAAGAAGAAGCCAGGCGCTGATCTTGATGAACTGGCGGAGCAGGAATGAGTAAGCAATTGGTTCCAGCCCGCAGGGCCATGGCTCATAACCATCAGCGATCGGAATTTTTTAGGTCCAGTGCAGTAAATGAGGCAGAGGCTCTCAAAAAGTCGCTTTAATGAAGCTGTGTGCCCGGCTGCCTTTCTGCTGCTGCCTTGGCGCGCGCAGTCGTCTTAAAACTTTGCCCCTTCTGGTTGAGATAGTTCTCGTAGACCTCGAGCAGATTCATGGCGTGATTCAGCAGCCTTTTGGAGCCTTCGTGCCCTGTTTCTGCACCGTTACACGCGGTTGATAACAACTGCTGATTGATTAGGAAGGCGAAGAATGTGTCAGGTAAATCGGGGTATTTCTCAGCAAATTGGCGAACCAGCATCACCGCTGCACTGCCTACCTCTTCGCTGATCCGAAGAATCTCCTGATCGTTGATCGCTTGGTCTTTTCTGGAGCGAAACCTCTCAAAATCTAACACCTGATCACCCATCACGACCCTACTCCCTATTGCAGTCTCCACAACAGCAATCATCGGCCGAAAGGGGGTGAGGCTTTAATTTCCCGGTGCTGAGCGGCTGCTGGAGAATGCGGATTCCGGGCCGCACGGACTATCGGGAGCCGCCGCCTGCCGCTCAGCCGCAAGCAGCAGATTAACGGGGTATCAGACCTGATCCGGCAGTAGCCAGAACTTGAATCGACTTTGGATCCTGATGTTGGCGAGGTAGATTGCTGTGGTTGCGCGAGCTCGTGCCCAAGCGCTCGGTCTGCTTTGAATGAAGCGCTTGTTCGTCAGCTGCAACTGCTCTTCGATACTGTCGAGGTCGGCATGCATGACCTGTAGGGAGCGTCTGGACTGTGCTACTTCCATTGCCTCTGCGAACATATCTTTCTACCTCATGTGGTATGAATGCACATAACTGACACTACATGTTGACGTCGGACGCAGGGTAAGCGCTAACAACGTGCCATGTAAGACCAAATATCACCAATTTGAGGGTGAGTTCGCGACTAGACCAGCGAGCGCCTTATTCTGACCGCGTCACTTATCTAAAAACGTATCGAAATCCACTCAGCGTGAGTGGCGAGCAATGCCGCAGCAGACAATGTCGCAAGAATTACCGAGTGCTTAATTGCCGGGGTTGCCGGCCGACCCTTATCCGGCGCCGATGCTTGGCCGTCGTGGCACAGGTCGGCCATGGCGGCGTAGAGGGCGCTTCTCTCCCCACTGGAGAGAAAGGGGTTGCGGTAGTTGTCTTCCATGACGGATCTTCCTGACCAGCCAAAATACTGTAATACACAAAGATAATTGCAGAACGCAACAATAAGCCCTATTTGGTAACGCCTAGACCATCAAGCTCAGCGCGAGACGTCCGATATTTGATCAGGTCCGAAATGCGGGTGAAAGATATGAAACGGCAAAGTGGGGCACAGGGGGGCGAGTCTTCTTGGCTATCGCCTCGGCGAGAGGTAGTGCGAGAGGGCAATCTAATCTACTTGAGTGCTTCATCAAGGTTGGTGTGTCAGCTTGATGAGTCGCGCCGACAGCTCGACAGGCTTGAGCGACACGCTACCCGCATGCTCCGTAGCGTTGGCGCCCAGTAAGCGATCTGGGTTCACCCCAGCGGCCGCAGCGCTCGTAATACTTTTCGTTATGAGCGCGTCTCAGCAGACTGTGATCAGCAGGTTTTTCGGTAAATCTCCGAAACCGTATCATCGGTCGAATCGGTTGGCCACTTTCTGCTAAATGCCCGTTGCAACAACTCACCGCCGCTCATGGTCTCCACGTCTCGCGGGTTGGCTTCTGCGTAGTCCATCAACACCTGTTTCAGCGTGCCAATGCTGGTGTCCGAGGGGATGCAAGCCTTGCGGCGCACCATGTCGATATCTCCATCGGCCCAGCTTCCTAGATAGCCCGCGCACCAGCCTTTGTCATAATTGGCTTCACTGTTGCAGTTGGCGATGACGCCTTTGCCACTATAGAAGCCTGCTGAAACGCTCGTGCTGCCGAAGATGGCAAATTTGGCTGCAACTAACGCAATAATGATTCTGTTCATGCCCACGCCCGGTTTAGTATTGTGACGATAAAAGCAACGCTTGCTATCGGATTGAAAAGACGGTGTCACTTCGTGCTAACAATATCGCGTATTGAGCCAGCTATCGAGCGATCCAGCTTGGCACCATAAAGTCTAATCTGCGAACCTGGATGTCGAAAGCAAGCTTTTGCAGTGATGCTCAAGGATCACAGCACAGAAAATGTGCAGCAAGAGATGTATTCGCGCGAATTGAGAGACAACTTGTTGAATAAACCTCCTCCAGGGGGTTTTTGTCCCGCTCATTTTTGAAAGACTCTACGCTCTCTTAGTAAATTCACATTTAACGCTAAATACACTTGCACTTCTGTCGATATTTACCAATGGAAGGCTGCCACGTTGCGCCGCAGTTTTAAGATCATTACTTTTACGGAACAGAAAAGTGAAAAGAGACGGCCATATACTGATTAAGGGTACTGATAGCGAGACTGCATGCGTCAAAGTCGAGGGATCGAGGGAGATGCTGTATCTTAAACTGCCTGGTACTGAGGCGAAGCGCGAAATACCAGACGCCTTTAGGATTCAGTTCCAGCACTATTTTGAAGATGTTTTCGGCGCCCAAGCATCGATACACGAAGCACTTGCATATTGCCTTATCTTGGAGGGTAGGCCTTTCTACAAATGCAGAGTCGAGACTGCCAAGGAAGTCGTACTGAAGGAATCTGAAGAACGTAAGAAGTTGATAAAAGCTTGTTCGTAGGTACAGGCGCCTGAGATCTAGCAATCAGCCCTAGGTTTGCCAAATCAGAAATTACCGCCTTGTCGCGGTAGTGCTCACGTTCGGAAACACGTCAAAAAGCACGATTCAGAAGAAAATGAATTTCAATTTAATGCTTCTGAGGGTACTGGAGGACCTTACCCGTCACACAGTCACCTTATCCAGACGGTGCATTGGACGGGTTATCGATTCTCCCCCAGAGATCTTGGCTAACTATCATCTCGCGCCGCTGCCAGTGTCCAGCGCGAACGCATAAGCTGTATTGCTGTCACTCGTTTTTATATAGGTCGCTGTGGGCCGCCTCGCGGAGGCCTTGGGTACGGCTGACTTCACCCTGCGGAGCGAGACGATCACCGCGCTCGCCCAGCCCCATCGGTTTTATCTGCTGCAGCGGGTGCAGGATGTCTTTGCCAAGTTGTCAGACGAGAAGTAGACCGAGATCAGCACACTGCTGGAAGCATGCGGCATGAAGAGCTTGCTAGAGGCAGTACTCAGTCGCGGCATAGCCCGGTCGGAGAACCTTGAGGTTTGGCAGTAACCGCGTGCGACATGAGAGGGGTTTAGAGTAAGATGGGCAATGCGGAACTCACAGATCCCGGTTGCCACGCTCTCAGATGATTCAGCCTCGCCTGACCGCCAACTTTCTTTTTTAACCCCCGAAGATTTCGAGGTCGCCTGGGATCTGGGTCTTTTTTATCTAAAAACACCCGACGAGTTAGATCTCGAATCTGTGCGGCAATTTGGAAAGGAATTGATTGCGCCAGATTGCCCTTACCGGCAAGTCCCTCAGTATGGCGAGTTGGAGGGGTTTATTACGCTCGAGAACAACCAGCAGACCAAGCTGGCGTTGCGCCGCGAGCGCTGGGGTCAGCACTACCCGGCAAATATCGCCGCATTCGGTCGCCAGCTCGACACTATCGGCGTCGCGATCATCCGCGAGGTATTCCATCAGTCGGGCATTCCCGAAGCCCTGTGGGATCGCGCCTCGGAGGGATACGCCTCAGGCGGGGGTGATGCGTTTCTCAATTTCGTTCACTACGATACTCGTACCCCTGACTGGGGGCTGCGGCCGCATACCGACTACGGTTTTGTCACGATCCTCGATACCAGCGCGCCGGGCCTGCAAATCGAAATGAACGGTGAGTTTCAGGACGTGCCGGTGCTACCAGGGCATTTGATCATCAATTTTGGCGAGGCGCTAAACTTCATCACAGCGCACTCTGATCGCTTGGTCAGCGCGGTGACGCACCGTGTGGTAAGCCAGCAATCCAGCGATCCGGTGCGTCATGGCATTGTTTACTTCGCTAATCCGGACCTCGACGGCATGTTGTGGCAGTTCAACGCCGCTGGAGAAGAGCAGGGCAATTCCAAGGTGCAAGATTTGTTTGCTCAGCTAGAAAGCAGGCTTACTGAAACTCGTTAGCCCTGATTCACTCCGAACATTAGTACGTCCAATAGCCGTGCGATCCGT
This sequence comes from Halieaceae bacterium, assembly GCA_902520195.1. Taxonomy (GTDB): domain Bacteria; phylum Pseudomonadota; class Gammaproteobacteria; order Pseudomonadales; family Halieaceae; genus Luminiphilus. Next base: position 52,282 of record CABYND010000004.1, read on the forward strand.
TGCTATGTCCGAATCGAGGTTGATGCTTGCCGTCATGATGCCGTGCGAGGTTGCACTCACTGAGCTCATCTGGCCTCTCTGCTAAAACCCCGTATGGTTCTCGTAACGATTTGTGAACCGGAAGGCATATGCGACCTCACCTAAGTCTCTCTAGCCTGCTGATATTTGCGATCCTCACTGCTTGTGGTGGCGGCGGGGGTGGTTCAACGGATACCAGCGTGACCGTGCCCCCTTCGTCGCCACCAGCTTTTGAATCGCCGCACCCTGATATTTGGGAGACCGCAAGTGCCTCGGAAGCCGGCTTTGATGAGGATGCCCTCGACAGTGCTTTTGAATACGCCGTGACCGACGGGTTTTATACTCAGGCAGCAGTACTGATAAAAGATGGCAAGCTCGTTAGAGAGCGCTATCGCGGTATCACCGATGCAGAGGCCGCAGGCCTCGCGGCGATCTCTAGCTTGCCTGAGGGGCAGAACGCCGGCTATTGGCAAAACCTATACAGTGATCGAGATGCGGCGAGCGCGGTAACCTCCTGGTCTACTGCCAAGTCATTTACCAGTCTCTTGATCGGTATGGCGATCGAACAAGGTGCAATCCAATCTGCGTCGCAATCAGCATCCGACTTTATCGACGAGTGGGAAGCAGATGACCGGGCAAACATCACGATTCAACAGCTGCTGGATATGCGCTCTGGCCTTATACCGAAGTGCTCGAGTTTTGAGTCAGCGGCGGTGGGAGAGTGCCGCGATTATCCGAGTGCAAGCTCTGGCGGCAACATAGTGTATGCCGCCGATCAGTTGTCTCAATGCATTGACCGCGAGTTTGCCGTGCCCGGCACGAGCTATCCCTGGGTGTCGCCACAGGGAGACGGCGCGTATGAGGCGGGGCAGTTTTATTACTCCAATTGTGACACTCAGGTGCTGGGTGAGATCATTTTTCGCGCAACGGGTCAGGACCCGGGGCTATTTGCACAACAGAATTTGTTTGAACCTTTGAATATGGAAGCGGACTGGTGGCGCGACGATGTCGAGACCGGTCAGGCGAATGGGAATTATTTGACCTACTGCTGCCTTGATTCCACTGCGCAGGATTTCGCCAAGTTTGGTTACATGCTGTTGCTGGGCGGCATTGAAACCTCTGAGGGGCAAAGCTATGCCTCCTATGTATCCACGATATTGGCTCAGCAAGAAACCTATCAAAACCAATTCTGGGCCTACTGCGACGGCCCGCCATTTTCGGTCTCTACTGATTGCGAGAATATTTTAATCGTGACAGTAGGCTTTGACGGCCAATACATTTTGGTCGATCAAAAAAACGATATTGTCCTCGTGCGCACCGGCCTTTACGTGCCCATTCTGAATGCTTCTGACGATCGAAAGATGCGTCTCAAACCTCTGCAGCTCTCAGCGTCGAATTGGGTTGCATCGCTCCCGATGGCGATGCTCGGGCCAAGATCGGAATTTGGCATCCTGGAGTTCTATTTGGCGGTTGCTGACGCACTACAGCCTGATGGTTAGGGCCTAAAACTGAACACTCAATTATGACGGACATGTTTTTTTCCGAGGAGATACTTGGGCATTCACGCTGCCTCCTCCCAGCTTGGGAAGGGATCAGGTAGCGTTTCCCAGAACTGACGGCCGTTGAGCAACTCATCTTCCGTGAGTAGGCAGGCGTCCAAAGTCTTAGTGATACGCTCTTGATCGAGATTCTGGCCGATGAAAACCAGTTCTTGACGCATATCACCGAAGGGCTCTTCCCAGCTCTTCTCAATACTCTCGAGGTATTCTGGGTCATCGGGCCAATGTGCGCGGGGTACCGCTGACCAAAAACGGCCGCCAAACCCATATCTGGCAATACCCCCTGCCTGGCTCCACTGACCAGCAAACTCGGGACGTGTTGCTAGCCAAAAGTAACCTTTTGATCTGAGTAGCTTCCCGTAGCCTTCCATGCCGTGCAAAAATTGAAAGAACTTTTCTGGGTGGAAGGGTTTGCGCGCTGAGTAAGTAAAGCTCGAGATGCCGTATTCCTCGGTTTCAGGAATGTGCTCCCCTCGCATCTCCTTCAACCAGCCGGGTGCCTGTTGTGCGCGCGAAAAATCGAATCGGCCCGTGGCGATGACTTCGTCTATGTCGATCGCGCCATGAGCAATCGGAATTAACTTGGCGTCGGTGTTGAGTGTTTTCAGTATCGCTTTTAAACCCTCAATTTTTTCCGGGCTTACGAGGTCAGTTTTGCTCATCAGGATGACGTCGGCGAACTCAACTTGGTCCACAAGTAAATCTGCAACACTGCGCTCGTCGTCTTCGCCCAGCGACTCCCCGGTGTCCTGAAGAAATTTGGCCTCTTCATAATCTTTTAAAAAATTTACGGCATCGACCACGGTCACCATGGTGTCCAGATCCGCCACCTCGGACAGCGACACACCCTCTTCATCGGCAAAGGTAAATGTTTCTGCTACGGGCAGCGGTTCAGAAATGCCGGTTGATTCAATGACGAGGTAATCAAAGCGGCCCTCGTCAGCCAATTTTTGGACTTCTTCCAACAAATCTTCCCGCAGGGTGCAGCAGATGCAGCCATTGCTCATCTCAACTAACTTCTCTTCGCTGCGATTGAGCGTGACTTCGTTCTTTACAATCGCGGAATCGATGTTGATTTCACTCATGTCGTTGACGATGACAGCCACCCGCCTACCTTCCCGGTTGTTAAGGATATGGCTTAGAACTGTAGTTTTACCGGCACCTAAAAATCCTGAGAGGACAGTGACCGGCAAACGCGCTTTTGCATCCATAGAGCGACTCCCCGATGAGCCATAAGGCGTTATTTAGCAGGCAAGCAAAAGGGTCCCAGATGCTGCTAGAGAGGCACTTGTCAGCCACTCAGCAAAAGGGCTTTGGGCAGCAGAAATATTGACCGCCCAAAGCTCTGACGTTAACTCGACTTAAAAGTCCAATCGGAAGCGGAATCCAATGTTGCGACCTGGAAGCGGAACCTGATTCTTCACGAAAGACGCATGATTCCTCGCTGCTTCATCGGTCAGATTTCGTGCAAAGGCAGTTAACGTTAAGCGCGTCGAGTCGTCAAAACCGTATGACCATGATGCGTCAGCGTTCACCAAAGTGAAGCCATCCGTGACAGACTCACCAGGTGCCACACTAGTCTGTCGCTCCACATCCTTGACCAAAAGTTTGGCCGAGAAGTCATCCAGCGTGTACCGAGCAGTAAATATGTTGCGTGCCGGAACAATCCGCGGCACATCCTCGCCATTACTGAACTCTGCATCTACCTCATCCCTAGCAAGACTCAGCTGCAACTCTCCAGCCGGCAGGGAGAACCGGGCGCCAACCTCAATTTCATAGCCTGTGAAGTCAGCGTCTTGCTGAGTGTAGTTGGCTAGGGTGAGGTCGCCATGATCCATGTGCTCGTCGTCGTGGTGCTCATCATCATGATCATCGTCGTGGTGCTCATCATCATGATGCTCCTCTTCCATGTGCTCATCATGTTCCTCGTCAAGTTCGTCACGGAGGTAAATGTAGTTGTCTATTCTGTTGTGATAGATGGACCCCATCGCATAAAAGACATCGCCTTCGTAATTAAAAGTGAGGTCAACACCATTCGAGCGTTCCGTATCTAATGCGATATCGCCCACTTCGTAGCGGCCTGTAGCGAGGTGCGCTCCATTCATAAAGAGCTCTATGCTAGAGGGCACCTTGCTGACACTAGACAAACCTAGCGATACAGATGCCTGATCGTTAAGATCTGTGCTTAGTGTCATGGCCGCACTGAAGACACTCTCGTCGAAAGACTGAGGTTCAAATACCATCTCTTCTTCATGGTGCTCATCATCATGATCACCCTCGTGGTCTTCGTCGTGATCCCCCTCATGATCCTCTTCGTGATGCTCGTCCTCATGCATTTCTGCAATGAAGCCGTCGCGCTCGATTCGATCAAATCGGAATCCTAGATCAAGATCGGCAAAACCGAGGTCGTCCGAGCTGAAGAATCCAACAGTCAACTCAGATGATTCGACAGGTGCCATGAAAGCTTCTGCCCCAAAAATAGCCGTCTCTTCATCCGCGTAATTTAAGACAACGCGGCGAACTGCCTCCCCTGAGCTCATATCTAAACCTATCTGAACTTCAGTTGATTCATTTTTGAAAACTGTAGGGCCCTCTGCGTGGCCGTGCCCATCATGCTCATCTTCATGCTCATCTTCATGCTGTCCCTCACCGTGGCCTTCCTCCTCGGCATGCCCTTCCATCAGCTCGTAATCGGTGTCCTTGAAGATGAAATCGATCGAGTTCACGAGAGCAAAAGACGTGTTAATCGATCCTCGCAGTGTCAGTGTCTCAGATTTGGTTTGTGAAAAAATTCGCTCGCCTTCATGCTCGTCGTGCCCAGCGTGATCATCGTCATGCTCGTCGTGATCATCGTCATGCTCGTCATGATCATCGTCATGCTCGTCGTCATGGTCGTCGTCATGGTCGTCGTGTCCACCATGTGCTCCATGGTCGTCGCCATGAAAAGGAATGCCGTAATGGTTGGTCACATCACTGTAGGAAAGCCCAACATATCCCCACTCGCCGGTCTTTGAGAGACCAAGTCGATGAGAGGTGTTCTCTGAATCAGAATTAGCGAGGCTGCCTTCGGCCCCGTGTTCATCCTCATGATGTTCTTCATGGTCCTCGTCATCGTGATCATCGTGATCTTCGAGGATTGCTCCGTTAGGAATGTCGTAGTTCTCGAAGTCAGATTCTTGGAAACTATAAGTGAAGTTTATTCCCCCGAAGTTGCCCTGAACTGCAGCATCAAGACCCCCACCGTCGTTTACATCTTGTGTCTCGCCACCGAGCGACCCTGAAAACCCCTCCAGGTCTGCAATTGGGATTGAGTTATCTACAATGTTGATGATTCCGCCTACAGATCCGTTGGAGTACATCAATGCTGAGGGCCCGCGAACAATTTCGATCTGTTGCAAGTGGCTTAAGTTCGCATCAACGGGATGATCGACACCTAAACCGGAGACGTCCCGTACAACAGTGCCGTTATTCAATACTTTAACCCGTGTGCCACCGAGCCCACGAATAATCGGGTGTCCAACGGCCGCGCCAAAATCTGCCGTTGAAACCCCTAATAAACTGTCTATTTGCTCGCCCAATGATTGGACTCCAGCCGTGTCCACATCATTTCCGGTCAACAAATGAACTGGAACTGCGTTTGAACTTTTGATCCCCGTGAAAGATGCTGTTACAACAACCTCTTCCAGCTTGTCTTCACTACCGATAGCCGCAACGGGCAATAACGAAATAGTGGCTAATGCACGAGCTGTATGGCGGCGCATGCCTTTCTCCTTTTAATTGTGTTTGACCAGTGACAAATCAGTCGACTTTCGACCTGATGACCGATTAGGCAGTGCCCTCGTAGTGAGGGATCAACGGCGTCCCGAGGCTAAATGATACCCTGTATCATTTTTATAAAGCAATATCATCGCGCCTTCACGCTACGAAAATGGTTCACGTTTTATGAAGTTGCGTTATCCAAGTGTGCTGTCTCGATAAGAAAGTAAACTAGTAGAGAGCTGTAGTTATCAAATGGTCCATCAAAAAAGATGAAAATTACTCCCGTAAATGTGATCACTGGCTTCTTAGGCGTTGGGAAAACATCGTCGATTCTCAGTCTTCTGCATCAGAAGCCTGCAGATGAAGAATGGGCGATATTGGTGAACGAGTTTGGGGAAATCGGGGTAGATCAGGGGCTAATAAAGGGACAGATTGCCCCGCGGAATGACGTCATGATTCTCGAGGTGCCGGGTGGCTGCATGTGTTGTGCGGCAGGATTACCCATGGAGATGGCGTTAAGCCAAATCTTCTTTTTAGGTGAGCCCGACAGGTTAATAATCGAACCAACGGGCTTAGGTCATCCAGCAGAGGTTTTGGGCGTGCTGGCCGCTGATGCTTATGCAGACCGACTTGAACTACACGCCACGGTAGCACTGGTGGATGCTCGCTCTCTTAATGACGAGCAGCATTGTGAGCACCCAAGTTTTATTCAGCAGATAGAAATAGCTGATTTGGTTTTAGCGAACAAAGCTGATTTAAGCTCACAGCAAGACTTAGACAGATTGAGGGAGTATTTGGATTCGCATCGAAAGGGAAACGTCGGAATGTATCCCGTTGAGTACGGTTCGATAGATATCGCTCTGCTTAATGGACGTTGCTCATGGTCCGCAAGCCAAGACACTCATCACCACACAGACCCTGAATATGTCCTTGCCGCGGACTTACCTATGCCGGCCTGCGGATATTTGAGGGCTGAAAATGCGGGTGAGGGCTTCGAGAGTGTCGGTTGGCGGTTCAGCGCTGAAAAGATATTTAATCATACGAAGGTGCGATCATTGCTCCGGCAAATTCAAGCTGAGCGTGTTAAAGCAGTCATGATCACTGACGCGGGTATTTTTGGTTACAACATCAGTGGCACAGCTTTCTCGGAAGTGTATTTAGACGAATGTGCGGAGAGCCGTCTGGAAATTATTTCCGTGAAGTCAGACTCTCAATGGGAACAAGCGCTGATGGACTGTCTGAAAGCGGAGTGAACCGGACGAATAATGCCCAGAGAGTGTCGCGATTAAACGCCTCGCAGGTAAATTTGCGAGGATTGATTCACGATCTTGCCGTCGTGCTCCCCGGTCACTGTGAGAATGATCGACTCATAACTCGCCCCTTCAGTCAGTTCGTAGGCAAAGCTGACGCTGCCTGAACGATCTTCGAGAGGGATTTCATTGACGTCTAGGACCACGTTACGTGTGCCTTGCACTTTCAATGAGACATTTTTGGAAAACATTGGTCGGGAAAAGTTAACGGTCATTGCGCTTTTCTCACCAACTTGTACCCGAGCCATCGAAGGGTGCACTACATCGAACACGGGCTTTGGCGGCACTAAACCTGCCATCCGGGCGATGGTGCCCTCAACAAGCCCCATGTTGTTTGGGTTGAACATCATATGGTCGTAGCAGGCGTACGAGGCGGCCGACGTGCTCAGCAAACACAAGGTTGCAAGCATTTTTACTAATCTACCCATGTCACTCCTTCGCTTCGCTGCTTGGGGTATTTTGGCTGCCCAAGCACGTTTAGCTTATATCTCTTGCAGAAGTATACATCTTTAAAGAGGGGGCAGCAGCGGCCGCCAGCGTGGCCAGCAGCACCGCCCCCAGCATCAGTGCGGCCTCGGGCGTTAACAAAGTCGCGTCCAAATAGAGACCAAATCTCGAGAAAACGGCGTCTCCGATCATGAACAGCGCCGCATAGAGGCTTACTCCCCCCAACAGCATGCCTAACAAGCAGAGGATCATGGCCTCCATTTCGACGAGACAAAAGAGATAAAAGGGACTGGCGCCCATCATGCGCAGGAGATGAATCTCCTGGCGCCGCTCGCGAATAGAAGCCAGCAGCACGGCACCCATACCGAGCACTGCTGCCAGGAGCACCAGAGCAGAGATCAATCGCAGCACGTTTTCAAACATGCTCATCATCTGCCACAGCTCAGACAGCGCAACCCCCGGTAAAATCGCCATGAGCGGCTCTCCTGAGAACTGATTGATCTGCCGTTGCACATTAAAAGTGCTCATTCTCGATTTTAAACCGAGCATAAAGGCAGTGATGCTCTCAGGCTCTGAAAAGTCAGCGGTGGGGGCGCTCGCGTGTGTAAATGCTCCAATCGGGGCCGCGGACCCACCAGCATGCATGGCCTCTATACCCTCTAACCGCACATGGATGGTCTGATCGACTGGCGTGCCGGTGGGCGCCAACACGCCTACAACCACAAATGGCTGATTGTCGTGCTTGGTAAAGCTGGTGCTCGCCAAGCCGTGCGCAAGAATGATCTCGGTCCCCACGGAATAACCCAAAGCCAATGCCACCTCTGAGCCAAGCACGGCGTCGAAAGTACCTTCAAACGCCTCACCTTTGGAAAATGTGAGGCGGCGCTTTTTGCCAAAGCTAAAGTGCTCGAAGAAGGCCTGCGTTGTGCCGACGACGCGGTAACCCTCGTGAGAATCACCCAGTGAGATTGGGATTGCCCACGCGACATCGTCGGAATCCGCAATCTCCCGATAGGCCTGCCAGCTGATGTTGTCTGTGGGGGAACCGATGCGGAACACGGAATACAGCAGCAAATTTAGTGAGCCAGTCTTGGCCCCAACGATCAGATCAACGCCGGATACGGTGCTGGCGAAGCTATCGCGAGCTTGTTGGCGGATCTGCTCGATTCCGAGCAGCACGAAAATGGCGACGCTGATGGCCATCAGCGTCATCACCGCTGAGCCTTTGCGACTCAGTAAGCTTTTCACTGCCACCTTCAAAAACATGACTCACCAGGGCCTTTGTGTGATGTCAGATAGCGCTTCGAGGCGGGTGAAGTGTTCCGCGAGTGCCATGTCATGACTGACAAATATCAAAGTCATATCGCGCTTGCCAATGAGTTCCATCAATAAAGCAAGAAAGTTATCGCGGTTCTCGCTATCTAGGGACGATGTGGGTTCGTCCGCAATCAAAAGTGCGGGCGAATTTATTAAGGCTCTCGCGATTGCCACTCTTTGCTGCTGCCCCATGCTGAGATTGGACGTTGGTTTGGCCCAGTCACTCTGCTCAATCATCAAGGCGTCGAGGAGTGCGCTGGCCTCGTCCCGCCTGTGCGCATTGCCGCCAGACGAAAACGTGCTCGCCAATCCGATATTGTCGACGGCATTCAGGTAAGGGATGAGATTGAAACGCTGGAAAACGCAGCCGATGTTGTTTGCTCGAAACTGGTCTCGCTGTTTGGCGGACATTTGGTCCAAGCGCTGGTCCAACACGGAGACGTCTCCACGGGTGCACGGCAGTAGTCCGCTCATGATATTGAGCAGAGTGGTTTTGCCGGCTCCCGACGGGCCATGTATCAGAACGCGTTCGCCACGCTCGACGCGCCACTGCCCAATATCCAGCAATTGGCGTTGGCTATCATTCCCGTAGGAAAATTGGACTCCAGTCAGCTGGACAGCCATGAGTGTTGTGCGGTCAGATGACCGTCCTCCTGTCTCACAAGGAGAAAATGATACCCTATTAAACCGATTTCCAATGGTTGGAGATGCTGGGTGGAGAGGGCTTGAGGAACGTTCTGTGAAGGTAATTTTGAAAGGATTGTTTTGGGTGGGGATGTTGCAGCTGGCGATCGCTGGCCATGGCGCTTGGGCACAGAATGACGCAGTGAGCGCAGAGGATAAGAGCGCTTTCACGACCGTCGAGTGGGCCGATCTGATTCCCCCAGAGGTTTTAGAAATCCTGCTGAACCCGCCCAGCTATATCGCCGAGATTAAAGACGGCTCAGCTGAGGACCAGATCACCAGCCAGATGAAAAACACGCTGGCCGACGAAGAGGAAGATGCTTATCGGCGTGCGCTTGCATCAACAGATGTGAACCCGGCGATGGACGGTCAAAAGATCCGCATCCCCGGTTTTGTGGTCCCGCTCGAATTCGACGAGGATCAAACTATCAGCCAGTTTTTTCTGGTGCCTTATTTTGGCGCTTGTCTGCACATGCCGCCGCCGCCACCTAATCAAATTATTCTGGTAGACGCGCCTGAGGGCGTACAGATGTCTGCACTCTATGAGCCGTTCTGGTTAGAAGGTGAGGTGAGTACGGTTGTCACTGAGAATGACATGGCCAAATCTGCTTATGCCATGCAGCTACACAAGCTGTCGCCCTACAGCGAGTGACGCTATCAGTTTTGTAGATTGACCGAAGGGGACTGCGGTGTGGCCTGACCAGCGCCCTGACCCCAGTCTGCTACCCACAACACATCGATTCGCTCTAAGCCAAAGGGCAATCCATCGCGGTTGAAAACGATTCGCGTCAGTGCCTCGTTGCTGTCACACTCAAAGGTATAACTAGCCGACACGTCGCTATGGGAGTCGGCGCTGGACGCGTCTCCGTCGTCGTGATCATGATGCTCATGCGCGTGGTTATCTGAAGTACTTGCGTGGCCCTCGTCGTGGTCGTCCGCATGCTCCTCAGCGTGGTCGGCATGTTCCTCTGTATGTTCGTCATCGCCCGCGTGGTCCGTTGCACGGTCCGCTTCCTCATCCGAATGATCGGCATGCGCCTCAGGTTGCGATGGCGCTATACCAACGCCTACTAGCGAGGAAACATCGACGGTCGAGTCGATCAGCTTACAGGAGTTGCCTTCTAGCGAAAATAGGTCAAGCGGCGCCATCAGAATGGCCTCCGCACGCGCCACTGTTGCTTTTTGCTCCTCGGTGACGGCAACCGTTTCAAAGCCCACTAAGCTTTGTGCCGGGGCGTTGAAGATAAGCTGCACCTCTCTACCTTCGGAGGACAAAAGTAGTTCGGCAGCCCCATGCTCATGTGCACCCCCTGCTGCCCAGGCGGTGCTGCAGTAACAGGCTGCGGCGCTCAAGATCACGAGGCGCGAACGGCTGCTGGTGCAGCTAGCAATCATGACGCGCGCCGCATGATGAAGATACGCAGAGTTTAAAGTTCAATACGTGACTGCAAGCGACTAGGCCGGACCCCAGCAGCGTGCCAGTGACTTCGAGGGATTCGCCACCGACTTCGTGTCCGAGCAGCGCTGAGAGAATAAGAATTATGATCCCTGCTACTCCCAAACCCACCACCGGTAGCTTTCTATGTTGTCGGCACCCCATTGTGAGCGCAAAAAAGCTGATAGGAATCACGAAAACCAGCAAAGCGAAATGAATGCGTTCATCCTGCAGCCCAGCGATCATGACAGAGGGGTATAACGACACTAAAACTGGCAAGACCAAGCAGTGAAAAGCACAGGCAAAGGACAAGCTGATAGCTGCTTTGTCTGCTGCCGGCGTCGTCAACATTTGATTCATCATGTGTGCCTTTTTACTCGTTACTTTGGTGACACTCCGCGCACCAGCCTTTAATTTCTAACTGTGGGCTAATCGCACTAAATCCGGCAGAGCTGGCAGCAGTCTGAAGCGCGTCAACTGCATCAGGAGATAAATAGATCTCTTCAACGTGGCGACAGCCGCCACAAATCAGAAATTGCGATTGATCATGCTCATGAGAACAAGTCATGTGTGAGCAAGATACATACTTGTTGGCAATCTCTAGCCGATGAATCAGGTTCTGATCCTGCAAAAGATCCAATATGCGGTAGACGGACATTGCCGGCATGTTGCTGTCGCTGCCGGCATTGCATCTCTCCGCGATCTCATAGGCAGAGAGGGCGACGTCGGCTTCGATCAGCACCGACAATACCTGCTTGCGTCGCTTGGTGAATCTGATGCCTCCCTGAATGCATTTTTGCTCGGCGGCGGACATCACAGTATCGTAGTCAACCATGCTCATGGGTGTTAGACGGTTTCAGAGTTAATCATGGGATAGATACAATATATCAATTAGGGCGAAATGTGCATGCTTGAGCTTGTGCCGAGCTCTAGTTGGTCATGCACCAGTTCTCACCAGATTGCCGCCGACTTTGATAGGCTGATGCCATCGGTCGGAGAATTGTCATTATGAAAGCCGCTGTATTTGAGGGTCCCAGGCGGCCACTAGCCATCAAAGATGTGCCCATGCCAGAAATAGGCGACGCCGAGATGTTGGTCAAGGTGCGTCGCTGCGGTATTTGCGGCACCGATATCCACGCCTCTCGAGAGGGCCCTTTTATGGCGCCCCTCGAAACTGTCTTTGGACACGAATTTGTCGGCGACATTGTCGAGGTTGGCGCGGCGGTACCTGGCGGACAGTTTGCACCGGGTGACCGCGTGACCTCCTTGCCTTTCATTGGTGAAAAGACAATTGGCTTGGGTGAAATCTCAGGCGCGTACTCAGAGTACGTCAAGGTGGGTCATGAACTCGTGCTGAAGATTCCCGAGAGTCTGAGTGATGACCATGCCGCAATGATTGAGCCGCTGGCCGTAGGCTTGCACTCGGTCAAGATGGCTGAAGGCATTGCCGAGAAAGACGTATTGATTATCGGCGCCGGCCCAATCGGATTGGCCTGCGCTGTGTGGAGCCGTTTCCTGGGCGCGCGTTCAGTCGTCCTGAGTGAGATGGCGGCCGCGCGATTGAAAATGGCGAGCAAACTGGGGTTCACGGATTTAGTTGACGCTGCTGGCGACGTAGGCGCGCAGTTTCAGGCGTTAACCGGCGCGGCACCAGCAGTGCAGCTTGAGTGTGTCGGGGCCCCCGGCATGTTGCAGGCCTGTATCGACCGGGCGCCCGCCAAGGGTGTCATCATGGGGATCGGCGTCTGCGACCACCCCGATGAAATCATCCCGCTGACGGCTTTTGTGAAGCAACTGCGCATCCAGTGGGCTGTGGGCTATGACAAGGAAGACTTTCAGTACGCCATCGACATGATGGTGGCGGGGCAGGTGGACCCCAGCGCCATGATCACCGACGTCGTCGGCTTGACTGAAGTGCCCGACGCGTTCGAGGCGCTACGAAGCCCCGCCCATCAATGCAAGGTCCTTATCGACCTCACGCGCTGAGCGCGTCAATTTTGGGCGCGCTGGAGCACTATTTTCTGAATAGGTGGGAGCGAGCGTTGCGCCGCATTGTGGGGTGACTCAGAGTCAGCGGCCGGCCAGATAGCTGGCCGCATCAGTCGAGTTGTGCCGCCAGGGGCAGCGCAGACGTATTCTTAATCTCTGTCACGGCGATGTGAGAATGCAGTTCTCTAATCAAGTCGCTGGCACTCAAGGTGTTCCTGACAAAATCCTCATAGTGCCGGACATCACGCGTGATGATCTTTAAGACGTAGTCCCAAATGCCGGTCATCGTGTAGCACTCCAATACCTCGGGGTGGCCTTTGATCATCTGCTCAAACTCAATCAGATTTTGTCTGCCAGTTTGGTTCAGATTGACGGTCGCAAATACCACAACACTCATGCCAAGTGCCTCGCGATCTAACACCGCGACCCGCTTTTGGATGATCCCTTGCTCTTCCAGCCGGTTAATGCGCCGCCAGCAAGGAGACTGTGAGATGTGCAACTTGTCCGCCAGTGCCGAGGTGCTGATGTTGGCGTCTTCCTGCAGCAAGCCCAGCAGTTTTTTGTCGGTTGAATCAATAACCACGAATAGAAATACCCGTAAACATCTTATTTCAAATTAATCTATTCATTTTTTGGCCGAGTGGCAAACATTTAAGATAAATTTCCCCGCTTGCGCGACCCATAATATCCCGAGGCATGCTTGAGCAGAGGGGCAGGCTCATGGGGCAGGCAGAACGACCGCCGTTGCGCAGAGTGTCACTGGACGACAAGTATAGGCACGACCACACCTCCGCCTACATGACAGGCATTGAGGCGCTGGTGCGCCTTCCAATGCTGCAGAGAGCAAGGGATGTGAAGCGGGGCCTCAACACCGCCGGCTTCGTTTCTGGCTATCGCGGCAGCCCACTGGGCGGCGTCGATCAAGCCATGTGGAAAGCCTCAGCCTACTTGGACGCCCATCAGGTTCATTTCCAGCCGGGGATTAATGAGGACCTTGCCGCCACATCGGTGTGGGGTAGCCAACAGACCAACCTATTCGAGGGCGCGCGCTTCGATGGGGTTTTTGGCATGTGGTACGGCAAAGGCCCTGGCGTCGACCGAAGTATGGACGTCATCAAACATGCCAATGCGTTTGGCACTTCTCGCTATGGTGGCGTACTCGCCGTGGCAGGGGATGACCACGCCTGCAAGTCCTCTACCCTGCCCCATCAGTCGGAACATATGTTCATTGGCGCCTCTGTGCCGGTGTTGGCACCGGCGAACGTGCAGGAGGTGTTGGACCTGGGCATTTTCGGCTGGGAGCTTTCCCGGTATTCAGGCTGTTGGGTCGGCCTGAAGGCCATCACGGAAAACATGGATTCAGCGATTTCCGCTGACATTGATTCCGACCGTGTCGACATCATCATTCCGGAAGATTTTGAATTGCCCGCCGACGGCGTGCATGCCAGATGGCCCGACAAGCCGCTGGAACAGGAGCTCCGACTCAACAAGTACAAAATTTATGCGGCCCGCGAATTTGCGAGGGTCAATCGCCTGAATCGGGTCTTACTGGATAGCCCCAATCCTCGCTTTGGCATCATCACGTCGGGAAAGGCTTACCTCGACGTCATACAGGCGCTTGAGGACATGGGAATTACCGAGGCCATTGGCGCCGAAATCGGCATCAGGGTTTTCAAAGTCGGCATGCCCTGGCCGCTGGAACCGCGGCTGACCCATGACTTTGCCGAGGGTCTCGAAGAGATTCTGGTGGTCGAAGAAAAACGCTCCATCATTGAGGATCAACTGACCTCCCAGCTCTATAACTACCCAGTCGGCAGCCGCCCAAGAGTGATCGGCGAGTTTGATGAGGACGGTCGGGATCTACTGCCCAACGTGGGAGAGCTGACGCCGGCCATGATCGCCCTGGTCATCGCCGATCGAATTCGAGAATTCTTTTCCAGTGAACTCCTTGAGCAACGCATCCGGTGGATTGAGGAAAAAGAAAAGTCGCTCGCGGCGCCCTATCAAACCATCGAACGGGTTCCTCACTTCTGTTCGGGTTGCCCCCATAACATCTCAACTAAAGTACCGCAGGGCAGCTATGCGATGGGCGGTATTGGTTGCCACTACATGGCCACCTGGATGCCAGATCGCCCCACGCATACCTTTACGCAAATGGGGGGTGAGGGCGCGACCTGGATTGGTCAGGCACCGTTTACCGAGACCCAGCACGTGTTCCAGAACCTGGGTGACGGCACCTATTTTCATTCAGGTGTGCTGGCGATTCGTGCGGCAGTCGCCGCCGGAGTCAATATCACCTACAAGATCCTTTATAACGACGCGGTCGCGATGACCGGCGGGCAACCGGTCGATGGTGCTTTAAGCGTTGGCGATCTGATCCGTCAGTTGAGCGGCGAGGGTGTGCGACGCATCGCGCTGGTCTCTGATGCCCCGGAGGACTGGCGGGGGAAATTTGACACGATACCGGGCTTTAGCCTGACCCACCGGGATCAATACGACACCTTGATGTTGGAGCTCAGAGCGGTCAGGGGAACCTCTGTTATTGTGTATCAACAGACCTGTGCAGCCGAAAAAAGACGCCGTCGTAAAAAAGGAAAGATGCGCCAAGCTGATCGTCGGGTTGTGATCAACGAGGCGGTGTGCGAGGGCTGCGGTGACTGCAGCGTCGAATCCAACTGCCTCTCGGTGCTCCCGAAGCAAACGGCGCTCGGCAGAAAACGCGAGATTGATCAAAGCGCCTGTAACCATGACTTCAGCTGTCTAAAAGGGTTTTGCCCCAGTTTTGTGTCGGTCATTGGCGGAGAGCTGCGCATAGCCCAGCCAGCGCAGTCGGAGGAGCCCGTCTTCGACCCACTGTCCCAGCCCGATTTGCCGTCTCTCGATCAACCCTGGAATACGGTTGTGGCGGGTGTCGGCGGCACGGGGGTGCTAACCATCACCTCGCTGATTGCCATGGCCGCACACATAGAAGGCAAAGGTTGCGCCACATTGAATCAGACAGGGCTCGCGCAAAAATTTGGCTCGGTCGTGAGTCATGTGCGCATCGCCCGCGCACAGGACGATGTCAAAGCGGTTCGCATTCCCGCGGGAGAAGCCGATCTGCTTATTGCATGCGATCTGGTGGTGAGCACGGGGTATGAGGCGATGGGTAAGGTCGCCCACGGGCGCACCCACGCCGTGATTAACGACAACGAGCAGCCCACAGCTGCATTCGTTCAGGACCCCGATGCTTATTTTCCGGCTGACGGCATGAGGCAAAAGGTTACCGCACAGGTGGGTGAGCAACTGGAGTTTGTTCACGCCACCGACATCGCCCTGCAGTTAACGGGCGACGCCATCGGCACCAATCTTTTTTTGTTGGGGTATGCCTGGCAGCGCGGCTGGGTGCCAGTCGGTGAAGCGGCGCTGGAGCGCGCGATTGAATTGAACGCAGTGGCCGTTGAATTTAATAAGAGTGCGTTTCTCCTAGGCCGGCGGTTTGCCAATCAACCGGAGTTGGTCGAGTCGCTGTTACCTCAAGCATCGTCAAACACCGATGCCGAATTCACACTGGATCAGGTGATTGAGGATCGCTTTCAACGGCTCGTGGCGTATCAGTCTGTGGGCTATGCGCAACGCTACTTGGATCAAATTGAAAGGGTCCGTTCCCTGGACAGCGACTCAGAAGCGGGCGATTCGCTCACCCATACCGTCGCCCAGCAACTCTTCAAGCTCATGGCTTACAAAGACGAATATGAGGTTGCGCGCTTGCACAGCGATGACGCCTTCCGCGCGAAACTCGATGCACAATTCACCGGCAATTACTCAATCAGGTTTCACCTGGCGCCGCCTTTATTGAGTAAAGCAGACCCCAAGACGGGCAAGGTCAAAAAAGTTGAGTTTGGCCCCTGGCTCATGCCGATGTTTCGTTTACTCGCCAAGCTCAAGTGGCTCCGCGGAACACGATGGGATGTTTTTGCGCTCACCAGTGAGCGTAGGCAGGAGAGAGAGGATCTGGCGCGTTATCGAGCAGACCTTGCTGAAGTCTGCGACCGGCTCGCGCCGCACAACTACCATGCAGCGCAACAACTCATGAAGCTGCCGGAGAAATTACGTGGCTATGGTCACGTAAAAGCCAGAAATCGAGAAGCGCTATTGGCAGCGCGATCACAGCTACTGAGCGAATTTCGCGGTGATACTCAGTATGTAGAGATGATTCACCAAAGTGCAGTGTGACGGATAGCCGCTATGGGTTGGCCATCTTCAGCATAGCGTGCAGTAACACATTGCAGCCTGCTTCCAGATCATCGGGCTTGGCGTCTTCCGCTTCATTGTGGGAGAGCCCGTCCTTGCAGGGCACAAAGATCATGCTGGTGGGAGCAACCTTCGCCACGTACAGGGCGTCGTGGCCGGCGCCGCTGACCATCTCCATGCTCGAATAGCCCAGCTCCGCGGTGGCACTGCGAACCGCGTCGACGCAGTCAGGATCGAATTCGGTCACTGGCATGTGCCAGAATTCCTCCACTCGGCCTTGCAGGTTTTTAGCCTCGCAAGTTTCGGCAACGAAGGTCTGGAAGAGGTGATCCATCTCGTCCAGTACTGCAGGGTCCGGGTGACGCAGATCAACGTTGACAATTAGCCTCTCCGGCACGGTGTTGCGCGAGCCCGGTTCGGCCTTGATATCGCCAAAGGTGGCCCGGCCCCAAGGCGCGAATTGCGCCGCCAGTTCATAGCAGTACTCGAGGATGGGCAGGGCGCCCATAAACGGATCCCGGCGCAAGGCCATGGGGGTTGGCCCGGCATGCGCGGGTTGGCCCTCAATGGTTAGGTCGTACCAGCGAGCGCCCTGTAAGCCGGTCAAAATACCAATCTGCAATGCTTCCGCTTCGAGGATGGGGCCCTGTTCAATATGGGCCTCAAAGGCGGCCCGTATTGGCCTTGGCTGGGCAGGGAGGTCGCCACGGTAACCAATGCGTTCCAATTCCTCCCCGAAACGCTTGCCCGCCTTGTCCTCGATGGCATAAACCGCATCCCGCTGCATCTCACCGGCCCACACACCTGAGCCGACCATAGCGGGTGCAAAACGCGCGCCTTCCTCGTTGGTCCAGACCACCACCTCCAAAGGTGCCTCGGTTTCAACGCCGGCCTCGCCCAGAGTGCGCAGCACTTCAAGACCCGCCAGCACTCCGTACACGCCGTCGAACTTGCCACCGGTGGGCTGGGTATCGAGGTGACTGCCGGTGATCACCGGCGGGGCGTCAGCGTTGCGTCCCGGGCGGCGCGCAAACATATTGCCCATTTCGTCGATGCTGACGGTGCAGCCGGCGTCCCGGCACCAGTTGGCGAACAGGTCGCGCCCTTGCTTGTCCTCGAAGGTGAGGGCCTGCCGATTGCAGCCGCCGCGCTGCGTGGCGCCGATCTTTGCCATGACCATGAGGCTATCCCACAGCCGCTCGCCATTGATTCTGATGTCTTGGGTCATCGCCTAGGGCCTATACGCTGCCGGGCACCGCATCGCGTCGCAAAGGCTGGCACATGCAGTGAACGGAGCCGCCCCCGGCGGCAATCATCGAAACATCCGGATCGAAAACGGTCAGCCCCTCGGCCCGACACTTCTCGATCAGCGATTTTCCCGCAGCAGGGATCAGCACGCGTTCATCGCCGAGGGCAACGATGTTGGTGCCCATGTTCATGGTGTCGCCGTAGGAAATCTCCATGATGTGGATCTGCTTGCTCTTCAGCCAGTCCACTAGGCCAGGCTCTACGGCCTCCACGCACACCACCGCAAGGTCCTCGGCGATCATTCCCATCTGCACGTCCAGATGCAGGAAATGCGGATCAAAGGCGTAGGTCATGAACTCCCAGCCCTCGGCCTCGAACCAGTTTTTCAATTGTTTGACCGCGGGCTCGATACTGCGCTCGCCGGAGTATCCGCAAATGGCCACACCGGGTTTCAACACCATGAAATCGCCACCTTCGACGTTGCCAGCACTGACTATGTCGTAGATCGGAATACCGTGCTCGAGGTAGAAGCGCAGCACGGCGGCATATTCACCGCGGCGGTAGGGCTTCTCCATTTGCATGATAATCGCTCCCCAGGGAGTCATCACGCTGCTGTCTCGGGCATAGACCTGATAGGGCAGACCTGCCTCGGCAGGAATCTGATAAACGTTGACGCCGGCCTCTTCGTAGGCTGCGATCATTTCCTGGTATTGAGCGCGAACCACCTCGCTATCGAAAGCGAGCCCGAGGCGCTCACTGCGCTGGGAAACCGCGTTACCAGGTGTCCAGTGATAGTTGTCGATGGGGCCTATCAAAAGGTCTCGCAGGCGCCCGTATTCACTATCGATACCCCATTCGGCCGGGCGGGGGGTGCCGCCGCCGTCGACTCGTGTGCGTAATTGCATAGCGCTTCAATCTTTGAGTGTTGCGCTAAGCCTCGTTGAAAAATGCTCGGGCCGCAACAGGCGTCAGCCCTGCCTCTAGTAAGCCGGCATTTGACGGGTGCCGTTGATCACCGGTTGCCCCCAACACCAAAACTCGGGCCACTAGTGAGCCTCTGAGCGAGCTACCGACTGACCGGCGATGTAACCAAAAGTCAGCGCCGGCCCCAATGTGCCGCCCGCGCCTGCATAAACACTACCTGTCGGGTTGCTAATGACGTTGCCGGCGCCATAGAACCCCGGAATGACGGCTCCGTAGACGTTTAGCACTTGCGCCATCCCATTCGTTCTTGGCCCCCCGTTTGTACCTAGCGCACCCAGGTCGATCCTTACCGCGAAGAAGGGCCCAACCTCCACTTTCCCAAGAGTGGCTGCGGCCCCGTCGCGAGAGCGATCGCCGTAAAAGCGGTCGTAAGCACTGACTCCTCGTCCGAAGTCGGGATCATTGACGTTTTCAGCGTGCGTATTGAATCGGGACACCGTTGCCTCGAGTTGCGCAGCATCGACTCCGATCGCGGCCGCTAGACCTGCCAGATCTGGTGCCTCAACAATCCAATCTGGCGACGGGTCGCCAGGCATCACGGATGCAATCGGATACCGGCCGCGATACTGACTGTCTACAATCAGATAGGCGGGCAGATTGTTGTATCCGTAAGTCGCGGGATCAAAGCTATGAAACGCGCCAGCAAGGGCGGAATAGTTCGTTGCCTCGTTACAAAACCGCTTGCCCTGACCATTGACCATCAAGCTATGCGGCAGCGTCCGCTCGATCAGGACCGGAACAGAACGCTGCGCGTCTTTTTCGGGAGCGCCATTGTCTGGCCATCGCGCACCGGTTTCTGAGAGGGTTGGTGTCCACCACGCACTGGTCATGTTGCCCAGGCCTGCTCCAGCGGTTAGCGCCATTTTTAGACCATCGCCGGTGTTAGTCGGTGGCGATGCGGGTGACGTCAGAGGTCCCCGTAAAAAGGTTGTTTTAAGCTCCTCATCCCACTCAAAGCCGCCAGTTGCCAAAACCACACCTCGGCGCGCGCGGATAGTCGTCTCCGAGCCACCGCAAGTCACCGTTGCACTAACAACGCGACCGCCCTGAAGCGTTAATTTGCGAGCAGTGGTCTCCAGCAAGATTTCAACGTCGCGATCCAGACATGCTTTGAGCAGCCGGCCAATCAGGGCCTGACCCCAACCTCTCAAGTCACCCTCAACGCGTCGCTTCATTTCATCTAGATCTACGATGCCGCTGCCGCCGCCCAAGGGCGTCTCAAGCAGCATCATCCGAACGATTTCACCGCCGTTGTAGACCTTATCTGACCAGTCACCCAACGATGTGAAATCAAATAAGGCATTGTCTAAGGCGCGCCCGCCATCAGATTTCGCGCCGGGATTGTCCAAATAGTAATCGGGGTAACCCTCAAGCAGCTGAAGATCTAGCGCACCGCGCTCGGTCAGAAACTGCAGTGCGTTGGCGCCCTCGTCGACGAACGCCCCCAGAGAGTCATCGCTCATTTCGCCATGATCAAGCGACCGGAAATACGCGAGCGCATCCTCGCGACTGTCTGCAATGCCCTTTTCCTGCATGCTAGGGTTGTTGGGCACCCAGACGATACCGCCCGATATAGCGGCGGTGCCGCCGAGTTTGGCGCCCTTCTCAATAATAGCTACGTTTGCGCCGCTATCGTGGGCAGCGACAGCCGCGCTCAAGCCTGCAGCGCCAGCTCCAATAATGAGAACGTCTGTCGTCTTTGAGTCTGTCATCTCGCCCTTGCCCCCGCCCTAAAGATAACCAGTACCTGTCCGCGATACTGATGCGGATCATCTATTTTTGTTGGCGTAGTTTGCCGCATTGGCGCTGAAATGCGACCACGTGCAGAAAAAACCTACACCTCCAAACGAAAAACCCCCGCCGATGGCAAGGGTTCGTAATTTGATAGGACCAGGCGGATTCGAACCGCCGACCTCTACCATGTCAAGGCCGCTTGTACCATGTCAAGGCCGCTTGGCCAAACTAAGACACGCTTAGACACCATCAAGTTTAAATTAGAGCCGAAGCGGGTCAAGGTGTGGGCGCGTGTGTGAGCCTGTGATGCTCAACGGCGAATTTCCGGTTCTACCTATCGTTTACTTGCACCAGGCAAGCTCTCCCCATCAGACGCCCTTAATCGAAGTGCACATTTGACAGTGCCACCAGTAATCAGCATGGCCGCTCATTTATTTTCTCGCTATCCTCCCCTCAGGCGCATGATGTAAGAGTGTTGCTGAAACATTAGAGTCCGCGGTCAAAAACGCATTAGAAAGGGGATGCCATGGCATCTCATCGCCATAGTTATCGGTGGGTTTATTTATTTTTAGCGCTGCTTTTGAGTGCGCCCTATTTTGCCGCCGAAACAAAAAGTACGGAACCTCTTCAATGGCCTAGCACCAACATAGTCATTTTGTTGGTTGACGACCTTGGCTGGGGGGATGTGGGCTACCATAATCCCGAGGTAGCGACCCCGCACATAGACAATATTGCGGCTCGTGGCGTCGAGTTCGACCGCTTTTATGTAAACCCCACCTGCTCACCCACCCGCGCTTCCCTACTGACAGGCCAGTTTTCCACCACTCACGGAGTCAACAGCCCGATACAGTGGCACTCCGAAGAGGGTTTGCCTCTGGAATGGAAGACTCTGCCAGGCTATCTGAAGCGCGTCGGTTACCAGACACATTTAGTAGGCAAATGGCATTTGGGTGCCGCGAGCACTGCTTACTGGCCACAGCACCGCGGTTTCGATTCGTTTTATGGGCACCTCAATGGAGGCATTGGGTACTTTGACCATGTATTTTCCGGAGGATTGGATTGGCAGAAGGGTGGGGTGACCCTTCGTGAGGAGGGTTACACGACCCAGCTTATCAAACGTGCCGCTGTAGAACTGATTGAGAACCGCTCCACTGAGGATGAGCCACTATTTCTCTTGGTGTCATTTAATGCCATTCACACGCCAATCGAAGAGCCTCAGGATGTGGGAGCGGAGCATCAGGGGCGCGCTACCCTGCTCCGGATGATCGCCTCTCTAGACAGTGCTGTTGGAGAGATACTTAGCAGCTTGATGCAGCAGCCTTGGGGCGAGGACACGGTAATCATCTTTGCCAGCGATAACGGTGGCTCGTCTCCAAAGCCGTGGTGGATCGAGATGCTGATACCGCCTCTGCGCGATGGATACAGTAGTAATGGTGCTCTCAAGCAGGGCAAAGGCTCGGTGTTTGAGGGCGGCATTCGCGTGCCGGCCGCTATCTGGTGGCCAAACAAAGTAGAGTCGGGTCAACCGCTCTCAGAGGTTGTTCATATTGCTGATGTGCTTCCAACGCTATTAGATTTTATGGAGCTGAAAATCCCCAACGTGGATGGACGTAGTCTAAAAGGCGTGCTGCTAGAGGGTTTGCCACTGGAACCACGCCCTTTTGTCGTAGCCAATTTTGGTAGCGAGGCAATGATTGATTGGCCGTGGAAAATTGTGCGCGAGGGATCGTTGCCGATCACGCCTGATTTTTTAAAGTCTGACACCTGGCATCTGTACAATATTGAGTCAGACCCAGGAGAAGTTGTTAATTTGCGCGAGAAATTTCCTCAACGCTTTGAACGTATGCGAAACAAACTTTTGCAGATTCCCAGACGTGAGTCGGTGCAGTTCTCCACCGATGGGTCTTGGGATACTTTTGGTGGTCACGAGACCCGAGCACCCTGGGCTGAGGCAGTAAGGGGTTACGACAACTAGTCTGCCGTATCCCTAACTTGGAATATTCGAGGGCCACAAACTGGCCTTTTTTAGCGCGGCCAGCTCAACTGTTGCATCTGTAACTCTGGGATGTGCAAAGCTCACGCAACCGATTTGGTAGCTCGGCCTTTGCTGAAGTGCGATCCAATAGTCAAAAATTACGGGCCGTCGCTGCACCAATAGATCGAGCCAGTCACCCTCCCGGAGGCGATCTAAGATGACCATCATCCCCACGTCAGCAAGGGTAAATTGATCACCACAGATCCACGGCCCGCCGCTGTGCTCAAGTGCTGACTCTAGTTCATCTATGTGCGCAGCCATAGCTATTGCAGATCGGTTAATGATGTCGACTACAGGCTTCAGTTTGAGTGTTTTCCGTAAGCCACTCAGCTTCATAAGCAAAAAGAAAATTGCCCGCTTTTTGATGCGATGGAAGAGCACTCCTTCCGCGATTTTTCTAACGGGGGTATTCGCCACCATGGATGCGAAAATTGGAATGGTCAAACCGGGGGCCGCGTTACCGGCTGTGGCTTCGGGCGAGGAGATAGGGTCGTCTCCCAGCAGGGAGGTTTTTTCTACCCACGCATCCATGACTTGCCGCGCTTGTGCATCTCGAGGCAACAGCAAGTCGCCGTTTTTTACCATAGATGCTACGTAGCGCAGTTGCTCGTGGGATTCGTATATCGGATGGCCCTCATGTAACAACACTGGCACCGTGGCAGCAGGATTGACCTTTAGAAATTCGCGGCTAATGTTTTGATAGTAACCGGTTTCAATGAGCTCGATCACGACGCTATCGTAGTCCACTCCATACTCTGTCAAGCAAACACGGAGTTTTTTTGAACAAAGCGAAAACGGGTTGTGATAAAGCGTCCACTGCGCTTGGTGCGGCAGGCTGATCTGCGCCTGAAACCCGTGCGGCACTTCGCTAGTTTGTCGCAGTGCACGTTCCCGCAAAAAAAGCGCTAGGGCTAGAAGAGCAATGAACAGTGCCACCCCGCCAACCAACGTATTTAGGTCGGTTGGCACGATCTACTGTCCTGGCATGCCGTCGGGGCCCCAGTGTGTGCCGAGAAGATCCTCGAGCCCTCGTTTTTGAGAGCCAGAGGATTCATTCAGCAGATCACCGTCGGTAAAGTGCTCCAACGTAAAGCCATCTGGGTCTTTCCAATAGTCGAAAGTCTGGCTACCCAGAATATGCTTGCCGACTCCAAATGAATGGCGGTGCCCCGCCTTCAGAAGCGCGTAATGGCTTGTCATCAAAGCGTCCCAGTTTGTCACCTCAAACGCTGCATGATTGAAACCCGCCTGATCGGCGTTGATAAAAAATAGCGTGTGATGATCCACGTATTTCTCGCCTCTATTACAGCGCGTAAAAGCCCCTAATGTTTCCTGTTTTCCCTCGTTATCTATTACGATCTCGTCGGAAATCAGCAAGCCAAATCTCACCTGATACCACTCAAGGGTCTCATTAAAATCAGTGACCATGAGCACGACATGACCTAATCTTTTAATCAGGCTATCAGCATCAACGAAGGTCACTCGCTCCCCCAGCCGAAGTTTTTCTACTCCATCGTTGAGACCAGAGCGGCTGGCTGGAGTGAGTAGCGGAGAATCAGCGAGATTGGCGACAACCTCTACTGAGAAACCATTGGGGTCGGTGAGTCGCGCTATCAGACCACCGCCCGGCAAATCATTGGCTTCTACCGGCACACCATCAGTGGCCGCGATATGTCTCAGGGCGGCCTCAGACTCAGCTGCGAAACCCACGCTGATCAAGGCCGGATCACTGGATTGCTCAGCGATATAAATATAGGGGCTTGCGTCGGTGCCCCGCGCGATCAATAAACCGTTACTGATCTCAGACTTAAAGCCGAAATCCTCAAGAAACTGCTGCTGAACTTGTAAATCAGTGACTGAGAATCTGACATAGAGAACATCTTTGATAGTCCCCACAGTCTCCCCCAACATTTAACTTGCCAATCGACAAGTAATATATAAAGTGGCGAAGATTGATACAAGTTTGATTGCAACCATACTATGCAAAACAACGCGCAAATCGCCGCAGCGAGGAGTGAGCGCAAGCTCAGGGATGCTGAGGCCACGAGACGAAAACTGGTAGACGCCGCTCTGCTAGCTTTTTCTACACAGGGCTACGACGGTTCCTCCACTCGCAATATAGAGACTCAGGCGGGCACCAAAAGGGGTTTAATTAACTATCACTTCGGCTCGAAAAAAGCGCTTTGGAAAGCTGCGGCCGAGCACTTGATGTCGATCACAGAGCGCGACCTTGGCGCCGCTTTAGCTGACATGAATAAACTTGATGAAGATCAACAATTACGATTTCTTATCCGCTCTTACGTCCAATTTTGCGCCAAACATCCCGAACTTAATCGACTCATGATTCAAGAAGGAATGGCTCGCGACTGGCGCCTAAGTTGGTTGCTTAAGCGCGCGGTTCGACCGTGGTACGAACAGGTATGTCGCGTATTCAATCGCGCTGCTGAGCTCGGCACAGCACCTAAAATGGACGCGCATCACTTCTATTATGTACTGACCGGCGCGGCTACATTGATCTTTTCGAACGCTGCCGAGGCTGCCGCGCTGTCGAGTGAGAATCCCCTTGCGCCAAAAGCTGTTGACACTCATGCCAACGCAGTGGCCGATTCGCTCACATTGAACAGGAGTCCACTATGAGATTGATTTCCTTTACCGAATCCTCGAATACACGCATCGGCCTTCTTCAGGGCGATCATATAATTGATCTTTCACAGGTTGCCCCAAGTTTGCCCAGCGATATGCTGAGTTTTTTAGAGGCAGGTGATGGCGCCATGCTCCAGGCTGCCAAGTACACAAGCGCTTCGGGACATTATTCTGCGTTAGATGTAGTGATTGAGGCTCCTTTGGCAAGGCCGCCGAAGATATTAGCTATTGGCCTGAATTACCGTGCCCACGCCAAAGAGAGCAACATGGACATTCCCAAGCACCCGATGGTTTTCACGAAACAGGCAACCTCGGCCAATGGTCCCTACGCACCCATTCATTCGCCCCCAGAGACCCAGATGCTGGACTATGAGGGCGAACTGGGCGTGGTGATTGGTAAGCGTTGCCGACGCGTCAGCAAGCAAGATGCAAACAGAGTTATTGCAGGCTTTTGCGTTTTGAATGATGTAAGCGTTCGCGAGTGGCAGTTTTTAGCGACACCACCACAATTCACGATGGGTAAATCTTGGGATACTCACAATCCCTTCGGCCCAGCCATTGTGACTCCGGACGAAGTTGATCCGCACAATCTCATGCTTCGCACTTTCGTTAACGGCGATCTGCGCCAAAAAACCAGCACAAGTGATTTGATCTTTAATTGCTATGACATCATCGAATTCTTGACCACTGCTTTTACCCTAGAGCCTGGCGACGTCATCGCTACAGGTACCCCTAGTGGCGTGGGTATTTCCATGCAACCACAAGGCACGCTGAAGCTTGGCGATGTAGTAAAAGTTGAAATTGATGGCCTTGGATTTATAGAGAACGAGGTCATTGCTGAGCCTGATACCGCTGCGATTTAGTGAGCTCCGCTACTCCAAATAATACCTTTGATGTAGCTGTTGTCGGGCTTGGTCCCGTCGGGAGTTTGGGGGCGATTTTATTTGCTGAGGCCGGGTTGAGAGTCGTTGCTCTTGAAAAACAGACCGATGTGTGGCCGTTGCCCAGAGCTGTGAACCTTGATGGTGAGATCATCAGGGCGCTTCAACCCGTTGGTCTTGCGAAGCCGGTACAGCAACTGATGCAGCCGCTTCGCCCAGGTGAGCGAGCAGGCTTCGTTAACTCCAGACGAGAATGGTTATTTGGCGGTGACGCCAGACCTATTGGTAGTAATGGCTGGCAACCAGCCAACATGTTTGATCAGCCGGAGCTTGACGCTTTTCTCCGAAAAACCGCGCGGTGTCATCCTAATGTGACTACGTATATCAGTCATGAAGTGACTCGATTTAGCAGCGGCAAAGAGCAGGTCGAAATCCAAGCGGTAGGAAAAGATGGAGAGATTTCGCTGTCCGCTAGCTATTTAGTGGCATGCGACGGGGCGAATAGCCCGACACGCAAAGCTTTGGGTATTTGTTGGCGGGACCTGGGGTACGACCAAGATTGGCTTGTAGTGGACGTGGAGATGATCAGATCTCACGGCTTACCGAACGAGGTGATGCAGGTGTGTGATCCTGATCGTCTCCATACCTTTGTCGCCACTAAGGACCCTTTCCGTCGCTGGGAATTCCAGTTGCATGCTGGAGAAACAGCGGAGCAAATGCTTGATCACGATACTGTTCATGCCCTTCTGGATCCCTGGACGCCAAGGGATACATATCGCCTGAGACGAACAGCTGTATATCAGTTTCACGCGGCAGTGGCTGATAAGTGGCAGCATCATCGAATTTTTTTGGCTGGCGATTCCGCTCATCAGACACCTCCCTTTTTAGGGCAAGGGATGAACTCTGGCATGCGTGATGTGATCAATCTCGCCTGGAAACTCCCGTTAGTAAAAAGTGGCTGTTGCGCCATGGAATTACTTGAAACCTACCAAGCCGAGCGGCATGACCACGTGCACGATCTTGTCTCTTGGGCAGTGGAAATGGGCCACCTTATGCAGCACATGGCTGACGTAGAGGCAGCAGAGCGTCTGGCTATAGAGCCACCGCAAATGGAGCGAACCTCCTTAAAATCGGGCTACGGCCAAGGTCGCGAACAACCGCCTATTCGATCTGGCATTGTCGTTACAGAACAGGTTTCTAATGAAGGGGCCGCAGGGTACCTGCTACCTCAGCCCGTTGTTCGCGACGGCCAGGGCCGTGAGATGCTCTTTGACGAGCTGCTGGGGGCGAAATTTGCATTGGTATGTAATGGGCCACATACATTCGATGAGGACACTACGTCAGTGTCAAGAGCGCTAGAAATTCAGATGGTTGATGTTTCGAAGCTTGAAATCGTTCGGGGTAAATTTCCCGCTTGTCTGAAGCAGGGTGAAGCTCTGCTGCTCCGACCAGACCGAATCGTATTCGGTCATACCAACGCGGATGTGTCAGCAGATACTTTACTTACCCGGTTAGCCGACTCGCTCAAATTTCTAGGCTAATCGCACGTTATCTTTGCTCGGTGGTGTCCACGTACTGAGACAAGCCAAAACGCACGGTTCTGAAAAAAAGTTGAATAAAAACAGTGGCCCGAAAATTTGATAGGACCAGGTCGATTCGAACCGCCGACCTCTACCATGTCAAGGCCGATTGGCCGCACCAAGACACGCGTGGACACTCATGCGTTACATGAATAAAGGGAGAAGTAAAAAGAAGTGGCTCGAAGTCTGACGTTTGCGAAGACCCATTATTCATACTCGTCCACGCCTACGAGGTTGCTGACAACACCGCCACAGTTTGGCTGCCGCACAGGTTTGGTTGCCTCTGCGAGCGGTGCCTAGGTCTCGCCGACTGATGGCCGAAATCGGGAGTTACTGCGCCAGGAACCCCCCATCAATCGGATACACGCCGCCAGTGCAGAACGATGCGTCGTCACTCGCCAAAAACGCCACCATCGCCGCGACCTCGTCATCCGTGCCATATCGTTTCATGGCAATAAGTGATTCAAAACCCTCTTTGGCAGCATTGGGTGCGCCCGGCGCCGCCTGTTCTTCGATGGATCTCATCATTGCATTGTCGATGGGAGCTGGCGCTATTGCGTTTACACGGACACCTCGCTCGGCGAGTTCTAGCGCTGCAACTTCAACAAGACCCACGATGGCATGCTTACTTGCTGTATACGCCCCCAAGCCCGGGACACCCACTTTTCCCGTTACGGAACTTGTAACAATCACTGAGCCGCCGTTACCGAGTATGTGAGGGATGCAGTGCTTCATTGTTAGCCAGGTCCCGCGTATGTTTGTATTCTGCACCGCATCAAATTCATCTTGCTCTATTTCTAGAAGCGGTTTTATAGACCCCTCAATACCTGCGTTACAGAACAAAATATCTATCCCTCCCATCTCGGAGATACTCCGTTCTGCCAGTGACTTGCAGTCTGTCTCGCTAGAAATATCAGTAGGGCAGATATGGACCCTGTCGCTATCCAATTTGTCCGCCAGTTTCAACAGCGTTTCACCTGAACGCGCAGCCAGCATGACTGTGGCCCCCTCTGCGAGCAGGCGTCGCGCAGTCGCCTCACCTATGCCACCGGTTGCACCCGTAATTACAGCTCTTTTATCTTCGAGTCGCTTCATTTCCCTTGGTTACCCCATTGTTTTGATATTCGGCCTAATCCGTATCTTTCTCTTCAGCCCATGCTTTGAGGCGTTCTAAGTAAGGATCGTCATCTGCTGTGCTGAGCATTTCGCCAACGAAGACCTCACCGGTATTGCCGTCAATGGAGATGATATCTCCTCGTTGGATTTTGGCTGTGCCAATTACCACGGCATCTGCTGTGAATTGCATTCCTGCGGCACCTACCACCGCTGGCAGATTCCAGTCTCGCGCGACCACTGCGGCATGACTCATTAGGCCGCCTAGCGATGTGAGTATGCCCGTAGCGACCGCCATGCCATGAACGTCAGCCGGAGAAGTCTCCTGCCGGATGAGCACCACCTCTTTTCCATCCTCCGCGGCCTCAATGGCATCCTCAGAGGTAAATACGGCAAATCCACTAGCGATACCTGCTGATGCGCCGATGCCAGTGGTTAATGGCTTTCTCTCGCCTGCCAGAATTTTTGTTGAGGATTTTTCGGCCGAAAGAGACTGAGTGATAGTGGCAAGAGCGTCCTTTTTATTCAGTTCAAAACGTTCCGAGTTTGCCAATTCCACCGCAATTCGGGAGGCCGCACGCACAGTGCGTTTACCGGCTCGCGCTTGCAGTATCCACAGCTTGCCTTGATCCACCGTGAATTCGACATCAACCATATCCTGATAAAAAATTTCTAGCTGCTCGAGGTGGAGCTTGAGTTCCTCATACGCCGAGGGGTGTGTGGCGCCGAACACAGAAATGTCAGAGGTCGCACTGTCGCCTGCGACTACGTCGTTGCCTTGGGCATTACTAATCCAGTCACCGCAAATTTCCTTTTTGCCGGAGTTGGGATCGCGGCTGAATACCACCCCCGTTCCGGAGCCTGCACCAGTGTTGCCGAAGACCATGGCTTGAACCGTGACGGCGGTGCCCAATGATTCGGGGAGGCCTGTTTTTTTTCGGTACGCCTGCGCAGTTGCGCTGCTGCTCGACCGAATGACTGCATAAATACATTCGTTAAGTAAGTAACGAGCGTCACACAATTGCTCACCACCAATCCGCTCACTTACGACAGTTTCCAAGTCTTTTATGTGATCGGCCAGACCCGCTTGTCCCGTGGTTTGAGCGTTGAACATAGGATGGTCGATATTCAATGTAGATTTGCAGAAACCTTCAAGGAAGCGCCGATATGAATCCTGCACAAAAAAATAATCGCCAGTAATGTCTTGCAGCGCTGGTAATGTCAGCGGCGTAGCGCCAACGTTTAGTATTGTCTCCATCATCCCCGGCATGGACACACTGGCCCCCGATCTCACGGCTAGGAGCAGCGGATTCTCGGGGCAGCCTAACTGTTTACCAGTCTTCTTCTCTAATCTGGCGATTGCATTATCCATTGTGGCCGTGAAGTTCTCGGTGACTTGAGACTTGCCCAACATCGCGCAGGTGTTCACTCCAATTGTGAACCCGGGAGGTGTTGGGAGTCCTAGCTTTGAGGTCATCGCCCACAGACTTGCACCTTTGCCGCCCACGACGTCTGAGACTTCAGCAATAGTGCCGGAGTGGGGGTGATCAAAGTGGAAGATCATTTCGCGACTCATTCGAGAATTGTGACGGTTCCGGAACTGCCGTTAACTTCGATGAGCGCCCCGTCTGGTATCAAACTGGTCGCATTTGTCGCAGACGTCACGCATGGCACACCCAGTTCTCTCGCGACGATTACCGCGTGGCTGATAGTCGCGCCAACGTCGACCACGACCGCTGAAACCGCCGAAAATAGCGGAGTCCAAGATGGATCGGTGTGTCGCGCTACCAGCACGTCATTTGGCTGCAGATCTCCGGGCTCCGACGGATCAGTGATCACCCTAGCCCGGCCCTTGTAGGTTCCTGCGCAGCCGGGTTGACCCTTGATGATTTGAGTAGAGGACAGACCTTTTGCGTCTCTTTCAAGCCATTCACCCATTGGTGGGACTATGGAGTCAACAATAAAAGGCGGCTCTAAGTTCGCTAGCTTTTCACTCTCAATTTTTCTTTGGTTGATCACCTCTTGCGCATCTATCGTGTTGTCAAGAAGTTGCCCCCACTCGCTGACCATCAGCATCGAAAAGTCCTCAGGTGCTTTGAATACCTTCTCAGACGCGTATCGTACTCCAAGCTCCCACATTGGCATTCGCATTTCGTGGGTCAGCATCGCGCAGTTCGTTCGAGTTCGTTCTCGAGCAGCGAAAAAGGTACCGGCAGCGGTTAAGGCGGCGTTGAACTGTCCGAGTAAGCCGGCATCTTCTTGTAGCTGTGACTGGACTTTTGCGATGGCAGCCTTTTTGTTCTCGCGACGGCTCGCTAACCTGGCGTCAGGTGATGCACTATCCTCCGCTCGGGCCATGATGGCTAGAGCCGATAGGGGAGCTGTGGGATCCAATTCCCAGCACTTTGACGCAACCTCCCATTCATTCGGACCCCGGAATCCGAACTCATCGATGAAGATTTGAAATTTAAAGCGGAACTCTTGGCAATCCGGATTAGGATCAGTGGCGATAGCAGCCATGGTCGTGCCGTTAACGTCGTCGAGATACTGCGACAGGCGTTCGCTAGCGCGCACTAGTCTGCCGAGCTCCCAAAGCCGTTTTGCGGGGAATGCTGAGTCCACCTCGCCGTCAACTGTCAATATATCGGCGCATAGATCGCTAGCGCCCACGGCGTCACAAATCTGGGCAATAACACCGCTTGGTATCATGGAATGGTAAGTAGCCATGATGTGTCTAATCCACAGGGGTTCCCATTGCTGCTCACAAATGTTGAGGCAGCGTTGGAAAAGCTCTTTATTGGACAACTGGCTTAAGGCAGGTCGATCCTCGCGGAGCTTAATCAGTTTGCCCCGTGTTTCCAGGAGTTCCGGCATGCTTGGGGACGATAGAACCCAGGTAATCGTGTCAGCGAGTTGTGCCTCATGTTTGGCTGATGAATGTCCTATCTCTTCCGCATAGGGGGGTACGTCGGGTTGCTCTCCAAAAAAACTGGCATCAATGGCCTCTGGAGACAATCCTGGCGCCCGAGCTCCAAAAATCCGTGACGCTGACACATTGAGGTAGCCGTAACCGCCAAAGACACTCAGCATTTCCATGCGGTCGGAAGTGAACTCTTCAAGATCGAAAGCGCCGAGGTTGAAGAGTGCTTGCCGCCAACCTGGTTCTGAGTGGGGGATGCCCCACAAAGTCCAAGAGAAGGGTTTTACGACCTCTGGAAATACCTCGCCGATGTTAGCTCTAGTAAATATCGGGAACTGCGAGGATGGCTCGTTGTCGACCGGCCATCTGTTTTTCGACAGACTGTCCTGAGTGATGTGTGCTACCGCGGCGCTTCGATCGTAACCCATCGAATTTACTCCAGAAAACTCATGATATTGACATCAGTGTCAGTGAAAAGTATACGTATTGAGGCGAGTTGGCAATCATCTTGCGGACCACCGCAAATACTAAGCGGATGCCTCGCAATATCCTAAATTGGAAACGGCTTATGAACTCAAATTTGGCGAAGCAGGTGTGCAAGTCGAGCGTGAGCGACAACGCAAACCGCGACATTGGGGATCCCGCACAGCCCCGACGGGAAAAAGCAGCGGGTGACCGCGATCTTCGCGCAGTTATCGGGATTGAGGAGGTTACGTTAAAGAGTCGCAAAGCAAAGCGTATGCAAGAGAGATTGCTTAAGTCGGCCGCGATCGTTTTTGCCCAGAAGGGCTACACGGCTACGTGCATAGCCGACATCACGGCCAGCGCCGGTGTTGCCCATGGCTCTTTTTATCGCTACTTCGAACACAAAGATGGCGTCTTGCAAGAATTATTAGTGGGGCTCTACGAAGAATTGGCTCAGGCGACGAGAGATGCCTCGACCGTCGGGGATGACGATACACCCCCAACCGAGAGCCGTTTGAGGGAATTTAACCTCCGCTTTTTTCATGAGTATGCCGATCGCAGAGGACTCCTCAGAGTGGCAAGGGAGGCGGCAGCCAGTTCTGTAGACGGGCGATTCAGAGACATTTGGTTCCTGATGAGGGGCAGATTTATTGATCGCACGAAAAAGCTGATTCAGCGCATGCAATCACATGGCATGGTGGTTGGCTTAGACGCAGAGCTGACAGCTGAGGCCTTGGGCTCGACCTCAGAGCAAATGGCATACGTTTTGGTAGGCCTGCCAGAGTCGGCCCCGGATGAAGACCGACTCACGGCAATTGGTTTAGCGTGCCATGAGGTGTGGCGAAGGACGCTGTTCCCTGCAGCCAGCGGTGAGCTCCGAGAATCAAGCCATGACCCCTAGCTTACCCAGCCTGTTGGACGTAGGACTTTTCACCGAACGAAGGGAGCATGAGTCTTTTGATCTCTATCGAGCAGAGTCCGAACCCCCACTTCACATTGGCCCTGAACCTGATGAAGGCTTTTATGTTTTGACTCGGCATAGTCATGTGTGGGAGGCGGCAACTAACACAGAAAAGTTTAAGTCTGGGTTGGGCACGCAGATAGCGAATAAGCGGGCCGAGGGTAGTGGAGCCCCGAGTGTGCATAACGCTGATGCCCCATATCACAGGCATTTACGGGACTTTGGACGTCGAGCTTTGGCGCAGCCGCTGTTAGAGATCCGCCGTCCGCGAATTCGAGAAATCGTTCGCTCTGTCATTCTGGCAGCGCCCAGAAATGAGGAATTTGATTTTGTTGAGCGCGTGGCGTTGGAAATCCCAATGACTGTATTTGGCGAGGTGCTTGGTATCCCCGCCGGTGATAGAGAAACATTGGTTAACGCGGCAAATACTATGAGTAGCGTGCTTGCTACGCCAGAAGAGCAGGATCGTTGCAGGTCGGAGTTGTTTTCTTATTTTCGGGAATTAGCAACCGAGCGTCGCAGACAACCTGGCGACGATGTCGCGTCAATTCTGGTCTCGCCGAACGACAATGGTGAGCAATTGAGTGCTGAGGAGCTCGACGCGTATTTTTTATTGCTCGTTATTGCCGGTAATGAAACGACACGATTTCTTCTTGCAGGTGGTCTTGAGCAGCTTCTGTTGCAACCGAACGCTATGCAGCGGCTGCGCAAAGAGCCTTCACTGATTCCAAGCGCTGTAGAAGAGATGATTAGGTGGGTAACGCCTGTCATTCACATGAGACGGACCGTTACCGAGGATACGCAAGCTTTTGGGTTAGATGTAGCAGCAGGTTCTAAGTTCGTGCTCTACTTTAGCGCAGCAAATAGAGATCCTGAGGTTTTTGAGGACCCCCACTCTTTTCGTGTAGATCGAACACCTAATAAGCACGTGGGGTTCGGTGCCGGCCACCACTTTTGCATGGGCGCCTACTTGGCAAGGTTGGAAGCGCAGATCTTCTTAGAAGAATTTTTTTCGATAACTCGCAACTGTGAGCTTACTGCTGCCGGCGAGCGCATCCCGTCTTATTGGTTTGCAGGTTTGCAGCGCCTCCCTGTGAGGTGGTCATGATTTTTAAAAACAAACAAGTCGTAGTGGTTGGCGCGGCGACTGGTATTGGTGCCGCCTTGGCGGCGTTGTTGCGCGCCAAAGGCGCTACCTTAGTGGGGATGGATTGCGAAGAGATTGAAGGCTCCTCCTCGATCACTGTGGACTTGGCGCGACCGGAATCTATTGAAGCCGCCGTTCGTGCACTGCCTACTCACACAGATGCAGTGGCTTTCGTTGCGGGCGTGCCCAGCACTGCTGACCCCAGCGATATTCTGAAAGTGAATTTTTTAGGGCAGAGATCAATCTTTTTGGCTCTGCGCCCGAAGCTCTCTAAACAGTCCTCTATCGTTTTCGTTTCTTCGATCACCGCACGGCGGTGTGATTGGTCGGATGAGGATTTAGAGGCGTTGGTCGCAGCTCCTACTGAAGTTGCGCTGGGTATGGCGCTGGCAGAGAGTTTAGACGGGGTGGCTGCTTACCAACTATCCAAACGGGCGCTCAACTATTGGATGAAGAGCCGCTTACCGGCGTTGGTAGCCGAGGGTATTAGGGCGAACATCGTAAGCCCAGGACCCGTACAGACCAAAATTCTTAAGGATTTTGAGGAGAGTATGGGCAAATCTCGTATCGATGCGGCATCGGAATTGGTGGGCAGACATGGCCAGCCTGAAGAGATCGCAGAGGTAATCGCTTTTCTTCTGAGTGACCACGCATGTTGGATATCCGGAGAAGATCTTCGTGTGGACGGAGGGTTTTCTGCACTGCGAGACGCCAGTTTGCTAGGTCCTGCGCTGGACCTGGGATAGCTGAGGAGCTTTTTTTGTGCAACTGATACTAATCCGCCATGGTGAGCCCGATTTGTCTGCTGGTAGCGTTGATCCTCCTCTATCGGAGAGGGGAATCCGTCAAGCAGGGGAGACTGCCGCGAGGCTTTCACACGAGGCAATTGACGCGCTTTTTACAAGTCCACTCTTACGTGCGCGCCAGACACTTGAGCCGTTGGCGCAGAAACTTGGGCTAACACCTGAAGTTGTCGAAGGTTTAGCCGAAATCGATTACTGGGGCGGTCGCTATCTCAGCGTAGAGGAGCTTCGTCGAGCCGGCGGTGATGCATGGGAAGACTTCCTGCGTGACCCTGTCGGCACTCTCGGCGGAGATGAGCAAGCGTTTCTTGAAACTATTTCCAACACGATGAGTGGTTTGACGAAACGAGACTTTAAGCGTGTCGCTATCGCTACCCATGGCTTCCCTATCAACGCCATGCTGTCTGAAATTTTGACCATGCAAGGGTTGACCAACTTCACGCCGCATCATGGATCGGTAACCCGTCTGCATGCAGGTGATTCAGGTCAACTGCGGGTTCTGAGTATTAACGAGATGACGCATATCACTAGGGATGCTCACTAATGCATTTGAGCGGAGTTGCCGCGGAAACACCTCATAAGACGGCGGTGGTGTTTGGTGACACGCGGATAAGTTACGGCGCGTTGGATGCGGCGTCCCGACGGATCGCAGTGTCTTCAAGGCATTGCGGATTGAGCCGCGGAGACGTTATGGGGATCATGATGGCAACCGGACCTGAAGTTGTTGCAGCCATCGCCGCCGCCCAGAGATCAGGACTTTACTGTCTCCCGTTGGGGCCCAAACTGACACCATCAGAACTGCAGTACATCCTCAAAGATAGCGGAGCAAAGCTTCTGGTTACCGACAGAGGTAACGAGGAAAAAGCTTCAGCCGCAGCCGTCGACATTCCAGATCTAACCGTGTCTTCCATTGCCGGCATCGATCATTTGTTCGAACTGGAGGAATGTCCTAATGATCCTGACCCGGTGGAAGGAGGAGATATCCTCTATACGTCTGGGACTACTGGGTTGCCTAAGGGTGTAAGACGGCCGTTAGGGTTTAAACCAATCGGCTCTGACTTAGAGAGGGCGCAGAGGCTCTGTAATTTGTTTTCCATGGACGCTGACACAGTATTTTTCTCGCCTGCGCCCCTCCATCATGCTGCCCCTCTGCGCTTTTCTATGGATCTACTCCGTCTGGGCGGCACCTTGGTGCTGAACGCCCACTTTGATGCCAAGGCCGCATTACGTCTCTTGGAGAGAGAGCGAGTGACGCACAGTCAATGGGTGCCAACGATGTTCACGAGGCTGTTGGCGGAGCGAGACGAGAATTTCAGCGCGCCGTCGCACAGAGTAGCGATTCACGCCGGAGCGCCCTGCTCAGTAGAGCTCAAGAGAGAGATGATTTCTTGGTGGGGACCCATACTTCATGAGTATTACTCGGGCACAGAAAGCATCGGATTCACGCATATCACTAGCGAAGAGTGGTTAAAAAAAGTGGGCTCAGTCGGTCGTCCATCGGGCTGCGATATACACATCCTGAATGATGAAGCGGAGCCGTTACCTGCCGGCCAGCGGGGCAAAGTATTCTTCTCTGGTCGCGAGGTGGTTGCCTACCACAATGATCCGAAAAAAACTGCCGCGGCACGCTCACCTCAAGGTTATTCCACCATGGGTGATCTGGGCTACGTAGATGCCGATGGCTATTTGTTTTTAACTGACAGAGAGGCCTTCACGATCATATCGGGCGGTGTAAACGTGTATCCGAGAGAGGTTGAGGAAGCTATCAGCACTGATAGCCGGGTAGCCGAAGCTGCAGTATTTGGTTCCCCCGATAATGACTTGGGTGAGGCGGTCACGGCGGTGGTGGAGTTGCAACGTGATTACGAGCCGACGCTAGACATCGCAAAAATGATCAGGGAGCGCCTTCGAGCTTGCCTCTCCCCTCATAAATTACCTCGCAAATTAGCTTTTGTAGCTCAGATGCCACTGACCGACAGCGGCAAAATTCATAAAGCGCGACTACGCGACACTTGGGAATCTCACTGTGAGCATGTCTACGAGCGCGCGGCGTTAGATGAGTAATGGGTATGCAGGATCAAATAATTCACGTTTTATCGATTAAGGGCTTTGCGAAGGAGGAGTCCCTTGCGGTTGCGGTTGGGCTAGAGGTCTCGGAGATAGTGTTGATTGCACAAAGCCTTATCGAGGAAGGCCTTCTGGAAAACTCTCGAATAGGCATGAAGTTGACCGAAAAGGGTAAGCGTGCTGCCGCCAAAGTCTTGGAGGATGTTAGAGAAACCACGGATGTAGCGGCTTTGGAAGCTTTTTATCAGGCATTCACACCAATCAATCAAGACTACAAAAAAAGCGTCAGCTCTTGGCAGATAAAAACGGTAGGGGAGTCAGCGGAGCCAAACGACCACGAGGATGCGGAATACGATCAGCGAGTTCTGACAGAGATGTTCAAAGACCATGATTCGCTTAAGCATTTGGTTGCCACTCACCTTGCTTCATGTCCTCTACTGCGAGATTACGCCCGCCGACTCGAAATAGCCTTTGCACAAGTGACTGCAGGTCATGAACAATTTGTTACCGGTGCTCTGATAGACAGCTACCACACTGTTTGGTTTGAGTTTCACGAGGCTTTGATTCGTTTGTCAGGAAGAGATCGAGCAACTGAGGCTGCGGCAGGTAGGGCAGATTAAGGATGGCTTTCATCGGGCTTTTGTTGGGTGAGCAACTGGATTTTCCGGGAGAGGAGTTCCAGCGTCTGTCGCCCGTAGATGGCTCAAGCTTGCGGCCTTGGACTGAGGTCGCGCCCGGTGTCTTAGATCCGCTCATTGCGCAACTGAAGACGCTAAATCTAAGCGCGGAGGCCGATCTAGCAGCTCGGAGCGCAGCACTGCTTCAGCTTGCATCAGACCTTGAGCGTGACGCGGCCTCCTTGGCGCGACTGATTACCATGGAGACCGGCTGTCCTGTGGCTCAATCCGAAGTTTTGCAGGTGCAATCCGCGGTAGCGCTGATTCGTTCTCTAGTTGAGCAGGCGAGCGAGTTTGCGTTTACCGAGGAACGGGTGGGTGCTCGCGGCGGCAAAGTGAGAATCGACCGGTTGCCAATTGGTATCGCCCTGGGCGTCGTACCCTGTAATGTTCCAATTTTTCTGGCGTGCCTGAAACTTGCCACTGCCCTCCTTTCAGGTTGCCCAGTTGTCTTGAAGCCCAGCCCCGAGAATGTTGACTCGATGGCTCTTTTTAGCCGTTATCTCGCGCGGATGGATTTGCCAACAGGCGCGGTCAATTTGGTTTTGGGCGGCCGTGTTCTCGGTGACCAGTTAGTGCGTAACGACGTGTTCCGCAAGGTCAGTTTTACCGGTAGCTCAGCCTCTGGGCTTGCGGTCGCTAAGTTGTGTGCGCAGCGCTTTGCTCGCGTCACGCTGGAGCTAGGCGGTAAATCCAGCGCGATTTTGCTCGACGACGTAGATTTCACCGCGGTGAAGGATCAACTCTGGTTAGCGATGTTGCAAAACAACGGTCAGGTCTGTGGCGCTCAAAGTCGAGTCCTCATTCCGAAATCTCGCGCGCCCGAACTGCGATCAGCCCTCAGTGAGATGTTCGAGGAGACGGTGGTTGGAGACCCTCGGTCACCTGAAACCGGAATTGGGCCAGTCGTGACAGCGGATGCAGCCAGCAGGATCAGAAATACCTGCAACGAGGCCACTAGCCAAGGCGCGTTGCTGTTAAGCGGCACCAGGGAAGAACCGCAAGAATCTGCCACGGTACCCCCAAGATTGTACGAGGTGAAGGATTCTGTTGCGGAAATCTGGAATGAAGAGCTATTTGGCCCAATTGCGTGCCTGCGCGTCTACGACACCGAGGAAGAGGCGGCTGGATGGGCAAATGAGTCACGTTATGGTTTATCGGGGTCAGTGTGGTCGGGCGATGCCAACCGTGCGCTAGGAATAGCTCAACGGTTGAAGACCGGTAGCGTCGCTGTGAACTCCAAAAAAATCCTAGATTTTGTGGCGCCTTTCGGTGGTTGGGGCCAATCAGGTATCGGTAGGGAATTGGGAGAAGACGGATTTCGCTCTTATTTGGAGACGAGAACGATTCTTCTACCCTAGTGATTTAAGTAGTTGTTAAGTGAAATCAGTACTCAATCTTAAATACGTTCAACTCAGGAGCAGTAAATGAAAAATCATAAGTTATCAAAACTCCTGTTGGCCTCGGTGATCAGTAGCCTGACGGTGCCAACCTTCGCGCAGCAACTTGAGGAAGTGGTCGTTACAGCCTCAAAAAGAGCTGAAAACCTGCAGGATATTCCTCAAGCGGTGACTGCTTTTTCCTCTGAGCGGCTTGTGGAACTCGGGATCGTAGAGACTAGCGACCTAATGGGTGCAGTACCCAATATTCAGGTAACCAGTGCTTACGGGCGGACTCAGCCAAATTTCTCAATCAGAGGTATATCGGTTGCTAATGAGTTTTCCGCGGCAACTGCGTCTCCTGTAGGGGTCTACGTTGATGAGGTTTACCAGAGCTTCAGAGCCTCCCATGGGCAACAGCTTTTTGACTTGGAAAGTGTCGAGGTGCTGAGAGGCCCACAGGGCACTCTCTATGGTCGAAATACGACAGGCGGAGCAGTGAACGTGAACACTATCAAGCCTAGCCTTGGTGAAGGGGCGTCTGGCTTCTTAAATGTCCGACTGGGCAACTACTCATACGCAGACTTCACCGGAGCAGTGGAAGCGACAATCATTCCAGATGTGCTCGGGGTGAGGTTATCCGGAGCTGTATCTGAGGCAGATGGTTACGTGGATAACACCTTACTAGGCACTGATCATCCCCAGACTTCTTCTACTGCGGGCCGCTTCTCAGTTCTGTGGCGTCCTTCCGATAAGACTGATATCCACGCAAAGGTTTATTGGGCAGAAAACGATCCACGGCAAGATATTGCGTTTGGTGTTGGTTACCTCGCAGGTGGCGCAAACGGCACGGGAGTGCCGCTGATTGCGAGCCCAGACATGGAGTCCGTGGCATCTGATACATCTGGCGTATATTTCACCAGCAGCGAGGGGGTTAGCTTGACTGTGGAGCATGAGATTAATGATTCATGGTCGTTCACAGGCATATTTGGTTACGACGAGGGGGAGTATCAGTTATCGCCCTTTGAATGTGACGGCTCTGCGCTTGACGTATGCGCT
The DNA here is from genome assembly GCA_902520195.1 of Halieaceae bacterium. Classification (GTDB taxonomy): domain Bacteria; phylum Pseudomonadota; class Gammaproteobacteria; order Pseudomonadales; family Halieaceae; genus Luminiphilus. Next base: position 92,729 of record CABYND010000004.1, read on the forward strand.
ATCCGCTACTACTCCGAGAGCGAGAGTTACAATGTTGACCTGAGGATTGACTTTACAAGTGAACGTCTGCGTTTTATTGGCGGTATTTACACAGGATCAGATGAAATTTTCACTGCTAACGAGCCTGATTTTTTTGGTTTTCTGCAGCCTCTGCTATCCTCGGCCGGCGTGCCCGACAACTACTTTAATCCATCAATTGCCGTAGGCAACTCATTGTCCATTTTGCCACTTTTTGCAGCGGTACCTGGGTTGGACCCGACTGATCCTGCTAATTGTGCGCCACTTAACATTAATCCAAATGGGTTTTTTGATGCGAGATCACTGATTGCATTCAACACGGATGTTGCGCTTCTTAACAGCGCTGGCGGAACTGCAGTGCAGGCTGCTTGCGCGGCAGCAGGTGCCCCACCATTTGCAAACATCGACGTGAGTCAAGAGTTCACGATTGAGCGTCCCTCCACCGCGATTTACGGCGAAATATCATTCGACGTCACAGATCGATTGACCACCATAGTTGGGCTCAGATACACACAGGACGATGTGAAGTACAAAGACGCTGTATCTGTTGTAAAAAATCTCGGCGGTACCCCGGTTGCGGCCCTCGTGCCCTACATATACAACCCCGCCAATGTGGCTGCGGGCGCGCCTCTGGATATGAGTTCAATCCCTAGGGTGAACCAAGACGAGTCTACCAACGAGTTGACTGGGCGATTTGTTGCTCAGTATCGAATGAGTGACGATGTGATGCTTTACGGTAGCTATGCGCTTGGCTACCGGGCCGGCACATATAACGCGCTGGCGTATCAGGATGTTTCGCAAGTTTACTTTGTCGAGCCTGAGACGGTTGATGCCTTTGAGTTGGGGCTAAAAGCTCGCCTTCTGGATAATACCCTGCAGGTGAATGCTGCCGCCTTCTATTATGATTATTCAGGGCAGCAAATTGCTCAGATCGTCGGCGCCACATCTTTCCTTCGCAGTGCTGACGGTGAAGTAAGTGGGGGTGAGATAGAGCTGTCGTGGCAGGCTTCGGATACTTTATTGATCAACGCTTCGGCTGGTTTTTTGGACACTGAATATGATGACCAACAGCTGTCCGCTGACGGAGCTAATATCGGTGGAAATGAATTTCCTAACGCCCCCCAAACTAGTGTAAACCTGAATGCTCAATGGAGGGTCTGGTCGGGTCAGAGTGGTGATTTGACCCTCTCTGGCGAGGCGCAGTACATGGGCGATTATTGGTTCGACCCTTTCAACGACTACGGCCAGCAGCCATGCGATAGACCGGCCAGTGGAGCCAGTACTTTGTTGGCCAGCCCGGAGTTAGCTTGCCAAAATCCAGGGTACTGGTTACTCAATGCTCGGGTGGCGTATACAACAGACAAATACACAGTAGCAGCATGGGCACGAAACATTTCAGATAAGGGCTACTACACTTACGGCCTTAACTTGAATGCGTTCTATCAGGATTACCTAGTGAGAGGAATGCCACGTGCTTACGGTGTTGAATTCCGAATGAATTTCTGAGCGCATTTGACACGCAACCCTCTGAGGTTTTGGTTATGCATCGCGTGCCTGTGTGTGACGCGTAAATTGGGGAAACCCGGCTTTGTGCCGGGTTTTTCTTATGGCGTGCTGCCGGACGGAATGGGTAACGCGAGACTGGATCTTGCGTTTTGACTTTTCGGATGTCGTCGCCAGCAACACCCTGCAAATCAGTCCGCCAGGCGTGATCTGTCGATCGTCTTTGGGGCTTTGAGCCAGCTAAACCCCCCTCACGAAAAACCCGGCACAAGGCCGGGTCTGTGGTATTTGGCAGTACCAGCCAGATTCGAACTGGCGACCTCTACCATGTCAAGGCCGATCGGCCGCACCAAGACACGCGTGGACGCGGTAAGTCTGCCCTACTTATCCTTTGAGGAAAATCTATAAGCATCCGAAACTATGGCTGGTTTACGGTCGATCCCTAGCACTTAGTTTCTACCCAGCCTGGAAAAGAGAAAAGCAAACTGATCGGCGCGTTCCTGTAAATACTGATCTCGAGTTGAACCAATTCCGTGCCCCGCCTGAAAATCTACACGCAATAAGACGGGATTATCGCTTCCTGTGGCGGCTTGTAATCGAGCTGCCATTTTCCCTGACTGCCATGGTTCTACCCGAGGATCGTTGAATCCGTGGGTGAGCATTACAGCAGGGTATTCCACGTCATCCCGCACGTTGTTATAGGAGCTCATTGCTAAAAGCGCGTGAAAACCCGCCTCCTCTGTGACCGTCCCAAACTCCTTGATATTGGGTACGCCATTGGTTGTGGTTTCCGCTCTGATGGTGTCCAGTGAGCCCACGTCTATGATCGCAGCTCCAAAGAGATCTGGCCGTTCCGTGATGGCTCTCCCTGCGAGAATCCCCCCCGCGCTGCCTCCCCAAGGCGCCATATGGGCTGGGCTGGTATAACTTTCCCGAACCAGATATTCCGCGGAGGCAATGAGGTCACGCCACGTGTTTGGCTTGGTCTCCATGCGGCCTGCGTAGTGCCACTCCTGGCCAAACTCACCCCCGCCACGGACATGAGCGATCGCCCAGACGCCACCTCTCTCGAGCCAGGCAAGTCGAGTCGCGTTGAAGCCGACATTCATCGACAATCCATAACTACCATAGCCATAAACTACTGTTGGATTTTTTCCATCAAGCGTCAAACCCTCCCTGTGAAGGATCGTGAGAGGAATCATGACACCATCATGAGATGGGATAAGCAGCTCCCTGGCCACATAACCTTCGAGGTTATCGAACTCCCCCACGGGAATCATGCCCGTATCTGCGAAGGTTGCGGTGTTGGGATCATAGGCGTAACGGACACCTCCCTGAATCCAGGTCGTCTCGTAGATAAGCGCGCCCGGTATCTCAGGTGCGATTGATGAAAGGTAGGTAGCGCCACCCCGAGGTGGAGACAACTCCTCGAGTCCAACATCAGGCGCCCATCGCATAACCGTCCCTTTGCCGTCTCGCTTTGCCGAGATATACAGGGCATCTGCGGCCACATTCACGCTTTCGATAACCAGCTCTCCAGCTGGAACGACGTCTCGTGACGATGCCATGTCAGGATCACTGAGACTCATTTCGACTAGCCTGAAACGCGGCGCTAGCTTGCCGGTAACGAGATAAATTGTGTCACCGATCACAGCAAAATCCGTAACCTGGTCAGACTCACCACAGAGCTGTGACCACGAAATGTCACCACTTAATAGTTCAGCACGTGGCGCAGTGAATAAACTGATTTCATTGTTGTCGCCGTGCTTCACCTTTAGCACCGCATGGGAAGATCTCGGGCTCAGCCAGACGCTTGGGAAATCGGTTTCCAATATTGGGAGGGAGGCTGAATGTCCGAAAGCTGCAATTACCTGATCATTTTCGGCAGCAGTATCAAGTCGATGAAACATCACCCGGGTTTGTTTGTACTCTTCTGTGGACGGAGCATCTTCGGGAAGAGCACGTCGCCTGCTATAGAAAAACCCCGATTCGTCCTCTGACCATTGCGGCCAGTTATAAGCTGTCTCAATGTTATCGATGGGGCTCCCGATGATAGCCCCACTAGCTAAATCGAGAACATAGTAAGTGGTCTGCTCGGATCCTCCCTGAGCCAAACCATAAACGACGAAGTCTCCAGTAGGGGAAGGCACATAGCCCTCGAGGCTGTAATGCTGCTCTGAGCCACTGCTCATCGATTCGGGATCGACCAGGAGGCGCTCCTGACTATCTTCTGAAGCCCGAAGGTACAGCTTGTAGAGATTTTCACCACGATCGCGACGCAGATAAAACTGCATGCCATTGGACAAACGCTGCACACCGCGAGTAGTAAACGGCGCACCTTGGTCCAGCTCCTCTAATCGATTAGATAGGCCACCGCGAGACTCCAATCCATTGAGATACGACTCGGTATAGCTAGCTTGCGCCCTGAACCATGTCTCGACCTCGGGATCCTCGAGATTCTCCATGTAACGGTAGGGATCTTGTACCTCAACACCCCAATGTGTATCCGATACAGATACGGTTTTGGCCTCAGGTTGAGTCCCCCCCTGAAAGCTGAGGTTGCCTTGGTTCTCTATTTCCAGTCCATCGCAGCCGGTTACTGCAGCCATACTAATCACTCCCAATAATCCCAAGGACGCCAGTGGCCCAAATGCTCTGTTATTTAGCGTTTTCATAAGTTTTTCTCTGACTCACAAATCCCTACGACGTATTTGCGCTAAGCCCGTGGATAGGCGTTCGCCTGCAACAATCTATCCATTCTGATGGATTTGTCCCTATCCTGAATCGTTGATTGTTCGCCTATCGCCACCATGTCAATGCCGATTGGCCACACCAAGACAGGTTTAGAGGCGTCAAAGATTAGCAATTGGCTAGTCAGGCCACAGCGCTTTTGAGTAGACGGCAAGGTCAGGCACGCAGACCGCAAATCCTGCGTCAATGGAATCCATTGATATTTGTCTATGTCCTGGCAGGCAGGTAATTTGAGTGAATACACTTGGGAAGAGAGTCTCTGGAGGTAACATGATGGTCAAAAGGAGAGCTCGGCCGTTGCTAGCAGCCGCACTCATCGCGGGCGCCCTGACCGCATGTGGAGGCGGTGGCAGTCCTGCTGCTACCCCTCCAGCCCCGCCTGCAACCACGACGCCGAGTCAAACTGGATTCTCGGTGGGTGGCAGCATTACGGGATTGAAGTCAAACCGGCCAATCGTTTTATCTCTCGGCGATCAGCAACTTTCGATTCAAGAAGGCGAGTCATTTGTTTTTCCAGATGAGTTGGAGGAGGGCGCGGAGTATGAGGTGTTAATCGCTGGTGAACCGCCGCGCTTTGACTGCGAAATATCGAATAATTCCGGGACGATCGCTGAACAAGATGTCGACGATATTGAAATCCATTGTGAAACAAACGACAGCTTCGACCTTTTCTCGCTCAATCGATTGCACTCCATAAAACTGACAATGACCGTTGACGAATGGCGAGCATTTGAGCTCGACACCATCAGAGCCAACTATTCGGTTAAAAATGCCGACGGACGTGCTAACCCACTGACCTCTTTCTCACACAGCGAAGTTTATCGTCAGGCAGATTTCGCGTATCTGGACGACGATGGCACCGAAATAGCATCGATGCCTAAGGTCGGTTTTAAGATGCAAGGAAACACTAGTCGGCAGTACCCCATTGACACTTCGGTAGAGCCAAACAAGCCAAGAAGATTTAGTTTCTCAATCAAATTCGATGAGGAATTTGATGAGGATGAAAGTGTCTACTCCTGTATAGATTACAACGGCGTGCCGGCGGCTGTAGAGGGTTTTCCTTGCAAGGGAATTGTTGGCCAAGACGTACCGGACTATCCAGACGCCGATGGAAGAGAGTTTATGGATGTGGAGAAAGTCCGGTTCAGATTCAATCGGGACGACCCCACCTACCAGCGAGAGGTGCTTACCCATGAGCTACTGAACGATATAGGTATCCCTGCGGCCAGAGCGACACATGCAAAGGTTGAATTAGTTGTGACTGGGGACTCCGATCAGCGACTTTTTGGCCAACCATTGCCGCAATCTTTCAACATGGGTGTGTTTACCATGATGGAGCAGATTGATAAGCCCTTCCTCAAACTGTTTTTTGACAAGAATGGATATCTGTTCAAGGTTGGTGCCCCAGGGAACCTAGCTGAGCCGGATGCCACAGATGAGAGTTGCTCACCTTATGAAGAATCAGATCTGTTTTACGATGAGAGTTTCTGCGTCATTGGCCGCGAAAAATCTGATCCAGATTCGCGGTTGGAGTGGCTTGGGGAAGATAATTACCTGAATCCCGAATTCGTTAATTCAAACATCAACGGTGAAGGGCCATCAGGCCCGCTATCTCAGTTTTTACCCTATCAACCCACCTATGACCTCAAGACTAAGAAAAAGTCTTTGGGCGAGGCCCGGGAAGCATTGCGAGAATTTGCGAACTTTGTGCAGTCACGTCCCAGTGCACAGGCCCTGGCAGAAAAATTTGATGTGCCGGGGTTCATAAAGGCCCAAGCGCTCGAGATTGTAGTCGGCGCAGTTGACCATTATGTGCGTGTCGCAAACAACTACTATCTATATTTCAATGAGGACACCAGCCTGTGGGCGTACATACCGACGGACTTTGATTACACCTTGATTGATACGCTTGGGCCAGACTGTAAAGCAAATCCTACGCTGGAGATCTGTAATCAATTTCTGAACGTCGAGGCTTTTACGGATATTGCGTCCATGACAGCATTTGATGTCGGAGTGAACAACCACTGGGCTAGCAGATTCTTCTATCCGAACTATCCACCAATATTGTGGGAGATAGTTTTCTCCTCAGATGCCAATCGCGCAGCTCTGTATGAAGACATAAAAATGATTCTGGATGACTATTTTTCATGGGATCTCATACAGCCTCGACTTGAGCTGAGAAGGGACAGGGTAGAGGCAGCGGTGGTCTCCACGGATGCCTCAAACCCTGAGGTACTTGGCGGGGGAACGTGCCCTCAACAGTACAACCCAGACGAAATAGCGGGTGACTTCTCGTCTTTTTGTGACAAAAATAGGGCGTCAATTAGAGATTTTATCGAACGAAGACGAAGCGTTTTACTTGAGGAATACAACTCACAATGAAGCGGAGTCGTATTTCTATCTCTGCAAGTCGTTGGTAAGACTGGTAACTACCTTTACTCGTTAGCGTTCATGCGCAAAAACACACGGTTCTGAAAAAAGTTGAATAAAAACAGAGGCTGAAAAATATGGTAGGACCAGGCGGATTCGAACCGCCGACCTCTACCATGTCAAGGCCGATGGGCCGCACCAAGACACGCGTGGACGCCTCAAAACCTAACCCTGCCAATATCAGCTGTCAATCAACACCAATCAGCGAGCAGATCCCAAAAACTCCTTCCAGATTGAGCGCAATGAGCGCCCGCTGACTTTGGCACTATCCAAGGATTCTCCGATGATATGATGTATCATATCTCTAGAGCGCGCACCTGAATGCAAAGCTATACCAGTGCAGCTAGAGGTGGCGTCCCAAAAATCTGACTTGATACTGGACTCCAAGCTGATAGGCATGGCCTTACAACAGATCGCAATCAATGAATGCGTCCTGCACGTCTGCACCTCATGTAGGCCGAGTGGACATAGCAGGAATCAAGCTACACAGCGTCCTGGCTATCGGCTATACGAAAAGCTTTTTTCTTCTGTACAGTGCGGCTCATTGGCGGGCCGTGTTGAAGTCAAACCAGCGCAATGTCTCAGTCTATGCCCAAGGCCCTGTGGTATCGCTGTCTCTGCACACAACAGCTGGACTTACTTGTTCGGAGACCAAGACCCTAATGGTGACGTGACCGACATCCTCAACTGTCTGCAGCTTTACCTGCAGTCCGGCGACGGGATGATGCCAAGAAGGGAGAGGCCAGCATCGCTCCAAGCGAGTGTGCTAGGTCGTCTACCTCCTCCAAGTCATAACTATGAAATCGAATAATCAATCAGCAAAGCAGTGCCCCTTTTGCTTAAGTCAATGTGGGCGAGACGCTCTGACGACAGCTGCAATAACTCTATCAGTAAGCCTTTGGATGCTGATTTGGATGGTTCGCTGATGTCGAGCGACCTCCAGATTCGTGATCTTACTGTTGGGTTCTCTGGCCGAACTCTGTTTAGGGCTCCTGACATGGATGTCCCCGCGGGGACAACGCTGGCCGTTTTGGGCGCCAACGGCTCAGGTAAAAGTAGTTTTATCAAAGCGCTCTTGGGTGTTTTGAGCCCATTGTCGGGCGAAGTCATTTGGCCTCACCAAAAATCTCATGCTATTGCCTACCTGGCGCAGAGAACGGAATTTGATCAGCTTTTCCCTCTACGCGTCAGGGATCTGATCGCCATGGGTAAGTGGCGAGGCACTCGCTTTTGGAGTCGGCGTAGTTGGGCGCACAGCGATGAGTTGCTGGATGCTGCTGCGCGAGTCGATCTACAAGGCGTTCTGAACGAGCCAATGCACATTCTTTCGGGTGGTCAGTTACAACGCGCACTTTTTGCCCGCGTCATTATGCAAGACGCACCTTTCGTGGTCCTGGACGAACCCTTTACGGCGATAGACCAGAAAACAGAACGGTTGCTTCAGGAGCTTATTTTAGAGTGGCGAGAACAGGGCCGCACAGTGGTGTTGGCGATTCATGATCTTTCCGCTGTCTTGCGACATTGTGATGCTGCTTTGCTATTGGGAGAGGGTCGCGCCACATTTGGTGCTCCAGCGGAGGTGCTAACGCCCCAAAATTTGATTGAGCAGGGATACCTGTCACGCGATCGAGCTGCCTGGATCGTCGACCACCAAGTCTCGTTGGGCTTGAAACGCAGTGCTTGATTTAGTCTCAGAAATGTGGGGCTACAGTTTTATGCGGCGCGCCTTCGCAGCGACTACCGTCTTGTCTATTTCGATGGCTCCGGTTGGTGCCTTTCTTGTGCTTCGCAGGCTTTCGCTTGCCGGTGAGGCAATGGCACATGCCATTACGCCCGGCATAGTCATCGCTTTTGTCTTTACTGGCCTCTCCGTCACGTCACTTCTTGTCGGAGGGCTGGCGGCTGGGATGGCGGTGGCCACCCTATCTGCGGTGCTTTCTCGCACCACTATCATTCGCGGCGACGCCAGCCTCGCGTCGTTTTACCTCATCGCTCTGGCGCTGGGGATATTCATATTGTCTGCGGCAGGGTCAGCTGTGCCTTTAAGGAGTTTTCTGTTTGGCTCGATTTTGGGGCTCGATGATGAGTCGCTGTTACTGCTGGGTGTGGTGGCCACTGTCACCCTGGTTTCATTTTCATGGCTGCTGCGACCGCTGATCATGTCCACATGTGACCCGGCCTTTTTTGAATCACAGGCAACAAGGCCGTGGGTTACGGACCAAATCTTTATGGTCCTATTGGTCCTCAACTTACTCGGTGCCTTTAAGACGATGGGCACGTTGATGGCAGTTGGATTGCTAATCCTTCCTGCTACCGCCGCCCGTTGTTGGGCAGTAAGTATCACTGGACAAATTGGACTCGGTGTCCTCTTTTCTTTGATGAGCTCTTGGCTGGGGCTGTGTATTTCCTATGCGTTTCCAGACACTCCGTCAGGTCCATCGATCATCTTAGTAGCTGGCTTTATATTCCTTTCGTCCACGTTAGTCGGGCCTTTCGGTTTTGGACGAAGGATCAGGTTGCGGCCTTTAAAAGCTGACGAGCCGAGAACGGGAGCATCAGTATAGGATGCCGAGCTTAATGCCTTCACCTCGCCGAACTTTCATCTGGGCATTGTCCTGTGCATTAGGTGTCATGTCGCAGTCATCTCTCGCAAACGAGCTTCGTGTCGTCGCCAGCTTTTCAATACTCGCCGATATGGTTTCTGAGATTGGGGGTGAAGCGATCGAGGTTGAGAGTGTTGTGGGGCCCGATGCGGATGCCCACATTTACCAGCCGTCAGTTGCGGACGCTATAGCCGTAGCTCGGGCCGATGTTGTTTTCGTAAACGGACTCGGTTTCGAAACTTGGTCCAACACACTGATATCCGAATCAGCAAGCAGTGCGGTCGTGGTTGTCGCCACTGAGGGTATTAGGCCAATAGACGTAGAGGGTTCAGTTGATCCTCATGCATGGAACTCGCTTGAGAATGGCATGGTGTATGTGCGAAATATCGCGGCCGCGCTGAGTGCGATCGCGCCGTGGTCAGCTGATCAAGTGAACGCAAATGCGGCGGCCTACATACAGCGACTTGAGTCAGTCGATCGCAATATTACTCGCCGCGTCTCTCGGCTACCGGAATCGAACAGGATCGTGGTGACGTCCCACGACGCCTTTGGGTACTTAGCTAAAGATTATGGTCTTACTTTCTTAGCCACGCAGGGCATCGACACTGATGCGGAACCCACGGCTCGAAACCTTGTCGAGTTGATCGAACAACTAAAAAATGTGGGAGCAGCGGCACTTTTCGCCGAGAACATTACAAGTCCCGCACTTATCAATCAAATTGCTCGTGAGACAGGTATTGAGGTTGGCGGGCGTCTGTATTCAGACGCGCTGTCGGCTCGTGGTGGTCCCGCGAAGAGCTATCTGGAAATGTTTACACACAACACCGACAGCATATTGGAGGCTCTTGAGCGTAGCTCACAACGAAGAGTTGCGACAGAGCAAGAAATAATCCGTCAGCCTCAGCTGACCATGATGGAGTGAGGAGATTTTTATGAATGCTGAAGCAAAAGTGCCCGTGACGATTCTGACGGGTTTCCTGGGTTCAGGTAAGACGACTCTCCTAAACAAAATTCTCAGCGAAGAGCATGGTAAGCGCATTGCCGTGATTGAGAACGAATTTGGCGAGGTTGGCATCGATCAGGCGCTGGTGATCGAGGCGGACGAAGAGATATTTGAAATGTCCAACGGCTGTATTTGTTGCACCGTGCGGGGAGATTTGATTCGTGTTCTTGGTAATCTGATGAAGCGTCGAGATAAATTTGATTACGTTCTGGTTGAGACGACGGGGCTAGCGGATCCAGGGCCGGTTGCCCAAACATTTTTCATGGATGATGAGATTCGCGAAGAGTTCGCTCTCGACGGCATCGTGACTTTGGTTGATGCAGGACATATCAATCAACAGCTCGGTCGAAGTGACGAGAGTGAGGAGCAAGTCGCTTTTGCCGATGTGCTAGTGCTCAACAAAACTGATCTTGTGGATGACGCCACCTTGGACGATCTCGAAGCCCGCCTTCGGGAAATGAATCGCATGGCAAGAGTAGTGCGATGTGAGCAGGCAGAGGTCCCTGTTGATACGGTGCTGAATCTGAGCGCTTTCAATCTTGAGGAGGCACTAGAGCGTCGCCCTACGTTTCTTGAGCCTGAGTACCCCTTCGAGTGGACAGGGGTGTATCAGCTCTCACCTGGTCGGTATCAACTGGATTTAGCCGAGGGCCCTGACCCGGCTATGTCGCTAGTTGTTCGACCCGGTCAGGTGTTAGATGATGCGGGTTTGCGTGAAGGAGCTGAGTGGTGTGTGCGCCGCTACGCTGAGCCGACTTGCAGTGTTGACGTCGGTGGAGTGGTAAAAGCTGGCGAGCACGCATGCCTTGAGCTGTCATCTGCTGGACGAAAATCCTTTTTCTTTGATGTTGCCGCCGAGGATACTGTTGGTCTCTTCACCCAACATACAGCGGAAGAGTTTGATCTGAAGCTAAGAGGCCCAGATGGTGAGGAGGTGCCGCCCTCAGCAGAGAGAACATGGGTTGCACAACACGAGCATGATGATGAAGTTGGCTCCATTGCGATTGAGCGCGATGGTGATGTTGATCCGGAAAAACTGAATCGCTGGTTGGGCAAGCTTCTGCAAGAACGTGGCGTAGATATCTTTCGAACAAAGGGCATCATCAGTATCGCCGGTGATCCGATGAGAATGGTTTTCCAGGGTGTTCACATGCTGTTAGATGCGCAACCAGATCGCCCCTGGGGTGACGATCCAAGACGGAATCAGCTGGTATTGATTGGCCGCAATCTCGACGAGCAGGCCATACGAGAAGGGTTTGACGCCTGTTTGCTATGACCGAAGGTAAAGTCACAGGTGTTTTACAAAGCGACTGGTCGGCTGCAATACAGGATTACCCCATGGCTTCGTGTTGGACGCACGATGGTGGTGCGCTTGTGGTGTGCGATAGCGCGGGGGGCGTATACGCCTTTGATTCTCAGCAGGGTGAACTGCTGTGGTCTGAGCAAAGCGCGCATGAGGGCGGGGCTCTGGCAATGAGCATGCACCCGCGGGAGACGCTGTTTGCTACTGCTGGGCAGGACGGGAAGATCCTCATATGGGACCTCAGTGAGGCCCGCCCCCGATGCTGTATCGAGATTGGCAGCGGTTGGGTGGAAAACCTGCTTTGGTCGCCTGATGGTGCCCAACTGGCTTCCTCCCATGGGCGCGAGATCCAGATTTTTGCCGCAGACGGCACAGAGCAATGGCGCTCGGACGAACACCTCAGTACCGTGAGTGCTCTTGGCTGGCTGAATAGCAAAGAGCTAGTGTCCACATGTTATGGCAGGGTGACTATTTTTGATTCAGGCACTGGAGGGTCTGACCAGCGCTTCGAGTGGAAAGGCTCTCTGGTGTCACTCGCGCTGAGCCCGGACGGTGATGTCATAGCGTGTGGCAGCCAAGATAACTCTGTACATTTCTGGCGCCGATCGACTGGGGAAGACTCGATGATGTCTGGCTATCCAGGTAAGCCAACAGCTCTGGCTTTTGATTCGACCGGAACCTTGTTGGCAACTGGGGGAGGCGACGCAGTAACCGTCTGGAGCTTCGAGGGAAATGGGCCAGAGGGTACTTATCCTGGTTCGCTAGAGCTCCATGAGCGCGCGGTATCAGCACTCAGTTTTGCCCCAGACGGACTTACATTGGCATCTGGCGGACGAGATGGATTGGTCTTTGTCTGGTCACTACAGAGTGATGGTCAAGGGCGGCCCGAGGGCGCGGCCATGCTGGAGAGTGTTCTGGCCGAGGTCTGTTGGCGACCAGATGGCAAGGCGCTCGCTGCATTAGATGGCGAGGGTATCGTGACGGTTTGGACGGTGTCGTGAAAGACATTAAGAATATTTTTCGTAATGTAGAGCGAAGATTGCGAGCCTCGCGTTGGTTTGAGGACGAGTGGGAGATCTATAACCGAGGCAACTACTTGCAATTAGCAAAAAGTAATTGGTGTAACGGGAGTCAGGGAGGAGTGCACTTTGAGACCTATATCGAAGCCCCTCAGCTCAAAAAGAAAGCGTTCCCAATATGCATGCACGCAGAGGAGGACTGCCCATCGCAGGCGAAGTTTATTGACGATTTTCTAATGCTAGAGCGCGCGCGGATAGGAGCCTGGAAAGGGTATCGGGTAACCGGTGATGGCTACTCAATATGTCAGCGAGAGCTACCTTTGAATTTCAAAAATCTCGAGGAGAGGCTGCTCGAGGAGCTGAATCGTCTGCGCCAACTTGAGGCTAGTGTCGATAGGGTACTGGCGAGTCTGACGCCGTAGCCGATTAGTGCTTGGCCGAATCTTGTGGAGGGCCAATTGAAAAAGCAACGGAGCCCGTGCCGAAACATCTGTGATTTCTCTGGACCCAAAGGTTGGTGTGTGGGATGCGGCAGGACAAAAGCAGAGACAAGGAGTTGGCAGAGCTTGAAACCTTTTGACCGGAAACGGATTGAGAGGGAGTTGATCAAGAGGCTGTCGAAGGTCACGGCAGACAAGTTGGATTAACTGCTAGCATCGTTATCGGCTGCACGCCTCTACACGACAACTGCCCGATCACTACCTTTCAGCGGTAGCGTCCACACGCAAAAATACGCTAAAACGCGCGATTTTGAAAAAATAAAGTCGAACAAAAACAGAGGCTTAGAAATTTGGTAGGACCAGGCGGACTCGAACCGCCGACCTCTACCATGTCAAGGCCGATTGGCCGCACCAAGACAAGCATGGACGTTGCCAGACTGGCACGAGCAAAGCCATAGATCAACTCGCCTTTTTCCGGTACCTCGACGCGGCGAAATCGGGGTGGTCGGTTGTCGCGCGTTAGAGCGATGGCAGGTAGGTGGCTAAATCGCAGGGTCCGACCGGCTTCTGCAACCAGGCCAGCCCGCCCCTACCATGATCAAGAGTCAGGGGGCTTCTTTGATGACACTGCTTCTTCGCCCGACTGCGGTGACCTTTCCGTCAGCTCCTCTAGGCTGGCGGCTTCAATCAGCGGCTTGGTCTTGTAACTGACCAGCCGGAAATATTCCGGTCGAGTGGAGAGCTTTAGTGTGTACTCCTCCCTGTCCTTGGCTTTACCCACGCGGTATGTCACCCTCTCGCCCCCACGCGGGGTCAGGGACAGCTCCAGCACAGGTTCTTCCAGACCGTATTCGTCCTTGATTTCATGCCCCATTACCTTCTCGAATCGAAGATCCGCTAGCAGGCCTGCCAATTTGTCTACCGCACTCGTCTCCAGCTGCTTGCCTTCAGCCAGTCCGTAGGCTTGCCATGTCGGTGATTGGCTCGAGTCGTCGTTCGCTTTGTCGCTGTCTGCTGCCAGGGTATTACGCTGGAGGTGCAGGCCATTGACTTTGATGGCAGTGATTCGCGTTTTCGGTAAAGTTAGGATGGACTTATCTTCCCAATCCGACGTTTTTACAGGCACATCGAACTCTGCCATCTTGACTGCATGGATGGCGTCACTGGCTTCATTGCGGGCGTGAATGAGCCGTATGCCAGGTGAGCTGCCCAGGAAGAGCCTGGCGACTGCATCGTTGCCCTCAGACAGTGTGATGCGGCGTTCGAACTGCTCGTCGCTCACCTTGAAACGCTCTCGTGCGCCGGCGCTGGTGGCTAACGGCGTGTTGGAACGCAGGGCTTCGAGCCGCTCTAAGAGTTGGTTCACCTTGTTGTTATTGGCTGGGAATTCACCCAAGTCCGGCAACACCCAGTCGCCGTCGTTCTTTGACAGAGTCACTTTAGCATCTTCCGGTCCGTCCAGGCTGATGCGGTCGATCTTTTCCGTATCAAAGCTGACCAGTGCGACGGGCTCATTCGTGACCGTAATACCGCGGTCGGTCAAGCCTACTCCCACCGCCAGCAGCAGCTGGGCGGCAAGCAAGACTGTCAGTATTTTGATTGTCTTGTTCATATCAGACCTCCGCTAATACTGCGTTGTAGCCCTGTGCGTCAGAAGCCGCTACCCGGCGGCGCCAGCCCCATATGGCCAGGAGACCGAGCAAAGCCAGACCGTAGTTGCCCCACTCCCAGAACTGTTGCTCACCATCTGGCATAGGATCGAGGGTGCGAGCCAGTTGTGTGCGACCGCGCAACATAAGCAACCCACGGTCCTCCAACGACCAGTCGATGGCGTTCTGCAAAAAGGCCAGCGGTTTGGTGTACAGGGTATTGATGCCCTGGGATGCAAGGTCGATGGCGGCGTTGGAGGCGAAAGTGTTGCTCGACACCAAGATAAGACGCGCCGAATCCGGCGAGCGTTCGATCACTCCGGTGATGTTTTGCTCAGCCTCTTTTTTCTCCGTTTGATCTGAACCAACCTTGTCCTCACCACCCTCGTAGGATGCCTCACCACCGCTTTCCTCCGCTTTGGCCAGTGGAGACTCCTTGCCCTGGTAGAACGAATTGAAGCGTCCCTCGATGGCGATGGCCAGCAGGTGGGCCTTACGCTCGCCGCTGACGGCGAAACCTGTATCCGGATGGGCGCGGTAGTCGGGCACCAGGTTCAGGCTGTCCGAGGTCCAGCTGTTTTCGGAGCTGTGCAGCAGCTCGATAACCTGGCGTTCCTTGTTTTTGTCCGCGTCCACCTGGATCGGTGAGGCCCAATTAAGAGTCAATTGTCCCAGCGAGGCGGTGATGGGATTGTCCGGATTCAGGTTGTCGCCGCGCAGGTCCGGGAAATGGGGATAGGGCAGCATGCGGATCTCGGGCAGGGCCAAGCCACCAATGTAACGCTGAGTCGGAACCGGCAATGCCGCGTTTTGCGGATCCAGCACCATCGTCTCATCAATATCGATACCTTGGTGGGTGAGCCATTCATCGAGGCCGGATTCCTGCTTGCTGGCACTCAGTGTGCCGCTGGCCTGCACATCGAAGGATGAGGAGGCAAGAACAACGCTACCGCCCTGCATCAGAAACTGGTCGATGGCGAAGCGCTGCTTCTCATCAAGCTCTTTCGGCGCCATCACCAACAGCAGGTCGGCATCCTCGGGCGCTTGGCCGCTTTTCAGGTCGTGCTCCTTGATGCGCACGTTTTCGCCGAGCACTTCCTCTAGGTCACCATAGCGTTGACCGCCTGGACCGAAGGCCTGGGGTTTGATGAGGGCGACGGTCTTCAGCGCTCCGGGGATCAGTCGCTGTAAGGCCGCATGCAGGGAACGCTCCAAGGACGTCTTGTCCAAGGTCTCTGGTAGCGGCACTTGCAAGGCTTCGCCATCGTTTTCCAACACCATATAGAACCAGAAGGGCTCGGGGTCGAACAGGCTGGCGATCTGCGGTCCGAAACCGTACTGCTGTTCGAGTTCGGCGGCGAGCTTGCTGCCATCCGCGTCAGGGTCAGCAAACTGGACGCTCAGCATGCTGCCCGCCTGTTTTTTTAGATCGTCGAGCAGTCCGTTGAGATCGCTACGCAGCTCACGCAAGGTTTCCGGCAGCTGCTCGTCGGGTGACATATAACCTTTGAATGTCACCGGGTGTTGCAGCGACTCGAAGGGATTGCCGCCGGCACGGTAGCTGCCCGCCACCTTGCGAATAGCACGGGTGATGGCGTATTCCGGGTTCTTAAGCACGACATCAAGGTCTCGCTCACCCCGCGCCTTTACCTCGATTAGGTCGCGAAAGCCCAGGGTTTCATACTGGTCGCCATAAGCGATCACCAGGTCGAAATAGGAGCTGACCACGGCCGCCTGGTAACGGTCGGCGGTCTGGAAGGGGACCGGCTGTATACCATAACGCGATGCCGCCTCCTCTTCGGCTTCGCGGTCACGGGTGGGATCGACAATCTCGATCTGGGCGCTGCCATTGCTGGCTACCGCATACTCCTCGAGAAGATCCTTGATCCTGGGTACCAGCGGCGCCAGCAGGGGATGGGTCTTGGCCGAGAAGTAGCCGCGGATCAGCAGTGGCTCCTGCAGCGCCGCGAGCTGGTTCTCGGTGGCTTCGGAGAGGCTGTACTGCTGTTCCGCAGTAATATCCGCGCGGGCCCAGCTGATGGGATTGAGCCAGAGGTTGGCGGCGATGAAATTGGCCGCCGCTAGTCCCACGGCCCAGCCCCAAAGGCGATGCCGCGGGCTGATGGGATTGCCTGCCCAACGCAGCCGCTCGAGTGAGAACAGGTTGAGGGTCAGGAACACGCCGACGATAGAGAGATAGTAATAAAGATCGCGCAGGTCGAGCACACCGCGGGTGATCGACTCGAAGCGGGTGCCGGTACCGATCAGAGCGAGCAGGCCGCCGATCTCATGGCCGAATAGGTTCGTCAATGTGCTAGAGCCGATCAAATAGAAGAGTCCACAGACCATGGTGGTGAGGATCAGGGCGACGATGGGATTGTCGGTGCGGCCACTCATGTAGAGGCCGATGGCCACGTAGGCCGCCGCCAGAAACAGCGTTGCGATATAACCGCCGACCACCGGACCCCAGTCCAATGGCCCCAGCAGGGAGACCGTCACCGGCAGTGGCAGGGTCAGGGCAAGCGCCAGGGCCACCAATCCCAGGGCGGCGGCGAACTTGCCTAGTATCAATTGCAGTGAACTGACCGGTGCGGTGAGTAGGCTTTCCAGGGTGCCGGCCCTGCGCTCTTCCGACCAGGCCCGCATGACCAGCGCCGCCACCAAAAAGATCAACAGTAGCGGCAGCCACTGGAACAAAGGGCGTACATCGGCGATGTTGCGAGCAAAGAAGGTCTCTATCCAGAAGAAGACGAAAAGTGTCACTGCCAGAAAAGCGCCCAGAAAGAGATAGGCCGCGGGTGTGGCGAAGAAGCCCCGGAACTCCTTGCGGGCGACAGACCTTGTGGTCGAAAAGTGATCAGCCATGATTTACCTCCTCGTTGATCGAGGTGAATACTGTTTCCAGGTCATGACGCTCAGGAGTGAGCTCGTGCAGTGCAAGTCCAGCGTTCATGACAGCCTGAGCGACGCGAGGTGCACTTCCTGGTTGTGCC
>CABYND010000005.1 GCA_902520195.1 Halieaceae bacterium
CCGCGTTAATGCTGTCCAGGAATCGCGATCCTGGGCACAGCTCACGCTGACTCATTTTGTTTAATGGCTTGGTCGCCGTTTGCAGCACGTCGTGCAGTTCGTCGCTATCGCGATTGATGTACAGCAGCCCAGTGAGAATGCGCTCTTCTTTGGCATGGTAGGCAATGGCCTCCAGCGCCGACTGCGGGTCTTCTATGTCGTACTCTTCATTCACCTTCTGAAGCCGCAGCACTGAACCATCGTGCATGCAGACCTCGTGCACCACACCGGCGTCGTAGCTGGTGGTGATGGCTTCCCTACGAGGAATGAAGTCCACGGGCATGGCGTCGTTATGCTCGCGGAAGCTCGCGTAGCTCTTTGTCGAGCCCTGATGGTTGTTGAAGGTCACGCAGGGTGAAATCACATCGAGTAGGGCAAAACCGCGGTGGCTGATTGCTGCTTTGATGAGCGGTACGAGCTGCGCCTTGTCGCCCGAGAAGCTGCGGCCAACAAAGGTCGCACCGACCTCAATCCCTACTCGGACCAGGTCTATCGGCATGTAGGGATTGATGTCGCCTTTCTTGCTGACGGAGTCAGTGTCCATCGTTGCGGAGTCTTGGCCCTTGGTTAGCCCATAGCAACCATTGTTCTCCACGATGTAGGTCATGTTCAGGTTGCGGCGCATCACGTGAGCAAACTGTCCCATGCCAATTGAGGCGGTGTCCCCGTCGCCCGATACGCCGATGTAGATCAGGTCACGGTTGGCGAGATTGGCCCCGGTAGCCACAGAAGGCATGCGCCCATGCACGCTATTAAAGCTGTGCGAGCCGCTGAGAAAGTAGGCGGGCGTTTTCGACGAGCAGCCGATGCCGGAGAGCTTCGCGACCCGATGGGGCTCGATGGACAGCTCAAAACAGGCGTCGATGATGGCGGTGCTGATGGAGTCGTGGCCGCAGCCGGCGCAGAGCGTGGACAGGCCGCCCTCATAGTCGCGCCGCGTACAGCCGACCTCATTGGTACGTGCATCAGGGTGCCGGAAAGCGGGTTTGGCGTAAGTCAAGAGGCGAGCTCCTTTTCTTTTGGCACAAGCGGTGTGACGTTGTTAATGCCCATCGCGCCGCGTATCACGCTGGCGATTTTCCGGGCCGTCACAGGCAGGCCGTCATACTCCACTACAGAAATCAGTTTGGCATTGGCTTCTACATTGGTCTCGTTGAGCAGCAGGCGGCGCATCTGGCCGTCGCGGTTCTGCTCAATCACAAAGATGCGGTCGTGCTCCTCGATGAAGTCCTCCACCTCTTGGGTGAAGGGGAAGGAGCGGAGTCGCAACGTGTCGAGATGTATGCCTTCTTTCTCTAGTGTCTCGAGCGCCTCATAGGCGGGCGAGGCGGTTGTGCCGAAGAACAGCAGTGCGTCTTTGGTGAGCTCTGCTGCAGGCTTGATCTTCGCCTCGGGGACCAATGACTTGGCGGTTTCGAACTTCTTAAGCAGCCGGTCCATGTTGCGGACATAGACATCACCGTCTTCAGTATAGGCGGCGTACTCGTCTCGGGAGCTGCCCCGGGTGAAGTAGGCGCCCTTTGTGGGGTGCGCGCCCGGGTAGGTGCGATAGGGGATGCCGTCACCGTCGACGTCGAGATATCGCCCGAAGCGCTCGGTCATAGCCTCGAGGTCCTCACCACTCAGCACTTTACCGCGGTCATAGCGGTAGCTGTCGTCGAACTCTAGCGGCGGTGACATCCACTCATTCATCCCAAGATCAAGGTCACTCATGATGATGATCGGCGTTTGCAGCCGTTCGGCGAGATCAAACGCTTCCACGGTCATGCTGAAGCACTCCGCCGGCGTGGCCGGGAAGAACAGTACGTGTTTGGTGTCACCGTGGCTGGCATAGGCCGCCGCAAGAATGTCGGATTGCTGGGTGCGAGTGGGCATACCGGTAGAGGGACCGGCACGTTGTACGTCCACCAGTACCGCGGGTACCTCGGCAAAGTAGGCAAGGCCCAGGAACTCGCTCATCAGTGACACGCCAGGGCCACTGGTGGCCGTGAACGCGCGAGCGCCATTCCAGTTGGCGCCAATGACCATGCCCATTGCAGAGAGCTCGTCCTCCGCCTGGACGATGGCGTAGTTCTTTTTGCCCGTGCCCGGATCGATGCGCAGGCGGCGGCAGTATTTTTCAAAGGCATCAACGACTGAGGTCGAGGGCGTAATGGGGTACCAGGCAGCGACGGTGGCGCCCGCATAAACCGCGCCCAGAGCGGTTGCGGTGTTGCCGTCCATCAGGATCTGATCGAACTCCTGAATATGCTTGGGCGTTTGCTCACCGGCTTTGAGGTGGATTCCCAGAGGGCACTGGAAGTGCGTGGAGGCGTACTGGTGACCCATCTCTAGTGCATGAATGTTTGGAGTAATGAGCTTTTCTTTGCCCTTGAACTGCTCGCTGACGAGGTCCTTGAGGATCGCAAAGTCGATGTTGAGCAGCGCCGACAGTGCGCCCACGTAAATCACGTTCTTGAACAGCTGACGCTGTCGTGAGTCGGTATACTCGCGCAGGCACATCTCGGTCAGCGGAATGCCAAGATAATGGATGTCGCGCCGCACGTGACGCAAGTCGAGGGGTTTGGTGGAGTCATAAAGCATGTATCCACCGGGCTCCACCTCGCCGACGTCTTTAGCAAAGCTTTGCGGGTTCACGCTGACCATCATGTCGATGCCGCCGCGGCGGCCCAAATAGCCGTCCTGACTGATGCGCACCTCGTACCAGGTGGGTAGTCCCTGAATATTTGAGGGGAAGATGTTTCTCGGGCTCACCGGAATGCCCATGCGGAAAATCGCCTTGGCGAACATGCCGTTGGCGCTGGCAGAGCCGGTGCCGTTCACATTGGCAAACTTGATGACAAAGTCGTTGATCGTTTCCTTAGGCTGCATCATTAACCTGCCTTGGTCACCGAGTAGAGGAATCGCTGCATGTCCCAGGCGCCAGTGGGGCACCGTTCTGCGCAGAGCCCGCAGTGCAGGCAGACGTTCTCGTCTTTCACCATGACCCGCTCGGTTTGTGCGAGCCGCTCCGACACATACAAATCCTGTGCTTCGTTGCCGGCGGGGGCCCGCAGTGAGCGGCGCATAACCGGCTCTTCAGCGTTGTCGATGAAGTTAATGCAGTCGGTGGGGCAGATGTCGGTGCAGCCGTCGCACTCAATGCATTTGGCGCCATCGAAAACTGTTTGCACGTCGCAGTTCAGGCAGCGTTCGGCCTCACGGTATGCGGTATCGATATCGAAGCCCAGTTCGACCTCGACCTTGCGGTCTTTGAGCGCCACTTTTTTATCGACGTGCGGCACTTTCTGGCGCAGGTCGAGGGTGACCAGGTTGTCATAGCTCCACTCGTGTACGCCCATTTTCTGGCTGATCAGGTTGACACCCGGTGCCGGCCGTTGCTGCACGGACTTGCCCGACAAGAACAGGTCGATGGAGACCGCAGCCTGATGCCCGTGGGCAACCGCCGTAATAATATTCTCGGGACCAAAGGCAGCATCACCGCCAAAGAACACCTTGGGGTTACTGGACTGGAAAGACTGCTCATCAACCTGCGGCATATCCCACTTGCCAAACTCAATGCCCAGATTCCGCTCGATCCAAGGGAAGGCGTTGTCCTGACCAATGGCTATCAGCACCTCGTCGGCTTCAAAGAATACCTCGTTGCCGGTGGGTACCAGACTGCGCTTACCCGCATCGTCGTAGACGACCTCGACCTGATCGAAGCTCATGCCCAATAGCTTGCCGCCTTCGTGAACGAAGGCCTTGGGTACGTGATTATTGATGATCGGAATATCTTCGGCTTGGGCGTCTTCGATCTCCCAGGGAGAGGCCTTCATTTTGGCAAACTCGGAACGCACGACAACTTTGACATCTTCACCGCCTAGGCGGCGCGCGGTGCGGCAGCAGTCCATGGCCGTGTTACCGCCACCAAGGACCAGCACGCGCTTGCCAATTTTATGAATGTGCTCGAAGGCGACTGAGCCAAGCCACTCGATGCCGACATGAATATGCTTCTCGCATTCGGCACGACCCGGCAGTTCTAGGTCGCTGCCACGGGGCGCGCCAGTACCAACAAACACCGCGTCATAGCCCTTGTCCAAGACGCCCTTCAGGCTGTCGACATAGGTCTCGAAGTGTGTAGTGATGCCCATGTCGAGGATATAGTGGACCTCTTCATCTAGGACCGTGGGTGGCAGTCGGAAGGAGGGGATTTGGCTGCGCATAAAGCCGCCACCGGCCGGCTGGTCATCGTAGAGATCTAGCTGGTAGCCCAGTGGCGCGAGATCTCGTGCTACGGTGAGTGAAGCAGGCCCGCCGCCAATTAGGGCGATTTTCTTGCCGTTCTTGCGCTTCGGGATTTTGGGCAGGCGATCTATAATTGAATGTTTGTTGTCTGCGGCGACCCGTTTGAGTCGGCAAATAGCCACCGGTTCTTCTTCTACTCTGCCGCGACGGCAAGCGGGTTCACAGGGGCGATCGCATGTGCGTCCCAGAATGCCCGGGAACACATTGGACTCCCAATTGACCATGTAGGCGTCGTCGTAACGCTCTTGGGCAATCAGTCGGATATATTCAGGGACAGGTGTATGCGCCGGACATGCGTACTGGCAATCGACGACCTTGTGGAAATATTCCGGGTCTCGGATATCAGTTGGTTTCACTTCGCTCACTTTGCTCGGCCTTTGACCAAGCCCCCCAAGTGATGAATTTTTGTATGCTCTATATTGAAGGTTATTGTGTCACCGTTTGCCCGTGATCGGTAGCCTTACTGTGTAAATTTGCCCTATCCACAGCGTAGATAGGGCGGATTAAAGGCGCACATTTTTGTCGGCCTAGTCGCGCGCGATTGGGTGACTCAGGGGCGGTACCAAATGGGTGAAGAGTAGGCGCGGTCCTGAACGGTTCGCGGCGCGTCTTTAAAATCCATACCAAAGGCCTTGCGATCGTGCTCGCTCCAGCGGGGTCGGGGTATCTCGATGGCCCGTGCGTAGTAAAATGCAGCCTGCTCGGCGTCGAAGTCAGGGTCAGTCCATTGCGCGCTCAACTGAACCGCGCCGATGGTGTTGGTGAAGTTGACGTTCTCCAGATCGACGGTGCTCCCCACCGGCTCCGGCAGCCCTGTCTCAGGGTCAACGCTTCGGTTATCTGAGAGCGCCACATAGAAAATCTGCTCATGGGTTTCCCCATGTTCGTCGATCCAGCCCTTGATGATTTGAACCTGATCTAGGTTGGCGGCGTCTGGGTCCTTCATAGCCTGAACCATGAAAGTAGGTGCACCATCTGACTCGGATGTCAACTCGCCGCCCATAGGCACGCCGTCGCGATAACCGATGGTCTCGAAGTAGGGGCTGTGCACGCTGTCTGGCGCGTAATTCCAGCCGCCAAAGAAGCGCAACACGATGCGCGAGCCGGTGGTGGCGTAGACCTCGCGGCGCTTCATGCTGGCAAACAAGTCTTCGCGGGTGTTTTGCGGTGCCCACACCGCAGCAAGCCCGGAGGCACCTAACTCCCAATCAGCATTGAGGCCCGCCATCCGAGAGTCGCCGGTGCGCACACCGGGCTCAGAGTTGGCGAACTTGCCAAAGAAGTTGTCCTCTTCAGCAGTTGCGAGGGAGGTGTGGTCATCGGTGCTGCCGATCATGCCAAACGCATAGGGATTGGCGCCGGCACTCCTCTCCAACTCAAGACCGCGTTTTAGGGCTGATCGGGCGTAGGATCCCGGGTACATGTCGGGTGTGGTTCTGATTGTGTTGGAGATGTTGAACTCATCCCAGCGTTCAAAGTCAGCAAAAGGATCATCAGGCGAGAGAGTGGGGTGAGTCTCGCTGTCGCCTTTGATTTGCGTCACTTCGGCAATTGGTTCCCAGCGCATGCGACGCTCCGCATAGTCATTGTTAATCGCATCACCGTCGTAGGTGACGTTATCCCACATGAGGCCGTTGCTGAGGTTGCCGTTGTGAGGAATTGAAAGCGCTTCTCCGCCCGTTGTTTCTTCGTACTCCAGTAGCGCCGCCCACAAGTCTTCGGGGTTGCTCGAGGATTGCGCAGAGTAGGGGATCCACTGACTAACACTGTCAGCATCGTCTTTCAGGATCACGCAGCGATGAAGGTTGTTACCTGCGTACATTGCGGTCCATTCATAGGCGCTGAACGCCGTGAAGATGCCGGGGTTGTTAAATTCATCTGCCGTGCGTGCCACGTCGCTCCAAATGGCGCTCTTCAGTGCAGTGGGGTACGCATCCCTTTGCGGGTCTGGATGGTTGATACTCGTGACGAATTCAACAATGGGGTTGGCGTTGCCTTCGACAATGGGACCCTGTTCCATGGTCTCCTTCGTGATGCTCTCTCCGTATTTATTCTTCCATGCCCGCCCGAGTGCTGTTGCCATCAGTCTCGGGTCTTGGAGATTGAACATGCGGTAGATGCCCAAGAATTCCGCGTGGTCGGTTACAGCCAAGAAGTCCAAAGGGCGCTTCAATCGAGCGGGCAGTCCGTTAGAGGCCATAACCTGCTCACCTCGCGCAAATCGATACGCGTCGGCACTGGTGAGCAGGAGATTGCCCATCGATTGGGCATCAGCGGAAATGTTCGAATGTAAGTGCAGGTCACCGAAGAACACCTGCTTGGGGTAATCAGTCCCCACGCCGGTGGAATAGGTGTCAGTGTTGGCGTAACTGTTTGGTTGTGCCACCAATGCGGTAGCTGCAAGTGCAGCGGCAAGAACTCTCAGGCGAGGCATAATCCGTCTCTTATTATCTTTTGGGTGCGCCAACTATAGCGGCTGCCCGGACGAAGTCATCCCCGAAAAATCGTCAGCAATTCCCCGATTTGATCGGCGGGTGTGTATAATCCGCGGCCTCGGCGGGGGCCCCCGCCATTAGTCGTCTTTAGACGGCCCCCTTGGCTCGGTGGCAGAGTGGTTATGCAGCGGATTGCAAATCCGTCTACGCCGGTTCGATTCCGACCCGAGCCTCCAATATCTGAGAAAATATCCATTCAAGATCAACATGTTAGGAATTTTCCGATACCCTCACTCCCCAAGTGACTCGCCAAGTGACTCCCCAACTTCGGGGTTCAAGAGCCTCGATTTGGGGCTATTCGTCGGGGAGTTTCTTCATCGCCTCAAACAGGGCATCCATGATGTCGGCCACATCACCGGCAAGCTCCTCTCGTTCAGTCATAGGTGCATTACCGAAGTCGATCGCGCCTTGAAGCTTCCGCAACATATTCATCACTTCTTGTAGTTCAGCCTTCATATTCAATGCCTAATGCCACGGATATGTGGAGCAATATATCAGGGTCGGTAAGATAGGCTTTGGTTGATGGGCCGGGCCTGCATAGCTGGATACGGCCAGCCTCAGTCACGTGGAACACATAAAAAAGCCCGCACGAGGCGGGCTCCAAAAGTCGTTAGCAGATTTTTCTGAGCTCACATCACGATGTAAACGTCGTGGGTCACTTCACCTGTGGCGGCATCAAAAACAATCTTGTCCAAATTCTGTGTACCGTCACTGATTTTGAACAAAATATGCATCGTGAATGTCGTTCCTTCACGGTAGTAGGAACCGGAACCTGACCCTGATGCGAAGGTGCCATCCTCCATTGCGCCCCGGCCCTCGCCAAGAACGGTGCCTTGCAGACCACCCGGATCAGCGGTCAGCGTGTAAGTGGTGTATACCCTGCCATACTCGCCCATGTCGCCGACTGCAGTGATCACGCCGCCACCTTTATTGAGGTGTATTGACGTCAGTGTCATAGGTGCGCTGTCCTGGCGCGGTTCAAAAACCAGATTCTCACTGTGGTCGTCTGCAATGACTGAACCGGCAATGCATAGGGCAAAAAATGCCGTTACGAAGTATTTCATATTTAGCTCCTGGAAAAAGAGAGTGTGGGTTCAAGCCCATCCAAGATAGCTGAAACGCGTCCCACACTGGCGAGCTTCAGCTTTCATGGCCGCTGTCCGACGAATTGGATTGAGGGTGCGAGCATATCAGGCCCATTCAGGTCGGCGGTGAATCGTCCGCCATGAACACCCCGCACCCCCCCGGGGGGGGGGCTAACTGCCGTTGTGATTGTGATGGTTGCCGCCCGGATGCAATGGGAGGTCCTACCTAAACTAAGCCTAGTTATTGATCTTTTTTAATAGGGCGATGATCTAATTTTTCAAAAGCAGCTAGACTTGTTTACCCGATATCAACCCCTATTTCTTGCGAGGAGACGCAATAATAGTGGCGAACCTTATAAACTGGTTATTGGCAACCCTCTTGGCAGCGCTTCTGCACTCTCCTTTTACTGAAGCATTGCAAGGGTCTTTTGACATTGTGCGGGTCAGAGCCGATGACGATATAGCCACTCGCACACTTCGTTATTACCTCGACGAAAACGGCGTGCCGCGGATTACCTGCAGTGCCCTTGGAGAAACGGTGTCGTCGTATTCATATACGCTGGCGTATTTCAAGGCAGACGTCGAGAGGATGCTTTCTTGGATACAGCTTAGCTCAGATCAGCGCATAACTGTGAGCCGCATCCATAACAGACCGGCAGCAACAGACCAGAGCCGTTTGCGATGGCTTTTTTTTGGTGGTGTAGAGGGCAAAAGCTATGTGTCACTGCTCGGTTGCCATTTGAGGCGTCCAGAACTGAACTCCCTCCTAGAAGAGCTAGATGAAAACTATTCACTAGCGCAACGAAGATTAGCCGATTGGCGACAGAGGCAATTAATCTAAATCATTTGAGCAGCTCGCTATTATGGGGATCTTGCGGCTGTTATGATTGTAAAGGTTACCGCCCAAGGCTACGAATAAGTAATTTTCCAAGGCTAGTTGCCCTTGAACTCTGGATCTCCGGGCGCTCGGTAGGTATCGAGTGGACTTCTTTTGCAATCGCTGCCTAGATACCAGCCCGTAGTCGTCGGTGCCGCAGCCATAAGAAGAAATAGAGTTGATTCGACTCCATCGCGCGGAAGTTTCATGTCCATGTCCGCTGGATCACGCCCAGTCATTGAGGCGAGTTGTCGGGTTAGGTCAGTGTCTATGAAACCGGGGGTACAGGCATTGATCGCCACCGAGGGGAAAAGCCTCGCTTGAAGGACAGTTAAGGCATTTGCACAAGCCTTGGAGAATCCATAAGCGGAGGATGCCTTTTGGGCTTGGTCGACTATAGCGGCGTTTTCAATATTTTGTAAAAACAATTGCACAACGTGCTGTATGTCGTCCCAAGTCACCTGACTATCCGTCAAGACTCTCCGAACTAGGGGATCCGCTGAACTGAGATAATTTGGCCCTGACGCAGATGTGATATTCACTACTCTCGCGTCCTCAGTATCTAAAATGCTGTAGAAATGATCTAAAACTCGCTTAATTCCGAAAAGATTGACTTCCAATACTTCTGCAATACCTGCCGGTAAGCTGTAAACCCCAGCATTATTCACAATGCCGTATAAAGCGGTGCCAGCTGCCTCACATTCCCTACGGACACCTTTTTCCGCCTCACAGACGGACTGTTCAGAGGTTACATCTAATTCAACAACTTTGGTGCGCGATAGGTACTCGTGATTTTTAGCTCCCAATAGATTCCGGGCATCCGTCCCCCTTTCAAGGTTTCGACAGCCTAGGTAAACGAACACATCTGTGTACCTATCAAGAACGGCTTCTGCCACCGCGCGCCCGATTCCCTTATTCGCGCCTGTCACCAGTACCCTTTTCATAATTTGGTAGCGTCCACTCGAGTGTGATGAGGAAATAACCGCGCGAAAATGAGAAGCAGCGGACTCATTTCAGCTTACCGCAAGACTATCTCAATGTGAGAGGTCATTTCAGTGCATATCGGGTACGGGGGGCTAACTGCCGTTGTGATGGTTACCGCCCAGATATATTAGGGATGGGATTGGCTTGGCCCGTTACCTTTTTTGGTATTATGGGAACTAGCGAGTAAAGCACGGTGCAGAGTTAATCCGTCAATCAGTCCCGACGGTAATGGGATTCACAAAAAACATGCTTTGAATCTTCCAGCCATGATCGGTATTAATAAGCCCGTAATGGCCAGTGGCTTCAAAGAACGGATTCCCAGAGGAATTCATCCTTACGAATGAAAACTCAACCATCGCGGCTTTAGGAGACTCAGATAGAACCTTGACGTAGCCGATTCGAGAGGTGTCCCATCCTGTCTTTTTGAGGTTCTCGAAATTAGCCATTGGAACGGATGGATCAGAGAGAATTTCTAAAACTCCGCCGACGGAACGTATTGCAGGAAATTCGAACATCTCCTGATACTGCTCCGAATCCTCGGCATTGAAGTAACCAACATAACGCTCCATGAATTGTGTTGGTGTCTCCCTAGCACTCGGAGAGATTGATGCCACCAGTGCGGCAATTGCTATTACTGATCTGAACATTATTCGGGCGTTTTCAGCACTGCAGATGCACTGAGTTTACCTCAGAACTATCTTAATGTGAGAGGTCGTGTCAGAGCAAATAGGGTAGCGAGGGGGCTAACCGTCGTTGTGATTGTAATGGTTACCCCTCGCATACATCAGACGACAAACAACAACGCTAACTCGTCTACCATCTCACCTAACAACAGTCTGGGAGGTACCAGCACCACCAACAAGCGGCGACCAATGCGCGGCTCGAATCTTCCACTCCCCATCCTCTTTAACGAACACTTGCGTAACTCTAGTTCGGTAATCGGGTACCTTTGCGGACCCTTGTGGTTGCATAACAGCTTCTTGATAGTAATGAGCCACCGCAGCTTGGCCTTCTACGATCACCGTAATATCAACATGTTTAATGTTTCCGGAGAAGGAAACAAAAGTATTGTCAGTAGTATTCCGCGAAATTTCATTTAGAAGTCCTCCGCTTGAGAAAAACTCTTTAGACCCTTTTTTTGAAATCCGCATGGGGTCTTGCTTCAACTCTTGGTTGGTGAATTGAATGTTGTCTAGCAGGACCTGTTTGATCTCAGAAACAGTATCGGCACTAACGCTCGCTGATACTCCGACAAAAATAAACCCGAGCGCTTTAATAAACTTGGACATTGATCTCCCCTTAAATGATCTTGATGTATGACCGCGACTTTAATACGAAGTCGCGATGTGGCGCCAGATCTAGCCTCTGATGCTGAACGCAGAACTATCTCAATGTGAAAGGTCATGTCAGAGCAAATAGGGTACTGAGGGGGCTGACCGTCGTTGTGATTGTGATGGTTACCGCCCAGATACATTAGGGGATGGAATTGGGGTTAAGGTAAGTAACCGCGGGTGCCAACCAACACGCATGTGAGAGGCTCTCTGCTGGATTGACCTCCTATTGGGCTAACGAATAAACATTAATTTAGGACACAGCAAGATGGACAGATACAAAAGTAAGGTAATAGTCGTAACGGGCGCTGGCGGGGGTATCGGACGTGCGTCTGCTATTCGATTTGCAAGTGAGGGTGGATCTGTTCTGGCCGTTGATTTTCAGGAGGAAGCGCTCTCGGAAACCTTACAAATAGTTAAAGACGCGGGGGGAGACATACATGGTGTGCAAAGTGACGTCGGTGACGCCGAGCAGGTGCAGCATTACCTAGAGGAGTGTGTTTCAGTTTTTGGAGGTGTCGACGTTCTGTTTAATAACGCTGGCATTGTTGGAGGTATAGGGCCACTTGAAGCTCTCGACGAGGCAACTTTTGATGAACTTTTTAGAGTGAATGTGAAAAGCGTTTGGCTCGGCATGCGATTTGCTAAACCAATCATAGCCGAGCGTGGTGGTGGCGCCATCATAAATACAGCGTCGGCAGCGGGTTTGACAGCGACACCAACATTAATGGGTTACGGAGCAAGCAAGCACGCTGTTGTTGGCATGACCAAAACTGCGGCTGTGGAAATGGCCCCGATGGGTATTCGAGTGAACTGTATCTGCCCCGGGATAGTTTCTACACAAATGATCCAGACCATTGAAAACAAGTCCGTTTCACTAGGCCTTGTCTCAAGTGCTGATCAGTATCAGCAAGCTTACAGTGACAGGACTCCGCTAAAGCGTTATGTAGAGGCATCAGAAGTAGCGGCTCTCGCGGCTTTTCTTGGATCGGATGAGGGCGGCATGATCACAGGGGAAACATCTGTAATCGATGGAGGGTTTCTGCAATCTTAGGAATTATCTGATCTGCTTTTGGCTTACCAACGGATTGTCTCAATGTGAGAGGTCATATCAGAGCAAATGTGACGCTTGCAGGGGGGCCGGGGGGGGCTAAACGTCCTTGTGATGGTGATGGTTACCGCCCAGATATATTAGAAAATGCGAAAAGTTCGCCGACTCTCCCTCTTAGCCGTAATCAAGACAGAAAGTGAATAGGCTTTTTTTGTTGATCAAACGGCCTTCAGTGTTGGGCCCTTGGCTTTTGAAAAACAAGCACGTGTTGCTGCGGCAGGTAGCTCTCCGTCCTGACCCAATCGAGGCCAATGGCCGCCATTTCTTGCCTCACCTGCACCTCACTCATCTTGTGCAGCCGCTTGATGGGAACGCGTGGGTCTTCTGCTCGGTACTCCACGAGCACGAGTTGTCCGCCTGGCTTCAAGGACTCTTTCAGACGCTCGCCCATCTCTCTGGGAAACGAAAACTCGTGGTATGCGTCCACGATGAAAGCCAGGTCAATCGCATTGTCGGGTAGCTTGGGGTCATCCGCCTCGCCCAGAACGGTTTCCACGTTGGCTACATTTTCCAAAGCCTTCCGCCGCGCTATGCGGGCCAACATCTCGGGTTGAATATCAACCGAGAACACCTGCCCCCGACTTACCCTCTGTGCGACAGGGAATGTAAAGTAACCCGTGCCCGCGCCAATGTCTGCGACGACAGAATCTTCTGTCAGGCTGAGTCCGGCGATCAAAAGATCTGTGCGCTCCTGACGCTCCCGCTCTGGCCGCTCCAGCCAACCAGCGCCCAAGTGACCCATGACATGGGAAATCTCTCTTCCCATATAGAATTTGCCTATTCCGTCACGGCTAGGCTGACCAGTGGTGTAGTAAGAATTTTCTGAGTCGCCATCCGCTCTTACACTCCCTGCCCCAGCGGCTAGGCAAAAGCAAATCATCCACCTTACTATTAGCATCCCGCCTCCAGACTTGACGTTTCATTTCAATAATAGAGAAATCGCAGTCTTAGACAGCGCTGTTTAAATCTGAAATACCAATGAAGTTATCTTCTGCCGATAAGCTCAGGGGGGGGGGAGGGGGCTAACTGCTGTTGTGATTGTGATGGTTACCGCCTTGATACATCAGGGGGGGGAGTTGGATTGGCCCCTTTTCCCTTCGGAGTTATGGCCGCCGGCTAGTTATCCAGCTAGTCTCGCCATCATCGAAGAGTAATGTTGTGGAGCCAGTGAACCTCACAGTGCCACTGCCGACTGCTACTTCTTCCAGCGGAATAATTTCCCACTCTGGTTTCGTCGGTGGCGCCATCTACAAATTATTAACGCCATAATTCACAGCCCAAAGCGACAGACCTACAAACATAGCTGTGACTGCTAGTTTGGTTCGCAATGTCATCACACCAGCCTAGCCGCCTTCCGTATTCTCAGCTATATCTGCGGATACATCGCGTATCATTTTAGCTTTCGTCCTCTCAGGCTGATAGCAGAGAAGACAACTATCGAAACTGTAAGGCCGGGCCAAAGCGGGTCGTACTGAAACACGGGCGCAATTTTCATCGCTGACGCGCCATACCAAGCGACAACAGCGAATAAGGCGAGACTTATACTCCAGAATGCAGCGTCAGTACTGACTATTTTCAAGGTCACCATCGCTATGGTCGGCACAAACAAGGCTGCGGCATTGACCGTATATGCGAGCACCAATATGCCTACGATATCCTGCATCTGCCATGCCATGAGCGCGGAGGCAACGCCAACGATGGCCGCAAGTATCATGCTGATCCGGAACAGTCGCTTTGGCTCGACGTCCGGGTTCATGTAGCGCTGGTAGATATCACGGCTACCGTTCGCAGCGGCCGTCAAAATACAGACATCGGCGGAGGACATAAGTGCGGCCAGAAGACCAACCATTAATAGCCCCTTTAGGCCAACCGGGAAGATGTCGATGATCAGCCGGGACAGTATGTCACCTTCACTCTCGACACCCGGATAGAGTATAGCGGCGGTCAGCCCTAACCAGGTTGATCCGATGACAAGCGGTACCAGCATTGCGGCTGCCAGATACGTACCGCGCTGTGCAACGGCCTCATCTTTCGCAGCAAACATCCTTGTGTAGTTATCCATCGCGACAAAAAATGCCAACGGCAGCGAAATACCCAGCGCCAGCATGGTCGGTAGCCCCAACCCAATTGGATTGAAGTGCCCAGTAGGGAGCTCCGTTGCAAATGCTTCCACGGTACCGCCATTGGCAATGGAAACGGGTATCCCGGCAATTGCCACACCGACGAGAAGCAAAGTAACTTGCGCCCAGTCCGTGTAAGTAACGGCAAGAAAGCCGCCACACGCGGTGTAGACAACAATGATGGTACTTGCGAGCAGCAATGATGAAGAATAATCCCAGCCCAGCAGCGTGCTGAGAACCGCGCCAGCTGCGGTGAGCTGAGCGGCTGCGTAACCGGTGTACGCGAGAATGGTCGTGATAGTCGCGACGATGCGCGTCCGACTGTCGTAGCGAGTCTCGATGAATTCCGGATAGGTCAACAGATTGCGTTTACTACCCTCACGTTTCACCCGAGCTGCAAGAAAAAAGCCGAATAACAGGCAACCTATGAGCATGCAGGTGGTGTACCACCCACCGGAAATACCAAACTCAAAGGCCTGGTTCGTGCCAGCGACGACAGCGGCACCACCAACCCAGCTGGCCAGCCACAGACAAGCAATTGAAAATGAGCCAAGCTTGCCGCCGGCAACAAAGTAGTCTTCGACACTATCCTGTCGACGACTCGCGTATATTCCTATGGCTGTCATTAGTACTAGGTACGCGAAAATGATGCCGGTATCGATGGGTCCAAGCATATCGTGCAACTTACATTATTGTGACCGCAGACTCTCGCAAACAACACCTTTCCCACCCAACTCCTCAGCACTAACGGACAACGGCAGTAACAGCAGAATGGCGAGTAGTGGTTTAGTCATAATCAATACGTTGACTCACTCTAAGACCTAAACCTCCTCGAGAGCACGGTCAATTGAACACCATGGTGGCGCACTATCACTCAAATGATTGAATTGTGGTTTGAAGTGGTTTTTGTCGTCAAACGCGAAGCCGTTGATACTCGCGAAACCTTGTTCAGGCACCTCTGCCCAAACCCTAGAACCACAGTTAGGGCAAAACTTATGGTACTTAGCCCGTCCCGAGTCAGCGACAATCTTGTGCGTCACAGGAGATCCCTTCAAGAGTTTAAATCCGGATTCTAAATCTACCAGGTAGGCCGCATAGAATTGAGAGCCGCTAACGTGCTGACAATCCGTGCAATAACACAGGCCGGCCATCATAGGGGTGGCATCGGCCTCAAACCGAATTTCCCCGCATAAACACCCCGCTGTTATCTTCCCCACATCAATCTCTCCGAAAGCCAGATCATGCCCTCAGCTTACCGCAGGACTACCTCAATGTGAGAGGTCATGCCTGAGCAAATGTGACAGGGGTGGTCAGTTCAGATCTTTGGTGGGCGATTGTAAAAGCGGTGGTTAGTGGCGTAGGGTTTCCCATGTACACAGGAGTTCAGATATGTCTCAGAGAATTGTGTTGACGACCACGGCCAGCGTCCCAAACAGAGAAATAAAAGAAGTAGTGGACATTGTCTCTGCGGAAGTCGCAGTAGGGATGAATATCTTTAAAGATATGTTTTCAGCAGTCCGTGATGTCGTCGGAGGCCGCGCTGGCGCTATTCAGGACACGCTGCGGGATTTACGTGGTCAGGCGTTAGAGGAACTCCGCCAAGAAGCCTCAAGAGTAGGTGCCGATGCCGTAGTAAGTGTTGACTTGGATTACTCTGAATTTAGTGGTGGAGGTCGTTCTATGCTTTTTATAGTTGCAAACGGCACCGCCGTTAGACTGAAATAAAAAAGCTGTCCAGTAGGTATGGCTAACGCATTTATCCTGTTTGGTTTACTCATCGCAGCCAACGCTTATTTCTCTATTAGGATTAGACGCAAGGCTCGTGAGTCTGAAGATGGTACAGAGGCGTAAATCGCAGTGATGAAAGCCCATTGCTCTGTTGCACTGCTGTTTCTCTATGTGTTCGTGTTGCCTGTGCAAGCTAAGGATGTCACAGATACTCCATCATCTGAATCAAACGACTCACCTCTAGTCTCAGATCTTTCGGTAGATCAGTTCTCAGAGGTGGTGAAAAGGATCGTTCAGCAGACGCTAGAGGAATGTGCTGTTAAGGGAGGTATGGAAGGGAAAGCGAAGTTGAATCTAGATGTAACCGGTGATGTTACGGCGAAGATTGTTTGCAAGACTAATGACGACAGCGAAGCAGAATAGTAGGCACCAAATGCTTGGATAACCACCTGTAACACCCAAATACGCCACCAGCGGCCGTCTCAATCTGAGAGGTAATGTCTTAGCGAGTCGCCCTCTATCCTAGGTGAACCAATGTAATTTCTCAGTAGAGCGGGGTTTACACCTTGGGCAAACTGGGCGAGAACGTGATTTTGAGACAAAAAATTTTAAGGGTGCTAAAAAATGCGCTTAGCTGTCATTCCACTGATCATCAGCGCCACTCTGCATTTGGTGGGATTTTTCTTAGTGGGATTTGCACAGGAAAGTGTGTTTCTCGTTTTCCCAGCATGCCTCTACTGCCTACTTGCCGTCTTCCTGATGCGGGGCGTGACCGTAATCGCATGGTTAACGCTGGTGTGCATGATTGGAGGCATAGCGGGCACGTGCATTGAATTTATGGGACCGCTCATGGCTCCTCGGCTTGTGTTAATCGGGATTATTGCATCGGACGCTGTAGCGGCCGGCCTACTGGCGCGAGGACTTTGGCTGGGTCGGGAGGCGCAAACGATCGAGTAACTCGAGACAGATCTTACGCCACCGCAAATGCCCCGAGCTTACGGGGAATGTGAGAGGCAGACAAAGTCGCGCAGACGCCATCGAACAGGAAAGAGTATTTATTCAATAGTTGTCGACTTTGCCGCGATTTTTCTTAACAGAGCCTTGCTTCTTCTTGCTGTCTAGACGCTTTCGTACCGATGACCTAGAGGGATGAGTTTTCCTTCCAGGTTTATCGACATATTGGGATTTTTGAAGCAACTCATCAGATATCAACGGTGACTGGCCCGCAACTTGGCGAGAATGTGTTCTCCGGCCGTCGTAGGAGGATAGCGGGCAGGATTCCGCTCTGACACGCAGCTCGGTAGACACGACACCTCGACAGTATCATCCGGGTCCAGGAATAGGGCCAGTGAATAGCGGTCGCCAGCACCTGTTTGCGGTTGCACCCGGTGACAGGTGGAGCGGAAGCGGCCGTTGGTCCAGCGCTCCATCAGATCACCCGTGTTTACCACGATTTCACCAGCACGGGGCGCCACAGGTATCCAGGTGTCGCTTTGCTGCCCCAAGACCTGCAAACCACCTACCTGGTCCTGAAACAGGAGGGTTAGCAGCCCGTAGTCCGTATGCGCGCCGGCACCAAGTTGCCCGGACTTCCTGGCGGCCAGTGGCGGGTAGTGCAGCAGTCTCAGTGTTACGTTCTCGCCAGTGATGCGTGAATGAAAGTAATCACGGGGTACGTCCAGTAACGTCGCGGTGTCGCCCTGCAGCTTGTGGGCCACGACCAAGCAGCGCTGGTAAAAGTCGAGTAACAGGTCGCGGAGACCTGCCGAGGGCCAGTCTGCGTCGCGACGCGCAGAGGGGTTGCGTACCGTAAGCGCCTCCTTCAGATCCGGTGGACGGTCGGGGTCCAGTGATTCCATACCCACAGACTGGTAACCGAAGTTATCTGTGGCACCGTGATAACGGAAGCGCTGTTTGAACTCGTCGGAGCACTGGAAAAAACTTCGACTCGCCTCAAATACAGCGCTGATCTGTGCTACTTCGATACCGGTATCGCTGAGTAACATAAAGCCTGTATCAGCAAGAGCCGCCTCGAGATTGGCGAGCCGCGTCGCGTCCCTTGACGCGAAACTGATGGTTGGTATCTGCATGGTCTCTAGCCGATCCTCTATACGGGAAAGCTAACGCAGCAGGAAATACAGTGCGAAACTTGAGGCTAGCAGGTAAGCCATCCAGTGCACAGAGCGCCACCGTCCGACCAAAGACATAGCCAGTACATAAACGATGAGCCCAATGGCCATGCCGTTGCTGATGGAGGTAAGTGCCATAAGCAGGACGGTCAAGGCAGCCGCGGCGCCGGTAACCCGATCGGAAAAGTCTATATCCGCGGCTTCGCTGAACATTATCAGGCCAACCACGACCAGCGCTGGTGCCACGGCCTGTGGCGGGATTACGGCGAGCAGCGGATGGGTAAACATGGCCAGCAAGAACAGCAAGCCCACCAGAATCGCTACAAGGCCTGTTCGGCCACCGCTTTCCACCCCCGCCGCCGACTCTCCGTAAACATTGGTTGTGGTGGTGCCGGCCAGCGAGGCGCCCATGGTGGCCAGGGCGTCCGCGGACAGTATCCGCATCGGGCGCAGCATGTTGCCCTCGTCGTCAGTCAGTCCCGCGCGCTGGCATACCGCATTGGCGGCAGCCAGTGAACTGAACAGATCGATGAACACGAGTGATAGCAAGGCTGGAAAAGCTGCACCAAGGTGCCGCCATAGATAGCCAGGGTCCAGTGCTAACCACAGTTGGTCGATTGCAGCCGGCGCAGCCAGCCATTGAGCAGGGGGCGCAGCTAGCGTCTCGGAGCCGCTGGGTATCGAGAAGGCGACAAACGTCAGAGCCAGAATCACGATTAGTATCGCTCCCGGCACCCCTAAGGCAAGCAGGGCCGCGGTTAGTGGAATGCCAGCCAGAGCCAGCAGGACAGCGGGTTCTGACAAGCTGCCGAGCTTTAAAAGAATTGGCTCTGGCGCGGCAACCACGATACCAGCTGACTTCAGGCCGATGAACATGATGAACACGCCAATACCGGCGGTCAGGGCCCGCTTAAGGTCGCTAGGATAGGCATCCAACAGGATCTTGCGAATGCCGGTAACGGTAAGCAGCAGAAAGAAGACGCCGCTCCAGAACACGAGTCCTAGGGCTCCCTGCCAGGGTACACCCATGCCCAGCACCAGCGTGTAGGCGACGAGGCCATTGGAGCCCATGCCAGGCGCCTGCGCGATCGGCACATTGGCCATAAGGCCAATCAGGATGGAAGCCAATCCGGCCACCAGGGCCGTCACGGTAATGACTTGGGCCCGGTCCATACCGGCGTCTGCCATGATCATGGGATGCACCGCAAGAACATAAGCCATAGTGGCAAAGGTAGTGAGCGAGGCCAGCAGCTCTCTGAGCGGCGTGCTGCCTCTGGATCCGATTTCAAAAAAGTCAGTTTTCACTGCATATCTTGCGTTAATTGATCTCAGGCCAGGGACTTAAAAATGTAGCGAATGCAGGGGAAGGAAGTATTAGCGACCGGTGGAGAGGAGACACCAACTCTAATTATCTCGACACGACCCGCTACCCTGCAAAATAATATGCTGTTGCTTGGAAATCCTGTCCGCCGAGTTGAGCGAGCCATACAGGTTCGGTCAGTCCTTAGTGGGTGAGCAAGAGATCTCATGCCCCGAGCTTACCGCAGGACTATCTCAATGTGAGAGGTCATGTCGAAGCAAATATGAGAGGCTAACGCAAGCGGCTGCCAGCTGACCCAAAGCGATAAGGTCGCCCCGAACGAGCATGGTGACCAGATGCCTGCCATGAACTCGACAACAAAGAACCCAAAGAAGATCCTCGGGACCTTTGACTGTTAATATATGGGTCAGGCCATTGTCACCCCGAAATGCAAAATAGAAGATGTTACTGAGCGAACATATACGAACGATTCCAGATTATCCGAAACCCGGCATTCTCTTTCGCGATGTGACCACTCTCCTGCTAGATCCGATCGCTTTTCACCAGACAGTTTCAGCGCTCGCTAAGCCATTTGAGGGCAACGAGATAGACAAGGTGGTGGGTATCGAAGCTAGAGGGTTTATTTTTGGTGCTGCAGTTGCATATGAACTCAACGTGGGTTTTGTCCCTGCTCGGAAGGCGGGCAATTTGCCGTCCGAAGTTTTTCAACAACACTACGAACTTGAATACGGTTCGAGCACCCTAGAGATTCATAAAGATGCAATTAAACCCAAAGATAGCATTATTGTAATTGATGATCTCTTAGCGACCGGCGGTAGCGCGTGCGCCGCAATTGACCTTATTTTGGGTGCCGGTGGCAGCGTCGCGAGTTGTGGCTTTGTCGTTGAGCTACCAGATTTAACGGGCCGGCAACGGATAGAAAGCAAATCCATCGCGGTGCACTCCCTATGCCAGTTTCAAGATATCTGAACGCTGTGAAAAAAGGGGCGCTACTTTTCAGACGCGGTCGGCGCGCCGAGATCAAAATCGCGCTCATGGTTGCTTGTGGTCCGACACCTCTAGGTCATCTATGGCTATAAAATCCCCCGAGTCATTCCTACTTACTTTGTGAATTGCTAAGACCGCGTCCGGAGTGATACCTCCCAAAATATGTGGGTACAGCTCATCATCTGATCCCTCGAAGTCAGCCGGCTTGTCTCCTACTGGCGCAGTGCCCTCAAAAACCACCTCCACGCCCGATCTTTTTAGTGACTCCGAAGTCATGCGTAAACACAGCCAGTCCCCATCTACCTCTCGATAAAAGTGGTTGGCCACAACTAACAGTTTGTTGGGATTAGCAGTTCCATGTGTGAAACCATCTAAGTCATAAGTTGGCGGGTAATATACGCCGCCATTTGTAGACACAGTGGATTGCCACAGTTTTGCTTGCACCAAATGAAAGATGTAAGGATGTGATGTCCGCGAGTATCCCTCATCTGTAACTGCTGTTATTGCGTGTGAATTGAAAAGGATAAAAGACATAAGGATTAAAAAATTCTTTATCGGCATAAAGCTGTTTCCCCAGACCTGAACAAAGATCCTATTTCTCACGCGCTTAGTGTACCGTAGGACCATCTCTATGAGAGATCATGTCAGCGCTGGCTTCTCCCTTTTCGGCATAAGGTCTGGACTGACTGAGGTGATGTTGATGCTAATGGCCTTTTTGGTGTCAGCATTCTTTTCATCACTGCTTGAAGTTCAGCTTTCAGATCAAAAACCGGGGGGCAGTTCCTCGAAGCTTGGGACGCCGTTGGGGATGTGATGAAAAGGCGCCGCGTCCTTGGCGAAAATCGCCATGTCAGGTTGAAAAAATGCGGCGTTATCCATTGTGCCCACCTTCATTACGAAAACATCAGGGGCGCCGGGTGTGGTTGTCCCGACGGCGGTGCCGCATTTTGGGCAGAAGTGTCGGGTCACAGCAGTTTCAATATCCGTGCGCTGGAATGAGCTCAGCTCACCTTGAGTGAATTGAAGCCCGGACTTGGGAATCATGACAAATACGTTGGGATTTCCCCCCGTGATGTACTGGCACTCCCTGCAGTGGCATTGCATCGCTGGCCCTGGTTCGCCATCAAAGCGATAGCGGACCTCGCCGCAATAACATCCCCCTTCAATTTTCATCTCTTTGGCTCCTTAGTGATGGGTAATCGCGTCATTTTTTGCCACGGCAAGATTCTGGGTGCCCCTGTGACTACATAATTGAGCAGCCAAGTGACGGGTGACGTGGCGGACGCGATGGTCTTCTCGCAGACGAATACGGTTGACAGGTCGTCTCTGTAAAAGCAGCCCACTCCGCTGGTCGGGATCGGCAGGAAGTTAATGTCCCACTCAGCGCGCCGGCCAGCACAACCATTGCATGAGCAAACGCGATCTGATACGGCACGACAAATACCCGAGTTTAATAGCTTACCCCTTCTTTGTCGCTTCTTCGATTCCAGCCACGGATCAAGCTAAATTAATTAGTAGAAGGTGGCCGCAACCTTCAATCTTGCTTGCTCTTAAGCCTTCCGTGTCGTCGCAAGCCTGTTGGCCGGGATAGACGCCTTACGGCACGAGGCCCAGCCAAATAATCGTTTGGGTGGCGAGATACAGTGCAATGCCCGCCCAAATGACGAAAGCAATTACTCCAACGATTCCGTCCTTTAGCCAGTTGGGCCACTGAACATTAAGTTTTGTCAGGAAGATCCAGGGTCCGGTGATGAACGCCACGACGATCACTACATCAAGGATCAAAAAAAGAAATTGCAGCATCGGGGGATCCCAACAGGAGTAAAGGCCAGGAAAGCATGACATGCCTCACCGGC
Organism: Halieaceae bacterium; assembly: GCA_902520195.1. GTDB lineage: Bacteria > Pseudomonadota > Gammaproteobacteria > Pseudomonadales > Halieaceae > Luminiphilus. The sequence continues at coordinate 22,351 of CABYND010000005.1, forward strand.
CATACGAACAGTCAGCAAAGCGATCTTGCGACGGGCGCGCTCATTCATTGGGTTGGCAGGTGGCGCAGGTATAAATTCGCCGGGAGTTGGCGGTTGAACGCTTAATCTTAGTTTTGCATACTCGGCATGGTTGGTTGGCACGGCTGAAGACAAAGAAACGAGCTTTACCGAAGCTGACACCGTTCTTTTTTAGTGCTTTGTATTGTTGATCCGGGATTGTCACGCCCTGCGAGGCATAGCTGCGTTGGCTGATATCCAGCGTGATGCGGGCCAACTTGCCGATCTCGCCTTTGCTCAGCTCTCGGGCTTTTCTCGCTGGATGAATACCCGCGATAAATAAAATCTCGCTCCTCAGGTAGTTACCTAATCCAGCAAGGAATGCCTGATCCAGATAGACAGAGCTCAGGGCTCTGCCTGCAAACGTCCTGCTCTGCAGTCGTTCTGCGACTTCCCGCCAGGTGAGGTTGGGATTGAGAATATCGGGGCCAATACGCTGCAGAAACGGATGCTCCTCGATCTTTTCTGTGTTCCACACGCTGATGTCTGATGCGCTGTAGAGGAGGGCGCTATGCTGGTCAGTATGCAGAGCTAGTCTGAGCTGACGGTTAGTCTTAGGCAGTTTGTCGCGTTTCACGACGCGCCAAACGCCGTAAAGCTGATTATGGGAGTAGATGGTATGACCAGAGTCGAAATGGGTCAGGAGCGCCTTGCCACGGGTCTCTAACTGCAACACCGTGGTGCCAGTCAGCGCCTTTGAAAACTTTTTAAGCGGCTGCAGCCCGAACTCGATCCGTTCGACAGTCTTGTCTTTCAATACCGCCTCTACTTTGTCGGCGGCTCGACGTATTTCGGGACCTTCAGGCATCAGGCAGGATGCTCACTTCCTTACCGACGCCTTAGTTAGCGCACGCCGAGACTGCTGTGCATTCATTCGTTAGCGTCGTTGTTGTTCTCGGCCTCTTTCTGTTGATGCTCTTTCAGTTTCTGCTGGTACTCCTCCTCAGATAGGTTGTGCCAGCCAATACATTGCCCTGTAGGGCTGCGTCCGCATCCGCAATCAGCCATGTTTCAGTTCCTTCTCTCTTCGCTGTCGATATGCCCTTGGTACACCACCGCAGGCCGTTATGTATGTTTACGCAGTTCTTACAAAATAGATGCCACGGCGGGTTAAGGAAAATATTGCGGCATTGCACAACCAGTTAAGCGATGATGTTATGGCGGCTTGGAGGCCGGAAATTGTGGCTCATTCTGCGCCTAGTTGATGTTTCGGCGGCGAGCGATCTCAATAGTATTTAGGAACCAACAGATGAACTCTGATTACCCTCGTGATTTGATTGGCTACGGGCCTACACCACCTCACGCCAAATGGCCCGATAATGCCCGTATTGCCGTCCAATTTGTATTGAATTACGAGGAAGGTGGTGAGAATAACGTACTGCATGGCGACGAGCATTCAGAGCAATTTTTATCGGAGATTATCGGCGCGCTGCCCTATAAAGATCGCCACATGAGTATGGAGTCGATTTACGAATACGGCTCCCGGGTTGGGGTTTGGCGTATCCTGAGAGAATTTGAGCGGCGTGATCTGCGATTGACCGTGTTTGCGGTCGCTACAGCATTGCAACGTAATCGGGACTTAACTTCCGAATTCCAACGCCTTGGGCATGAAATCGCCTGTCATGGTTTAAAGTGGATTCACTACCAAAACATGGAAATTGATACCGAGCGCGAACACATGCGCGAGGCCGTTGAGATTCTTCGAGAACTCACTGGCGAGCACCCGCTCGGCTGGTACACCGGGCGTGACAGTCCAAACACACGATCTTTGGTGGTCGAGCACGGTGGCTTTTTGTATGACTCAGACAATTACAGCGATGATTTGCCGTTCTGGACCAAAGTGGATTTGCCTCACGGCGGCGGAGAGGAGCCACTGCTGGTGGTGCCATATTCTCTAGATACCAACGATATGCGCTTTGCCACACCTCAGGGCTTTAATTCTGGCGAGCAGTTTTTCGGTTATTTGAAAGACGCGTTTGACGTGCTGTATAAGGAAGGTGAAGAAGCCCCAAAGATGATGTCGATTGGCCTGCACTGCCGGTTGGCCGGGCGGCCGGGCCGGTTCGCTGCGCTACAGCGTTTCCTCGACCACATAGAACAACACGATCAAGTCTGGATCTGCCGCCGCGTGGATATCGCGAAGCATTGGTACAAATACCATCCCTTTCATGCCTTATGATCCCCCCCCCCAGAATAGACCGCAGCCAATTCGAAGACGGAGACGACTGTAGCCACCAATCTAGTGTTTGGCCTGCGAGTATTGATTGTGATTTCCAAAGAACTGCTGCTGGAAAAACTGCGCTCGTAAGACTCTCACATAAGGGCCCGTTGCGAATTCAAAAGTTGTTTCATGATGGTGAGCTTGCACATTGCTATGTTTTACACCCACCTGGAGGTATGGTGTCGGGAGATAGTTTGCAGTCGCGATTCAAAGTGAATCCGGGGGCCAAGGTATTGATTACAACTCCTGCTTCAGGAAAGTTGTATCAGGCTCGCCAGAATCAAATACCGCAAAGAGCAAGCACTCATATAGACGTAACATCCGACGGTTTTTGTGCACACTTGCCTCAGGATACGATCGTTTTTAACGGAGCATTTGGAGAGCTGGAAACTTTTGTTAATGTGGATTCGAGGGCATTATTTTTTGGCTGGGAGCATCTTATTTTTGGGCGGCGTGCTGGCGGCCATCCTTTTGAAAATGGACAGCTAATACAGTCTCTCAGAGTTTCCCGGGAGGATCGGCTACTGTTTCGAGAGAATTTGAGGCTCACCCCTCAAACTGTAAACGCCGTCAGTGGATTAAACGGTATGGTCAGTTTCGCCTCTGTGACTGTAGTTCTTCCCGTGAACTCTGGCACTACATCCGATGTGGTGTCGGTCGCTCGCGAGTTGTTGAAGTCTTTCGACGTCCATTCTGGCGTCTCGGCCATTAGAGAATGCCTGATAACTGCTCGAATTCTGTCTGGCGTGGAAGAAGAGACGAAATCCGCACTCGAGCAATTGTGGACAGCTATTGGTCCAAAACTAGTGGATAGGCCTGTAGCCAGCCCACGCATATGGAGAACTTAGATGGATTTAACGCCGCGCGAGAAAGACAAGTTGTTGTTATTCACCGCAGGCTTAGTAGCCGAGCGCCGTTTGGCAAGAGGACTCCCACTCAACTACCCAGAAGCGGTAGCGTTGATCAGCATGGAGATTCTGGAAGGGGCTCGCGATGGAAAGACCGTCGCCCAGTTAATGCAACTCGGCAGGACGATTATCACCCGAGATCAGGTGATGGAGGGGGTGGCGGAGATGGTAGATGAGGTGCAAGTAGAAGCCACGTTTCCAGACGGTACAAAATTGGTAACTGTTCACGAACCCATACAGGAGGGTTTGAACCCATGATTCCAGGAGAAATGAAAATTGAGCAGGGCGAAATCACGCTTAATGAAGGTAGGCAAATTTTGACAATATTTGTTGCAAACGCTGGAGATCGTCCTATTCAAGTCGGCTCTCATTACCACTTCTTCGAGGTGAATCCCTGTTTGACGTTTGAGCGTGACGACACAAGAGGGTTCCGGCTCAACATACCAGCTGGCACTGCGGTGCGGTTTGAGCCTGGGCAGCAACGAACAGTTGAACTAGTAGCGATGGCGGGAAAACGTGAGATTTATGGGTTCCGCGGTTTGATAAACGGGACCATAGAGAGCTCGATATGAAGATTTCACGGCAGGCGTACTCTGAGCTCTACGGCCCAACAGTTGGTGACTCAGTCCGACTTGGAGATACCAACCTCTGGGTTTCCCCAGAATCTGACCACGCGGTTCCAGGTGAGGAGGTCACGTTTGGTGGCGGCAAGGTAATTCGTGACGGAATGGGCCAGTCACAAGCCGCAGATTCGGAATGTATGGATCTGGTCATAACCAATGCATTGATCGTTGACTATTCGGCGATAGTGAAGGCGGATGTGGGCGTGAAGCATGGTCGCATAGCTGGCATTGGAAAGGCGGGCAATCCTGATATTCAGGCTGGTGTGAATATCGTGATTGGGCCTGCAACAGAGGTGGTAGCAGGTGAGGGTAAAATCTTAACCGCGGGAGGTATTGACTCTCACATTCATTTCATCTGTCCCCAACAGATTGATGAAGCGCTCGCCAGTGGCATAACGACGATGATTGGAGGTGGGACAGGGCCTGCAACAGGCACCAACGCAACCACTTGCACTCCTGGGCGTTTCAATTTGGGAATGATGATGCGAGCCATCGAAGACCAACCCATGAACTTTGGCTTTCTGGGCAAGGGGAACTCAAGTCGGCGCGATCCGTTGGTCGAGCAAATTCGCGCGGGAGCTTGCGGCCTCAAACTTCATGAAGACTGGGGTACCACGCCCCAAGCCATAGATACGTGCCTTGCTGTTGCGGAAGAGACAGACACACAAGTTGCTATTCATACGGACACTCTCAACGAGAGTGGTTTCGTGGAAGAGACGATTAAGGCGATTAACGGTCGGACAATCCACACTTACCACACGGAGGGGGCCGGTGGCGGGCATGCGCCTGACATTATCAAAGCTGCCGGTTTGGCAAACGTGCTGCCCTCCTCAACAAACCCAACGCGCCCCTACACTATAAATACTGTAGATGAACATTTGGATATGTTGATGGTCTGTCATCATCTCTCACCTAATATTCCTGAGGATGTTGCGTTTGCGGATAGTCGGATTCGAAAAGAGACTATCGCCGCAGAGGATATTCTTCACGATAAAGGCGCGTTTAGTATGATTGCCTCAGATTCACAGGCTATGGGTCGTGTTGGAGAGGTGGTTACGCGAACATGGCAAACCGCCCACAAGATGAAGGACCAATTTGGTTCACTAGCAGAGGATCCGAGTTGGCACGATAACTTCAGGGCAAAGCGGTATATCGCTAAGTACACCATTAATCCTGCCATCGCACATGGGATATCTCACGAAGTTGGGTCAATCGAAATTGGGAAGATGGCAGACCTCGTCCTTTGGAAGCCTGCCTTCTTCGGAACAAAGCCGAGTTTGATTATCAAAAGCGGATTCATCGCAGCCGCGCCTATGGGGGACCCGAATGCGTCCATACCAACGCCGCAACCGACACACTTTAGGCCGATGTTTGGTTCGATGGGATCGTCTGCGTCCGCGCTCTCGGCCACTTTCGTCTCTCAACTTTCGTTGGACACAGATAATCCATGGATGAAAAACACTAAGCGGAATATATCAGTCGTTAGAGATATTCGTTCGGTAACCAAGACTGATATGAAGCTAAACTCTGCTCAGCCAGTAATTGAAGTGCATCCAGAGACTTATGAAGTTAGAGCTGACGGTGAGCTTTTGATCTGTGAACCGGCGTCTTCATTGCCTTTGGCACAGAGATATTTTTTATTTTGAGTGGGAAATCGCGTGCTTGAATTTACCCAGAGGATAGAGGAGGGGACGGCGTATGACTGTGTTATCTCTCTTGACTACGATTCCCGAAAACGTGGTCGACTCAAAGTTGTCACTGACTCTGGTGAATCTGCGGGTATATTTTTAAAGCGTGGCACGGTGTTGCTTGACGGGGATCGTTTAAGAAGTGAGGACGGAAGAACTGTAATTATTCGAGCAGCCCCTGAGCCGCTCGTTGAGGCTACAACAGATAACTCACTCATATTTGCGAAGACCTGTTATCACTTGGGTAACCGCCACACTCCTATCGAGATCACCGAATTAATTGTGCGTTTTCAGCCAGACCACGTGTTAGCGAACATGTGCAGTGATTGGGGTTTAACGGTCAAAAATGTCGAGCGGCCGTTTTATCCTGAGAGTGGAGCTTATGCCAAACACGCTGAGCATCGTCATGGACACTGACACTGACACTGACACTGACAGAGCAATTTTGGGCGCATTGCATTTGTTTTCTCCCAGCTTACCCATTGGCGCATTCGCGTTCAGTCAGGGTTTGGAAGCGGCGATCGAGTCAGGTCACGTTGCGGGAGCGGTGGCACTGGAAACTTGGTGTGATAACGTGCTCAGGGACTCACTTCAAACTTTAGATTGCCACTACTTACGAAAGGCCTATCAAGCTGAGACTAGTGCCGCATGGGCAGTCGTAAACGAGCAAATCCTTGCATCTAGAGAGACAGCGGAGCTCCTAAGTGAGGATTTATTGCTTGGGTCCTCTTTGAAGAAGTGGGCAGAAAACCTAGAGATAGATACTCCTAACGTCGTTGAATATTCGGTCGTTTCTCTTTACGGATGGCTTGCGAGAAAATTGGAGGTGCCCGAGGAGTGGACAGTGACTGCATTCCTGTGGTCCTGGCTGGAAAATCAAATAACTGTTGCGGCGAAGGCTGTGCCGCTAGGGCAGAACGTCTTACAGAAGGTGTTAATGTCCCTAAAGCCTAGAATACTTGAATGTTTAACCCAATCTAAACTTACGAAGCTCGATACCGCTTTTTCGACAGCGCCCAACCTTGCCATATTGAGTGCGCAGCACGAGACCCAGTACTCACGACTTTTTCGTTCATAGGAGATTCGATGCAAACATTACGTGTGGGGATTGGTGGTCCAGTTGGCTCGGGAAAAACCGCGCTTACCCTGCTCTTATGTAAAGCGATGCGCGACAACTACGACATGGCTGTAGTGACTAACGACATCTACACTCAAGAGGATGCTCAATTTCTGACAAACCATGGTGCTCTCGAGAAAGATCGAATATTGGGTGTAGAGACAGGTGGATGCCCTCACACCGCGATTCGCGAGGATGCGTCAATGAATCTTGCCGCCATAGATCATTTAAGCAGTCAGTACAAAAACCTTGAGCTGGTGATCGTCGAATCGGGCGGGGACAACCTTAGTGCAACTTTTTCTCCGGAGTTGTCTGATCTCACAATTTACGTAATCGATGTCAGTGCGGGTGACAAGATTCCTCGTAAAGGTGGTCCTGGCATCACGAAAAGCGATTTGCTCGTCATTAATAAGGTTGATATCGCGCCGCTAGTGGGTGCTTCGTTGGACGTCATGGAACGCGATGCAAAAAAAATGCGAGGAGACCGTCCATTTGTTTTCAGCAACATGAAGACGGGCCAGGGGATACAAGAGATCTTAGCTTTCATCGTAGATCGTGGGATGTTAAACCCACAATCAAGTTCGTTGCAGGAGGAGAAGGTAAAATGAAAATGTTGCTGTTAAGTTTGGTGCTCCCACTAACCGTTTTCGCACACCCGGGCCATCAGCATGCAGATTGGATTGCTTCACTAACGCATAACCCTATGGTTATCGTGCTTAGTTTACTTGGCGTGGCCCTCTTGGGAGCGCCGGTGTTGGCCTACCTCCCACGACGCAAGCGAGCGTTGAGTTTTTATGGGAAATTTGAGAGGCGATCGTAGGTTTAATTGCCCAGATTCAGCCGCAGCGATGTGGCTTGATTCCTTGTCACCAGATGTGTGCGGTTAGGAGCCTATTCAGACGCACCTAGGGCTGTTTTTAGGATAGCGGCCGCCTCGGGTTTATGTAGCTTGATGTCCTCTAGGCACAGGCCCTGAAGTTCATAGGGGAGCACCAACCAGCTTTCAGTAGTATGCAGATAGTAGTCTGGAACGCGGCCTGTTTGGTTTTTGGTTGGCTTATAGTACGGAACGGCGATTCGAACATCGCCCGGCATATTACGCTTGCACTTTTGAGTTAGTCGCCTTATCACGGCCTCTATATTTTGGCCCGAGCCGAACACATCATCCACAATGAGCAAATTGTCTTGGTGATTGAGGTTTTCGAACAAATACTGCAACCCATGCACCCGAATGGTCTCGGGCTTGCTTATCGTGTCCGCATAGCTTTGCACCCCTTGGTATGATGTGCGTATAGAAATGTGGTCGGTTTTGAACCCCAAGAATTGTAGGCACTCTTGGACGTAGATTCCGATCGAAGACCCACCACGCCAAATGCCAACGATAAAATCGGGTTTGAAACCGCTGTCGAATACCGATACTGCTAAGCGAAATGAGTCAACCAGCAGGTCCTCTTCATTTACATACTGCTTCGATGGTGATTCCAATGCGATCCTCCGCCTTTGGGGTTTGAACCGTTAAGTGCAGGTTTGCTCTACCCCGAGTCTATCGAACGGGCGCGAAATTATTAATTGGTAGCTTCTGCGATTTGACCAAGTTGTCGCGGTGTGTGTCACTGATTTTTTACTATGCCTATGAGATCAACGGATACCGTGACTATGATCCCTATTTTCCATGGGGCTAGCGGTTGCGATAAATCTGTCAGTCAGGGTTTCCAACTAGCATCATCACTGAGTAAGCGGTGGGTAATGGGCAGCCATGAACAAATTATTACCCAATCAAGAGAGGCTAGCGCTTAGCGGTTTTCTCTATCCATTGCCCGAGCGCCTGTCGTTCGTCCGCTGTCATGTTAGTGCTGTTAACCATGGGCATATCTTCGGTGTCCACTGCCACTGCCCTAATCTGAGTTGACCATCTTTTGATCTGTGCGATGGTTTCTAATGCTATACCGCCAGGGGCAGAGGTAAACGCTGGATGGGAAGGCTGAGCTGCGTGACAGGCGACACAATGCTTAGATATCAAGGCAGTTACCTCCACATCGCTAATGGAATTCGCGGGCTTTGTCTCAGGAATTGCTCTCACAGGCATTAGTACCCAAGCAAGAGCCGATGTGGCGATTACTGAGGTAACTAGAATAGACGGCCTAAATATCCCACGGTGCCGCAGGTTAAAAAAGTGACGCGCAAACGCGGATATCATAATAAGAGCGAGCAGTATTAACCAATTATGCGTGTGTGCATATGTCATCGGATAATGGTTGCTGACCATAATAAAGAGAATCGGCAACGTGAAATAGTTGTTGTGCGTAGAACGAAGTTTTGCCTTTGCACCCCAAGCCGGATCGAGTTCCTTGCCTGCCTCGATTGCAGCGACTAATGCTCGCTGCGAGGGAATTATCACTCTGAAAACGTTCCCAGCCATTATTGTTCCGATCATCGCGCCTAAATGAATAAAGGCACCTCGTCCACTAAACAGGCTGGTCAGAGCCCATGACGCGACAGCGGCGCTAAATGTTAAACACAAAGCGATGGCGGGACCATTTGTAACGATTGCAGTGGAGCACAGCAGCTCGTATAGCAACCAACCCCCTACAATGAAGCTAATGCCAAAGACGATCGCTTCTATACGCGATAATTCAGCAATTCTTGGGTCAATGAGATAAGTGTCGGCACCCACGTAAAAGATGAGCACCATTAGAACCATGCCACTCAACCACGTGCTGTAAGCTTCCCATTTAAACCAGTGAAGGGTTTCAGGTAGCTTGGCTGGACCAAGACGATATTTACCGACTTCGTAGATTCCTCCGCCGTGAACTGCCCACAGCTCGCCCTTCACGCCATTATCTATTTTCCACCTAGGCGGCTCTTCCAGGCTATTGTCCAGCCAGACAAAGTAAAAGGATGCCCCTATCCAGGCGATGCCTGTTATGACATGGAGCCATCTAAGGACTAACTCTAGCCAGTCAAGAAAATAAGTTTCCATCAACTTTCTTCGTCAATGTCTCGGTCGTGAACGCAATGACCATTCGCGTATGTCGCTGAAATAGCTCGATCATCTCCGAGCAGGACTATTACGGCTAACCTTTCTTCCAGAGATTTACAGTTTTGCATGCGATAGCTCATCAAGGGCGTGGATTCAGGGTCCAAGACGGTGAAGTCAGCTTCCTTACCGATTTTAAAGTTTCCAATGTCTGCATCACAGTCCAGACTTTTAGCGCCACCAAGTGTTGCCATATAAAGACCACTCAATGGACTTAAATCGTTGCCCGCAAGCCGCTGAGTCTTGTAAGCATCGGCAATCGTCTGCAGCATCGAGAGTGAAGTGCCAGCTCCGACGTCTGTGCCGATGCCCACCTTCACGTCGGCAAACTGTAGGCGCGGTAGATCAAATAATCCGCTGCCTAAAAATAAGTTTGATGAAGGACAAAAAGCTACGCTGCACCTCTCATCCTGTAAAATTTCCCAATCAGCCTCTGTTAAATGAAGACAGTGGGCGAAAGTACTTCGCTTCCCTAGCAGGCCAGCTCGTTTGTAAACATCAAGATAGTTTTTACAACTGGGAAACAAAGACTTGACCCAGTTAATTTCCTCCTTGTCCTCAGACAAATGTGTTTGTAGGTGTGTGCCGGGATACTCGCGCAGTAACTGGCACGCAGTGGCTAGTTGATCAGGGGTAGATGTCGGCGCGAAGCGTGGCGATACCGCGTAGCGAAGACGGCCCCGGCCATGCCAGCGCTCTATTAAATTTTTGCTATCGATGTAGCTAGTTTCAGGCGTATCTAGAAGCCCTAGTGGGCCGTTGCGGTCCATCAGAACCTTCCCGCAGATCATGCGGAGATCTCTTTGCTCCGCTGCAGTAAAGAAGCCTTCTACTGACTCAGGGTGAACCGTTCCAAACACCTGTGCTGTCGTGGTCCCGCAGCGCAGCAGCTCGTCAAGGAAATGATTAGCGGTCGTGAGCGAGTGGTCGGCATCGTCGAACTTCTTCTCCTCATCGAATGCGTAACACTCAAGCCAATCAAGCAAGCTCTCACCGTAGGAGGCAATTATTGCCAGTTGCGGGTAGTGGACATGTGTGTCAACGAAGCCTGGGCAGATTATCTTCCCTGCATATTCGTGAATCCTGACGCTAATATCGAGTTCATCAACTAACGGCTCGGCATCACCGAGCTGAGTAATTCGTCCATTTTCAACCACAAGGAGGCCGTCCTCAAAGAATTCATAGCACCCCGTAACGCCGTCTTTAGGATCCGACAAGAAATGAAAAATCCCGCCACGGAATGCTTCACCGATCAAACCTACTCCTCCACGGAAAAGATGAGGTGCGGATCAAGCTTGACCTCTTCGCAGTTAGTGCCCGGACCTTGCCTATCTATGACAAGGAACCGACTTGCTTCACGAAGCGCGAGAAGATGGTGGTGCCAGACACCCTTGTGATAATTGACGCCTTGATTAGGCTGCGCAATGAATAATTCAACCGACTGCGGCTTTAACTGGCCCGCCGGCGCGACCGCTACTAGGTAGGGGCTATCACTCAAAGGAATGAAGGCCTGACTGCCCAAGGGGTGGCACTCCATCGCCTCTGCAGTAAAAGGCAAAGCAGCTCGCTCTGTGAGGAAGATACTTACTATCGCCTCGTCATTCGCGTCTGAAAGCTCCACTTTCGACAATGCATGGTGCCTCACTGCCGTTCCCTGATTTATCGAGAACTTTAAGTTGTCTTCTCTCAATTCAATGACATCGCCATAGAGCGAGAATTCCAACGCATTAAGTGGTTTGGCATACAACGAGTTCAATATCTTTAAGTGCCTCGATAGGTGGTGTAGCCATGACCGGAGAGTAGTAGGGGGATATGATATTTTTCGTTTGCATCCTTTATTCCAAAGACAACATCCACCCATGGGTACAGCGCCTCAGTGTTGAGCGCGGAAAAATATTTCTCTGTGGCGAATTGCAGTCTGTACAAACCCTGTTCACCATGCGTTGTACCTTGGAGCAAGTCTGTGATCCGTCCGTTCTCGTCTGTCACAGCTTTGCTTAGAGTCTTCCAGCGGTTTCCAGTCCATTGGCTGAGGGTAACCTCCACCCCAGTCGCAGGGCGCCCCCGAGACGTATCTAAGATGTGGGTGCTGATTTCTGGCATAGAAAGCTGTCCAGTCGAAGGTGAAAAATTTGCCGCTGTTGCTCACATGCGGTTTTCAGTTCTGCTGCCCGCTCCCCCTCAAGGCGATCTTGAAGTATCGCCAGCATTTCAGGCGCGCTTTTACCTGTGGCACAGACGATAAAAATAAATCCAAATTTCTCTTCGTAAGCATGATTAGCTGCTGAGAGCTTTTGCAGTATTTCGGGAGATGCGGATTCGACTCCAGACTGTTCCGATCTGGCGAGATTGGCGGAATCAGAATATTTTTTTTGGAGCGACTGGATATCTCCAATCTTAGGGTGACCGCTAAATGCTTCTAAATAATCTTGCTCTCCGAGATCAATCCAAGCGCTGTCTGCTGCCGCATGCACGGCATCAGAATCACGAAAAGGTCTTTGCCGCAACATGCGAGTTATCCACTCCTCACTTGAACAACATTTTCTTAAATAAGTCGCTGCAGTGTCTTGGGACGCAGAGTTTAGAAGGGGCAGGCTCATTCTCAATCTCCATATTCAGGTGCACCATAAACTCTCAGTCGACTGACGCCACCGTCGGGATATATGTTCAATCGGATATGACTGAATTGCTGGCCGACGCAATTCAAAAAACCGCCTGTGAAGATGTGTGCTCTGTCAGCTTGGAGCCGGGTAGCTGGGAGAATTGTCTGCCAGCCGCTATCTCCAGGCTCGACGTCCCCATTTGCCGAATTTATACCGTCTACTGAACAGCTGTCGGGGAAATTCCCTCGAAAGTGGCTGGTATCAACGATGATTTTACGAACGTCGCCATTGCAACCGAGTCTGACTATGCACCAATCATACTTCTCATCCCGGCGTCGTTTTGTCTCCCAACCATCCCCCATATGTCTTGCCATATTTGGCATCAGCATGTTCGCAGGAGTGCTGAAAAATTGGTTTGAACATTGTTGAGGTCTGGCGCCGTTTGAGATGCTAGCAAGATCTACTAATTCATCCATCGCAAACTGTTCCCGCGCCAGCCTTACCACCCCAAATGCTCTCAGGCGCGCAACTCCGCCATCAGGATAGATTTTTAGTCGGAGATGGGACACAGGTTGGTCTGACAGGGCTTCAAAATAGTTGGGGGTATCAGGCTCTATTGCCGAGGGTGGGAGTAAGTCGAACCAGTTCAGGTCTGTCTCTTCGCCAAATGGCCGCCATGCGCCATCAACTGATGCATACTCCGGTGCATTGCCTTTGAAGTGAGAGGTGTCAATGTTAAGAGCACGTAAGGTACCTGGAGCGCCCAACCGTAAGACGCACCAATCGTGGTCAACTGTCCGCGCACGTCTCCCAAAGGCCCGGCGAGATTCCCATCCATCCATCCACTGGCCCGTCGAGATGAAATGACGATCTTTATATATGGGTGGGTCGGGGTTAACTAGATTCTCGCAACCGGCAAACCATTGGTCAGAGCACTCGATGGCTCTGCCGCCGAGACGTGCGTCGAGCAGATCAGTGAAGTAGGTCCTGAGTTCACCAAAGTCAACTTCCATTTATCTATCCCGGGTGTCCTGGCATGCGTCTATTGGTTGGGCCGCCACATATCTCTCCATCCTGGTAGATAATTTGTCCCGGGGGGACTGTGGTGGCTAAAGCACCTTTTATTTGGCGACCTTCGTACGGTTTTAGTTTATGAAGATGTTTAATAATTTCAAAAGTTATTGTGAATTCATCTGAGGCATCCACTATGCACCGTGATTTCCAAATTTCATATGGTTGTTACACTCACGCCTGTCTTGAGATGCTGTCGAGATTTAGCCGGGTCAAATCTTTCCCTTGTATCCCCCTGGAGACGTTATTCACAGATTTGGCCTCGTAGTGTTTTACAAGTTGCGCCGCAATAGATATGGCAACTTCCATCGGCCTCTTGCCTTTCACCTCGGAGAGTCCTATGGGGCAATGCACATGCTTGTAGCTTTCAGCCGCATAGCCATGATGCTCTAGGCGCATTTGAAAGCGTCGCCATTTAGTCTCAGAGCCGATCAGCCCGACAAAATCTGCGTCTCGACGATCAATTACAGCGCGTAGAATTTCGTAATCAACCTGGTGGTTGTGAGTCAAAATAATATAGGCGCTCTCTGGCGGCATCGCTGCAACCTCTGAAGCTGGTTGCTCAGTATCAATAAGCTGTGCACTACCGCCACCAGAGGGTTGTAGTTCAGCCATGCGCGAATCGACCCAGCGTAATGCTATCGGAAGCCGATTTAATAAAGGTACAAGAGCCTGGCCAACATGACCGGCTCCGAAAAGCATGAGTGGAAGTCTCGTGGGCATGAAGCATTCGAACAGGAGATTAACCCTGCCACCACAGCATTGACCCAAGCTTGGCCCTAGCGGAAAGGCCTCAATTCTTTGCGACTGTTTTCCTTCGGCGAGGAGCTCCGCTGCAATCTTACCTGCACTATATTCGAGGTGTCCCCCTCCGATGGTGCCGCAACTGCTTTCAGTGTTAAACACCATTTTAGTGCCCACATCACGCGGTGTTGAACCTTTAGTGCCGAGTACTGTAACTAAGACAAAGGCCTCGCCTTTGGCTTCCAACTCTTGCACTGCGTCTATCCAGTCTGTGTTGGTATCAATGTGTGGCATTTGCTCGTCACTCGTTACGCAGACCGTCACAAGAAAGCAACACTTTTTCTGGTGTCGCGGGCACAGGCAGATGTGGACTCACTCTGTAGTCCTCTAGGCTGGCTATCGCATGACGAAGCGCTGCCCAGACAGAGATACCCAGCATGAGTGGCGGTTCACCCACTGCCTTCGAATGAAATATTGTGGCTTCAATATTAGGGCTGTCCGGCAACAGCTCGACATTAAATTCTACAGGTGTATCGCCGACGCCCGGGATTTTATAGTTAGCCGGCCCATCTGTCAGGAGCCTGCCTTCGTCGTCCCAAACCAATTCTTCGTTGGTCACCCACCCCATCCCCTGAATAAATCCTCCCTCGATCTGACCCAAATCTAAGGCGGGGTTCAGTGACTCGCCTACATCATGGCAGATGTCGACCCTATGAACTTTGTATTCTCCAGTAAGGGTGTCGACAATGACTTCCGATACTGCCGCACCATAGGCAAAGTAATAGAAGGGTCGCCCGCGTGCGAGGCTTCTATCATAGTGAATCTTGGGAGTACGGTAATAGCCGACCGCTGACAGCGATACTCTATTGACGTACGCGAGGCGCGCTAATTCTGCGAAGGTGAGTGTATGACCACCTATATGAATATGTCCGCTGGCGAATTGAACGGCAGAGGTATCAACAGCGAAGTGTTTTGCCGCAAATTCGCTTAAGCGGTGTTTTAGAGTTTCAGCGGCTTGCTTTGCGGCCATGCCGTTTAGGTCAGAGCCTGACGAAGCAGCTGTCGGGGAAGTATTTGGTACCTTGTCAGTGCGAGTGGCAGTGCAGCTGATGTCCCCTACGTCAACTTGCAATGTAGTCGCGACAATCTGGACAACCTTGGTGTACAGCCCCTGACCCATCTCGGTGCCGCCATGATTTAGTTGCACACTCCCGTCTGTGTAAACATGAAGCAGCGCGCCAGCTTGATTAAGGTGCGTGACGGTAAAGGAAATGCCGAACTTAACAGGAGTGATAGCGATGCCGCGTTTTAATACGGCACTCGTTTTGTTGAATTGATGAATTTCATTTTTGCGTTTGTGATACTCGCTGTTGATGATCAGGCGGGCCACCAGCGGTTGAATGATATGCTGCTCGATGCGTTGACCATAGTGGGTTGTGTCCCTGTTATCCGAGGGCCGATAGAAATTCCTCTGCCTAACCACAAGTGGGTCTAAGCCTGTAGCACTGGCTATTTCTTCAATAACATTCTCAATTGCTAGGATCCCCTGAGGTCCACCGAAGCCACGGAAAGCGGTATTGGAAACTTTATTGGTTTTGACGCGATATCCTCTGACCGTTACTGAAGCAAGGTAGTAGCAGTTATCGATATGGAACATTGCGCGGTCCACGATAGCGTCGGACAGGTCGGGAGACATGCCACAGTCGCCAAATAAATCTATTTCTAGACCTAGTATCTCCCCACTTGGTGAAAAGCCGACTTTGTACTTTGAAAGGAAGGGGTGACGTTTTCCAGTCAATATGAAATCCTCAGCCCTCGACAGCTTGAGACGCACTGGCCGCGACGTCTTATTTGCGAGAAGGGCAGCTAGGCATGCCCATTGATTGGCATTGGTTTCCTTGCCTCCAAACGCTCCGCCCATCCTTCTGACTTGCACCGTGACATGCGAAAGGGGGATGTTGAGAACTTCAGCCACTAGTTTTTGGCCTTCCGAAGGATGTTGGGTTGAGGAATACACGAGCATTTTCCCGTCCTCATCTGGAATGGCGAGCGACACCTGTCCTTCGAGATACATTTGCTCTTGCCCGCCACTTTGAAACGCGCCCTCCAGCTTCATGGGTGCCTCGGCTATGGCCGCATTTGCGTCTCCACGCCGCTGGCAATGCATAGGCCTCACGTAGCTCTCCAGCTCATGTCCTGTCTGGCTGTCTAAAACGGCGGGCAACATTTCGTATTCAATTTCAGCAAGCCGTGCTGCGCGGCGAGCGGCCTTGTTGCTGACAGCTGCAACTGCAAACAGGATTTGACCCCGGAATTCGACGGTGTCGCTTGCAAGCAGCGGGTCGCCTGGGTAAACCGGGCCAATGTCTGATGAGCCGGGTATGTCACTTGCTGTCAAAACACACACTACACCGGGAGCATTACGCACTGCATCAAGGTTCAAATTTTTGATCCGGGCGTGTGTAGCTTGAGACAGTCCAACATATGCGTGAAGTGCACTCGCTGGAGTGCCTATATCATCAGTGTAAAGAGCTTCTCCTGTTACATGTAACTTGGCGCTCTCATGAGGAAGCGGCTCACCAGTTTGAGGTTTAGACGTTCGAGCTGTTATTTTTGCTGGCTCAACCATATTCGGTGACTCTTAGCTCTGAGTCTGAGCATGTTTCCGCCAAAAAAGCTCTTCGCAGTAAATTGCTTGCGAGCCTTTTTCTGTATGTCGCGCTTGCCCTGAGGTCATCGATAGGCGAGAAGTCCTCTGAGAGAGCTAAGGCAGCCTTATCGATTGTTTGAAGGTCAAAAGAAGACCCCTCCAACACTGATTCGCATGCCTTACCTCGGCTTGGTATTTCGGCCATGCCCCCGAAGGCAATTCTCACGTCAGCAAATCGATTATTTACCTTGCTCCAATGAGCCACCATGCACACTGCGGAGATGTCGTCCTCGAAACGCTTAGTAACTTTATAGGCTCTAACGGTCGCATCATTGTGGTTGAAGGGGATGAATATCGATACGATAAATTCTCCGCTCTCAAGCGCTGTTTTTTTATATGAATGGAAAAACTCCCTGATTGGCAGAGTTCGTGTCGCGACGCCTTTTCGCAATTCAACACTTGCGCCAAGAGCTAATAGCACAGGTGGTGTGTCGCCAACTGGAGACGCATTAGCCACATTTCCACCTATGGTGGCTTGGTTTCGAATTTGCGGAGAACCGAATCGGAGCAGTAGCTCTTCTAGGGACGGCCAGTGCTGAAGTAGTAAAGGCGTTGCTTCGTTAAGTGTCGCAGCCGCGCCAATGCGAAGACCTCCACTTACAGCTCCACAAGTGTTCATTTCTTTCACCCTGCCCACGGAAATCAGTAATTCAGGTTCAGCAAGGCCTTGCGTGATCTCAAGGCTATAATCTGTGCTGCCGGCGACTAATCGCGCTTGGGGGGAACGCTCCAAGGCGGTTGCGACTTCCGCAATGTCAGTGCAGATCTTGAACTCTCTGCCATCGGCGTCTTCCGTACTGTCAAATGGTTGTATGGCACGCAATTCCTTTAAAACCTCAAGCTCTAGAGAATCAAAGTGGTCTCCTCCAGAGTGCATGTTTATTAAGGAGCCTGCCGAGAGGATTGGTTTATAGCCTGTGCACCGGCAAAGGTTCCCAGACAGTGAGTGTAATAAAGCGTTTCTGCCTTGATCAGCGCCAGATTTTGAATGTGCGAAGAGAGACATCACTATCCCGGGAGTGCAAAATCCGCATTGTGAGCCGTGCTCATCGATCATAGCCTGCTGGCAAATATGCAAGTTTCCGCCGCACGCTAGATTTTCAATGGTCAGAAGCTGTTTGCCATGGATTGTGCCCAGCAAAGTTATGCACGCGTTGATACTTCGATAACGTAATTTGTTACCTTCCGTTTCCTCGGCTAATACCACAGTGCAAGCTCCACAATCTCCCGAGGCGCACCCTTCCTTTGTGCCGGTTCTGTGAAGTGTCTCGCGCAGGTACTCGAGGACAGTAGTTTCTGGGCACTGGTCGCTCGCTGTGTGCAAAGCCCCATCTAAAATAAAAGTGGTCACGTAAACCTCAAAAACATAGCTTTAAAACTTTCAATATAGGTTCAGTCCCGTAATTCAGTCATGTGTTCACGCTGGTTAGGAAAACGCGAATTTAGTGGCAAAAATTGCCGTCAGAAACCAAGCTCCGCCGGTGACTTCGTGGTGTTTTCCCGAGACCACTTTAAATGTCACATAGCTAACAAAACCCAGGGCAATACCATCTGCTATTGAAAATGACAGCGGAATCATAATTATAGTGACCAGGGCGGGCAGCAGCTCGGCAGGATCACTCCAAGGCAAATTTTCCATTCCGTCCATCATGAGGAGTGCCACATAGACAAGGGCGCCTGCAGTAGCAAATGCTGGCACCATGCCAGCTAAGGGAGAAAGGAAAGTAGCGAGTAAAAATAGCAGGCCAACAATACAAGCGGTTAGGCCGGTGCGACCACCAGCTGAAACTCCAGCCGCGCTTTCCACGTAAGACGTGACTGGCGCACATCCAATTAGCGCACCAGCGACACTACTGGTGCTGTCTGCTCTTAGCGCCAGATCTAAATCTCGAATATTCCCTCTCTCATCCGCGATACCTGCCTTTGTTGCAACTCCCAATAGTGTCCCGGCTGTATCAAAAAGGTTCACAAAAAGGATGGAAAGAATAATGCTTACCATGCCGAGCTCGAGAGCGGATACGATATCCAGCTGCATGAATATCGGCGCTATCGTTGGTGGCGCTGAAAAAATACCCTCATAAGTGACAAGGCCTGATGCAAGGCCTAGCACAGTGATAGTCAATACGCCGATTAGGATTGCGCCAGGCACCTTTTTAATTGAGAGCCCCGTAATAAGCAGAAAGCCGAATGCTGCCAAAATTGTGTCGACCGTTGTTAATTCCCCAAGTGTCAATAACGTTGAGGGATGGTCTGCGATAATCCCTCCGCTTTGGAGTCCAATCATTCCGATAAACAACCCAACCCCGGCTCCCATTCCGATCCGCAGGCTCATGGGAATGCTTCCAAGAATCCAAGCTCTTAGCGGGGTCACACTCATCACGACGAACAACACGCCTGCGATAAAAACGGCGCCTAAAGCCACGTTCCAGGAGTAACCCATTTCGGCAACGATGGTGTAAGTGAAAAAAGCATTTAAGCCCATGCCCGGTGCAAGACCCACAGGCCAGTTTGCGTAGACGCCCATGACTAAGCAAGCCAATGCAGCGGCAACACAGGTGGCTACAAAACTTGCACCTTGGTCCATCCCCGCCGCTGCCATCATCTGCGGGTTTACGAAAATGATATAGGCCATGGTAATGAAAGTCGTGAACCCTGCACCGACCTCTCGCCACAGAGTTGTATTGTTTTCCTTAAGCCTGAAAAAACTCTCTATCACGTGCCAAGCCCCCCGATCATCCCGCTTTAGTCAGCTGACGCGAGAGTTCTCTTTGTCTAGCTACTAATCTTTCGACATCCACCCCAATTACCTCCCGATCTTTTACTCTCCATTGCCCTCCAACCATTACGCAATCAGCTCGATGAGCTTGGCAAAGTAGCAGCGCCGCTAGTGGGTCATGACTGCCAGCAAAGTCAAGTTCATCCAATTTGAATAGTGTAAGATCTGCGCAGGCTCCAACCTCTAGTCTACCTATATCCGTGCGGCCCAGAACTGACGCAGACCCTGACGTAGCCCACCTCAAAGCGTCTAAATGGGTGAAATTCTCAGAAGAATACCGAAGTTTTTGCAGGTACATCGCTTGTCTGACCTCAGCTATCATGTTGCTGGAGTCGTTTGATGCGGAGCCGTCTACGCCAATACCCATTATTGCGCCAGCATGCTCCAGTTCTACTCCCCGGCAAATACCTGACCCCAGCAGCATATTTGAAGTTGGACAGTGAGTGATTCCTACTTTGGCAGAACCAAGCTGAGCGATTTCTTCCTGATTAAAGTGAATGCCATGTGCGACCCAAGTGCCGCTGTGCAGCCAGCCCACTTTTTCAAGATATTCCAGAGGCCGTAATCCAAACCTCTGCAGACAAAAAGTTTCCTCATCTTGAGTCTCGGCGAGGTGCGTGTGTAGCCGAACATCCAGTTCTTTGGCTAATTCAGCCGTGCTCTTCATTAAATCCTGTGATACTGAAAACGGCGAGCAGGGTGCTAAGGCGATTTGGACAAGAGCGCCTGAACCTCTGTCATGGAACTTTTTTATCACTCTCTCTGAGTCTTCCATTATCGTTCTCGCACATTGAACAGTCTGACTTGGCGGGAGACCTCCGTGTTCGCGGCCAAGTGACATAGACCCCCTCGCCAGTACGACTCGGCAACCTATGGCTTTTGCCGCTTCGACTTGGATATCGATTGCATTTTCGAGTTGATTTGAAAAGATGTAGTGGTGATCTGCGGTGGTAGTGCAGCCCGACTGAAGGAGTTCCACTAAAGCGACTTGTGATGAGGAGCAAATCATCTCTGGGGTGAGCCGGGCCCAGACGGAATATAGGCTTGTTAGCCAATCAAAAAGCTTTTTGTTAATTGCTTCTGGCATTGCACGGGTCAGTGTTTGGTAGAAGTGATGGTGAGTGTTTACCAAACCAGGTAGTACAACATGTTGCCGAGCGTCAAAAACGGTATCGATTTGTCTTGAGGGTGATTGCCCCCGCCTCAAAATCTCTGTGATCACGCCGTTGGATACCACTATGCCCTCAGACGCGTCGGCCGTTGTGCCGTTGAATGTGGCGAGTGGCTGTTTGATCCAAAGGCGGTGTCTTCCACTTTTCAAGGGCTTAAACTCACTTTTAACGAAGCCGATTTCATTCTATCGGAGCCTACATCCAATGCTCAAAATCTGATCTCACTCAACGCCCTAGTTTTAGCGCGCACTGCTAGCGCTCCGCCAACTCACCTATTTCGATCTTGCCTTCACTGTCAGACGATCTGGCAACAACGCGTGTAATAGAATCGCGGTGAGTCCTGCAGTTGCTGCAGCAGAGCCGAGTACGGTTTTAAGTAAGGTGGGCAGCCCATCGACGGCTCCAGGCACCAAGCTTGGGCCTAAGCCCAGGCCGAGCGAAATGCCGATGATCATGAGTTGTCGCCTGTTGAGTTCCAAGCTACCCAATATAGCCAGCCCCGTTGCGGCGACCGACCCAAACATGAGCATCGTGGCACCTCCAATGACAGGTTTTGGTATCAGTTGCAGGATGTCACCCAAACTCTGAACGAGGCCCAGTATCATGAGCATACAGGCAACGTAAATGCCCACATGCCTGCTCGCTATGCCCGTTAGCTGGATGACGCCGTTATTTTGGCTGAAGGTTGTGTTAGGAAATGAGTTAATTGTGGCGGATATGAGGGAATTTATTCCGTCAGCTAAGACGCCTCGGCGGACTCGATCTAGGTAAGCACTACCGCGCACTGGTTGGTCGCAAATGGAGCAGTTCGCGGTGATGTCTCCTGCAGTTTCCACCGAGCTAATTAAAAAAATCACCGCTATTGGAATGAATGCCAGAGCGTCAAAATCAAGGCCGTATAAAAATGGGGTTGGCACCGATACGTTTGTGCTCACGTGAAATTCAGATGGTGAGAGCTCACCCATCAACAAAGCCAAGATTAAGCCCACGATCAGCCCAGCAAGGATAGACGACAGTCTTACCCAATCATTATTGGAACAGTTCAAGACTATTACTGTCACGATCACTGCAAGGCCCAGGAACAAGTTAGCAGGGCTACCAAAGCTTTCAGCGGCAAGCCCACCTGCTAAATCTGTCATGGCGACCTTAATTAGACTGACACCAATACTTGTCACCACAATGCCCGTAACGAGAGGTGTGATGAATTTCTTCAATTTTGGAATAAACGGACTCAAGGCAATCTGCAAGACTGAACCTGCTATGCATAAACCGAAAATCAAACTCAGCAGGTCTGTCGAGGTACCTCCAGACTCTCTGACATACAGCCCAATAGTTATGATTACTCCCACAAATGTGAAGCTAGTGCCTTGCAAGCAAAGCATTTTTGCTCCTATGCCAAAAGGTTGGGTGGCTTGAATCAATGTGCCGATACCCGAGGCAATTAGCGACATGCTGATCAGGTAAGAAATCTCAGCACCAAGGTCGAGCACGTCCCCAATAATGAGGGCGGGTGTTACTATGCCAACAAACGATGCTAGCAGGTGTTGAACGCCCGCAAACAGAGATTTTAGGGGAGGGGGGCGATCTTCAAGGGCGTAGATCAACTCTGAATTAATCGACATTGCGAAATCACCGTCTAGTTCTCCCAATTCACTGCGGAGCGAGTTTTCGGCGCCTAATCAGATCGAAAGTCTGGACCAAGCCAATAAAAAAGTGTGGTTAGATCGGCTCGTTAGGGCGGAACTGGTTCTCAAGTAGTGACCGAATCGGTTGTGGGCACAGGCCTCGTCCACATCATCTTGTTGCAGGGTAGGAAAGCTTGTCAATCAAGTCGCCGTGTTGCGGAAAGTCTCTTTTCAACAAAGTGCTCGAGCCTAGCGTCATATCGTCGTAGTTGAAACTTGGGCTGACAGCTTCACTGATCAAACCATAACCAAAAGCGCCATTTTCTTTTAGGAGTGAGGCTTTCCAGACGCCCCCTGGAACTACCAGCTGGAGCTGGTGACCATCTTCAATGTTGTGCCCGAGTGTCACCTCTTCCAGTACTCCGTCCGGATGTATCAAGAAATAAACGATTGCGTCACCCATGTGGAAAAAGTGAACAATGTCTGATTTGTTACGGTGGAAGTGTCCGACTGGTGATTCTGAGTTGAGGAGATAATAAATCGAGCTCATGGCCTTTCTGCCAAGAGAGGTCTCCCCCTCGCTGGCAGAGTAATCTGATATGAAGGTGCGTCTGAAATAACCCCCCTCTATGTGCTTCACCAACCCTAAAGCCTTGATTACCGACTCGGATATAGATGAGGGAGCCCCGACCGCCGTCATGTCTTCGGATGTTGATGCATGACTGAAGGTTGAGAGGACTATCGCCATCCAGAGCAGTGTGCGGGGTGGGCTGCTTCGAATGCGGCGAGGAGAAATTTGTCCACACCTTTCAGTTCGAATTCCGCCAGCACTCCCTTTGCTGCTCATACTTGCCCTTCGTTGCAATCTGCATAACTTAAACATCACCCCATTAAGGTGTACCGTTCTGCTTACGGCTAGCTGCCAGCTCTGGGCCTAGGCGATGTATAAGTGATAAGTGCTGCCCCTATGTTGATCAGAGAGCCTAAATCGTCATGAAATCGAGCCAATTGGCTCGATCTCATGACCATCATGCTCACCACAAGCCCTGTCTAAAAACGATACTCCATTTTGAAGACGTAGTGCCGTGGAAGCTCTGGAAGCACAATCATAGATCCGAACAGATTGGGGAAATTTGATCGGAAATATAGCTCGTCAGACAGGTTTTTGCCTGTGAGTGTGAAACTCCACTGCTCAGTCTCGTACCCTATGCTCGCGTTGACGAGAGTGTAAGAAGGCAAAGTGATACTGTTAGAAAATCCGGATGGGACCGACTCGACGTCAGCGACGCTAGCGCTCACATTTATGCCGTTGTCGAAGAGATAAGTTCCATAAACTGAAAAAATATTCTCTGGCATGCCGGCCCTTCTGCCCCCGCTTGCCGCTACGTTTACAGGGCCTCCAATCACTCCACCAATGTGTAACTCTGGGGGGATGTTAGGCAAGTCGTCGATGCCATAATGACTGTAACGGCTGCCGTTCTCTAGACTATTCAGGTTGACCGCTTCAACGTCAGTGTACGTGGCACCAACAAATAGGGCGTCAGTGACGGCCCACCTCAACTCAAACTCTATCCCTTCAGTCCTTACTGACTGGTTGGTCACCGTCGATTGCGCAGAGAAATCAGTTCTTTCCTGTTCATAAAATGAAAGTGAGAAGTATAGGTTCTTATCTTTAAGTATTTGCCCTTTTACACCAAACTCGGTGAGCTCGGAGGTATCAAATGCCTCGCCACTCATAATGTTGCTGACAGTAATTTCAGCTCCCTGGCCTGCAATGACGGTAGCTTGCTCTGACAAGGTGACGTAGGGGATTATGCCCGTGTCACCAATTTCGTAAGACGCGCTGAACGTCCAGGAGGTTCCATCAACGTCGTCACTCGCCGCTAAGTCGACACAACTCCCGTCCACACAGGGGTTTTGCGCTCCGTTAGCAAGTAACAGCTTGTCCAGCGGCTGCATGCTCTCCATGTCGATAAAGTCATGTCGGGCACCAAACATGACTGAAAATCCATTATTCCAAACAAGGTCTGCCATGAAACCGATGGCTACGTCGGTGTACTCACCAATGTAGTACTCCACGTAATCATCGTCGATACGCGTAGCTAACAACCGAGCATCGAGGGCGCCGCTGGGCATGGTTAGGTCTCGTCTATTGAAATACTCGTTTATCCAGTCGTCTGCGTGGGCAAAATCTGTAAACCGAATTGAGGGGGATATCTGAACAGACGCAGTAAGGTTATTGAATTCCTTAGTGGTACCAAAGATGAGCTTTTCTTCGATGACATAACTATCGTGAAATTGCGAAAAGCCATACGCGTTCTCATTCAGATTGTCATATTCTTCGTAAAAAAGTTTGTTCGTTATCGTCCACTCGCTTGCTGTTTCATACACGAGGTCAAAGTACAGAGTAGTTACTTCGTTCTCGAGTGT
Source organism: Halieaceae bacterium (assembly GCA_902520195.1). Lineage (GTDB taxonomy): Bacteria > Pseudomonadota > Gammaproteobacteria > Pseudomonadales > Halieaceae > Luminiphilus. The sequence goes on from CABYND010000005.1 coordinate 47,133, forward strand.
GTCGTCGGCTGCGATAAGGGTGACGCTAGGGTCCAGCGTTGTGGTACCAACATTTTCTAGCGCCATAGCGTCAAACTGCTCGGCAGATAAGAACTGATCATTGATTGTCTGACTGGAATTTGCAGTTAAGCCTCCGGTGCCGAAGTTCCACCAGGCGAAAGGGTTAAGATCATCGACAAACCCATCATTATTTATATCGAATTCCTGGTGTGAGATCTTACCGTCACCATTAGTGTCTAACGGTTTGGCGGTGCCGGTAATGTAGGTACCGTTGTCTACCAAATCTTGTGTGATTCGATTCCATCCCGCGTTCTGAGAGCCTTGGTAATCGTGGTACATGGCGCCGAACTGGATACGCAGGTTATCTGACAGGTCTACTTCAAAGCTGGCTTGGATCAGAGTCTGCTCGACTCCTGGATGATTTACATAGTAAGAATCCGAGTTCTCCAACTCGCCATAGATGTAATAACCCATTGGCTTTCCGAATAGCTCGCCCGGTCCACCAATTTCTGCTGTTAAGACACTTCGGTCCCAAGAGCCTCCAGAGTAGGAGATAGCGCCAGTCACGTCCTCGATAAACGCGCCGGTCTCCTCGACTCTCGCCGACTTAGGATTAAAGTTTAAGTATCCCCCGATTTTCGCCGGTCCATAAATTGGAGAAGCCGGGCCCCTGACAATGTCGACCCGATCCGAAGCGCCAATCGGCGTGGGGTAGTTGCCTGGGTTGTCCAACCGCCGCATTCCCCTAAAGTATGTTTCTCCGGGAGTTCCCCTTACGTCAAGCGCTCCAGCAACACCAAAAAAAGACTGGGTGAAGGAGCCAGGCGTAACAACTACCAACTCGTCGATATCGCTCATGTTGAAACGGTCCATCATCTCTTCACTGATGGTTGACGCACTTCGAGGTGTCTCGACGATAGACTTGTTGAAGCCAAATATCGAGTCTACGTTCTCGCCGGGAAGACTATTCAGAGTGCCGGTTACTACAACTTCTTCGATCTCTGGATCTTGTGCGGAAGCTGTGAGTGGGAGTGCAGTCAGGGAAGACAGAAGCGCTGCAATCACCCATCGAGTCCACGATGAGGCGGCCGCCGTTGTTACAGCATTTGCGGTAGCTGAAAATATATTTTGCATCATAAGGGCTCTCGTTACTTTTTGTTGACGGTTTTATACCCGCTTGTTGACGGTTTTATACCCGCCTGAGATGCGGGTGAGTTTCAATGAGTTACAACAATGACCTTGCAGAAAACGTGCCATTCAGTGCAATTTTCGATTGAGAATCCGCGAAAAAATGTGGAGCAGGCGTTAAGTGGAGAAAAACAAATGTTATTTTCAGCTAGTGCACTCTTTTTTCTCAGCGGTTTTTTTGAACATTCGTGCCGAGACAACCTTGCGCACCCGGCTGCCTCGAAAAAAACGCACCGTGGTAGTGCAGTAGAAGGCCCGAATCGGTGCATTTCTCAGCATTAGACCCCCCGGCAGATCTCGCAGTGTTGGTCCATTAACTCGACCACTAGGGGAATTTTTAACTTGGCACGCTTCCTGCAAGCGGATTTCCGCGGGAGCGCTGAAGAGGGGCGTTCGCTTACCAGAGTGTCGCAGACCTCATGGCTAGTAGCCTAGAGGCTCTCGCTAAGATGCACGCATTTGCACTCCGTTCGCTGAAGGTTGAGGCCAAACTCCATATGATTACGTTTGTTCCGAGGTGAACAGTAAATGACAAAGAACATAAAGATCCCACAGTCGCGCTACGTTCGACTCGTTTCTATCTTATTGTATACCTTGTTTTTTACTTGCTTGAGTTCATGCGGTGTTGAGGATACTTCGCACGCCGCTGAACTACCGAATCCTCAATCGCAGCTCCCAGTCAAGATCGTCCTTGTGACGATGTTTGAGATTGGTGATGACCTTGGCGACGCGCCGGGAGAATTTCAGTTTTGGAGAGAGCGACGCAATCTTTATCAGAAAATCGACTTTCCACATTCCCATCACGACCTTTTTTACAACCCTAACAGTCAAATTTTGGGACTGGTTACGGGCATAGGTACTGCGAAGGCTGCCAGTGCGACGATGGCCCTAGGCCTTGACGATCGCTTCAACCTCTCAAAGGCCTATTGGCTGGTTGCAGGCATCGCTGGTATTGATCCTGAGGACGCTTCTATTGGCTCTGTGGTTTGGTCATCAGTTTTAGTTGATGGAGATCTAGGTTACGAGATTGACAGCCGCGAGATGCCAAGGGATTGGAGCACCGGGTATTTTTCTTTTAAGACGAAGGAACCTTTTGCACAACCACGACCTGAGCTTCCTATGGGTGAGGTTTTCACAACTAATACTGGATTGCGAGACTGGGCTTTTGAGTTGACGAAAAACCTTGAGCTGATGGACAGCTCCGAGTTTCAAGCGCTGCGGGAGGCCTATGTGGATCACCCTGCCGCGCTGAGACCGCCGTTTGTGTTAACGGGCGGTCATCTGGCGGCGATGACCTATTGGCATGGCGCCCTTAAAAATGCGTGGGCGAATGAGCTGGTTAGATATTGGTCAGATGGCGAGGCTAACTTCGTAACTTCTGCGATGGAGGAAACTGGCACTTTCCAGTCTATTACTTACCTTGACAATGCAGGGTTGGTGGACAAAACGCGGTTCCTGGTGCTTAGAGGAGGAAGCAATTTCACTATGCAACCACCGACACTTACAGCCGCACAAAGCCTTCTAAGGGAATCGGATGGATATGCGGGGTTAGAGGCGTCTCTGGAAAACGTCTACCTTGCAGGGTCAGTTGTTATAGATGAGCTCCTGACTGGATGGGATCAGTACTCCGAGAATGTCCCTACAGCTGAGGGGCTTCCGGAGAACGCGGAATAATGGGCGGCAATGCTGAGAGTGCGACACGGAAACTAGTTAGGTTTTGTCGCGCTCGAGGATCTCGGAGTGCTTTGCGCGCGTCAGCTAGGTGGACAAATTTTGTCATGCTGTCGCTGATCCTCTCTCCGGCATTAGCAAAGTCTGCGGATAATTTGAATTTCAGTGTTTCAGTGCTGTTCGAGGAAATTAAAGCAAAGCCTGTGGAGCTTAGGCATTTTTTGCAAAACTTTCCCAAGGGCGGCGATCTACACAGCCACCTCTCTGGTGCAGTTTACGCAGAGTCATATCTTGCAATCGCTTTAGAGCGCGATCTGTGTGTGAGCCTGGAGAGCAAAATATTGTTAAAGCCACCTTGCGATCCAGTAAAAAGCCCATTACTGCGATCAGTCCTAGACAATAAGGATGAATTCGGCTTCGAAAACTTCAATCATCTAGTAAATGCGTTGTCCACTCGATATTACAGGCTGCAGTCTGTATCAGGGCGAGATCAATTCTTCTCAACTTTCCAAAGATTTTTCCAGGCTCTCGATGGAAGCAGAGGCGACATGCTTGCGGAAGTGGTCGCAAGGGCCGGCAGACAAAAAATCCTATATCTTGAGTTGATGCAAAGCCTGGGTATGTTTGAGGTAGCGCAAAAAGCTAGGTCACATGGTGATATAGACGCGCCTTTCGGTTCGAGAATTGACCACTCAATGATAGACGCTGAAGTCGTAAAGGTTGTTAAGCGGCTCGATAAAATTGAGGCACGAAGTGACGCATTACTTGGCTGCGGCAGTAGCTCTGCTGAACAAAGACAGGGGTGCTCGGTTGAGGTCAGATACCTCGCTCAGGTGATCAGAGAGCTATCGCCTATTGAGGTATACGCACAGGCTCTTTTGGCTTTTAAATTGATCGAATCAGACGACCGCGTGGTTGGCCTTAATTTTGTGGCTCCGGAAGACAGCCCCGTTGCCTTGCGTGACTACAAGCTCCACATGAAATGGATAGCTGAGTTGAATAAGAATTTTCCTGCGGCCGAGGCAGGAGTCTCGTTGCATGCCGGCGAGCTTACTTTGGGGCTAGTTCCGCCGCGTCACTTAGGTTGGCATATAAGGGAGGCCGTCATGGTGGCGGGAGCGGATCGTATCGGTCACGGAATCGATATTTCCCATGACGAGCAGATGTACGAGACGCTGACTTACATGGCCAAAAACAAAATCGCAGTGGAAATAAATTTAACCAGTAATGAAGTAATCTTGGGCGTCCAGGGTGAGGACCATCCGTTTACCACGTATAAGGCCAACGGTGTGCCTCTTACAATCTCTACCGATGATGAGGGAGTATCCAGAACAGACTTGACGAACGAATATTACCGTTTGGTGAAGACTTATGATATTGACTACGCGACTCTGGTGTCGCTCTCTAGAAACTCCCTTCAGTACAGTTTTTTACCCGGCGCATCCCTGTTCGAAGATACGTACACTGGCCGAAAGACTGAGGAGTGTCGACAAATTGCGGATTCAAAGTCTTCAAAGCCGATAGACTCTTGCGCCGAATTCCTATCAGGCAGCTATAAGGCGTCGTTACAATGGGAGCTAGAGCAAAATTTTTCTTCGTTCGAGGCCTACATCAAAAGTCAGTTTGATATGTTGAACCCTTAAAAAGAGAAGGGCCCTCAGAGAACGCAAATCGAGATGTAGATTTGAAGGTTCTAACCCCTACAAACATGCAGCTTGAGCACAAGGCGAGTAACCCCCAAATTAGACTGACACTCTTTTCCGCAAATTTTTTCTCAATCAGAGCCTTTTCAGACTAGTGTTTTGACGCCGCCATCTGTATATCTATCGAATGGAAAGCGTGCCCTTAGCGAAGGATATCTCGATACGATGAGTAACAAGGTATACCTCTCGGCCGACAAGCTGTTACATGACTCATTTCGTCTGGCTGGGCGTGTCTTTGCAAGCGGGTTTGCGCCAACAGTGATTATCGCGATATGGCGCGGAGGCGCGCCTATTGGTATCGCTGTCCAAGAGTTTCTTGCCTACTGTGGGATTGAGACCGACCATATCGCCATCCGCACTTCGTCCTACGGCCCAGGCATCGACGAGAGACTTGGTGGAATTCGGGTCCACGGCCTCAATTATCTGGTCAAAAACGTCACGGCTGAGGACAAGCTTTTGATTGTGGACGACGTGTTTGACACTGGACGTACTGTGGATGCGGTTATTCACAGACTGTCCGAGTTGGCGCGCCTGAATACCCCCACTGAAATTCGCATAGCAGTGCCGTACTACAAACCTACTAGGCGGGAGGTTGATCGTGTACCCGAATATTTTCTCGAAGAAACCGATGCTTGGCTGATGTACCCGCATTCATTGGAAGGGCTTACTGTTGACGAAATTAGGGAGCATCGGCCAGCTTTGTTTGACATTATCAAGGAGCGGCTGCCAGCACGCGCCCCTTGACTGACCATCTCCCGACTCTGTGTGCACTCAGGACAACACTAGCCTTCGCTCGCTCTAGTCTAAAAATCAATGCCCACTCTGGCCATTAGCACTCGCGGTGGAATGAATTGGTCACCAGTGGCGCCTACTCCAAATACATCAGTGAATCTGGCGTTTACACCGTCCTCGTCCGTCAGATTTTTCGCTATAAGCTCTAATCGCCAGTTGCTGTCAGAGGGTAGAATTCTTATCACGAGATCCAAAGTGTCGTAGCTGTCTACGTCGTCCGTCAGAGGGTTGTTAAACATTCGGTGTTTAAAATCTCCCCGATGTGTATAACTGAGGGTGCCGCCGATATCTCCAAAACCATCAATGCTTTTGTTGTAGGACAGGGCGAGATTCGCAGTAAAACTCGGAGTTTTTGGTAATTCGTTGCCTTCAACATCCGCTATCGCCTCAGCTCTGGCCATTTGAATTTCTGGACCGAACTGAAAGACTCCCTGCGCGAGCAAAGCATTGGTTGCTGCATCTGACGCTACGTTGTCAATAGCAAGATGGCTCGCGGTTATTTCAGTCTCCAGTAATGCAATTCTTGCATCGAAAACCAGCGAGTCGGTGAGAAACGCCCCAAGTTCGATCTCCGCCCCATAGATTTCCGATTCAGGAACATTGCCTACACCACCTTGGAACAATTCAGGGTCAGTGGCTTGATATTGTAAGTTGTCATACTCGTAAAAGAACATGGCGCCATTTAATCGGACCCTGCCGTCCGCAAGGTCGGTTTTGAGCCCGACCTCGTAAGCATCAATGGTCTCTTCCTCAAAAACAGGCAACACCACTATGGGGGCGATCACATCCTCCCTGCCGAAAGTGAGATTCGAGCCTCCCGGCTTGAATCCGCGTGTGTACGACGCGTATGCCATCGAAGCGTCGGATAGATCCATCTCGAAAGCTAGACGGCCTGTCACCTTCTCGGACTCAATTTCCAGAATATCAGTGCCGCCCCTTCCGAAAAAGTTTGTTACGGAACTGTAAACCTCGTCCTCGGTGTACCGAAGGCCAGCAACAAGTCTAGAGCTGTCTGTCAAGCTCCAAGTGCCTTGTCCGTATATCGACATGGATTCCCGCTCTGGTTTTGAGTCAGATATGAAGCCCACCTCGCCACCATAGAACAGGACCTCTTCGACGACGATAGGGGCAAAGGCGCCGTCGAAGTTAAAATCTAAACGTTCTCTAATAAGAATGTCGACTTCGGTATCCAGATAGAAAATCCCGGCGACCCAATCAAGCTTGCCAAAGGCTGGCTCATTCGAAATCAGGTTGAATTCCTGTGTCGTAGTTTTTTGTTCGTTTATTTCAGGATCGAAGTAGCTTTGAAGCAGGAAAAACGGAGGAAGTGTCCTGTAATCATGCCGATCATTGTCTCGTTGGATCGAAATTTCGTCATTTTGATAACTGGTTAGTGACTTGAGCGTAGCTCCTCCCAAGTCCCATTCGAGGGTAAGGCTATATAATTGAGATTCGAGGTCGTAGCTGGAGAGCGAATCTTGTGCAAGGTTCCTGGCACCAGGCGTAGGATCGAAAATGCCTTTTTGGGCCTGACCGTTCACGTCCTCCTCGAAGTGTTGCGCGGTGAAAGTGGCAGAGAAAGTGTCGCTAGGCTGAAATAGCAGTTTAAAACGCGCTGAAATGCTGTCGGCATCATCCAAGTCTTGTCCATTACCGACATTGTCCGAAAAACCATCATGCTGGTGTTTCATCACCGATACCCGCGCTGCGACGGTGTCGGACATGGGAATGTTCATCGCTGCTCTAGCTCTAATTAAGCTGTACTCACCCAGTGCCAAATCCGCGGTACCGTAAAAATCGTCGAAGGTGGGTGCTTTTGTGATGACATTGATGCCTCCTCCCGTCGAATTCTGGCCAAACAGCGTGCCCTGAGGCCCCCTTAAAACCTCTACACGCTCTAAATCTAGGAAGTCGGTTTGCAGTGCGAAGGGTGATGCTACGTAGACGCCGTCTAGGTGATAAGAGACAGAGGGGTTAGCTATCGCGTTTTGGTTGGCTTCGTTTCCAATACCGCGGATAGTGATGACCGTTTTGAAGCCTTCGTTTTTGGCCACATTGACGCCTGGTGCAATCGCGCTCAAATCTACAAAGGAGCTTAATTGTCGGTTCTCGACGTCTTCGGCACTGAGCGCAGTAACCGCCTGTGACAGATCCTGCAGGCTTTCAGTTCGTTTCTCTGCAGTTACCAATACCTCCTCAAAAATGGGCGCTTGTTGTGCCCAGGTGCCGCATGTCAGCGAACCCATAAATAGGCCTAAAGCCGCAGTTGGATAGCGTAAGTTCGACATCTCAAATCTCCAGAAGGTGTTTTGGTGGGCTGTTGATCATTCGATAAGCACTTGCAATCTGCGTGCCAACTGCACACTTGCGCCCAGTATCCAAAGAGCTACGGGATTTATTCTGAGGGCGACTTAAATGGACCTCACAGATGTCCTTAATCCTGAGCTGTTTTTGCACTGAAATGGTGCGATTCGGCACATTTTTTGCTCTTAATTGGTGCGAGATAGTTTTAAATGAAGCTCAGCTCGGTAGGGCTGGGTTTAACTCATTAGTCTCAGACACCTCAGATTAACCAACATTAAAGGGCAGCTTGAAAGGGCATTTGGCGGACTTTTGCTTCTCGCAAAATTTTTTAGGAAAAAGGTATTGACGCCCGTTTGCTTTTTGGTATTATTACCAATGCCACCGGCGACCGACGAGTGACCAACTGCAGACGGGAGCGAGGGGGAAGTCGGAGGAAGAGTGCTCAGGTAGAAAAGCGTAGCGAAGGGCCGGCACAAACGCAGTTCGCTACCCACCAAGGGTGAGGGGATACCACCCAAGGGGCCAGATGGAATCCCGGTCTGGACGCCTGAGAGGCTCGAATAAAAAAACAGAGGGCAACCTCTGTTTTTTTTTGCTCGCCGTTTTTGCAAGGTTTAAAAGGTGCTTCGCTGACACTGTTCGTCGAAGGCTTGGTGCATTGCCCCGCAGCGATTGTCCTGGAAAAGCTCCTGTTACATCCCCCTGCTTTGCCGATAGGACCTGTATTCGTGTCATCTCAGCCCTCTGCCTTTCCCAGCTCGGCGACGAAATCCTGCTGTAGGGTTCTGGCGCATATCAAGAAGCAGGCCGAAGCGATTAGAAATATGCTGGCTGTGACCGCCATCGCGAACTTGAGCCCCTGGGAGTTAGCGTTTTGGCACACCGCGTCGTCAGTGACAGAGCGCATCATATCGGCTACTTTGCAGGCCTCTGGTGACAAAAGCGTGCCGGGATCAAGTGAGAGCAGTTCGCGCTGCATAAAAAAGTCACTCATGAATCCGACGAAATAAGGTCCGATGCCATTGCCTATGAGGGACACCAAAATTAAGAGTACCGCAATAGCTGTGGCGCGAGATCGGTTGCTGACCACGCCTTGGCCAATGGTGTACTGAGCGCCCAGGTAACTGTAATGAAAAACGGCGCCAATACCCCACAGGACAAAAACGGCAGTCAGGTCCTCTGAGAAGAAGGCCGCCGCGTAAGCGGGTACGGCTATGGCGATCCCCAGAGCCGGTACCCAAGCCACTGCGGTAGGTGATCGCGCCGTCAGCCGCTCGGTAATGTACCCACCAAGGAAAGTGCCTATGGCTGCCAGTAACGAGAGAGGCGCACCGAATTGCAGTGCAGCGTCACGCACACTCAGGCCATGCTCCCGTTGTAGAAACGGCGCTTGAAACGATATCAAGCCGTAGCCCACAAAAGCGACCAACGACGCGGCAATCGCCATCCACCAAAACGAGGGTTTGTGTCTCAATTCGGTAAAAGTTTCTGACCAGTCGGGTGCGCGGTCAGCAGTTTGGCTGGGAGGGTCGGCATAACCCCGGGGCGGCTCTTTGATGCTGGCCCAGACCAGCCACGCAACTATTATCCCTGGCAGGCCGACTGCGACAAAGGCAATCCGCCACCCCTCGATATTTGCCCAGTCCAGCCCGCCAAACAGCCAGCCCAGACCAATACCGCTTAGCCAGCTGCCCACGTCCGCCCCCTGCATCTGCGCGATAGGGCCGCCAAAGACGTTAGCCAGCACGCTCCCGAGGGTCACGCCCATGGAATACACCCCGAGTGCGGTGGCGCGCTTTCGAGCGATGAAGTAATCGCCGATGAGCGAGTTGGCGGGCGGTGTGCAACCGGCTTCGCCGATAGCCACACCAATCCTGAACAGGAGCAGGGTGAAAAAACCAATCGCCACACCACATAACGCGGTCATGATCGACCACAGCACGATGCACAGGCTGATGATATGCACCCGATTGGAACGATCTGCCCAGAGTGCAATGGGCAGGCCCATCACCGCATAAAAAATGGCGAAGGGCGGCCCGTAGAGCAAACCCCACTGGGCGTCGGTGAGTTGAAATGATTCGATGATGGGTTGGGCGACGACTGCTATTAACGTGCGGTCGATGAAATTCAGCGTGTACACCAGCATCAGCAGGATCAACACGTAATGGCGATAGGAAGGTGAGCCGTATCCGGTCAAATGGCCGTTAGCGGCGTCACTTGCGGTGGTTTGCATACAACAATTCCTGCTGGGGGCGGTGAGTTTACCAATCAGAGCGCGTTGGTGTGGCGCAATTAAAGGTCTATTGAGATCTCCTGCCCTTTGACGAAGCGCACAAAGGGTGCGCTCTGCTTAAGTTGCTCCCGGGGGTTCAGCTGGATCCGTTGCTCGACCAGATCAATGGCCCATCGCGTTACCGCGGGTAGATTCAGTTGTCGCGCCTCATTCAGTGTGAGCCAATGGAGCTCATTGAGCTCGCCACTGGCATCGCTGATTTGCTTGGGATCGTTATAAATGAACTGGTCACGGATCATGAAGAAGCGGGTATCGAAACGCCGGGTGCGATAGGCAGGTGTGATCGCCCGGGCGATAAAATCCATATGCTCCAAGGGTGGCTCCGCGCCGTTAGAGAAATAGTCCCGCCAAACTGGGTGAGTTGTTGTCGCAGGTTTTGAGGCAGGGCGGCCGACAATCAGACCCGTTTCCTCAAAGGTTTCCCTGATGGCGGCGAGGGCGAGGCCACGCAGCTTGCGATCAGTAACCGTTTTTCTTGTGGCCTTTCGCAGCCGTTCCATGACGGGTCGGCTCAGATCGCCTGGTACTTTAAGCCGCTGGTCGATCAGATCTAGCCGGCCACCGGGGAAGACAAATTTATTGGGCATGAATCGGTGGCTGGCCGCGCGCTTACCCATGAGTACAGTAGGTTGCGATCCGGCGCGCACCACGATGAGCGTTGCCGCCTCTTTGGGCCGAGCCAGTTCGGCCGTGCCCTCTCTATATTCACCCGGGCCGGTGGGTGTCCTGCCGTACTGATGGCGTGTCATGAGGCAACCTGACCTTGCGGGGGGCTCTGAAGCACCCTCATGATGTCATCGAAGTGATGGGTATACACACCGGGCTCGTGATCTGCGGCCAGCCCGAGCATACATTGGGCAACATCAGCTGACTGTACGCTTCGATAGCGGCGCCATTTGCCGTGCATCAGTCGATCGGTGGCGGGGGCAATGCGTTGAAGGAGTGCTTCTATTGGCCGGCGCTCTGTCCTATCTCCAAGTAGCAGGCCAGGCCGAATAATGTCGAGCCGCTTAAAGCCCATTTCCACAAGCCGTTGTTCTGCTGCGCCTTTCACACGCGAATAAAAAACTGAGGCGTCGGGGTTTGCCCCAACTGCAGTGACGACGAGGAAGTGGCCGACGTTCGCTGCTTTTGCTGCCGCGGCAAATGACACGACGGCTTCTTCGTCGATTGCGCGAAAAGCGGCCTGTGAGCCCGCCTGCCGAATGGTGGTGCCGAGCGCGCAAATCGCGATATCTGCAGGTGGGAGCCGGGGTAAGTCGTCAAAGCCCGATACGATCTCGCTGGAGGCCATACCCGTAGGGCGTCTGCCGACGGTTGTGATTTCGTGACCGTCATTGAGGCCAAGTCTCAGCACTTTTCCGCCGATGAGGCCGGTGCCGCCAGCGAGTTGCAGTCTCATGCCAGTGCCATCGAGATAGGCAAGGCCGGTACTAACACAGAAGGTTGATGCAGTGCAGAGGTCATGGTGAGACGGCCACTGATTGCTGTAATTGACGCGCTGCTTGCCACTCCCATGTGCTCAGGTCCACGTCCACGACGAATACCTCAAAATCTTCCTGCCACCGCGCTGGGGCATAGAGCACGGATTCGCCTCTGAGCCAGGTGTGGCCATCGCGATCGGCGACGCAAAGCAGGACTATTGCCTCTCCGTTTTCAGGAGTCGATGCCACCTTTGTCGCACCCCGTTGGCACCCCGTGCGGTGGTAGACGCGCACCACAAGCCCCGCGTCTTGATAGAGGGCATGGACCTGCAGGGATTCCGACAGGATGCGCCTTAGACGCACTGATTGCCGGCCATCATCGGCTTTCTCGTAGCCCCATCGTGTTTGCCTCGCGGAGTTCAGGTATTGCCAGTCTGTGAAATCGGTACCGTAGGTGAGCGCGCCGTCCAAGGTCACCTGTTCCGCTTCGGGCGTCGTGTTTTCGGGTAACCCGCCAAGCGACATGACGCCCAGCACAAATACGACCGCAACAGTGCCCAGAATCATGGCGGTCATCAATGCGGCAAAAAGTTTATTCATGAAGCCCCGCCGATGAACTAGCTTTGCGTTTGATCATGGCGCTCCAGTCGCGAAAGGGTCCCGAAACGTTCTGCCAGAAGGACCGGTATTCCCCTTGGCTAGCCGGCCCCAATCCCCAGGGTGTGTACTCGTCTCTTTCGGGGATATACAGGGTACCGAACGCTCGATCCCAAATACTGGTGACTGCTGCCAGGTTCGTGTCCCAATGGTGCTCGAGGTAACTGTGGTGAGTGTGATGCATCACGGGGCTGTGCAGCCATTTCGAGAGCCAACGAGGGTAGTGAAAAGCCACGTGATAATGACGAAAGGAGCCGTTGAAGCCGAATAGCAATGCAAAAAAGCCAATATTGAACAGCGTGGCTTGCGCAATGCTGTCACTAAACAGCCAGCCAAATAGACCAGCGGCGATGCCAAAGGACAGTGCCGCACCAATCGCGTAAATGGGTCCCTCAAGAAAATGCTCCCGGTAGCGAGTGAGCGGTGTAAGCACCTCTGCCGAATGGTGAACTTTGTGAATGGCCCACAGCACTGGGATTTTGTGTTCCGCGTAGTGGATGAGAAAAAACAGCAGATCGTATAGCAGCAGAGTGACCAGGCTGTAGAGCAACATCCAGCCGTAGTGGCTCTGCAGACCGGGCCCGCTGTCCAAGAGCGCATTGAGTGCGTCCATGACCAGGGCCTCAGTGCCCGGCGCTACGCCGACGAGCAGGGTGGTCACCCATAGCGGGCGCAGTAATCGCTCAAAGACGTAGAGCCCGACGTCGACACGCGCCGAGACATGGGTGTAGATCTCCGCAGGCAACAGGAACTGCCTCAGCGGCATTCTGCGAATGCGGCCGTCTGCGCCCTTTGCGCCAACACCCTTGCGCAAGAGCCAGATGGTGGTGGCAAGGCCGGCAGTCAGCAGCAGGATGGGCCACGTCAGATCTCGGGGCACATGCGGCGCTATCACGACAAGTGCGTCGGAGATGAGTTGGTTGAGTGGTCCGGCTGTGCTGTCCATCGAGTGAGTATACGATCAATATGCACTGGCAATGGCGGCTTTGCCTTCCTCTCAAGGTCTGGGCCTTAGCGGATGTTGTTCCGGTCGGGCTCGTGTCAAAATGTGGCGGTATCGTTATCGGGTGCTTTATTGATGGAGCCTTTACACGGAACGGTCGCGAGCCTCTTCCTCGGTGATACGGGAACACTGAATAAGGCCGCGCAGGACTCGCTCGAATTTGCTTTTGACGGAATCGTCGGTGACCGGCACCGGGGTCTCACCCGCAAAGCCTGGGAGCAGACTGACAAACAACCCGGCGGCACCGAGCGGCGCAATGAGCGGCAGTGGTCCGCCGTGGCACAGGAAGACCTTGATCAGGCATCCCAGGTGTTGAGCCTTGCGCACCCGCTGAGCGCCGGCGATGTAGCGGTGAACCTGAGTCTCTTGGGTATACCGGATTTTTCCCGCTTGCCGCGCGGTACGACCCTCACCTTCGAAAAGGGTGTGGTGCTGATGGTGGAGGAGTACAACCCGCCCTGCAGCCGCATGGCACGTTACATATCAGAAGGCCATGAGACCACTCACGGTGGCGTGCTGGGAGAGACTGATTTTATCGAGGCGTCAAAGTTCAGCCGCGGTCTCGTGGGAGTCGTGGAGGTGCCGGGTGTGGTGTCAGTGGGTGAGGGCGTCTCGGCGACACCCGAAGTCTTGCCGAAATGGCTACGCAACTAATAACAGATTGAAAGGGAGTCGAATGTCGTGGATAAGTTGCTGAAGTTTTATATCAACGGAGAGTGGGTGGACCCGCTTTCGACTGACAAGATGCCGGTTCTTAATCCGGCCTCGGCAAAGCAGGTGGGTGAGGTGGCGTTGGGCAATGATGCCGACGTTGACCGAGCGGTAGCCGCCGCTCAAGCCGCCTTTGAGCTCTACAGTCAAACCAGCAAAGCAGACAGATTGGCTTTGCTCGGTCGGATCCGGGAGGTGACAGAGCGACGTTTTGAAGAACTAGCCCAAGCGATGCGGCTCGAGATGGGCGCGCCTATCACGATGGCGCGGGACGCTCAGGCCGACGCGGCGATCGGGCATCTCGATGGTTTTGTTGCCGCGCTGGAAAAACTGGAGGAGCAGGAGCGCTTTGCTAACGGGGAGGTGCTCCTGCGTGAGCCGATCGGGGTATGTGGATTGATTACCCCCTGGAATTGGCCAATGAATCAGGTGGTGCTCAAGGTGATACCTGTCATCGCAACCGGATGTGCTTGTGTCCTGAAGCCCAGTGAACATACCCCTATATCCGCCATGCTGTATGCAGAGATACTGCACGAGGCTGGCGTGCCCGCGGGCGTCTTCAATTTGGTGAACGGTGTCGGTCCAGTGGTGGGTTCGGCGCTGTCACGCCACCCCGATATACAAATGATGTCGTTTACCGGATCCACACGGGCAGGCACAGCAGTCACTCATGACGCGGCAGATTCGGTAAAGCGTGTCACTCTGGAGTTGGGCGGCAAGTCGCCCAATCTGGTTTTTGCTGACTGTGATTTGGAGGAGCGGGTTACGCAATCCGTAGCCGAGTGCATGTTCAACACCGGGCAGTCTTGTGATGCGCCGACGCGACTGTTGGTTGAGCGGTCCTGTTATGACGAGGTCGTGGAGATTGCTCGACGCGCGGCGGGAGCCACTGCTGTTGGAAATCCCGAAGAGGAGGGCGATCACATCGGACCCTTGTTTGATCAAATTCAGTTTGATCGAGTGCAAAACATGATTCAGGTCGGTATCGATGAGGGTGCTACATTACTCCTCGGAGGGCTCGGTCGCCCTGAGGGTTTTGATGCCGGTTGGTATGTGCGGCCCACGGTATTCTCTGATGTGAACAACACCATGCGGATTGCGCGAGAGGAAATCTTTGGGCCGGTGTTGGCGATCATTCCGTTTGATGACGAGGAAGCGGCGGTCGAAATAGCGAACGACACGCCCTATGGCCTTGCCGCGTATGTTCAGACCGGTAGCCCTGAGCGCGCAGCGAGATTGTCACGATCGCTGCGAGCGGGTGCGGTGCACATCAATGGCGGCGCCTACGAATATGGCTCCCCGTTTGGCGGCTACAAAGCCTCAGGTAACGGTCGGGAAGGCGGGGAAATGGGTCTCGAAGACTTCCTCGAGACCAAAATGGTGCACGGATTGGCGTAAGCCCCGCGGCGAGTTTAATCCTCGTCGGTTTGCCAATCCTGATTTGCGATGCGTCCTGTCACGGTGCCGTCAGGCAGCGTAATCGTGAGTTCTGTGCCCACCTCAGCGTGATCGCTGGGAACGTAGCCCATGCCGACGCTGCATTCGAGCCGTGGCGAATAGGTGATGCTGGTCACGCAGCCGGTGAGGTCCGTTTTGGCTAAGGTAATCGGGTAGGTTTCCCGAGGATTGCGAACCGCATCGCCCTGTACCACTAGCCTGACTAGTTTTTGCGAGCAGCCCGCTTCTGCAATGCTTTCCAGCGCTTCCCGGCCTAAATAGTCGGCAACTTTACCTATCTTGAAGAAACGGTCCAGCCCGGACTCAATAGGGTTGTTGTCGAGCGTCATGTCGTTGCCGTGGGAGAGTAGGCCAGTCTCGATCCGATCGATCAAATTGGGGCAGCCTGGACGCAGAGACAGGTCGGCGCCGGCTTCGGTCACGATGTCCCACAAGCGTTCGCCTTCGGATGAATCGCTCAGGTAGAGCTCAAAGCCCCCCTGACCACTCCAGCCCGTGCGAGCAATAACCAGTGGTATTCCGGCAATCTGGGTTTCAATGAAGCGGAAGAACCGGATATCCCCGACGGGCTCGTCGATCAGTCGGCTCAGCAGGGTCTCAGATTTAGGGCCCTGAATTGAGAGGGGGAAGACATCTGGGTCGCTGACTTCGACATCGAAGCCTGCCCCAGCAGCCAATCCTTTGACCCACAGCAATACGTCGGAGTCCGAGATCGACAGCCAGAATCGGTCGGGTGCCAGACACAAGATGATGGGGTCGTTGACGATGCCGGCCTTTTCGTCGATCAGTGGCACATACATGCACTGCCCGGGCACAATCTTGGACAGATCTCTGGGGGTCAGATACTCAGCGAGCTTGAGTGCCTCAGGCCCTTTGATTTCGACCTGCACTTGACACGCGACGTCCCAGATCTGCACATGTTCTCTGAGGTGCCAATAATCCTCTTCAAGCGATGCATACACCGAGGGCAGCACCACATGGTTATAGACTGATGCTCCCGTAGCGCCCTTGTGGGAGCGCGTTTCGAATGGCGATTTACGAAGTCGTCGTGACAAAAAAAGAGCAGGTGCTGTCATGGATAACACTCTCGTGGCTGGTGGCGAAACTTCTGGGGCTTCCCAGATTCAGCCTTCATGGATGATGACATGCCGTGGCAGCGGTCTTGTGATTGAGCGCCCGAGAGGGCGTGGTATCTTTGCTCCAAGAGGCGCGGATTTTGGCGAAAATATAAGCAAAGCGCGCCGTCGATGCATTATTTTTTTCATCGAATGGCGCAGTTTTCTTAACCTCTGTCCGTGGTGTGAAATAGAGGTGAACTCGCGCTGAGGTATAAGTAGCAAATGATTGATAATAAACATGAAAATCTACTCGCAAATTATGATTGGTCGTTTCCCGTGCCGATTGCTTACGGGCCCGGTCGCCTTCGTGAAATGGGGGAGCACGCGACAAACTTTGAGCTGACAAAGCCACTGATCGTTACCGATCAAGGCTCGGCAGGGCTGCCTTTCATCGACACGCTGCAGCAGGCCCTGCTCAGCGCTGGTATCGGCAGTGAAGTTTTCGCCGAGGTTGCACCTAACCCGAGAGACTCTGACATTGTGCTGGCCCGAAATGCCTATCTGGAGGGAGGGCACGACAGCGTGATCGCCATTGGCGGCGGGAGCGGAATGGACGCGGGCAAATCCACAGCGCTTACCGCTCATAACCAATGCGACATCTGGCAGTTTGATTTTGATCGCGACCTGCCGAGTCTGCCCGCCGATCACATTTTTCCAAAGCTCATCTGCATTCCCACCACTGCAGGCACGGGGGCTGAAACTGAGAGCACGGCGATGGTGACGCACTCGGAGCGGGGCATGAAATTGTGTGTGTGGCACCCGGAGCTCAAGCCTTCCCTGACATTGTTGGATCCTGAAATTACTCTGGGTTTACCAGCCGCGTTAACAGCGTGGACGGGTATTGATGCAATGGTGCACGCCATCGAGGCTTATTGCGTGCCTGATTATCATCCGATGTGTGACGGGGTGGCGCTGGAGGCACTGGCGCTCATTGGACGCTGGTTGCCCAATGCCGTTGAGGAGCCGGGTAATTTAGTCGCTCGCGGCGGGATGCAGGTGGGCGCCTGTCTGGCCGGCGTGTCGTTCCTCAAGGGGTTGGGTCTGGTTCACGCGATCAGCCATATGGTGGGCGCGGACTTCGACACACACCACGGCCTTACTAATGCCATCGTGTTACCCGCGGTGCTGAAATTCAATGCGCCGGCCATCGACGACAAGCTCCCCACAATGTGCGCTGCCCTCGGATTACAAAGCGTCGACTTCGAGTCGTTTTATGCGGCGATCTGCCAATTGCTCGATCGATTATCTGTGCCGGTGACACTGGCAGAAATTGGCGTACCAGCTGAGGCGGCGCGGGCTTTGGCCGAGAAGGCGCATCAAGATGCCGCGGCGGGAACAAATCCTCGTCCCGCTGATGTGGCGACTATTGAGCGTTTGATCCTCGAGGCGATTACGGTCGGTCGATGAGCATTGGCAGCACAACCGGGGCTTAGGACACGGTGAACGGTTTTCAGCTGGGTATAGTGGTCAGTCTTGCCTGCTATCTCGCAGTTGGCTGGTACGCCGGTCGGCGGGTTAAACATCTGGAAGACTTCTTTGTCGCAGGTCGAAACGCGCCGACCGTGCTGATTTTGGGGACTTTGGTCGCCAGTTTTATGAGCACCAACGCGTTTATCGGTGAGGCAGGCATGTCCTATCAGGGCCATGCACCGCTGGTGATCATCATGACCTGCTTCAATTGTCTCGGTTACATCATTGGCGCCGTCTTCTTTGGCAGATATTTGCGACGCAGCAAGGCTTTAACGGTGCCCGCCTACTTTAGAGCGCGCTTCGCTAGCCGGCGCATTCAAATGTTTGCGGGCATCTCGATTGTGGCAGGGCTGTCTGCTTATCTGTTGGCGGTGACCTGGGGTATGGCACTGATTATTACCGAGGTAACTGGCTTCAGTGAGGTCGCAGCCATCCTATTGGTATGGGCGAGCTATACCTTGTTTACGCTGTACTCGGGCTCACGCGGGGTCATCCTCACTGACACGGTGATGTTCGTGCTGTTTTCCGGAATCATCGTGGTCACCTGTTTCTTTATTGTCAATGCCGCGGGCGGTTGGTTTACCGCGATTGAATCGCTGGCCACTTATCAAGACAAGCCCGGCATCATTGCCTGGCATGGTCGAATAGGGTCGGATGTCTATTGGCAGACTCCTTGGGAGGCGCTGATCTGGGCCAGCATTCTCGGCGTCGCGTGGGGCATTGTCGTGGCCGTGAGCCCTTGGCAGACCAGTCGATATCTGATGGCTCGAAGTGAGCACGTGGTCATTCGCTCGGCCTGTGGTGCGCTTATTGCCATGCTGCTTTTATATCTGGTCACGAACTTTGCGGCCGCCACGGTGAATCTTGTTAACCCCGATATCACCCCCGCCGACAGCACTATGATTTGGGTTGCCCAGAATCTGTTGCCGACTGCACTTGGGGCGGTTCTGATTTGTGGTGTGCTCGCCGCTGGTCTCTCATCAGCATCGACATTTTTATCGCTTGTGGGTTTTAGCGTGAGTCACGATATTTTGGGAGACGGGACCGAGGAGGGTGCCATAGCGGTCGGTGAAACTCAGGCGCAATTGCGTGCCGCGCGGATCGCGATGCTAGCCGTTGGATTGTCCGTAATTGGTTTGGCGCTGATGTTGCCTCGCAATATTTATTGGCTCACTCACTTTGCCGGGCCGTTGTTCGCTTCTTCATGGGGCGTAGTCGCGTTTATGAGCGTGTGGAGCAAGCGCATCACCGAGTCGGGTGCCTTCTGGGGCATGGTGACGGGGTTTGGCGTCAACGTGGGTATGAATGCACTGTCTTTGGCCGGCTTTGTCGAGTGGCCGGTCATTGCGGATCCGATTTTGGTGGGAGTGGTGAGTAGCTATGTCGCAGTTCGCATTGCCTCTAATCCGGAAGGTCACTCAATCGTTGCGTCGACCTACCGCGATGCGCTCCATCATATGCCCGCGAAGGAGCGAGACCCGTTGGTGATCCAGCAGACCTTGGTATGGCCAAAAGTGATGGTGGCAATGGGTGTTTTGATTGCCGTGGCGATGACGCTTTTTTACGCGCTGCCCTATGGCCAAGCCGTCGCTCAGGCTGAACAGATGGCGCTCGGGGTCATGCCATGAGTGGTGAATTGATTTTGGCGATCGCCTATGGCTCGCTGCTGGTGCTCGCTGGGTTATGGATTGCGCGTCGCGTGAGTCAGGACTACCGGGACCCAAATGATGATGACGAGCGTTAGGCCTCGCCGAGCAAAATAGGCTCCGCTGCGGCTGCGAACTGCAGTAGCGTCTCATCCTTACCCGCTGGCGCCATAAACTGTATGCCTGTTGCCTGCCCCGCTGAGGGAGCCGCGAGCGGCAAGTTGATAACTGGCAAGCTGCCCAATGAGGCGGGCAGACTGACCTCCAGCCAGCGATGATAGGTGTCCATGGCTGCCGATTCGATTCGCTTGGGTGGACCATTTTCGGCGTTAAATGGATAGACCTGGCAGGACGGTGCTGCAATGACGTCATATTGGGTAAATGAAGCCTGCAAAGACTCGATCCAGTCATGCCGAATACTTTTGGCTCCTGTGATATCCCATGCCGTGAGACCCATTCCCTGTTTGAGTTCCCATTGCCACTGGGGCCCCATCAGTTGGCGATGCTCTGGGTTATCGTAAATGGGTCGTGCGGATGACAGGGCGTGCTGCCTGAGTGTTATCCAGCATTGCCAGAGGTCCCTAAGCAGAGGTGGTGGTGCGCTGTGCTCGACAGTGAAGCCTGCCCTAGACAAGCCCTTGAGTGCGCGTTCGCAATGATTAACGAGACCTGACGTGGTGGGCCAGTATCCTTCCGCGTTGCCGAGCCATCCGATGCGAATTCCGTGGGTATCAATAGAGGATCTGTCTATCTGCGATCCGCACATCGTCTCAAACAGGGCGCTCGTATCGGCGACATTTCTCGCCATGGGGCCGAGACTGACAAGCTTGAGCTCGAATGGGTCCAGCTCAGCTGGGGCAGGCACGCGACCCGGCGTGGGGCGAAATCCAACGATGCTTTGAAACGCGGCGGGTGTTCGGAGGGAACCCATCATGTCGCTGCCATCAGCCAGCGGCAGCATATGACTTGCCAAAGCCGTCGCGGCACCGCCGCTACTGCCGCCGGCAGTGAGACGGTGATCAAGGGCGTTTCGGGTCAATCCATGGAGGCTGTTTTGGGTATGCCCGCCCAGCCCCCACTCGGGCACATTGGTCTTGCCAATGATGATGGCACCCGCTGCCCTGATACGCGCAACGTGGGGGTCATCTTCTGTCGCGATGAATGACTCAAAGATTCGCGACCCAAATGTTGTCTGGAAATCGGCAGCGCCGGCCAGATCTTTAATGGCAATAGGCATGCCATGTAGCCAGCCTTTGCGTTGCCCAGCTCGCAGTGCCTCATCAGCTTTTGCAGCGAGTGCCAGGCAGTGCTCGGGAGGGTCAAGATTGATCAGCGCGTTGACAGCCGGGTTGGTCGCTTCAATCTGAGTGAGAAACGCCTGCATGGTCTCAACGCAGCTGATAGAGCCTGATGCGATAGCCTCTGATAGAGCGGTGGCCGACATGTGATGAATCGCTGTCATGGCATCAGCTTACCAAGGCCCCAGACCGAGACACAGCCTCACAGCGGGAGGATGAGGGTGGTTTTGCGGCAGCGCATGCCGGTGCTAGCTTCGATCAGCCCTATGCCGGCGGTGTGCAAATCCCTCAGATGTCGATAGAGTGGGAGGTGTCAGGTTGATCGGGAAAGCGCCATGAACGAGATTTTGTCTTTTGAAGATGAAGCGCAGGCCTACGCAGAGATCCAAGCCATGGGTTATCACGCCATGGCCTTTGATTTTCCGGCTGAGGAAAACGACCTGCACTGGCATGACTTCGATTCTGTGTTGTACGTAACGGCCGGGGAGCTCACTGTATCCGTAGAGGGTGAAGACGAGTCGGTGACCTGCCAGAGAGGCACGAAAATTGTTGCGACCGCGGGTGTAGTTCATCGCGAGCAGACGCCGGGGTACAGCGCGATTATCGGTTTTTCGGTGCCGCTTGAGTCGCTCACTCAGCCCATCAATAAGCCGCTACCGGTGGCGTAGGGGCATCGACCGGCTCAGTCGTTGAGAGTCGATCCGGGCCCACGTTTTGCCGCCCAGCGAATCGCATTTTCTAGTAGCCGTCGATACTGCGCGGATGCATAGGTTTCCGGGCCATCACCCGGCTGCAGATAGGCGATACGGCTGTTGCCCTGAGTTTTAGTCCAGCCTATCAGTGCGCTCCCTTCGGGGTGTGCCCAATCATCATTGCAAAACATGTTGCCGGTTACCGCGTGATGGGCTGAAAAAAAGTGATCTCGATCGAAAGTGTGGCCGCTGGTGAGCAACGGCTCAACATCATCCTCAAACACCTCGTAAAGATAGAGCTCATCGGTGAGTGAAAATGTGTCATCGACGCCGGCGGTGATGGGATGTGTCGTATCTGCGACACTGACCTCATGGCTGACATCGTGCCGGTATCCTGAATCGAGCACTGGCCGACCGCGGCACTCCGAAGGCAGATAAAAAAAGCGCCCGCCAATGATCTCTCCGTACTCCGGCCAAAGCGGCCAGCCTGCGATCGCGTGGTGCAGAAATACCATTCCTTTCCCCGAGGCGAGCAGGTCCATCAAGCCTTGCTTGAGTGCATCCGATGGCGTCACCAAGCCGGGGGGCTGGGTGCTGAAGTCGATACCGGGCATATCGTAAAAGACCAAAACGTCCCAAGGCTCCGCGGCGTCAGGATTGAAGAAGTTTTGGCTGGCCGGCTGCTCGACAAAGGTGTGGCGAATACCCCCAAAGGACTCGAACACCGCCGCGAATGCGTCCCGCTCGAAGGGATGGCCCTTTACCGAGATCAGGACGTTAAGCGGACTGTGATAATCGATAATGCCCACTGTCAGTAACCCTCGATGAAGCGCATCTTGAGCCTAGCGATCTCCCGGCATGGCCACCAGTGAGAAGGTGGTCACCCGGTGCCGCAGACAGCGGCAATAGATTGATGGTAATGCTGAACTGCCGGTTCATTTCGACCAATCAGGAAGCTTTCGTTAGCGCCCGAATGCAGCGCGTTCTGCACCGTAGCCACCAGAGCGTAGTCTTCGTCGCGGACCGCTTGTAACGTCATTTGGCTAAAGGTTTCTATTTTTTCGGCTTCTTTGTCGCTGACCGGCGCCTTGGCGCTCAAAATGAGCTGGCGGGTCACAGTTGTAGTACTCGTCTCGCCCGGGAAAATGAAGCCGATCAGGCACTGGCCGCCAAGAATCGCGGAAATCGAGAGATTCGGAAATACCGAATGCACTACGCGGATGTAGGCCTCGGGAGTCGTCCAGGTCTCGGGCGTTGACTCGTTGAGCTCACCGATATTCTTTCTGGCAATTGCCATTCGCTGATGTGGGCCCCAGGTATCGTGAACCAGCAGGTTGCCAACCGTGTGTGGCCCCACGGTTTTGCCATGCACGCTGTCGTGGTGGTAGATCTCCAGGTAGCCATCGAGGGTTGCCTTCCACCCTGCACCAGACAGATAGCGCTCGGTATAGAGATGCCAGTCATAAAGCGCCTGATCTGCGAGCTTGTCTGCAAATTCGCCCAGCCACTCACTTAGCTCAAAGGTCTTGCCGGGAGTGAGGCAGACAAATATGACCCCAGCACTTTCATCGCAGGCAAGCTCCGTGAGGCCCATGCTGGCCCGATCGACGTCACCAAAGGTCTCCTCGCCATAGATACCCACCAACTCCCCGCGGTTGTTGTAGGTCCAGGCGTGATAAGGGCAGCTGAAACGGGATTGATGACCTTTTTCTGCCTGACAGACCTTGGCGCCTCGGTGTCTGCAGACGTTAATAAAGCAGCGAACCCGTCCGTCGCGATCCCGGGTGATCAGCAAGGGGATATCCATCACCGTTTGAGTCTGAAAGTCACCGGGCTCGGGTACCTCTAGTGACAGCGCAACGGCAATGGGTGATTCAAAAAAGACGGCCTGACGTTCCGCCCGATACTGTTGTTCGTCGGTATAGGCGGAGAGGGGGATGCGCATTTGCGAGGGCGCCAGATCGGTGGTGCCCTCGTTGAAATGCTTCAGTGCGCGCGTGGCGAGCTCTAGCGCGTCAGACATATCTTGTCCGCTGATTTGGCTTAATTCGGCATTTTATCAGAATCGATACGTTGCACTCGCTGTGAACAGTCTTGGGTGCCCGTGTGTACCGATCATAATTTCCGCCGGCTCCGTGCCAATAAGGCCACCAAATCCAAAGTTTGGAAATGGCTCTACATCGGTGTAGTAGCGCTCATCGAAAGCATTATCAAGGTTGAGCATGAACTCCCAGTTGTTAGAGGCGAGCCCTACCTGAACATCCATCACTGTGAATTCGGGATTCTCGACTGTACCGCCAGAGGGCTTGCCGCCCTCCATGGTGCCGTTGTGGCTGAGTTGCAAGTTCGCAATGAAGTCGAAGTCCCCAACGGCCGGCATCTGAAAGTTTGCCGTCACAGTGGTGCTGTGCTCGATAATCTGCGGGGGTGTTTGCCCTCCAAGGTTAGCGCTGCCATCAGGCAGAATGGTATTGCTGTCCCACTCGGCATCGATGTACCCGTAAGCCGCAGCGATTTGCAGGTAATCATTGGCTTGCCAGGTGAGCCCAAGTTCAATGCCGGTTTGCTCAGAGTCGCCAATATTTTCAATGCCATCAATTAACGTACCGTCACCACTGGGATTGGGGACGATGAATTCAAATTGTCGGTTGTCATAGTCAATGAAAAACAGGGCGGCGGTTGCCTGAACTCGGCCGTCTGCCAGAGATCCTTTCCATCCCAGTTCGTACTGAATGGCCTCTTCCGGATCAAAGCCAGCCAGCGTTTTTTCTCCGTTTGGTCCGTATACAGGGGGCGCGCCATCTGCAATGCCGACCCATCCACCGGGCTCAAAACCTTTTGACACCGTGAGGTAAGCCATAGAGTCGTTATTGAAGTGTCTTGTCAGTGAAAGCTTTGGCAGAATTTCCACGTCATCTTTGGAGGCTGAGTGACCGATATCCACGGCCTCTTCATCGGATTCCCATCGATCGATTCGGAGGCCTAAGCCCCATTCCCAAGCTCCTACCTCATAGGTGACGTTGCCGAAGGCCGCCAAATTGCCTTTTTCTTCCCTGCGCGTTTCGAAAGGCACTTCCGCGTGGACCGAGGGGTCATCCGCTTCAAGAATGATCCATCCGAAGTCGAGATAGGAGTTCATGGTCTCTTCGAAATCCATAAGATACACCCCGCCAACCCACTGCAGGGGGCCATCTGAATTGGATGAGAACCGGAATTCCTGTGTGAAAACCTCCATGGTTTCCGGTCGGAAGGTATTGAAAAACCAAAGTTGCGTCAGATCGACATCAGTATGCCGATCACTCTCGGTATCGGTATAGGAGGTGATGCTTTTGAAATCGAAATTGTCGAATTCGGCATTGATCTCAAAGCGCGCACCGAACGTTTCTCTTTCGTGGGTGGGGTTGAGATTGGTGTCGAGCGTAAATGGGTACTGCATATTGGCCGGCGTGCCCATCTCCCTGGCCCAGTTGTTCACAGGGCCATCGTATTCGTTGTATCGAGCCGAGGCGGTAATGCTGACCCGATCGGTAATGTCGCCATGCAGAACCAGCCGTCCGCCCGATTGCTCATAGGCCCCGACATCCTCCGGTTGATTGGAATCCACGCCAAAAACGGGGGAGAGCGACCCCGGATTGGTCATGAAGCCGTCATCTTCACGGGTAAAGGCAAAGGCCCGCAGCGCCCACTTCTCCGACAGCGGGATATTGATGTCTCCCTCTATGTCCCAGATCCCTTGTTCGCCGGCCATGACCTTGAGCCTGCCCCCTAATGCTTCGGTAGAGGGCGCCTTACTGACATATTTGACGGCGCCGCCGATATTGCTGCCGCCATACAAAACGCCTTGAGGACCCTTAAGAACCTCTATTCGCTCGATATCGCCAAAACGAGAGGAGGCGTCGCTGAAGAGTTGCACATCGTCGAGATAGAAGCCCACCCCTTGGGTCATGCCATAGGCACCAACACCGCGAATAGTCACGTTGGGGTACCCATCGGTTCGCATAGAGAGGTTTAGGTTAGGGACGGCTAATCCGATTTTGTTCAGGCCTTTGATGTTGCGGCGTTCAACCTCAACTGCGCCAATGGCAGAGACTGACTCCGGTATGTCCATCAGATTTTCATCGCGCTTTCTCGCAGTTACGATGATTTCTTCGAGTGACGCGCCCTGTGCGAGGGCGACGGGTATGCCGTCGATTCCGATGCCTAGAGAAATCGTCAAAATAGCAAGGGATATGCGATTCAGGGTGTGAAATGAGTGCCTTAGCATGCGCTGTCCTCTCTTATGATGTGTTTAGACAGTCGAGGTGTCGACAAAATCAGTATAGGCACACGGGCCGCGCGCACCTGTGTTCAGAGGGACAAGCGATTTTTCTCTGGGTGAAACGGCCAGTGCCTGCGATGAGCGCGCTGACTTGACCAAATCGCCACAGTTGGTACTGTGGACTGGTAGCGAGACTCATAAGACCGATAAATGAACTGTTTCGTGAGAGAGTCCTGGGACTCGGGTGGTATTCGTGGTGCGGATGCCTATGAGGCTTGGGTAGATAAGCTAATGTCCGCGCAGGGTTCGGATTGGTGTCCGGGTAAAACGCCCGGTGGCCCGTTTAGCGCTTCACTTCGTCATAAGGTGATCGGCGACATCAATGTCATTGAGAGTCGATGCGATCCCTGTTCGGGTTATCGTACCGAGAAACATGCCGAGAGCATCGAGGAGCCGTCGGTCATATTGCTCAGCTACCTTGAAGGGGGTGAGCACATTGAGTTTGGCGGGGAGCGTTACACGGTTGTCGCCGGTGATACCTTTGTCTGGGACAGTTCAAAGGCGACGCAGTTCGAGGTGTACGAGTCACTGCACAAGGTGGCGCTGGCAATGCCCTCCCGACTGATTAGTCACAACGCGCTTGCGGCACTTAACCAGATGCCACGCAAATTTGACCCATCCTCGGGTAGCCGATTTTTACTGAGCAATCTGATCAGGGCGGTGGCTGATCGCAATTTTGACGATGCGGAGGTTGAGTCCGACACAATACTCGATGCGGTCAATGCTTTCGTGTTGGGGGCGCTACCAGGAGGCTCGCATCACGATCAAAGCCTCTGTGAGCGGCAGCGTTGCGAAATCATCCGCTACATTGACCAGCACCTGCCCGACCCCACACTGAGCGTGAGCCAGATCGCGAACGTGCACAGAATTTCTAAGCGCTATCTGCACTGGCTGTTCCGTGATCAGTCAGTCACCGTAAACGCACTCATCATCCTCAAGCGTCTGGCGGGCTGTCAAAAAGATCTCTCTAGCCCGGTTGGTGCGCATCTTCAGATTGGTCAGATCGCTTATGCCTGGGGCTTCTCCAATATCTCGCACTTCAGTAAGCGCTATCGTGCGCATTACGGAGAATCGCCCACGGAGACGCGCCGGCGTGCGGTGGAAGAAATGGGCTAAGGCTGAGCTAGTTGATCAGTGACTCAGCGCCCCGTGCTCGCCGATCAATGAAGTGATGGCGTCAGCGTTGAGTATCTCAATCCAGTAGCCGTCGGGGTCTTTAATAAAGGCTAGCCCTTTCATTGAGCCATCGTTGGGCTTTTTGACAAACTCGACACCCAGTTCCTCAAAGCGTTGGCAGGCGCCGTCCACGTCGGGCACCGTGATGCCGATGTGACCAAAGCCTCGGGGTTCGGTATTGCCGTCGTGATATCCCTCGAAATTTTCGTCGTCTTCCGTACCCCAGTTATGGGTGAGTTCTAATAGGGCGCTCTGCTGAAAAGTGAATCGAGATCGCTCAGCGGGCTCGCTGGGCAGGTTCTCTCCTTGGTGGTTGGAGGGGTAACCCAAGAAATACAGAGAGAAAGACATTTCGGCGAAATCCACGCGCTGGTAGAGGGTCATACCGAGTACCTGCTGGTAGAAGTCCAGAGAGGGCGCGGGATCCTTGATGCGCATCATGGTCTGATTGAGCACGAAGCTATCGGTGGCTGTGGTCTGGTTTGTCATAATCGAATCGCCATTGGTGTGAGCAGAGATCAAACTAAGCGTCCGCAGCTGCTCTGACAAGTAGCCGTTTTGCTGACGGTGCAAGGCTGTCATGCCAGTAAGGAAAATGATTGGGTTGGGATGGTCTGTACCTTTTGAGATGCGTCTGAATGCGTTAGGTTTAGAGCGATAGACCGATAAGGAGAATCCTCATGAGTGAAGGATCTTTGGCGTTCAACCCTGAATTTGATCCCGACGGCGCAGAGGGTGGGGTTGATACCAATCTTCTGCCATGGCTACCCCTTAGTGGCGTTGCCGGTTTCTCACTGAAGCCGCTGCGGGCCAGCATGGAAAGCGGCATGTTCAGTATCATTGTGCGGCTCGAAAAGGGCGCCGTGCTTGAGCGTCTGTTGTCTCTGTCGGGCATGGATCTGCTGGTGCTCTCAGGGGCGCTGGACTACGCTGATGATAGTGGCGAAAGCCATCTTGAACCGGGCATTTGGGGATATCTCTCAGCCAATACCTGCATGCAAAGCCTCATGGCGGCTGAGGAATCTGAGCTCTTGGTGAATTGCTACGGCGCCTTTGCCATGCTCTCCGCCGATAATCAGGTAGACCGTCTGGTCACTAGCGCAGATATTCGGCAAATGGCGTTACAAGCCGGTATCAGCATGGTGCCCAATACCCTGGCCGAGTGCATGGTCGAACGTGAGGCTTATTCAGGCGCAGGTGCGCCGTTAGCTATCGCGGGCAAAAAGTCAGGTCATCTGGTGGCGAGTGTGACCACTGCTACCGCTGACACTTTTCAGCACCCTTACTTCATCGATTGCCGTGCCGTGCCCTGGGTGGTGAATCCAGACTTGCCTGATATTGGCCTGAAGGTGCTGCGTGTCAGTCAGGAGACGGGATTTATCTCACTAATGGTTCGCCATAACGGTATTGCGGCGCCTCATAATCACATCGGAGGGTCCGATTTTCTGGTTCTCGAAGGCGCATTGGGTGTGCGCGCCGGCCCGCCAGAAGGGTATGGACCGGGTACATGGTTCTATGAGCCCTCGGGTGCGCGTCATGATGCTACCCAGCGCGTCTCGGACGACGATCTAATTTACACTGCGAACGTTTATGGTCCGTTGACCTTCGACACCGGGCCGGGTACGCCTATCGTAGCGGTCGTGAGTTGGATGGACTACGTTGCCCTGGCTGAGGCGGGGGGCATTAATTTAGTGCCTAATACCTTCACTAATGACAGTAGCCTGTTGGCCTGGGCGCCGATTGGCTCGTAAGACATCGATGGGGGCGGGTCAGTGTCCGCCTTCATATTCTTTTGGGTAGCGTCCAAGCAGCAATATCAATACCACCGAAACTAAGAACAGCCCGGCCGCCATGGAGTAGCCCAGATCGTAGCTGCCCGTTGCGTCATACACCGAGGCGAAGATCATGGGCGCGGTACCCGAGCAGACGGCCAGGGTTGCGTACAGAATCGAGTAGATCTTGGCGTAGTGAGCCAAGCCGAAATAGCGCGCTGCGAGAAATGCCATCAGGTCCAGTTCTGCCCCCGCTGCAAAGCCGATTAAAAAAGCGGCCAGCGCAGCGGCCTCAAAGCTCTGTGATCCATGGAGCATTGCCGCGCCTGCAGCAGGGATGGCAAGGCAGAAGGCCGCTACCCCAGGCGCCCACAATCGATCGACCAGGTATCCCACCACCACTCGCCCAATAATGATCGAGAGGCCAAACACACTTTGCACTGATGCAGCCTGTTCCCGAGTGAAGCCGTCATCAGTGAGCGAGGGGAGCAGGTTGGGCCCGATGCCCGAAAATCCCTGATAGGCGAAAAGGATCGACGACAACAGGACCCAAAAGCGATAGCCTCGGACGGCTTCACCCAGTGTTAGACCGCTCTCGAGTGCCGCTGAGGTCTCGGGCTCGTGATTCCCTGTTTCAGAGTGCGCATCTAGCGGTCTGAACAGGAAGTAGAGCATGGGCCAGGCGAGCAATAAGGGTACGAGGGCGAGACCCACGTAGGCGCCTCGCCATCCAAACTGATCGGTTAGCCAAACGGTGTAATGCGGCGCGACCGACGCGCAAATCCCGGTTCCCGTCAGCGCGAGCCCCAACGCCAAACCGCGACGTTTGAAGAAGCTCGTGGCGATGGCACGTGTCCAGGTGACGGGTATGGTGCCAGCACCCAGCAGCGCCATCATGCCGTAGGCGAGAAATAGCATCCACAGATCTCCGTGAATCTGGGACGCAGTTAGCAATCCTAGGGACAGGCCGATCATAGAGGGGAGGGCGACTCTTCTGGGGCCATATTTGTCGTTCAGCCAGCCAATCAATGGCGATGTCAGCGCCCCAAGCCCTGAGCTGAACAGAATGGCGGCCTGGAACTGCGCTCGACTCCATCCGAATTCTTCGGTTACCGGCGTCAGCAGCGCCCCTATGGAGTAATAGGGCAATACGAAGGAGCTGCTGATGATTCCCATGCAGGTCGCCATGATTAGCGGCCAGCGCTGGGCGAGTTCCGGCTCTGCACTGCTCCTCATTTAAGGATTCACCCTCAGCAGACGTTTCGCGTTGTCGGCCATCGTAATTGCTAGGTCTGCTGGAATATCTTGGGTCATGGCATGCTGGTCCCAGCCCGCAAAATTGGTGCCGAGCAGCAGTTTGTTGGTACCCATGATATCGATGACCCAGTTCAAAACCCGTGGGTCGTGAACGTGGGTGTCGAACCACAGTTTCTGCAGTGACTCCTCGAAGGCACCCTCGTACTGGAGGTGCTCTGGTACCCAGGGCCGTTTGGTGCAGGCGCGGTTGAAGCGGCCGATCAGCGAGGTCATGGTGCCCCCGGCATGACTCAGACAGATATCGATATCGGGGTGCCGATGAAGCACCCCGCCAAAGATAAGCGTCGCGACGGCAATCGACTCCTGCGCCGCGAAACCGGTGAGCAGGTCGAGATCAAATTGTTTTAAATTCGGGTCGCCTGCTGGCCCGTCGATGCCTGCAGGGGCGGGATGAACCATCAGCGGCACATTCAGTTGCACGACTTTCTCGTAGAACGGATCAAATGCCGGGTCATTCAACGGGCGACCGATATCGGTGCCTATGTAGGCGCCTAGCAGGTCGAGCTCCGTTATGGCGCGCTCAAGCTCCGCGGATGCCGCCTCGATATCTTGCATGGGCAATGCCGCGAAGCCGGCCAGTCGAGTAGGGTGCGCAAGTACGATCTCGGCCAGCGCATCGTTATGTTGCTCGCAAAAACTCACGGCGTCGCTGGGGTCGATGTGATGGAAATAGGTCAGGGGGTTAGGTGAGAGCACCTGAAAATCGATGCCCGCAGCATCCATATTGCTCAGCCGGACATCGGCTTCCATGAACGGGCTGCCTTCATAACTAACCCCATCGAGACGATAATCTCCGATCCGGAACCAGGGCGTTCCTGATTCGGTGTAGCCTATTTCTGGACCGTGTTGCCCCGCCGCACCCATTGACCCCGCAAGCACCGCGTGGGCATGGATGTCGATTGATTGAGCGTTTGCGAGTGCCGCGCGGTCGGTCATGACCAGACTTCCGAGATCGGAGTTAGTGCTGTCACAGCCTGTGGTTCACTCTTCGGGTGCAATGGTCAATGGCATGCCATCGATCTCGGGCCCCAGCTCTAGCTGGCAGCTGAGGCGGGAGCGATCGGGATCATAGTGCTCCGCATACTGCAGCAGCATCAGTTCGGCCTGATCTCGCTCGGGTAATTTGCTCATCCACTCGGGTTCTATCAGCACATGGCAGGTAGCGCAGGAGATGCAACCACCGCAAATGGCTTCGACGCCGATATCCTCGTCATAGAGCACCTGCATCAGCGTCTGATGATCTGCACCTTGTGTAACGGTTCGTTGCTCCCCCTCGCGGGTGGTGACATGCACGCTGATGGGTTCACTCATGTTGACTAGTCTCCTTACACTGGTTGATGGCGGGGTCTGCAGTGATACCCAGACCCAGACCTCCATCGATATCGATCATGGCGCCGGTGACCCACTCGGCGCAGATCAGGTAAGCCATGGCTTCCGCAATTTCTTCTGTGCTGCCGATCCGGCCCAAGGCGTGCAAGTCTGACATTCCCTCCAGTCTTTGCAACGCCGTTTCGTCGTCCATGAGGCCAGCACGTTGGTTGATTTCCGTGAACACCGCGCCGGGTAGCAGGCAGTTTACGCGAATTTTCTTTTCGCCAAGCTCGGCGGCGAGCACGCGGGTCAGGCCTTGCACGGCCGCTTTTGTTGCGGCGTAGGGTGAGGCGCCGGGGAAAGCGCGGCGGGTGTGGATAGACCCGACGAACACCACAGCACCTTGCTGTTGCGCAAGGCTCGGGGTGCACACGCCAGTCAGCATCATGGCTGCGATCACATTGGTGTGAAACACCTCCTGCAAGGTGGTTTCATCCAGTTCAGTGATGGCGCCTCGATACATGTTGCCCGCGTTGTTGATCAGAGCGTCGAGTTGGCCGCCGTGATCTATGGCTGCCTCGAGCAATTTTTGGCGATCAGCCGCCACGGTGATATCGGCTGTGACGCCGCGACAAGCGTCACCTAACTCAGTAGCCGCCGCTTGAATCTTGTCTCCCCGTCGACCGCAGATCGTGACCTTTGCGCCACGCTCAATGCAGTAACGCGCCGTACCCAATCCGATACCCGAGCCGCCGCCGGTGACCAATATCGACATGCTTTCGAGAGATTTCATTGCATATCAGCCTTGTCTAGTGCCCAGCTCACCGTTTCACGGAGTAGCTGAGCGTGAGCGGGGTGAGACAGCGATTCGCTATCGTGGCCCAGCGCGTCGTAGATCACGCGGCCCGCACCTACCCTATGGGACCAAACGATAGGCTGCGATGTCGGCATGGCGGCACAGCGGCCATGGGCCAGTACTTGAGCGCCCGGTTCAAGCAGTAAATCGGTGTAGAGTTCATCGTGGACTTCAAAACAGGGCAAATCTGCTAGTGCATTATCTTTATCTGGCACGACAGACACGGTCTCGGGTTGGGGGTGCCAGCTGGTGCCCCACACCCAACGGCCGCCCAACAGCGAGCCCCACTCTGGCCAGTCCGAGAAGCAGATACTTGCGGTATGCAGACCGAGGAGCGCGCCACCTGCATGCAGGTGCGCCTCAATGGCCATTCGGGTTTTGATTGGAGGTGAGTAAGCCTCTGTCTCGCGATAGGGGTCGTATTTCTCGCCAATCATCTCCCAGCGCAGTGCATTGATGGTCAGCAGGTCCACCGGATGGTCAGCGAGGCTGGCGATGCCCGCGTCGAGGTCGGCTTCGATACGCGATTCAATACCCATCGGCGCCAATACGGTCGCAAGCGCTTTAGCTGTTGCGTGAAAGTCGTGGAAGATGCCGCCCACGAGAATCAGATTTTGGCGAGTCGTTGTCATTCGCGGGGGAGGTGGGCCATGACGCTGGTGGAGACGCCGCCATCCACCACCAGTTCGTGGCCGGAAATGTATTTCGCGCCTTCGGAGTCGAGAAAGAGCACGGCCTCCGCAATGTCTGCTGCTTCGCCCAAGGCGCGCAGTGGCACGCCACCGCCTCTCACCGCCCGTACTTTCGGGTTCTCAAAAATCGGTTTGGACATGCCTGCGTCGATCATGCCAGGCGCAATGGCGTTCACGCGGATTCCCTTCGGACCCCATTCAATCGCCATGGCCTGAGTCATGTTGGCCATCGCAGCCTTGGTCGGGCCGTACATGCCCACTCCGGGGGCGGGGTGAATGCCATTGATAGACGTAAAGTTGATGATATGGCCCGAGCCTCGCTCCATCATGGCTGGCGCGATCTCCCGGGCACAGAAGCAGCTCCCCAGCAGATTCACATTGACCACGTCGATATAGTCTTGCTCCGACTGCGCTTCCATCGCGCCAAAGCGCACAATGCCCGCATTGTTCACAAGCAGATCGGGTGTCTCGCCTAAGGCCTCGAAGGCGGCTGCAATTTGCTCCGGGGAAGTGACATCGGCTTCTATGCCCACTGCATTTTCGAGCTCGGATGCAGTCTGCGCCACGCGCTCGGCGCCCAAATCAAAAATGCCGATGCGATAGCCCGCTTCACTCAGGCGGCGGGCGACGTCGGCGCCCAATCCGGCGGCGCCACCGGTAATCACTGCTGTTCTCATGTTGACCTCGCTTTTTATAGATTCTGGTGTCAGAGGTGACGGTTTATTTTTTGAACGGTCCCAAGCCGCTGTTCCTAGTGGACGCCGCCGCCAGTGAGAAAGGTACTGGTATCCATGGAGCTGGCCCGTTGCTGCATGGCCTAAGAGTTGAGTCCCATCGACTGCACCAACTCCTTGGTCAGAATGCGCTCCGAATATTCGCTGACCCGCCAGCCGGGCAATTGCCACTCTTTGGGCAGGGGGGTGCTGGTGTCGATCAACTGGCCGTCTTTGATGATGTGGCGGAACCGGTCAGCGTCTCCGAGCTGGGTAATGTGGGTCTCGGGCTCACCATCAAAAATCAGGATGTCGGCAAGATAATCGGGTTTGATGCAGCCCAGCTCGCCTTCCAGCTTGAGCGCCCGGGCGCCTTGTTCGGTGGCGCTGTTAATCGCCTGTAAGGGCGTCATACCCAGATCTTCGACAAAAACCTGAAGCTCGCGGTAGTGCCAGTCACCGTAAGGCGTCAGACTGAAGCCGCTTTCGCTGCCGGTCGCGAGCGGTACGCCAGCGTCAAAGGCCGAGCGGAGGGTCCCGACGCTCTCGGTGATTTCAGCACGAAAGACCTCCCGAAGGTTCTCATCGGAACCGATTGCGGCACCAAAGTCTGCCAAGTTGGCTTGAAAGGTGAAGGTGGGCACCAACGGCACTTTGCGATCGACGACAGCTTTTAATGCCTCGTCATCCATATAGGTGGCGTGCAGGATCATGTCGAAGCCTGCGATGGCGGCGTCACGGGTACTGATGGCGTTGCGACAGTGCCCGACCACCGGTACACCAAATTGGTGTGCGGTATCACAGACGAGCTTCAGTTCATCCAGCGTCCAGGTGGAGATTTCGCCCCCTTCCTTGTTGGGCCGGATCGGCAGCCCACTGACGTGGACCTTGATCCAGTCGACCCCCATTTTGATCTGCTTGTGGATCTCTTTAACGATCTCATCGGGTGTGTGCACGATCCGCGCATAGCCCCGGGTGCCTTCGTCAGGCAGTAGTCGCGCAGCCGTGCCGCCAATGCAGTTGATCAGAACGTTGCCGCCGGTGGTCATTCTAGGCCCTTCAATGACGCCGCCCTCGATTCCATCGCGGAGATCTACCCCCACATCAAATACGCAGTCGGCATCGAAGAAGCTGGTGAAGCCTGCCCGCAGCACCTTTTGTGCATTCACCCCGGCGACGAGTGCGGCCAGGCCATAGCGGCGGTGAAAAAAAAGCTCATCGTTGCTGTTGGGGTGATCAAAACTGATGTGACAGTGGCTGTCGATCATGCCTGGCATCACTCGACATCCGGATGCATCGATTTTTTCCAACGTCGCATCGGCGGGGCACTTGGCGCCTGCGTCGGCGCCCACGGCCACGATGCGTTGGCCGCTGATCAGCACATCGCCGGGGAAGGGGGCGGACCCTGTCCCATCGATAATGAGTCCGTTTTGAATCAGGGTGTAAGCGTCACTCATAGTGGTTGCTCCTTGATGAGCCCGTTCGGATGGAAGTCGGCGTGGGAGGTTTTGTTGAGTGCAATAAAGCGCATCAATGCATCCCCTTGCTCGAGCGTATGCCGGCGAATTTCCTCGCGGGCGGCTTCCGCGTCGCCTGCAAAGATAGCGGAAATAATGGCGTCGTGATCGGTTTGGTTTCTCTGCAACCGACCCGGTGCAACCACCTGAAAGCGACGGTAGGGGAGCACCCGTAATGCGAGCCACTCGGTGGTGTCGATCAACGCGGTGTTGTGACAGCCGCGGACGATTCGCTGGTGGAAGGCAACGCCCAGATCGGCGTATTCGTTGGGGTCGCCGTTACTGCGCAGGTTTTCGGCAGCAGCCTCGTGAATGTCCTTGAGTGCGCGCTTCTCAGCTTCGGACAAGCGCGAGGTGCTCAAAAAAACCGCCGCCCCCTCAAGTTCAGCCAACGCCTCGAACAGCTCGAGCATGGTGCCTGGATCCAGCTGGGCCACAACAGCGCGTTTGTGCGCACGTTTGGTAATCAGTCCGGCTTGCGCAAGCTGAGTGATGGCTTCTCTGACCGGGGTCCGTGACACACCGAATCGACTGGCGAGACGGCCCTCTTCAAGAGCATCTCCCGGCGCCAATTGACCACCGAAAATCTCGCGCTCAATAGCGAGGCGCACGATGTCGGCCTGTGTCAGATCTTGATCTGTCACATCGCGGCTCCGGCGTCGCTGCTCTGCTGACCGATCGTCAGCGGGTAGCTTCCCCAATTGGGTCGTTCGGTATTCGCGTCTGCGACTGGCGGATTGGCGGGATCCGGGCGGGCGTCGTGTTGCATCAGATTCTTCAATAAATTGGTCAGCGTGCCTAGGTGGGGTGCCTCACCTTCTGTTTTGGCATCGCCCAGGCCGCCGGCAATATCGCGCCCGAAGCAAGTGTGAATACCGATACCGAAACTCAGCCCAAAGGGCGGTATGCGTTCCGCGACCGTTCGGTGCGGATTAAACGTCTCGGCGTCTTCCCCAAACAGCCGCGCTTCCAGATTGGCTGACATCAGGTCGATCACCACGCTGTCGCCCTCAGCGACATCGGTACCGTCGGGCAGCGAGAAGGCTTCGCTCGCGGTGCGCCAGGCGACCGGGCTGGCGGGGTGGAGTCGCAGGCTCTCATGAACGCAGCGCTGGAGAAAATGATCATCGGTCATGAGCCGGTCGCGGTCCTCTGGGTGATGGCGACACCACGCATTGATTTCATGAAAGCTGTGAGTCAGCGCATTGGCTGAGCTGTGCGAGCCTGCCTGCATAAAGAAAGCAACCTCACGCAGGATCATGTCGTCATCGAGGTCCTGGTTGGCGCGATTGGCGAGTAGCACGGTGAGGATGTCTCGGGGTGCTTCGTCCTCAGTCAGACTGCCTTCGTCGAGCGGTTGTAGTAGCGCTTCGCGACGGGATCTGGAGGGGAGCAGAAATTGCTCATTGAATTGCTTAAGCGCCGCCGCCACTTCCTGGCGGACGGTGTCTTTGTCCCGGGTGGAATGAGAGAGGGTGGCCCCCTCGCTGAACTTGCGAGTCAAAGCCACCAAAGCGTCGGTCTCAGCCTCGGAGCCCTGGGGTCGGTCGATGCCGGCAATATCCGCACTGAGGTTGATGTTGACCCGGAAACCAAACTCGGGGAGGTCGAGGTGTCCGCGAGTGAGGTAGGGCGCCAAGCTTCGCTTCAATGTGGCGGGGTAGACCTCGCGCTCGTAGTAGCGCGCGAAGTCCCGGCGGAACAGCTTCCACTCGATGGCGCGGCGACTGGTGTGTGCCTCGCCGTGCAGCGTCAGCAGCACCCGTTCCATCAACACATTGCATTCCCTGTACATGGACTGCACAAGGCGTCGGTCGCAGAGTGCCTGATGGGCGTTCTGGTAGCCGCTGACGCGGGCGGGCGCATTCATGGGATCAGAAAAGCACCGGATAGATGGCCCACACGTCACGCTCTGAGGCTTCAATTTTTTGCGGCGCCTGGTTAGGGTTGGGCCGCATGCCGCGCTCAATTAGTTCCTTAATGATCAGCGTAATCGTACCGACTTGGTGGTTATCCGGTTTGGGAAACTCTCCATCTCTTAGCACGGTGCCAGCGACGAGGTTCATACCAAGGCAGACATGCATGCCGCCACCAAAGGACATGCCCGCGGGGCTGATGCGCCCCTGAACGGATCGCAGTGGATTAAATTCGGCCGCGTCCTCGCCGAATACACTGGTATCGCGGTTAGCGGTCTGCAGGTCGACGACGACTTTGTCGCCCTGTGGCACCACCCGCCCGTCAGCAAGAGTGATCTCGGCTTCCGCGCGGCGCCAGGCCTCGGGGCTGGAAGGGTGTAGTCGCATGCTCTCCAGAACAAAGCGCTGCAGTTGATGTGCATCGGCAACGACTTCAGCCGGTGTTTGGCCTTGCCGTTCGCACCAGTTAAAGAGTTCATTGGTCGCGTGGACGAGCGTGTGCACAGAGGTATGGGAGGCCGCCAGATAGAAGAAAGCGACCTCTCTCACCATCAGCTCGTTTGGCATGGAGAGCTCTGCATCATGCATCAGCAAGATGGTGAGGATGTCTCTGGGTAGCTCTTCTTCGTTCAGGGTTCCCGCGCGGTATTGCTCCAACAGCGCCAGCCGCCGGGCTCGAGAGGGCAGGAAGAAGCGCTCACGGAATTCGTCAATCGCCTCGCGGATTTCCTGAAAAATGGGTTCCCGATCACCCTTGAACTGACCAATGGTTGCGGCTTGGCCCAGTTGGATCAGCAGCCGGTGCTGCGCGTCTGCCTCCTCGACGGTGCCGTCGATGCGATCGATGCCGGCGAAGGACAGTGAAAGATGAACCATGATGCGGTAGCCGAGCTCCTTGAGGTCCAACGACGATTCGGTGAGAAACTGGTCCAGTGTCTCGCTAAGTAATCCGGGGAAGACCTCATTTTCATACACGCGGAAAAAGTTCTTGCGGAACAGCTGGCTCTCGATCGAGCGTCGCTGTCGGTGCTCATCGCCGTGGAGCGTCACGAGCACCTTATCCATCAGGATCTTGCCCTCGTCGTACAGCGATTGTTTGAGGTCGGTGATCCTCAGTGCATGCTCGACATCGTGATAGGCGCTGACGCGGTGAATTTCCATGGTGTTTCCCCAAAAGTGTGTGGCCTGGTTGGACGGTGGCAGGCCGTCCATGTATTTAGTGTATGCAATGTATGTAAAAGTGTACACACTTTACCGGGCCGCATTCCCCCTCGTTGAGCTCGATTGAAGGCGGTGTCAGGCCACAGCAAGTCTGTAGTGAGCCCGCCAGCTCTTTATCAATGCTCTCGGCGGTGTCATATTGTCCGTACAGGCGCAGGAGCTGAGGAAGAGCCATGAAACTGACGGTGAATGGTCGTGACGTCGAGGTGACCAGTGAGGCTGATACCCCTTTGCTGTGGGTGCTGCGGGACGAACTGAACCTTGTTGGCACCAAGTTTGGATGCGGTATCGCCCAATGCGGGGCCTGCACGGTGCACCTGGATGGCGTGGCGATTCGGTCCTGTGTGACGCCGGTGTCGGCGGTTGCGAACAGAGACATTCAAACCATTGAGGGGCAGGCCACTGAGGCGGGCCTGTCACCGGTGCAGCAAGCGTGGCTGGAAACCGACGTGGCCCAATGTGGATACTGCCAATCAGGGCAAATTATGACGGCCACGGCGCTGCTTACCCAAAACCCTCACCCCAGCGACACCGAGATCGATACTGCGATGGCGGGCAATATCTGCCGCTGCGGCACCTACCCGCGCATTCGCAAAGCGGTGCACCTGGCGGCCTCTTTAATGGCAGAGGAGCAGAGCGCATGAGCGAGACCCTGACGCCGCGCTCGCTGAGCCGCAGACGTTTTGTGCAGAGTAGCGGCGCGTTGCTCTTTGCCGCGCATTGCCCGGTGGGCTTGTCTCGCAAGGCCTATGCGGGTGGCACCGGCGCCATGATGAACAGCTTTGTGCGCATCGACCCTAGCAACGTGATTACGATGCTCGCGAACAATTCAGAGTTTGGTAACGGCGCTTACACGGTCATGAGCATGATGTTGGCGGAGGAACTTGACGTCGATTACCGCAGTATTGCGCTCGAGGCAGCGCCAACGACGCCCGAGTACTACTCGCCACTATTCCGCGAGTATCTGACAGCGGGATCCGTTACCACGGGTAGCACCTTTATGCCCATGCGCACGGCGGGGGCCAAAGCACGAGCTATGTTGCTGGAGGCGGCATCTAGAGACTGGAATGTGCCGGCCTCTGAACTGACTACTGGTGATGCCACCGTGACGCATGCCGGCACAGGCCGCAGTGCCACCTACGGTGAGTTACTCGAAGCGATTCATCGACTCGATATTCAGCCCCCCGAGACGGTGACACTCAAGGACCCCAGTGAATTCAAGATTCTGGGTAAGCCCGCCCGGCGCTATGAAGGCGCTGGCAAGGTTGACGGCTCCGCCGAGTTCGGGATCGATATCAAGCTACCCGGGATGCTCTATGGCGCGATCGCGCGGCCTCCGGTTCACGGTGGGTCAGTAGTTGACTTTGATGCCACCGAAGCCCTGACGATGCCCGGTGTGGTCAAAGTGAAAGCGATCAGGGCTGGTATGGTGGTGTTGGCGGATAGCTACTGGCGGGCGCAGAAGGCACGCGCCAAACTCGAGATCGAATGGGACCGCGGTGTGAACGACGGCGTCTCCAGTGAGCAGTTCTATGCGGATTATCGTGCCTTGGCTGATACCCCCGGCTTGCTGGCAGAGGATATCGGCGATGCCATCGGCGCGCTCGATGCAGCGGAGGCGAGCGGGAGCGTGGTCGAGGCGACCTACGAGATGCCGCTACTGGCTCATGCCACTTTGGAGCCCATGAACTGCATTGCTCAGGTTGAAGGCGACACCTGCACGATCTGGAGCGGCACCCAGTACCAGTCCAACGACCAAGAGGTGATCTCGCGGTTTCTGGGAATCCCCCAACAGAACGTCACCATCCACCGACCGCTCATGGGTGGCAGCTTCGGGCGCCGCTCGAGTAAAACCGCGGATTACACCGTTGAGGCGGTAGAAGCGGCGATGGGTGAGTCGGTACCTGTGCAGATCATTTGGTCGCGGGAAGAAGACATTCGTAGCGGCCATTACCGGCCACTGTTTGTGCACAAGCTCCGCGGCAGCGTGGACGAGTCCGGTATGCCCGAGGCCTGGCATCAGGTGGCAGTGGGTCAGTCGCTTATGCAGGGCACCAAGCATGACCCCACTTATATGGTGCGGGGTATCGATATCTATTCGCTGGATGGTTGTCTACAGGAGCCGTTTGGGGTGTTCCCCTATGGGACTTCCTATCAGATCCCGAATCACCGGGTTGAGAGCCACAACGCGCCCAAGAAGGGCATTGTTCCCCAGGAGTGGCGATCGGTTGGCCACACCCATACGGGTATTGCCTATGAGTGTTTTCTGGATGAGTTGGCGCACAATGGTGGCATCGACCCCATGGAGCTCCGGTTGCGTCTGACCAAGGATCACGCGCGCATGAACCGTGTATTGAGCGTATTGAAAGAAAAATGTGATTGGGACAGGCCATTAGCACCGGGTCGCGGACGTGGTGTGGCATCGCGGATCTACAACATTTCGCCGGTTGCTCAGGCAGTCGAGGTGACGGTTGCCGAGAATGGCGATTTCACCGTTGATCGCGTTGTCTGCGTGGTGGACTGTGGGTTCGCGGTGAATCCGCTCGGTATCGAGGGCCAGGTGGAGGGCGGTCTGGCTTATGGACTGGGAGGCGTGGCCTTCGGCAACATCGACATCGTCAATGGTGAAGTGCAGCAGAGTAACTTCCATGACTATCCGGTGATGCGTCTACCACAAATGCCGAGGGTGGAGGTGCATATCTTGCCCAGCGATGAGCCGCCTACCGGGATCGGCGAGCAGGCGACAACACCGATTGCACCGGCCGTCGCCAATGCCTTATTCAACGCGACAGGGCGGCGCGTGCGCCGCTTCCCGCTGTCGAGTCAGGGTTTTAATCTGGTCTGAGGTTGCGATGGTGCTGGAGCACATGGTGTGGCTCACCCCTAAAGCGGGGGTGAGCGATGATAAAATGGAAGAGATCCTGGCGTCGATTCGCGCGCTCACTCATATCCCGAGTGTTCTGGCGATTTCGGCGGGACAAAACATCACGGACCGCGCCAATGGCGCAACCCATGGGGTGCTCGTCACACTGGAGCAGGCAGCCGATCTGCCCGCGTATCTGAACCATCCCGATCATAAAGCGGTCGGGATGGTATTACGCGAGCACTGCGAGGTGCTCGCGCTGGACTACGAGCGTTAACGCGCGCTGACGGAACCCGACGCTTTGGGCGCAAACACGAGCAGGGCATTGCCCGCTTCATGGTTATATAGCCCGTATCCCGAATTGATCACCATATGGCCCGCGCCCAGCGCTGGCCCGGACCCGCTCATGCCGCCACCTCGCGCGATGACACCGTTAGTGCCGGTCACCGGTGTGGTGGTGTTGTAAGACCAGATGATCTCGCCGCTGTCCCGGTCATAGATGCGGATAATCCCATCGAGGTGACCTGCAATGACCGCGCTATCGGTGGCCGTAATGGCGGCCGAGACCCCAGGGTCGCAGAAGGGTCGGCCCTCGCCGCAGACGTTTTCCTGCACATGACTCCACAGCACCTCACCCGTCACAGCATCGACAGCTGAGACGCCTGGGCGGGCGAGTTCGGGATCCAGCCATTCGCCGTTGCGGGTATCGTTCATGTCATTGATGGGAACATAGACGGTCGTACCATCAGCGGCCATGCCAAAGTGCACGCCGCCCTGAATGCTGCCGCGCCCCAGTTTCACTTCCCACAATTTGTTCTGGCCTGTTTCCCAGTCGAGCGCAAATACCCGGCCATCTTTTTGACCGGCAACAACCACGGTTTTGCCCTCGCCAACATCCACCAGCAGGGGGCTGGAGGCCTGGTCATAGTCGGGGCCGTCCTCCTCAGGACAATTGGGGTTATCGGCCATCATGCACGCGACGTTCCAGGCGTCACCCGGGAAGGTTTGTCTCGACCAAAGGCGCTCTCCGGTATCGAGCGCGACTGCGATTACGGCGTCGCTGTTGGTATCAGCGGGGGAGGAGTAATTTTCACCGGTGCCGAAAATCAATAGGTTTTTAGCCACGTCGACGGTGGGGCTGGTCCAGACCGGCGCGCCGGATGGACCCAGCATATCTGTGCCCACGCTGGTAGTGCCCACTGAGGCAGGTGGGTCGGGTATGGCGTAACTGTCCCAGATCACGCTGCCATCGGCGGCGTCAACCGCCATCACGTGGCCGCGGAAGGAGCAGCAGGCATATTCCGGATTGGCTGCCGTGACCACCTCGAGCGATGACACCGGTACATATAGCTTGCCTGCCGCATATGCGGGAGTGCCTGTGAGGGTCGCGCTGTGGTGCTCGTCCGGACTGGTCTGCCAAACCAGCTCGCCGGTGGTAGCGTCGACGGCGTAAAGGTTGGCGATGATGTCGCCGAAATAGGCTGTGGCGGCGCCATTTGGCCCGCGTTTGCCAAGGGTAATACCGGTGCGGACTTCAGCACGCGCGGCGTAGGTCCAGCGGACACAGCCGGTTTCCAGATCAAAGGCATAGACAGTGCCATCCTGACTGCCGACGAACACAGCGCCCATGGCGATGGTCGGTTGCGATCTGGCGCGGGTAGAGGCCGGGAAGCCGAAGCTCCACTTCAACTCAAGATCACCAATTTGTGACCGGTCGATGCCAGCGGCTTCAGATGACACGTAGCGGCGGGTATCGTGGCCCCACCCGGTCAGCTGACTCTCGTCGAGCGAGGTGAAGATACTTGCCGAAGCGTCACACCAGGCCACCTCAGGGCCGGCGTCGGGATCACCGAGGCGCATCTGCGTGATGTACTCTACGATGTGCTGCTTGTCTCCGTCAGAGAGATGCGCGGCTTGAGATTGCATGATGCCCTCGGTGATCGACCGATACAGCACCTGCGGCGACATCAATTCCAGCCATGTAGTGTGGGGCGCCTTGTAGACCTGTGCTTCGTGACAGCCGGCACAGTGCTCGATGTAGAGCGGTTTGCCCGGCAGTGCATCCCGGTCCCCCAGATCGCCGACCCAGGCGTACTGCTCGTCCATTGAACCCAGCGTGGCCGGCTCGGCTTCAGCCGAGGCATCCGCCGCGGCAGAGGTGGTCTCCTTTTCAGTCTGGCAGCCCACTAAGACTGCCAGTGCCAAAATGACAGTCCCGGCGCCGAGGCGATTCCCCATGTTCAAGATCATTGCGGCCTCTCCCTTTTTGTTGTGCCGAAAATAATAAAGGCTTGGACGCGAGATTGGTACGGACATTTCAGGTTAGTTGTAATGGAGCCTAGGCCACTGGCTCGGCGCTAGAAAGCTCGTTATGGTGGGAGTTTGGCGCTCAGAGCGCTTCGTTACACTCAATCAAGACAGGAGCGTGACATGACTCGGGAGAATCTTTGGCTGGTCAAGTGCACGGACCGTGATGGCGATGACGTCGACGATCTGCGTGAGGAGCACATGGCTGGGCATTTGGCGCATATCGAGGCAATCGTGGACCACATTGCGATGGCGGGGCCACTCAAGGACCCGGCGGGCGAAAAAATCGTTGGCAGCATGCTGGTGTATCGCACCGATGACCTCGAGCAAGCCAAGGTATGGTTAGATGGCGACCCCTACGCCCGCTGCGGTATTTGAGGCACGATCGAATGGTCCCGTCTGGTGCTGGCGGCTGGTACCCTGGTCGGTGGAGTGACCTGGTAGTTCCTGACGGCACG
This sequence comes from Halieaceae bacterium, assembly GCA_902520195.1. Lineage (GTDB taxonomy): Bacteria > Pseudomonadota > Gammaproteobacteria > Pseudomonadales > Halieaceae > Luminiphilus. The sequence continues at coordinate 90,998 of CABYND010000005.1, forward strand.
ACGCCTGAAAAGCGTCGCTACTCCAGCAAGCATCTCGCGCGCAAGGCAGCGCATGAAGTGTACCCACCAGCAATGTTAGGCAAAGCCTGAGGGAGAGCAGATGATGGGCAGCAACTCGATGGAAGTGAGTCTCAGTGGCAAGACGGCATTGGTAACCGGTGCGAGCTCGGGTATTGGTGCGGCGGTGGCAACCGCATTGGCCGCCAACGGCGCGACGGTCTGGGTAAACCATCCGGACGAAGCCACAGCCGAATCTGCAGAGGCAGTGGTGACGAGCATTTCGGAGTCGGGTGGCGCGGCTCAGACGATACAGGCCGATGTCAGCAGCGAGTCTGATGTGTTGGCGATGTTTTCAACTTTAGGATCAGGCCCACTGGATATTCTCGTTAATAACGCGGGAATCGCCCATTCCAGCCCGGTTGAGACGCTTGAGGTCGAAGACTTCGACCGATTGATGGGTGTGCACCTGCGCGGCACATTTCTCTGCACACGTTCTGCAGTGAAGATGATGTATGCGCAAAATAGCGGTCGCATTATCAACACGGCCTCGCAGCTCGCTTACATCGGCGCGCCAGGGTTCTCTCACTACACCGCGGCGAAAGGCGCGATTCTCTCCTTCACGCGCAGCCTCGCGCTGGAGATTGGCGATCGCCCGATCACCGCTAATTGTGTGGCGCCAGGCGCGACCATGACCCCGATTTTGGCGGACGTGCCCGACGATATATTGGAAGGCATCCGCCAAAACATCCCCGCGGGCCGTATCGCAGAGGTCGAGGACATTGTGGGGGCCTATCTATTCCTAGCGAGTGACGCGGCTGGGCACTTCAGAGGCCAGTGTTTAAGCCCCAATGGAGGGGATGCCTTCCTCTAGGCTCGTCAGATCCCAGCCTTCAGTGCTGTCGCTTTGGGCGACGTGTTGCTTGGTGCGACACTATTTTCACTCAAATTGATCGCTAAACTGGATTGCAATCGCTGGCAAAAAAGCTGAATATATATACAGTACTTTTGAAAGCGGGTATTTCGAGCGCAAAAACCCAGTTAGACGGGACTGAGCGCGACATGGCATGAGCTTCGGGGCACAGCCGAAAGGCCATTCTCGACAGAGCGAGTTAATCAAAGGGAGCAGGACATGGATCCGAACAAGCAAAAAGCATTGGATGCGGCGTTGTCACAAATCGAGCGCCAGTTTGGCAAGGGTACGGTCATGCGTATGGGTGACCAGGAGCGGGTAGCGATACCCTCGATCTCTACCGGCTCCCTAGGCCTTGATATTGCACTGGGCATAGGCGGCTTGCCTAAGGGTCGCATTGTGGAGATTTACGGCCCTGAATCATCCGGTAAAACGACCCTGACCCTGCAGGTGATTGCAGAGGCGCAAAAGGTGGGAGGCACTGCAGCGTTTATCGATGCGGAGCACGCTTTGGACCCCCAGTACGCCGACAAGTTGGGCGTGCAGGTGGACGATCTGATTGTATCCCAGCCAGATACCGGTGAGCAGGCGTTGGAAGTCGCCGAGATGCTGGTGCGCTCCGGCGCTGTTGACGTGCTCGTCGTGGATTCCGTGGCGGCGCTCACACCCAAGGCAGAGATTGAGGGCGAAATGGGTGATTCCCACGTGGGTCTCCAGGCGCGACTCTTGAGCCAAGCGATGCGCAAACTCACGGGTGCGATCAAGCAGACCAACTGCCTAGTGATCTTTATCAATCAGATCCGTATGAAGATCGGCGTCATGTTTGGCAGCCCCGAGACCACCACTGGTGGTAATGCACTCAAGTTCTACTCTTCGGTGCGATTGGATATCCGACGTATCGGGGCGGTCAAAGAGGGTGACGAGGTGGTGGGTAACGAAACCCGCGTCAAGGTTGTGAAGAACAAAGTCTCGCCACCATTCCGTCAAGCGGAGTTCCAGATCATGTACGGCGGAGGCATCTACCACATGGGCGAGGTGATTGATTGGGGTGTAAAGCTGAACCTCATCGATAAGTCTGGCGCCTGGTACGCCTATAAAGGGGACAAGATCGGCCAAGGTAAAGCGAATGCTTCCAAGTTCCTTGAGGAAAATGCAGCCGTTGCCAAAGAAATTGAGGACCAAATCCGTCATCAAATGATGGGCCTTCCGCTGGCTGCGGTGGAAACTGAAGTGGCCGAAAGCCCCGCCGAAGACTCAGACGAGCCGGATATCGGAGAAGTCGCCGAGTCATCCTGACGCGAGGCGGAACCTCCTCAATGGAGGATTACACCAAGAAAGGTTCAGTCACTCCCGGTGAGCTATGGCTCGCCGGGATAGATTTGATTGCGCGGCGAGAGCACGGCTCAGCTGAACTCAAAGCCAAGCTGACCAAGCGTTTCAGAAAGCGCGATTGCGAGCCTGACCTGGTTGAGCAAGTGATTCAGCAGCTCACCGAAGAAGGCCTGCTCAGCGACGAGCGCTTTGCCGCTTCGAGAGTGCGGCAGTTGGCGGGTCGAGGTTACGGGCCAAGCCGTATTTTCAATGATCTCCGCCAGCAGCGCGTCGAACACTTGATCAGCGATACCATGGAAGAGGCCTTCGATTCAGAAGTGGATTGGGAGGCGGAAGCTACTGTGGTTTATAAAAAGAAGTATGGCGGCGCACCCATTGAGGGCGACTGGGACGCGCGTCAGCGTGAGCGCGGACGGCGACTCAGGTTCATGCAGTACCGAGGCTTTGACGCAGAGGTGAGCCAGAAACTCGTCAATGAAGATGATCGGGGTGATCGTTCCACGGAAGACGCGGAGTAAGCGCTACATCGACTCTGATAGCTGATCGAGCCACAAACTCCGTGCTTCAGCGGCCTTGGCAATCAAAATTTTGGCGTTTTCTGGACCCATGCGCAGCACCTGTTTTTGGATCGGCGCTAGCCCTTCAATGGCAGGATCCTCGAAGATCCAAACCGCTTCCTTGCGAATGAGCCGTGCCTCGCTGAGGTCTATCTCAGGCGTGGCGATCACCAGGTCCAGTGTAATCACTACCGCCATGTCGAACGCTGCGGGATCTTCGCCGTAGTAAGACCAGGCCTCTCTGAATAGCGGTATGAACCACTCCAGTGACGACAAGAGTGATTCAAGGTCAATGCTTTGTAGCCATTGGGTCAGCGCATCATAGCGCTCAAAGCCGGCGGGGTGAGTGACCACTTGCGTGCCGTCGTCCCTGATGGGGAACGCGGCTTTGGGCCGTGAAACGGGCAAAAGCTTGTAGGGGACTTCGCCTTGGGCCATCAGGTAGATCAGACTGGCGCTGCGCTCAATGATGTTGCCCGGTATCAGATACTGCTGCCCGGCGGTGCCCAGTGGGATATCGCCCACCGCATCACGCACTGCATCATCGCTTTCCTCAAGCCGGGGCAGGGGATCCTCGACGGGCTCGGGGGGTGGGCGCGGTGGCTCCGATGGCTCCGGTGCCGGTTCCTCGATTGCGGTCATGATCTGCGAGGGTGGCGGTTCGGGTGGCGGGGCCGTCGCGGTTGGCGCAGGTTCCCCTTTCGGTGGCCAGATTCCGGTCAGCAAGACCACGCCGCCGGCGATGACCAACAAAAGCACCACGATGACTCCTGCTTGTGCTGCGGAGATGGCGCCTCGTTGTTGTCTCGCGATATCGAACTGCTTGGTTATCACAGGTTTTCCCGATTGCTCAAGATCTAGCTGTTTCATTGAGAATACTGCGTGATTTGAGCCTACTGCGCCACCGGCGTGCCCGATGGTGTGCTTAATACCAACAATAACGCCACGTTATTCGAGGGGCAACGGCTGGCACCTGTTTAGCCCTCTACTGGCTCAGGGTAGACACCGCCTCCATCTCAGCCAACGCCTGCTCGAGCTGATCGACCAAGTCATCGAACACCTCGATCGTCGCCTCAATCGGCTCAGGTGAGGTCATATCGATGCCAGCTTTTTTGAGCAGTTCAATGGGGTAGTCATTGGAGCCTGACTTTAGCATGGTCAGGTATCGCTCCCGGGCGGGCTCTCCTTCCTCAAGAATTTGCTTGGCTAGGGCCGTGGCGGCGACAAACGAGGTGGAGTACTGGTAGACATAAAAGTTATCGCTGCGCAAAAAGTGTGGGATCCGACTCCACTCGATCTGATTTAACTCGTTGGCATGAACCGCATCCCCGTAGTAGTCGCTGAAGACATCGGCATAAATCGTATTGAGCACCTCCGCAGTGAGCGCCTCGCCGGCCTCAACTTTGGCGTGGGCACGCGCCTCAAAATCGGCGAAAGAAGCCTGTCGGTAAAAGCCGCCCCTGAATTCATCCAGATAGGAGCTCAGCAGATACGCGCGTTCACTCGCCGAGGTCGCCTCGGACAACATTTTCTGCATCAGGATCGCCTCATTAGTCATCGACGCAATTTCGGCGATGAAGGTGCGGTAGTCCCCATAGACCTGAGGCTGGGTGTTGCGCGTCAAGTAGCTATGGATCGAGTGACCGTATTCGTGAGCAAGCGTCGAGACGTTGTTCAGCGTGCCCTCAAAGTTCATGGAGAGATAGGGTTTGGAGGTATAGGTACCCCAGCTGTAGGCGCCGCCGCGTTTGCCACGGTTGGCCATGGCATCGACCCAGCCTTCGTCGAATCCTTTCCAGTAGACGTTGATGTACTCCTCGCCAAGCGGCGTGAGTGCCTCGGCTACGATCTCCTTCGCCTCGTCAAAGCTCACGTCTTTGATCGTCGGGGGAACAATGGGCGCGTACATGTCCCAGATTTCTAGCCGATCCACGCCAAGGGTCTTTTCTCTGAGTTTTAGATAGCGCTGGAGTGGCGCGCTGCCTCCTTGTGCCGTTGTGATGAGGTTATTAAAGACCTCGATCGGAATGGCGTTGGTGTAGGTGGCATGCTCCAGTCGCGACTTAAAGCCCCGAGCGCGCGCAAAGAAGACGCGGCTTTTCACATGCCCCTCATAGTTGGCCGCGAGGGTGTGGTTAAGCGTTTTGTAGCCCTCAAACAGTCTTTTCCAGGCGGCCTCTCGCACGTTGCGATCCGTGGCGTGGAGGAAGGCCCCATAGCGGCTGTTCGTGAGCTCAACCTCATCTCCCGACTCGTCAATAATGGTGCCGAAGGACAGATCAGAGCTATCGATGGCTGTGAATACACTGTCAAATTTGTCGAGAGGGTCTGATGCCATCGCTAACAACCGCTCTTCGGCCTCAGATAGCGTGTAAGGCCGCATGCGGGCGGCTTCATCCAGATAGTGCGCATACACCTCGAGCCCCGGCGTCTGCGCGATGAACTGGGTCAGCGTCTCGTCAGGGATGGCGAGCAGTTCCGGCGTGAAGTAGGACAGCGCTTGCTGGTACTGGGAATACATCCCTTGCGCCTCAGAGAAGCGCGCGGCATTCTCGGAGATGCGAGTGTCCTCATAGCTCTTCAGTCCAGCGTAGACATAGAGGTTGGCGATGACGGTCTCGACGGTCTGGATACTGTCAATCGCTTTCAGCAGGTTTGCACCACTTTCACCCAGTTTGCCCCGATGAGCTGATAGTGTCGGCAGTGCTTCGAGGAAGCGCTCCCGATCGGCTTCCCATGCGGTTGCGTCGACATACATATCGGTGAGGTCCCACTTGAACTCAGCATCGATGTCTGCACGCTCGGGCACGGCCTTGGCAAAGACCGCAGTGGACGCTAAAAAAGATAGGCCGATGAGGGAGCGGTAGAGGAAGCTGTAAGAGCGATTTTTGATCAGTGGCATAGGCGTATCGTCCTTGAAGTGTCCAGTGTTGTTACAGTGCTCGGAGTGTCGAGATGAGCCGCTGATACTCCCAGAATGTGCCGAGCCTAACGGATCTCCAGAGTGAAAACGAGATTCACAATTGCCGTGGCGGAGAGGTTGTATCGGCCGGAGCGAATCGCAATCCGGCACTCGGTTGCGTGTAGGTATCGAGTCCGGCCACCGCGACCAGACCCATGTCGCTCAGAGAGAGACCGCCATCACCCCGTTGGGCCGTCACTGGGTACTGCAGATGCTGCACTTCGCCAATGATCATATGCGTACCGTTGATTTCGAGCGGGTGATGTTCCCGTAACAGGCATCCGATTTTCAGCGGTGAGCCTTTAATAAAAGGCGCGCCGAATTCATCCAACCACTCCGCCTCGAAGTCACAGGCATCAAACTCCGATTGATCCTTGGGGTAGGGGGCCGAGGTCTGGTGTGCCTGCGCGGCGTGATCTAGGGAAAATCCGTTTAGCGACCAGCACCGGGTTTCCAACAGGTTGTGCAGGGTGTGCCGCTCGCTCTCGCCCGTGCTGGGGCGCAGAATCATGGCCAGTAGGGGTGGGCTTGAGCCTAGATGAAAATGAGAGCTCACAATGGCGAGGTTTGTTTGGCCCATCGCGTCGCAAGTGGCCACGAGCATCGCCGATTTGTACCCGGGCAGGCTGTTGATCAGTAGCGCTCGTTCTTGCGGCGCTATGGCGGCAATGTCAGGCGCAGTGAGGAGCGCCATCGTCAATCTGAGGCGCTCGACTTGGGTTCTAGCGGGTATCGCTTTGCGTAGCGGCGTGTGGCCCACTGGCGGTAACACCAGCCCGCGAGTGGCCTTACCAGGGGCCATGACAGCCAGCGCCAGAGAAAGCCGATTCGGGTGTACTGCCACGCCGCCACGTTGGCGTCGAGACCGATCACCCACTCAGACCCGCGCTTCAGGTGCAGGTTTTGCAGCAGCGTTGCTTTTTCTGGCCCTTCAGTGCCGGGTGGCAGCGCATGAATATCCTGCAAAACCAGCTGGTCAGACTTGAGTTTCGACAGGTGGGACATCTCCCGCGCACACAAGGGGCAGCTACCGTCGTAGTATAGGATGTCAGGCTCTTGCATGGCGATATTACGGATCGCCATGTGCTGCGGATGTACAATAGTACTAGCGGGAGGTGAACAGTAACGGGACGGGGACTCAGGAGTCAGCGATAAGCGCTTGAATTTGCTCTCTTAAGAGCGCTTCATCACCCTTACGAAAACCGACATGGACTTCTCTGATCAGGCCGTCACGTCCAATTAGGTAGCCAGACGGCATCCCCGCCACTGCAAAGTCACGTCCCGAATTACCCGTTTTATCAATGGCAACCGGGTAATCGACGGGATAACGCTTCAGGAAGTCGAGCGCATCCTCGTCGACGTAGTCGACACTGATCGCCACCACACCAAAATCCGCAGCGTCGAATTCTTTGCTCAGTCGGTTCAAGGCCGGTAACGACAGTCTGCACGGCCCGCACCAGCTGGCCCAGAAGTCCACATAGGTCACCCGGCCAAGATACGTCGAATCCGTCACGGTGCCCTCACCATTCGCAATCAGCGGGAGCTCCCAAGCTGGCTGGGGCAGTGGCTCATCAAGCATGATGTGCGAGCCGCGCTCTGCCTTTGCGATGGGTGCCACCAAGGCGGAGCAGACGAGCCCTGCCAGACAGATACCGCGCAACAGGAACTGAAAGCGCCTCGTCAGTTTCATGAGCATCGCTTCAGCGGTTGCGACCCAGTCGCTCATGGGCATCCACCCACTCATTGGTGCGGGTCTTCTTGTCGACTCGCGCCGCGCCGGAAAGAGACAGTTCGCCGGCAACAACCAACGCCGCCGCGATTTCGCACAGCTTCAGGGCTTTGCCCTTGCCCTCGCAGCCCAGCATCCGTAGGCACTCGCGCTGGGTGGGCAGGGCGGTACCGCCGCCATAGGTCGCCATGATCACGGCGGGTAGCGTGATGGAGAAGTAGAAATCTCCCTTGCTGGTCGCGCGCTGGTATGTCGTGCACTGATTCGACTCGCCGATATTGGCTACATCCTGGCCAGTAGCCAAGTACAAGGCGGCCAGCGCATTGGCAGGATGGTTGGCGTTGTTAGATGAGTTGGTCAGGATCGCGGAGAGCGTGGAAATCTGTTGGCCGTAAGCAATTTGCTCAGGGGCGACGCGAAGGTGCTTCGTCAAGATCTCGCGGGGCACAGTGATTTCTGCGGTAACGCGTTTGCCACGGGTTTTGAGCAGATTCACCGAAGAGGTCTTTTTCTCCGTATCGAAGTTGCCCGAGAGCATGTAATGCAGCATCTCTGGGCGCTGCTCATTGATCCATTCACAGGCGATAAAGGTCGCCCGAGACACCATATTCTGGCCAGCGGCATCGCCAGTCGAATAATCGAAGCGCGTGAACACCATGCTATGTGCATGGTAACTCTCGATGTCATGTAGTTTGCCCACCGAGGTAGAGGTCTCGGCTTTGGCCTTGATCGCTTCAAAGTTGTCTTTGATCCACAGCTGAAAGTCTCTCGCCTGCCGGGCGTTGCGGAAGATGAACACCGGCGAGCGCTGCATCGATTCCTCGGAGACCGTGGTCAGGACGCCCCCGCACTCCCGAATCACCTTCATACCCCGGTTGTAGGAAGCCAGCATCGTGCCTTCAACCGTCGCCATAGGGACATAAAACTCGCCCTGAGCATGTTCTCCGTTTACGAGAAGCGGACCCGCGACGCCGACTGGGATCTGGGCAACGCCCCAGAAGTTCTCGATGTTGCTCTCCATCTCATGGGGATCGAACGAGAACTGCTTAGTGTGATTGAGTTCCGCGCCGGTTTGCTGCTCGATAAACTGCTGGCGTTGCTCAACGATCTCCGGGCTGTAATCGTCATCGGCGCTGCGGGGTATTTTGTTGAGGTCACTCATAGCGCATTGATCCGTTGTTTGGCCTGTTGATACTGGTCGGTCAGCTTTGTGACGTAATCATCTGCGGTGCCGAGTTCCTTGACCGCGCCGATCCCCTGGCCGCATCCCCATATATTCTTCCAGGCTTTGGCATCGGTGTTTCCTCCAGAACCAAAATCCATCTTGCTGGGATCGCTCTCGGGCAGGTTGTTGGGGTCGAGTCCGGCTGCTTCGATTGATGGCTTGAGATAATTGCCGTGAACACCCGTGAACAGGCTGCTATACACAATGTCGTCAGCGCCATAATCCACGATGGCCTGTTTGTAGGCCTGCTCTGCGTCCGCTTCTTCTGTGGCGATGAAGGCAGAACCGATATAGGCGAGGTCTGCGCCCATCGCCTGGGCGGCCAGCACTGCGTCGCCGGTCGCGATAGAGCCAGACAGCAGCAGTGGGCCGTCGAACCACTCTCGAATTTCCTGAATCAACGCCATGGGCGAGGTCGTGCCTGCATGGCCGCCTGCGCCCGCTGCAACGGCAATCAGCCCATCGGCGCCTTTCTCGATGGCTTTTTTGGCGAAACGATTGTTGATCACATCATGCAACACGATGCCGCCATAGCTGTGCACCATCTCATTGACCCATTCCTTGGCGCCCAAAGAGGTGATGACAATTGGCACCTTGTACTTCACACACATGTCCATGTCGTGCTTCAGGCGCGCGTTGGAGCCATGCACGATCTGGTTCACGGCAAAGGGTGCCGATGGTGCATCCGGATTGGCTTCGTCATAGGCCGCCAGTTCGGAGATGATCCGCTCCAGCCACTCTTCGAGAACCGGCTCCGGGCGCGCATTGAGCGCGGGGAACGACCCTACTACTCCTGCTTTGCATTGGGCGATCACCAGATCAGGGTTCGAAATTATGAAGAGGGGAGCTCCTACAACGGGGAGTCGTAATCGGTTCTGTAATGTGGATGGCAAGGCCATGAACGGTGTCTCCTGAGTAATCAATAACAAGGGAGCGCGGCGCTAGCGCTCAGGTTTAGGTGAGACAAGTGCCTGTCACTGTGTCTCGCTATTCATTTAATCAATACGCTGTGCAGTCTGCTGGCCAGCGCGCATAATGGAAGGCGCACCGAAAAGGAATTGGCATGTTATGTGCCAATAACTCGTCACGCAACCTACGCTGAATGAAGCAAACCGAGCAACATGTATCAACAGTATTTCGGACTCGCTGAGGCTCCCTTTTCGATTGCGGTGAATCCCCGCTACTTATTTATGAGTGTGCGACATCGAGACGCGCTTGCGCATCTGTTGTACGGCGTAGGCAGTGGCGGTGGATTTATCCTGCTGACAGGCGAGGTGGGTACTGGTAAGACCACGCTCAACCGATGCCTGCTTGAGCAATTACCGCCCAATACCGACATTGCAATCGTGCTGAATCCCGCACTCAGCGCTGCCGAGCTACTGGCAACTGTCTGTGACGAATTTCAAATTGACTATCCCATTGGCACAAACAGTCTCAAGGTACTGACTGATGCGTTACACCAATTCTTGCTGCGCAATCATCAGTCTGATCGCCGCACGGTATTGATGATTGACGAGGCGCAGCACCTGGGCTTTGAGGTGTTGGAGCAAATCCGTCTGCTCACCAACCTCGAGACCGACGAGAAGAAGCTGCTGCAAATCATCCTCACCGGTCAGCCCGAGCTGACCAGTATGCTGGCGCGGCCAGAGCTCAGGCAGCTCAATCAGCGCATCACGGCGCGCTTTGATTTGACGCCTCTCGACGAGCAGGAGACGCGTACTTATGTCCGCCATCGTCTGCAGGTAGCGGGTCTCAGTGACGATCGGGAAATCTTCAATGGTGCGGCGCTCCGTCAGATCTTCAGGTTGAGTGGAGGTGTGCCGAGGGTCATTAATCTGTTGTGTGACCGGGCAATGATGGGCGCCTATGGCCGGGATCAGGCCACCGTGTCCCCGAATCTTATCGCAGAGGCGGCCAAGGAGACATTTGGCGCGCAGGGCGCTCTGGCCTTGGCGAGTGCTGCGCCATGGGTGAGCCGGGCGACAGTTCGGGGTGCAGTGTTTGGGCTGCTGGTCGCTGCTGTGGTGGCGGCATTTTTCTTGTCGGTCGGGCAGACCGAGCGCCCGGTGGTAGATAGTATGGTGCACCCTCCGGCGATGGATTCGACTGGCCAGCAGGTGCCGACTGAGAGCCCAAAGCCTGCTGCGACGTCAATGGCGCCGATCGTCAGGGGTGATTCATGGATCCTTAATCAGGCAGAGGCCGATCTGGCGCTGTGGTCATCGTGGTCCGGGCAAACTCTGTTCCGAGATCTCTGCGAGCAGGCGCCGAATTCTGGCCTGCAGTGTGCGCGGAGCGACGCTGATACCTGGAACGCCGTGCTTGCTAATAACCGGCCCGCGGTGCTCGATATCAGGCAGCCTGATGGATTTGCCGGCAACGTGTTGCTGCTCAGCATGAGCGACGCCGTGGCGCGCTTGAGCGTGGGTCAGGGTGTCTGCGAGATGCCATTGGCGTCACTCGCACTGTATTGGCGAGGCGGATTCAGATACCTCTGGAAAAGCCCTCCGGGTTGGGTCGGACCTCTGGTGGAGGGCGATCAAGGGTCCGTTGTGACGCAGATTGTGGCGGATTTCTCTCGTCTGGATGGGTTGCCCCCACCGCCACTTGATGTGTTCACCCCCGCGCTAACCGAGCGGGTGAGACAGTTTCAGCAATCTGCGGGGCTAAATGTAGACGGGGTGATTGGGGTCCAGACACTGCAGGCGCTGAATGACGCGCTGGGTGTCAGCCCCACGTTAGCCATGACCGCAGGGAGGGATCAGTCAGTCGAGGAGGTGCTCGCATGTCTTTGATCCTCGACGCATTGCGGCGATCAGAGAATGGAAGTGCTGCTACCAGTGCGCATCCTTCCCTGCCCAAGCATCACAGTGGCGGAATGGAGAAGAAATGTCTGGGAATCGGCTTTGTAGTCTTTGCCGGGCTGGGCATTGCCGCCGGTTGGATGATGCGAGGCGACTCAACGGATCTCGTGAAGACAGAGCCGATTGCATCATCAGTATCCCGTTCGCTGTCATCGGGTGATGGCGGCGCCTCGCTAAAACCGCCGCGCGCTGGAGCTGGCCCTTCTGCGCGCGGCGCTGAGTTATTAGCTTCCGCTCCGCCGGCATCGACAACAGGCGCATCAGGAGCAGCGCCGACGCAAGATAACGGCACCGCCGATGCGGCTGAGGCAGACAATGAGCGCATTGCGGCGCTCCACCAGCAAATGTGGTCGGATGCAGCCTCCCTCTCTGAAGGCGAGGGGATTGGATCCGATCAAAATGGTGCGCCGAACCCGGCCGCGGAAAAGCCGGATGAGCCCGCACGGTCTGAAGAGGTATCCGCTGCTGCTTCGTCGAGTGCGCCCTCTGACGCGCCTTCGATCGCACCGCCGATCGATTTGGTCGCGGCGATCGAGCGCGCCGCGCGCGAGGTGGGTGAGCCGAATCTAGTTCCTCACCCGACAGTGCTATTAGAAAACCTGTCGCAGCAGCAGAAAGACGAGATCCCTACGATCGTCTACCGCGAACATGTTTATGCCGAGGGTGCTGCGCCGTCGGTCGAGCTCAACGGCCAGCGTTTGAGACCAGGTCAACGGGCGGGTGCGATCACGGTGGAAGATATCTTGGTAGACAGCGTCATTTTGCGGGTGAACGGGGTGTCGTTCAGGCTGCGGGCGCTGAATACCTGGGTGAATCTGTAAAGCCGAGGCTGTGGTGAGGCCCGAGAGGTCCGCAATCGAAACGCAGTGCGTGCGACGGTTATCCCACTAACTCGACTGATTCAGTCGCTGCGCTGCGCTCACTCACTGTTGATTTCTCGAGTGCCGAATAGAAACGCACTCATGGCATCGTGCACCTCACGCTGCCTGAGGAATGGGCTCAGCCATGGGTCGGCGACGTCGTTGGCAAACAGCGGTACGTTGGCACCGGTGTGCTCCTCACTGAAACCATTGTTGGTCGCGTAGTTGATGCGCATCATGCTGCCCTCGGGGGTCGCAATGCGTGCCGTAAGCCCCGGCGAATAGATAGGGATCGGATAATTCGAATAAAGACTGGGCTCGGGCAGGATCTGCGCGGCCTGAGCATGGTCCGCTGTGACGAGGATCGCGGTATCCGGATGCTGTGCTGCGAATGAGAGCGCCAGCGCGAGAGACTCTTCAAGTTGCTCAATCTCGCCAATTGAACCGCAGGGATTACGCTTGTGGGATTCTTTGTCGATCGAGGCCGACTCGATCATCAAAAAGAAGCCACGATCGTTGTCCCAGGACAGATGTCGCAGTGCCAGGTCCGTCATGCTCGCCAGAGAGGGCGTTCCCTCATAGTCAGGGTTGGGCTCACAAGACATCGGCTCGGGTTCCTCAGTGTCGCCGAGGTAATCCGATAGATGATGTAGCCAGCT
>CABYND010000006.1 GCA_902520195.1 Halieaceae bacterium
GACCAATGCGCACGGGCGAGTCCTGCGGGTGCTGGAGAAGGAGGCACCGGTGCCAGGCAAGAATCTCCGTCTGTATCTCGATCTGGATTTGCAGCGGGAGGCAGTGGCGGCGCTGGGTGATCAACGGGGCGCGGTCGTAGCGCTCGATCCGCTTACCGGTGGCGTGCTGGCCATGGTGTCGAACCCCAGCTACGACGCCAACCTCTTTGTTGAAGGGATCAGCCACTCCGATTATGCAGAGCTCCGCGGCTCACTGGATACGCCGCTCCTTAATCGCGCGGTTCAGGGCCAGTACCCACCCGGATCCACGGTCAAGCCGCTGATCAGCCTTGGCGCGTTGGCTCAGGATTTCATCACCCCTGAGACTGAGATCCCTGACCCCGGCTGGTACCGGTTGCCCGGCGATGATCGCCGCTACCGGGACTGGACGCTCCGTGTTCGCGGCACCGGCCATGCCGAGACGGTGGATCTAAGAATGGCCATTGCAGAGTCCTGCGATACCTATTACTACGACCTCGCGCATCGCATGGGTATTGACGCGATGGCCGAGGTGCTGAAGCCCTTTGGTCTTGGCCAGCGTACGGGAATTGATACCACCGGCGAGCAGGACGGCATACTGCCCAGCACTGACTGGAAACGCACCGCATTGGGCGAGCCCTGGTACCTGGGCGAAACCATCAGCGCAGGGATCGGTCAGGGGTACATGTTGGCGACCCCTTTGCAATTGGCACAGGCAGTAATGGTGCTGGCCAATAAAGGCCAGAGCTTTGTGCCCTCGATCGTTCATCGCGTCGATGATCTGACGGTTAGGGGTGTGCAGCGACCGCCCATGCCGATGGATGAGGTTGACTGGCAGGCGGTCGTGGCGGGTATGGTGGATGTGGTCCACTCCGCTCGCGGCACCGCGGCGGGCATAGGGAGGGGTATCGGTTACCAGGTTGCCGGGAAGACCGGCACCTCGCAGGTGGTCAGCATTGCGCAGGACGCGATCTACGACGAGGACGCCATCAGCGAGCGCAACCGCAATCACGGGCTGTTTGTAGCGTTCGCGCCGGTTGAAAATCCGCGCATTGTAGTCGCTGTTATCGCGGAAAATGGTGGCGGCAGCGGTGCGGCGTCACCGGTCGCCCGCCGAGTTATGGATGCCTGGTTGAGCAAGTCGAGCGATGTCTGAGTACACCCGTTTTCTGGAGGGCTCTGAACGGGACTTCGCCCGAGCACAAACGCCCGCTGAGCGACTGCACCTCGATGTGGTGCTGCTGCTGCCCATGCTGGCCATTATGACGACGGGACTGTTTGTGCTCTTTAGCGCGTCTGATGGTGACTGGGGCACCGTCAATCGGCAGATTAGGAATTTCTTGGTGGGCTTTGCCGTATTGCTGGTCGTGGCCCAAATTCGCCCCGATACCCTGCAGCGGTGGGCGCCCACGCTGTATCTTGGCGCCCTGCTTCTGCTCCTGCTTGTTCCTTTCTTCGGGGTGGGTGCAAAGGGCGCGCAGCGATGGCTGAGCTTGGGGTTTATCCGCCTTCAGCCGTCAGAGATCATGAAGATTGCCATGCCGTTAATGGTGGCAGCGTGGGCGGTGCGGCATGCCCTGCCGCCGCGGCCGAGCACTACCGTGACGGCACTTTTGATCATCGCGCTACCGGCTGCCGCGATCGCGACCCAGCCGGATTTGGGCACGGCTATTTTGGTCGGTGCCAGCGGCGCGTTTGTGGTGTTCATGGCGGGCGTCAGCTGGTGGCAGATTTTCTCCGGTGCGTTGGCGGCGCTGGCCTGCATTTGGCCGGCGTGGTTGTTCCTGCTCAGGGATTATCAAAAGCAGCGCATTCTGACGCTGTTCGACCCGGAAGCAGACAGGTTGGGCGCCGGGTGGAACATCATTCAATCCAAGACGGCCATTGGCTCGGGCGGCTGGTCCGGAAAGGGATATCTTCAGGGTACCCAGTCACGTCTGGACTTTCTGCCCGAGAGTCAGACCGACTTCATTATCGCCGTGCTGGCCGAGGAGTGGGGGTTACGCGGTGTGCTTTTGTTGTTGCTCCTCTACGTCTTGGTGGTCGCCCGCGGCCTGTGGATTAGCTTCACGGCACAGACCAGCTACGGGCGGTTACTGGCCAGCGCCATCACGCTCACGTTTGGGGTTTATGTAGTGGTAAACATGGGCATGGTCGCCGGCATCCTACCAGTGGTGGGCGTGCCACTGCCTTTTGTTAGCTTTGGCGGCACGTCGATTGTCACCTTGCTGCTGGGTTTCGGTATTCTCAGCGCCATCAGCACTGAAAGGAGGGTCGTGTCACGATGATCAAGACAAACCGACTTCGGCGATGGGGGTCCTCGCAGGTATGCCGCACATTGTTTCTCTGGGCAGGTCTCAGCATACCCTGTGTCGTTGCGTCTGGAGATTACAGCGACCACGAGGCGGTACAGCAGGTGATTGCCGCCGCGCAGGAAGCGGGGGTGGATCCGGACTGGGCGCAGCAGTTGATCGATGCCGCGGAGCGGCAGCAGAGTATCCTCGATGCGATCTCAAGGCCGGCGGAAAAAACCAAAGCTTGGTATGAGTACCGAAAAATCTTTCTCACCGATCGCCGTATTCGCGAGGGCGCAACATTCTGGAGCGCGCATGTGGACACGCTGCAAGCGGTGGCGGCGCGCTCCGGCGTCCCCGCAGAGCTGATGGTGGCGATTATCGGCGTGGAGACCTATTACGGGCGCATCACGGGGAGCTATCGCGTGATCGATGCGCTGGCGACGCTGGCATTTGATTATCCGCGACGCTCAACTTTTTTCACCAGAGAGCTGGAGCAATTTCTGGTGCTGGCCTGGGAGTCCGATAAGGATGCGTTGGCGTTGAAAGGCTCCTATGCGGGTGCCATGGGATACGGTCAGTTCATGCCATCGAGTTATCGCGCTTATGCACGCAGTTACGAGGGCGGGGGTGCGCCTGATATCTGGGACAACCCGGCTGACGCGATTGCCAGTGTGGGGAATTATCTCAAGGCCCACGGCTGGCGAGCGGGTGAGAAGGTCGTGACCGACGGCATTGCCGATGGCCCGGATCCGGCCGTATTCGAGGGTGGATTAAAGCCCCGGAAAACGGTCGCCGCGCTGGCACTGGAGGGGCTTGAGCCCACCGAGCCACTGAACCCCGCAGAGCTGGTGACGCCGCTGTGGCTCGAAGAGGAAGACGGTATGCGCTACTGGCTGGGGCTACAAAATTTCTATGTCATCACGCGCTACAACCACAGCGCGATGTATGCGATGGCAGTATGGGAGCTCAGTCAGGCGATCGCGGCCGCGCACGCAGGCTCTTGAGACAGCTGTTGATCAGTGCAGTGTGCTGCGCCGCGGTGACTTTGACCGCACGCTCCGCCGATCGCGAGGCGCCATCCGATGAGCAGGCGGATTTCGCGCCACCTCTCTCAGATCGACCGGCATGGCATGACGCCATGCCCCGCCCCGACCCCCCCCCTGGCCGAGGGTAATCAGAGCGCATATGAAGTGAACGGTGTGCTCTACACCGTGTACGCCAGCGCGCGGGGCTACCGCCAGCAGGGTGTGGCCTCATGGTATGGCATGAAATTTCAGGGCCGACCCACCGCCAATGGCGAAATCTTCGATGTGTTTGGCGCCACCGCAGCGCACCGCTCACTGCCGATTCCGACCTATGTCCGCGTGACTAACCTGGGCAACGATCGCAGCGTGGTATTGCGGGTAAACGACCGTGGTCCCTTCCACCCCGACCGTCTGATTGATCTGTCCTATGGCGCGGCTTTGCAGCTCGGCTTTGCCGAGCAGGGCACCGCGACTGTCTTGGTCGAATCCCTTGATCTGGCGGGGGTCGATGATCGCCGCGAACTGGCCGCTTCTTCTTATCGCTATTTGCAGCTGGGCGCCTTCACCTCGGAGACTGCCGCGGGCGAGCTGGGTAGCGAAATCGGGCGTCGGTGGGACTATCCTGTCTCGGTCAGTGCTGTAGACACCGATAACCGGCGGCTCCATCGCGTTCGAGTAGGGCCCTTTTCCTCTATTTCCGCGTTGGAACAGGCGCGCGCCGTATTGATCGAGGCGGGCTATCCCGCACCGCAGCCAATCCTTTGACGCGATTTTCATCAGACCGCCCGCGGGCGTAAACTGGCGTCGTCCCAGTATGAGCTGCAGGAGAATTTGCCGATGACAGGAGCAAGAGCGAACATGAAGCGCTCAGTGTGGTATCTAATCACCATATTGTGGCTGCTGCTGGCGGGATCGGCTAACTCGGCGTTGGTGCCCACGCCGCCAGCCATCAACGCCGACTCCTACCTGCTCGTCGATTTCGATACCGGGGCCGTGCTGGTCGAACACAACCCCGAACTGCAGCTGCCGCCCGCCAGTCTGACCAAGCTCATGACTGCCTATATTCTCGCTCAGGAGGTGGAGCTGGGCCGGCTGAGCCTCGATGACGTGGTGCCGGTGAGTCGCAATGCCTGGTCACAAAATCCCGTTTTCCAGGGTTCGTCGCTGATGTGGATCGAGCCCGGCAAGCCGGTCACGGTGGCGGAGCTGGAGCGCGGCATTGTGATCTCATCTGGCAACGATGCGACGGTGGCGATTGCCGAGCATATTGCTGGCAGTGAGGCGGCGTTTGTCGATCTGATGAATCGCTACGCCAAGGAAATGGAGCTCACGGGCACCCACTTTGAAAACAGCCATGGTTTACCCCACCCCGACCACTTATCGACTGCCCGCGATCTTGCGGTGACGGCCATTGCCGCGATTCGCGATCACCCTGAACGCTATGCGGTCTACAAAGAGCAGAGCTATACCTACAACGACATCACGCAATACAATCGCAATCACTTGCTGCGCGAAGACGACTCCGTGGATGGGCTGAAGACCGGCTACACCAGCGTGGCGGGCTACGGTCTTGTCGCCTCGGCGAAGCGCGAGGGGATGCGTCTGATTTCAGTGGTGATGGGTAGCAGTTCCACATCGAGCCGGAAATCCGAAACCCGTAGTCTGTTGAACTACGGCTTCCGGTTTTATGAAACGGCGACACCACTCAGAGGCGGAGCGGAGCTCACGCAGGGTCGTGTTTGGAAAGGTCATGCACCGCTGGTCGCCTTGGGTGTGACAACGGATGTTATGCTGACGCTGCCCAGAAGCACCGCCGAGATTACCCCGTCGGTTAAAATTGACGGCCCGCTGATTGCGCCCTTGAGGGCAGGTGACGTGGTGGGGCGGGTAATACTGACCCGCGCCGGAGAATCTGTGGGTGAGGCGCCACTGGAGGTTTTGCAATCGGTAGAGCCTGCCGGATTTTTCGCACGGCTATGGGACACCATCTTGCTTTGGTTTCAGCAGCTCTTGGGTTAATGAGAAGTGAGCGAGGATCCGCCAAAGATCGTTTTTCCCTGTGAATATCCCATCAAGGTGTTGGGCAGAGCGGGCGCTGCATTTCAGTCAGCGGTGATGGCAGTCTTTACCCAGCACGCAGCTGGGTTTCTCGAGCAGGATGTCGTGGTTAAGGACTCGCGTAAGGGTACCTTCCAGTCGATTACCGTCACCATCGAGGCGCAGAGCGAAGAGCAGTTGCATTTGATTCATAAGGATCTGATGGATACCGGTCTGGTATCCATGGTGCTCTGACACCGTGTTGTGCCGGCGTTTGGGCACGGTCGACTTTGAGTCGACCCTCGATGCGATGAAAGCTTTTACCGCGTCGCGCACCCCCGATACCGAAGATGAAATTTGGCTGCTCCAGCACCCCCCCGTATATACACAGGGCCTATCCGGTAAGCCGGAACATGTGCTCGACCCTGGTGACGTGCCCATTATTCAGAGCGATCGCGGCGGTCAGGTGACCTATCACGGTCCCGGCCAATGGGTCGCCTATGTGCTCTACGATCTGCGTCGTGCGAACGTTAATGTCAGACAGCTGGTCACGCTGCTCGAGGCCGCTGTGGTGCAGGTTTTGGGTGAGTGGGGCATTGTAGCCCACGGCGATCCCGATGCGCGGGGTGTATATGTGGACGGCTGTAAAATCGCCGCGTTGGGTTTGAAGGTCAGTAAAGGGCGCAGCTATCACGGGTTGTCACTCAACGTCGATATGGATCTCACCCCGTTTCGCGGTATCAATCCCTGCGGTTATGAGGGGCTTGAGGTGACCTCTATCGCTAAACTCCTAGGGTCCGATTGCCCTGGTATGGGTGAGGTGGGCGAAGTGCTGCTCAGACACCTTGAGAGGCTTTTGCCCGTTCCAGACTGACGCCAGTGGTATTGGCTGGCATAATCGCGCTTCCTCCGAGGAGCCATCATGTCTGAACTACAGCGCGACATCGACGTGCGTCGCACCTTTGCCATTATTTCTCACCCCGATGCGGGTAAGACGACCATGACCGAGAAGCTGTTGCTGCTCGGACAGGCCATTCAGGTAGCGGGCTCTGTGAAGGGTAAGCGCGGGCCCCATGCGACCTCTGACTGGATGGCGCTGGAACAGGAGCGCGGTATCTCTGTTACGTCCTCGGTGATGCAGTTCCCCTACAAAGAGCGCTGGGTGAATTTGCTGGACACGCCGGGCCACGAGGACTTCTCAGAGGACACTTACCGGACGCTGACGGCGGTCGATTCGGCGCTTATGTTGATCGATGGTGCCAAGGGCGTCGAGGACCGCACCATCAAGCTGATGAATGTCTGCCGTCTGCGCGATACGCCCATCATGACCTTCGTAAACAAGCTCGATCGTGATATTCGCGATCCCATCGAGTTGGTGGATGAAGTCGAGGAGGTGCTGGGTATTGCTGGCGCGCCAATCAACTGGCCCGTCGGTATGGGCCGCGATTTCATTGGCGTTTACAACCTCTATACCGACACCATTCATCGGTATTACCCGGGTGACGGTAGTACGCTGGCTGACGAAGATGTGATTGCAAGTCTCGATTGTGACGAGGCCAGAGCCTTACTGGCGGAGGACTACGAGAGTTTTGTCGAGGAGATCGAGCTGGTTCGTGGCGCGTCTCATGAGTTCTCACTCGAGCACTTTCTGGCCGGCCAGCTGACGCCGGTCTTTTTCGGGACGGCGCTGGGAAACTTTGGCGTCAGGGAGATGCTCAATGATTTTGTGGAGTGGGCGCCTGCGCCTCAGCCCAGAGTCTCTTCAGAGCGGCTTATCGAGGCATCCCAGCCGGACTTCACCGGCTTTGTCTTCAAGATTCAGGCCAATATGGACCCTAAGCACCGGGATCGCATTGCCTTCATGCGGATTTGCTCAGGCCGCTACGACAAGGGAATGAAGATGCGCCACGTGCGTGTCGACAAGGACGTGCGCATTGCGGACGCGGTGACCTTCCGCGCGGGTGATCGCACGCTGGTGGAGTCCGCGGTGGCGGGGGACATCATAGGCTTACATAACCACGGCACGATTCAGATCGGCGACACCTTCACTACCGGCGAGGCGCTCCGCTTCACCGGCATCCCCCACTTCGCCCCGGAGTTATTCCGCCGCATTCGTCTGACCGATCCCATGAAGACCAAAGCCTTGCAAAAAGGGTTGCAACAGCTATCCGAGGAGGGCTCGACGCAGGTGTTCTCGCCGCTCAACAGCAGTGACTTGATTGTGGGTGCTGTTGGCCAGTTGCAGTTCGACGTGGTGGCCTATCGGCTGGCCGACGAATATAAGGTCGATGCCATCTACGAGCCGGTCAACATCTACACCGCTCGCTGGATAGAAGCGGAGGATGAGCGCAAGCTGGAAGAGTTCCGCAAAAAAGCGGCGGAGCATTTATCGGAGGACGGCGGTGGCTACCTGACCTATCTGGCACCCACCCGCGTCAATCTCTCTCTGATGGAAGAGCGCTGGCCCGACATTCGCTTCCGCGAGACGCGAGAGCACTGAGCCGCGTCAAAGCAGTGCTTCGATGTCGCTCGCGATGGCCTCGGGCTTGGTCGATGGCGCGTAGCGCTTGACCACTTTACCCTGCTGGTTGACCAAGAACTTTGTGAAGTTCCATTTGATGCGATTGCTGCCCAGCACGCCCGGCGCCTGCTCTTTCAGGTGGGTGAATAGCGGGTGGCTGGCCGCTCCATTTACCTCAATTTTGCTGAACAGCGGGAAGCTGGTCTGGTAATTCAGATCGCAGAAGGACCGAATCTCTTCATCGTTGCCAGGCTCCTGGCCGCCAAATTGGTTGCAGGGAAATGCCAGCACTGAAAAGCCACGGTCGGCATAGGATTTTTGCAGCGACTCGAGGCCCTCATATTGCGGCGTAAACCCGCACTTGGAGGCGGTATTCACGATCAGTAACACCTTGCCGCCGAATTCGCTGAGTGCGGTGTCGTCACCATTTGCCCGGGCGGCAGAAAAATCCAAAACAGTGGTCATATGCTGCTCCAAAAAAGGGATGGGGTGAGAAGGAGGTCAGGCAGAGAGGTAGGTTTCCAACTCAAAGTCCGTCACGCGGCGCTCAAACTCGGCGAGCTCCTGCTTTTTGACCTCGCTGAAGGCTAATTGAAATTCTGCAGTGAGAGTCTCGCGCACGTTGGCGGATTCAGCAAATCGTGTGAGGGCCTCGGCCATGTGCCCGGGCAGCCAAACGTTGTCTGCGTCTTCAACCCACGCATTGCCGGTGATTGGAGGGGGGGCCTGACACTGTCGGTCAATGCCCAGGCTGATTCCTGCAACTAGCGCGGCCACAGCTAGGTATGGGTTGCTGTCCGCCCCGGCTACGCGGTGCTCAATGCGCATGGCCGGACTCGGGCTGGCGGGGATTCTCAGTGCGGTGGTGCGGTTGTCGTAGCCCCAGTTGGGTTGCGTCGGTGCGTGATTTCCAGCCCGAAATCGACGGTAGGCGTTGTAGCTGGGCGCAAAAATCAGCTGCGTGTCCGCCATGAGTTCTAGACAGCCAGCGACTGCTTGCTGCAATAACGGCGTGCCTTCGGTATCGCCGCTGTCGAAAATATTGTTACCAGAGGTATCTAGCAGGCTGCAGTGCACATGCATGCCGTTGCCGGCCTGGTTTTCCATGGGTTTTGGCATAAAGCTCGCCAGCGCACCGAATCGTTCGGCGACGGCGCGAATACACCGCTGCATGCGAATGACTTGATCGCAATAGGCGACGGCGTCGTCGGAATAGGCAACATTGATTTCGTATTGGGCAGGTGCCGCTTCCTTCAAGACACCTTCGTAGGGCAGGCCTTGCGCCTCAAAACTGGCTTTCAGCGCTTTAAACAACGCCGCATGTTCGTCGAGCGCGCTAAGTCCATAAAGATCGCCGCCGGTTTCATTCTCGGCAGGCAGTGCGTCCCGCAGTGTCTGGTTTTCATCCGGGCGCCTGAACAGGTTGAACTCAAGCTCAATGGCGACTCTCGGGACGAAGCCTTTTTTCTCGAGCTTGTCGACCACCTGCGCCAGCACTTGTCTGGGGTCTGAGAGGAGGGGTGCGCCGTCGTCCTTGAACATGGTCAGTACGACCTGCGCGCGATCTATACCGGTGGCCGTCAAAACCGGGACCAGCGAGTCCGGCACCGCCTGACACCAGCCATCGAGATCCCCGTTGTCGAGTGCGATCCGCGGTACGTCGCGGCCCCAGGCGTCCTGTGCCACGGCTGACTTGGGGAGTTTGATGCCGTCGCTGAGGAGCGCAGGCAGCTTTTCGATCGGCAACCACTTGCCGCGGGCGGCACCATTACAGTCCGTGATCAGGGCCTCTACCGTCTCGATGTCGGGATGTTGGGCCAGCAGTGTGTCAGCGTTTGAGTGCATCTGGGGATTCTCTGTCGAGGAGGCGAGTTTACCCGCGCGGGCACAGCCTCACCAGTCGAGAGGCGCGGTACGCCAGTGGTTTTCCCAGGCCGTGCGCACCTTGTTAGGGTAGCGGGGGCTGCCGTTGGAACCGTTGCAGGCAGCCAGTGCCCGGTTCAGGTTCTGATCCTCCCGGTCCAGATAAAAAGCGCAGAGTGTGACAGCCGCAACGAAGCTTGGTCCGAGTGTGGGTCAGGTTGTCGTCGCTTCGCCCGATCTCGTCTTTCCAGTATGGCATGACCTGCATCAGGCCCCGTGCCCCGACGCGAGAGACGGCGAAGCGATCAACGGTGCTTTCCACTTCGATCACCGACAACACCAACTCGGGTGGCAAATTGAGCTCGCTCGCCTGCTGGTTAACCCGTGTTAACAGGTCGAGTCTTTCTGCGGGGTCGGCAAGAGAGCGGGCGCGCCGCTGCTGCATATCGACCAGCCACACCTCGGCGGCGTAGCGATCTTCAAAGCCGTACTCGGCGAAAGCCGAACTCAGCGGATAGAGCACGGTTCAGATAAGCGGTGAGCGCGGCCCTGTCCTCTTCAGACTCGGCTTTGAGTGCCGTAGCGGTTAGCAGTAGTAGTGAGAACATAATCCCGAGCTGAGTGGGGCGCACACCGATCAGCCGCCGGCAAGCAGCTGCTGTAGGCGGCCGATGATGTCGGCGGGCGAGACCATGTCGGTCTCGCCGCCGCGGCGCTGGGTGAGCTCAAGATGACCCTCGGCCAGCGACCGTTCTCCCACGGTCACCCTCAGCGGCATGCCCAAAAGCTCCATTTCAGCGAACTTTACCCCCGGCCGCTCCGACCGGTCGTCGAGCAACACGCTGAGGCCTGCACCCGCACAGGCGGCGTAGAGTTGCTCGGTCGCCTCGCGCACCACTTCTGACTTGTCCATGCCCAGCGGGACGATGGCTACGTCGAAAGGCGCCATCGCGGAGGGCCAGATGATGCCGTTGTCGTCATGGTTTTGCTCAATGGCGGCCGCGACGATGCGTGTAATACCAATGCCGTAACAGCCCATGACCATGGGCTGGCTGCGGCCCTGTTCATTCAGCACGGAAGCATTCATGGACTCGGAGTACTTGGTGCCCAACTGAAAAATATGGCCGACCTCAATGCCCCGGCGAATCTCCAGGGTGCCCTCGCCGCAGGGGCTCGGGTCGCCGCTCACTATCTCTCGAATATCGGCAAACTCTGCATCGGGGACGTCGCGGCGCCAGGTGGCGCCCTTGACGTGGTAGCCGTCCTCATTGGCGCCACATACGAAACTGCGCATTTGCGCCGCGGTATGATCCACCACAACCCTGATGGGGGCGCCAACAGGGCCCAGTGAACCAAAGCCGGCGCCCAGACAGGCTTTCACCTCATCGGGCTCCGCCATCACCAGCGGCGACGCCATGCCCGGCAACTTGGCCGCCTTGATGGCATTCAGGCGATGGTCGCCGCGAACGACCAGCGCCACCAGCTCGCCGTGCTCGTCTTTGGCGAGCAGTGTTTTGATCGACTGCTCGGCGGGAATACCCAGCTGCGCGGCGAGCGCATCAATTGTGGTCATGCCGGGGGTCGCGAATTTCTCCAGCGCGGGCATTTCGCCGTCTTCGGTGGCGCCACTAGCCGCTGGCAGGGCGGGCGCCAGCTCCACGTTGGCCGCGTAGTCGCTGCCGGTAGAAAAGGCAATGGCGTCTTCGCCACTTTCTGCCAAAACATGGAACTCGTGGGAGTGTGCCCCACCAATGGCGCCGGTATCAGCCTCGACCGCCCGGAAGTCGAGGCCGAGCCGGGTAAAGATCGCGGTGTAGGCTTCGTGCATGCGCCAATAGGTCTGTTCCTGTGACGCTTGATCAATATGAAAGGAGTAGGCGTCTTTCATGATGAACTCCCTTGAGCGCATCACGCCAAAGCGCGGCCGGATTTCGTCGCGGAATTTGGTCTGAATCTGGAAAAGATTGATCGGCAGTTGTTTGTAGCTTTTGATCTCGCTTTTGGCGATCTGTGTAATGACCTCTTCGTGTGTGGGCCCGAGGCAGAAGGGGCGCTGGTGACGGTCCTCCAGTCGACACAGCTCGGGTCCGTAGAGCTCCCAGCGGCCAGACTCTTCCCACAGCTCGCCCGGCTGTACCACCGGCATGCTCAGCTCCAGCGCGCCGGCGCGCTCCATTTCTTCCCGGACAATGTGCTCAACTCTTCGCAGCACGCGAAGCCCCAGCGGCATCCAGTTATAGATACCGGCGGCGACCCGGCGGATCAACCCTGCCCGCTGCATGAGCTGATGGCTGACAACCTCAGCGTCTGAAGGGGTTTCTTTCAGGGTCGACAGCAGGAACTCACTGGTTCGCATAACACACTCCACACAGATGGCGTTCATTCTAAGGGGGCCGGGTGCAGGCCGTACAGTTATGGCGATATGAATCCTAGATGTGCTGGCGATGTCTTGATACCGGTGACGGCGTAGATGATTCTGCGCGTAAGGCTCAGCCTATGGGACGCTAACCATGGGAATCTAGGGATGGTTAGTGCTAGCCTTGCTTGTCGGTGGCTGCCGGGTGTTGTTGAATCGTTTCCTAAGGAGTCGGGGCGATGCCGCCCTGGTTGGGGTAATCGCGTGAGGCAGGCCAATGGGAAAGACGAAAACAGACAAGCAACCGAAAAAAGCCGCTGTTGCCAAAAAAATGAAGCCGGTGAAAACCAAGCTCACCAAGTCGCAGGTGTTTGATGCGCTGGCAGAAGACAGTGGTATGGCCAAGTCGGCGGTCAAAGAAGTTTGGGGTTCCCTCGAGCGGCTCATCGAAGCGAGTATTTGTGATGAGGGCTACGGTCAGTTCACCCTGCCGGGGCTGATGAAAGTAACTACGGTGCGAAGACCCGCGATCAAAGCGCGGCGAGGTATCAACCCGTTCACCAAGGAAGAAACCTGGTTCAAGGCCAAGCCGGCGAGCACCGGTGTCAGAATTCGGGCATTGAAGAAAATGAAGGGCTTCGCCAACTGATCTGAGATTGCGTGCCGCCATAAGCGAGCGTATGGCCCTTTTTCACAGTCGGTCTCAGGGTGGGAAGCTGAATGTTCACACTCTCCGTATCTTTCACTGATTCAGGGTTTACGGTACGCTCCGCGCCCTTATAGAGAGACCCCTAAGCTTTGGCAGAGCCGTTCAAAATCGGACCCTGCTCGGGGAGAGCACTATGCCGATTTACGAATACTGCTGTCAGGACTGTGGACACTCGCTGGAGGCCATTCAAAAATTGGCCGATGAACCGTTGACTGACTGCCCCGAATGCGGAAAACCCGCCTTGAAGAAACAGGTCAGCGCCCCCGCTTTCCGCTTGTCTGGCGGCGGCTGGTACGAGACCGACTTCAAAACGGGCGACAAGAAAAATATTGCTGGCGAGCGGAGCGATACTGCAGATAAGCCAGCCGAGAAAGCCGAGTCTGGCAGTGCCTCAGGTGAGGGCACCAAAAAAGCCGAATCGAAACCGGCTGCCGCGGCCAAGACCGACACCTCGAAAGCGAGCTAACGGCGAGAAACCACACCATGGAAACTGCGATGCGAACCCACTTCTGCGGCCTGATCGATGAGAATCTGATCAATCAGACGGTGACGCTGTGTGGCTGGGTAGATCGCCGCCGGGATCACGGCGGTGTCATTTTCCTCGATATGCGTGACCGGGAAGGCGTAGTGCAGGTGGTGTTCGATCCTGACACTGAGGAGCACTTTCAGCGTGCCGACAGCGTGCGCAGCGAGTACGTGCTGCGCATCACCGGACGTGTTCGCGCCCGCACGGCCGAGACGGTGAATCCGAATATGGCCTCCGGGAAGATAGAAGTGCTGGGTAAAAGCCTGGAGATGCTCAATGCCGCGCAAACGCCACCCTTTCCCCTTGATGAGCACCATTCGGTGGGTGAGGACGTCCGCCTGCGATATCGCTTTATGGATCTGCGTCGACCGGAGATGCAGCAAAACCTGATTGCCCGGGCGAAGATCACCTCGAGCATTCGGCGCTACCTCGACGAGCAGGGTTTTTTGGATATTGAAACCCCGATTCTGACCAGGGCGACACCTGAGGGCGCACGGGATTATCTGGTACCCAGCAGAACCCAGCCCGGTGCGTTTTTTGCATTGCCCCAGTCCCCCCAGCTGTTCAAGCAGTTGCTGATGGTCTCTGGGTTCGATCGCTATTACCAAATAGCGCGCTGCTTCCGCGACGAGGATCTTCGGGCGGACCGACAGCCAGAATTCACCCAGATCGACATCGAAACGGCGTTTCTCAATGCCGAAGAGGTGATGTCGATCACTGAGGGCATGGTGCGAAGCCTGTTCCAAGACCAGCTCGAGGTGGGGCTGGGCGCTTTCCCGCGCATGACCTGGGCAGATGCTATGGAGCGCTATGGCTCGGATAAACCCGATCTTCGGATCGCGTGGGAGCTGGTATCTATCGATGACTTGATGGCGGGGGTCGACTTTAAAGTCTTCAGTGGCCCCGCTAATGATGCGGATAGCCGTGTGGCCGCGCTCAAGGTGCCAGGCGGTGCGTCGCTGTCGCGCAAGGAAATCGATGACTACACCGACTACGTGGGCGTTTATGGTGCCAAGGGCCTCGCCTGGATCAAAGTGAACGACCGTGCGGCGGGCATAGAGGGCTTACAGTCACCGATTATCAAGTTTATGCCTGATGAGACCGTGCTCGCGATGCTGGAACGGCTCGACGCAGCAGATGGCGACATTTTGTTCTTCGGCGCTGACAAGCGCTCGGTGGTCAATGAGTCTCTGGGCGCACTGCGTCTCAAAGTCGCTGCCGATATGGATCAAATTGCCGAGGGGTGGGCGCCCCTCTGGGTGGTCGACTTCCCCATGTTCGAACGCGATGAGCGCGGCGGGATGACGGCCTTGCACCACCCCTTCACGGCGCCCGCCTGTTCGGTGGACGCGCTGCAGGCAGAGCCCGAGGGTGCACTGTCGCAGGCCTACGATATGGTACTGAACGGCAGCGAGATTGGCGGTGGCTCCGTTCGTATTCATGATCAGGCCATGCAACAGGCCGTGTTCGACCTGTTGGGTATCGATGAGGCAGAGGCGGAATCCAAGTTTGGGTTCTTGTTGAGTGCGCTGCGTCATGGCGCACCACCCCATGCGGGCCTCGCCTTTGGTCTGGACCGTCTCGTCATGCTGATGGTGGGTGGTCAGTCGATTCGCGACGTGATCGCCTTCCCCAAAACCCAGAGCGCGCAATGCGTGATGACCGAGGCGCCGGGTGAAGTCTCGGAGCAGCAACTGCGGGAACTGTCTTTGCGCCCCCGCAGTACCGAGCAACCGGCAACGGACTGATTCACGATGGCGGGCCACAGTAAATGGGCGAACATCAAGCATCGCAAGGCGGCGCAAGACGCCAAGCGGGGCAAGCTCTTTACCAAGTTGATCCGGGAACTGGTCGTGGCTGCGCGAGCCGGTGGTGCTGCTGTCGAGGACAACCCGCGACTCCGTGCAGCGGTAGACAAGGCGCTTGGCGCCAATATGAAGCGGGACACCATCGATAACGCCATAGCACGTGGGGCGGGCACCGGCGAAGCCGACAACATGGAGGAGCTGACCTACGAGGGTTATGCGCCGGGTGGTGTGGCAGTGCTCGTGGAAGTGATGACGGACAACCGGAATCGTACGGTAGCGGAGGTGCGGCATGCCTTTACCAAGCGCGGCGGTAATCTGGGCACAGACGGATCTGTGGCTTATTTGTTTTCCCGTGCCGGGCTCATTCAGTTTGAACCGGGCGCTGATGAGGAAGCCGTGATGGAAGCCGCTTTGGAGGCAGGTGCCGACGACATCGTGGCAGCTGAGGATGGCAGTGTCGATGTCATGACGCCCTGGGAGTGCGTGACTGAGGTGCGGGATGCGCTGGTCGCTGCGGGGCTCGAACCGATTCAGGCCGAGGTCACCATGCTGCCCAGCACGGAAGTACAGCTGGATGCCGACACGGCGCCGAGCGTTATGGGGTTGATCGACATGCTCGAGGATCTCGATGACGTCCAGAACGTCTACTCCAATGCAGATATACCGGAAGACGTTCTCGCCACTTTGTAAGTTCCCATGAGTCGCGTGCGGCTCATGATCTTTTTGCCACAATCGTTCACACTAGGCGCTGGTTTGCGCTGGTCGTTATCATGACTGTCATCCTTGGCATCGACCCCGGCTCCCGAAAAACGGGCTTCGGTATCATCCGCGTTGAGCGAAATCAGGCCCAGTACGTTTCGAGCGGCACCATCCGTCTGCCGGTCAAGGAAGCGCTCGGTGCGCGTCTTCGGGTCTTGTTCGAGTCCCTCTCAAAGATCATTGACACCTATCAGCCCACGGTGGCGTCTATTGAAAGCGTCTTTATGGCCAAGAGCGCGGATTCTGCGCTCAAGCTGGGTCACGCCCGGGGCGCAGCGATGGTGGCCTGCGTGACCAACGATCTCGAGATCTACGAGTACGCAGCGCGACAGATCAAGCAGTCGGTGGTGGGCACGGGTGCGGCCAACAAACAGCAGGTGCAACATATGGTGACCGCACTGTTGGGCCTGTCCGCGGAGCCCGCAGAGGATGCGGCCGATGGCCTTGCCGCGGCGCTGTGTCACTGCCACACCCAAGGCCTCGCCGGTGCGCTGGCCGCCAGCCGCTTCAGCGCTGGGCGTTTGAGGTAAAGTGGCGGCATGATTGGTCAAATCCGAGGCACATTGATCGGCCGTCAGGCGCCCGAGATTCTGGTGGATGTCGGGGGCATTGGCTACGAAATTCAGGTGCCCATGACCACGCTTTATCAATTGCCTGAACTCGGCCAACCCGTCACCTTGCTGACACACTTTGTGGTGCGCGAGGATGCGCAACAACTGTTTGGCTTTGCTGAATCTGCCGACCGCCGTTTGTTTAGAGAGCTCATTAAAGTCAGCGGTGTGGGCCCGCGACTGGCGCTGACATTACTGTCAGGGATGGATGCCGCCGACTTCGCACGCTGCCTGCAGCGCGATGACGTGGCCGCCCTTGTGGCACTGCCCGGCGTGGGTCGCAAGACGGCAGAGCGGCTGTTGGTGGAGATGCGCGACAAGGCGGGGGATTGGCTCGATGAGTTGTCTCCTGAATCCGCCGCGCAAGCCGAGACCGGCAAAGCCGGCGCCCATGGCAATGACCAACGTGCGGAAGCCGAACAGGCACTCGTCACCTTGGGATACAAACTGACAGAAGCCGCACAGCTGATCGCGGCCGCCGATGCGGCACCAGAGACTCCCAGCGAAGAATTGATCAGGCTGGCGTTGCGTATCGCCGGAGGGGCGAGAGGATGACAGCAGTGCAGCAGGGGGTGCGCCGGTGATCGAGACGGACCGTCTTGTAGCGGCTGATCGGGGCGACCATCGCGACCACCGTGAAGACGCGATGGACCGTGCGATTCGACCGCGCAGGCTCGATGAGTACATAGGGCAGCGCGCAGTGCGGGAACAAATGGAGATCTTCCTCTCGGCGGCGCGCGGCCGCGGGGAACCGCTCGACCATACTTTGATTTTTGGCCCGCCGGGCCTCGGCAAGACCACGCTCGCCAGCATCATTGCGGAGGAGATGGGTGTCCAGCTGAAAACCACCAGCGGACCCGTTTTGGAAAAAGCCGGTGACATTGCGGCCCTGATGACCAATCTCGAGCCCGGTGATGTGCTGTTTATAGACGAGATTCATCGCCTGAGCCCGTATGTCGAGGAAATCCTCTACCCCGCGATGGAGGACTATCAGCTCGACATCATGATTGGTGAGGGACCCGCTGCTCGCTCCATCAAGCTCGACTTGCCGCCATTTACGTTGGTCGGCGCCACGACGCGCGCAGGGCTGCTCACTTCGCCACTGCGCGATCGCTTCGGCATTGTGCAGCGGCTGGAATTCTATGACGCCGCGGAACTTACTGAAATCGTGAAACGTTCAGCCGGTATTCTCGAGATTCCCAGCGATGATGAAGGCGCGGTGGCGGTTGCCAAGCGCTCCAGAGGCACGCCGCGTATCGCCAATCGCCTGCTGCGTCGTGTACGTGATTACGCCGAGGTGAAGGCCGACGGCGCGGTGACAGGCGGCACGGCTGAGGCTGCGCTCG
Source organism: Halieaceae bacterium (assembly GCA_902520195.1). Lineage (GTDB taxonomy): Bacteria > Pseudomonadota > Gammaproteobacteria > Pseudomonadales > Halieaceae > Luminiphilus. The sequence continues at coordinate 17,877 of CABYND010000006.1, forward strand.
ATCTGCTCAACGTGGACGCTCAGGGTTTTGATCATTTGGATCGACGGTTGCTGCTGACCATGATCGAGAAGTTCGATGGCGGCCCGGTAGGGGTGGACAGCCTGGCCGCGGCTCTGTCGGAAGAGCGGGGTACGATTGAGGATGTGTTGGAACCGTTTCTGCTCCAGCAGGGCTTTATTTTGAGAACCCCGCGCGGTCGGATCGCGACCCGGCATGCTTATGCCCATTTTGGTATTGCTTTTCAGGGGTCCGTGGTGGAAACCCTCAGCCTCGATCTGGATGAATCGTCATGACGGCAGAATTTTCCCTTCCGATTCGGGTCTATATTGAGGACACCGACGCCGGGGGCATTGTCTATTACGTCAATTACCTCAAGTATTTGGAGCGCGCGCGCACGGAGCTGATGCGGACCTTCGGTTTGGAAAGGGCCGCTGTCGCGGATGCGGGGTGGAATTTCGTGGTGTCGGACGTGTCGCTATCCTACAGAGAGCCTGCGCGGCTCGATGATCAACTGCATGCCACCGCAGTGATATCGGCGGTGGGCGGCGCGACAATTAATTTCCACCAGAAGGTGCGCCGAGCTGGCGCGGTGCTGGTGTCAGGGGATATTCAGATTGCTTGCGTTGATCGTGGGACGGGTCGCCCCACGCGGCTGGATGCAGCGCTGCGGAAGCAAGTAGAGGCGACAATCGCTGCCACGGAGGAGGTGACATGACACAAGAGCTGGGATTGATGGAGCTCATATTCGGTGCCAGCGCGCTGGTGCAGGCGGTGATGCTGATACTGGTACTGGCCTCGCTGTCATCGTGGTTTTTGATTACGCAGCGCGTGATGCTGATGCGGCGTGCTGACGATGAGCTGTTGGTATTTGAGGAGCAATTCTGGTCTGGCATCGACCTCGCTCAGCTTTATCGCGAGGGCAATCAGGCGTTGGCGGATGGTCAATTGCCTACCGGTGTGGAGAGTCTGTTCCGCGCCGGCTTCAAGGAATTCTCGCGGCTGTCACAACAATCCGATATGGATGCCGACGCAATTCTCGAAGGCTCGCGTAGAGCTATGCGCGTGGCACTGATGCGTGAGACAGACCGAATCGAGCAGCATCTGCCTTTTCTGGCGTCGGTGGGTTCGACTAGTCCCTACATCGGATTGTTGGGAACGGTGTGGGGCATCATGCATTCCTTCAGGGGGCTGGCCAACGCGACGCAAGCCACCTTGGCGACCGTCGCGCCGGGCATCTCGGAGGCGTTGATCGCCACGGCAATGGGGCTCTTTGCCGCTATTCCTGCCGTATTGGCCTATAACCGTCTGGCGGCGCGGAGCGACGCGCTGCTGAATCGGTATGAAACGTTTCTCGATGAGTTTTCGGGCATTCTGCAGCGCCAGACCTATGCGCTTAAAGCGAATCAATCTCAGAGACCCTGATCATGCGTCGGCGTCGGATGCTCGCAGAAATCAACGTCGTGCCTTACATCGACGTGATGTTGGTGCTGTTGGTGATTTTTATGGTGACGGCGCCTATGCTCATGCAGGGCGTAGAGGTGGACCTGCCCGATGCAGATGCGGCGCCGGTCAAAGAGCAGGACGCCGAGCCGTTAATCGTCTCGATCAACGACCGCGGTCAACTGTTTCTCAATGTGGGTGCCGATGAAAAGCAAGCGCTTGAGTTGGCGACGATTCGGCAGCGAGTGGCCGCTGTACTGAGGCGCACGCCTGACAAGCCAGTACTGGTATGGGGCGATGAGAGGGTGGCTTACGGGGACGTTGTGGTGGTCATGACGGCGCTGCAGGAGGCCGGTGCGCCCACAGTGGGTTTGGTGACCGAGAGTCCGGCTGGGAACTGATGTCAGCTGATCGGGTGCTTTTCACGGGTCTGCCCGCCATCCTGACACTGACCATACATGGCGGGTTGGTCTTGATGCTGGTGGTGCGCTGGACAGGCCCCAGTGAAGTGATCGCGTCGGCTCCCAGCATTAAGCCGATTCAAGCCAGCCTGATTCAGGCAGAGACGGTAAAACCCAAACCCAAACCCAAACCCAAACCAAAGCCGAAACCTGAACCAAAGCCTGAGCCTCAACCCGCGCCTGAGCCGTCTCCTGAGCCGACGCCTCAGCCCAAACCCGCGGAAGTTGAAAAACCGGAGCCTGCGCTGGATGCAGAGCAGTTGGCGACGTTGACCCGCAACGAGATCGATTCTCTTGTCGATGCAGAGATATCGGCCGCGGGCGCCAATGAGCCCAGCTTGCGTGACGTCGTGGCAGCCACCATTCGGGCGTCGGTCATCAATCGCTGGACTCGGCCACCCAGTGCCCGCAACGGTATGGTGTCGATATTGTCGATACAATTAGTACCAACAGGTGAGGTGGTAGGCGTCAGTGTGTTGCAGTCTAGCGGTAACACCGCCTTCGACCGCAGCGCGATGACAGCAGTGGAACGGACAGGGCGATTTCCCGAGGTTGCCAAGCTTGATAACCGCACATTTGAGGCTAACTTTCGGCGATTTCAGCTGATATTTAAGCCCGAAGACTTGAGGTATTAGATGGTGCTAGCTAAACGTGGGTTCATTTTATTTGCGCTGCTGCTGGCATCGGCCGCCCGCGCAGAGCTGCAGATCGAAATTAATCAGGGAGTGGAGAATCCCACGCCCATTGCGGTGGTGCCATTTGCCTGGCAAGGGGTCGGCTCGCCACCTGAGGATGTTTCACAGATTGTCGACTCGGATCTGGCCCGCAGCGGCCAGTTCTCGCCGGTCAGCCGGCGTGACATGCTGAGCTATCCCACCCGTGAGTCAGAGCTTTTTTTCCGGGATTGGCGGGCGATTTCTGCCGAGTATGTGCTGATCGGACGGGTCAGAGTGGGGTCACAGGCGCGCGTTGATTTTCAACTGTTCGATACCACTCGCCAGGCGGCCGTGGCCGACGGCACCGTGACAGGGCCTGTTGCGGAACTGCGAATGTTGGCGCACCGGGTATCCGACTCAGTTTATGAAACCTTGACGGGTATCCCCGGTGCTTTCGCAACGCGACTCCTTTACGTCTCGGTGACCCGCAATCCGGACGGTAAAGATTTTTATCGCCTGACGCTTGCGGATGCCGACGGGCGCCGGCCCATCGTTCTGCTGGAGGGACGTGACCCTATATTGGCCCCGGCGTGGTCGCCCGACGGCACCGAGGTGGCCTATGTATCGTTTGAGACTTCACGACCGGCTATCTACCGGCAGAATCTGCGCACCGGTGAGCGGGAGCAGTTGACGAATTACAAAGGCTTGAACAACTCCCCTGCGTGGTCGCCGGATGGCAATAGTATGGCGCTAGTGTTATCCAGGGACGGCAATCCGGATATCTACCTGTTGAATCTGAAGAGCCGCGCCTTGACCCGGCTGACCCGCCATTTTGCGATCGACACCGAGCCGACCTGGATGCCAGATGGCAAATCATTGCTGTTTACGTCAGATCGGGGCGGACGACCCCAAATCTACCGCTACGACCTGCGGACTCAAAAAATAGAGCGGGTCACTTTTGAGGGGCGTTATAACGCCCGGGCGCGGGTAGCGCAGGATGGTCGTAATGTCGCGCTGGTTCATCAGCGAGACGGTCGGTATCACATTGCGGTGTTTGATTTGGTGACAGACAGGTTGACGGTACTAACCGAGACGAGTCTTGATGAGAGCCCCAGTATCGCGCCTAACGGCTCCATCGTGCTGTATGCCACCAAACGCGGTGAAGACAGCATTCTCGGTGCGGTGGCGGTCGACGGCGGTGTTCGATTCAGCCTGCCAGCCCGAGAAGGCAGCGTTCAGGAGCCTGCTTGGTCGCCTTACGTGACACCCTAGACCTTCTTCGCAGCTGGATTTTTGAAGACAGGGTGTTTTGAAAGTGAGCTATTATTGGTTTTTTAAAATTGGTTATTCGTTTGGTGCAATATTTCTGAGCTTCAACGCGAGAAAATTACCCATTTATGCGCTACATTACGGCAAGTTAAAGTTCCAGTGACTGGGGAAGGACTAACAGTATGAAAAATGTAACGCTGAGTGCGAAGTGGTTAGGTGTAGTTTTTGCTGCGCTGTTTCTGGCGGCATGTTCCAGCAACGAAACCAGAGAAGCAGAAGCGGCGGCTGCCGCAGCTGCTGAGCAGGCTGCTGAGCAGGCGGCCGCACGCGAGGCGGAGCAACAGGCACAGGCTGCTGCTCAGGAAGCGCGTGAAACGGCTGCTGCCGATTTAGGCACGGTTTTCTACTTTGACCTCGATAGCTCGTCGCTGACCGGCGAAGCCCGGGGGCAGGTGGATGCTCATATCGCCGCGTTGCTGGGTAACAATGACAGCGTCCGACTCGAAGGTCATACCGATGAGCGTGGCACGCGTGAGTACAACCTGGCCTTGGGTGAGCGACGAGCAAATGCCGTACGCGATTACATGGTCGCTAACGGTGTGCCCAGCTACCGCATCGAAACTATTAGCTATGGTGAAGAAAACCCGGTCGCCTATGGCTCTGGCGAGTCCAACTGGCAGCAGAATCGCCGCGTTGAGCTTAAATAACTGAGGATCTCACTTTGACAGTGTTACCCATCAAGCCGGCCTTATGCGCCGGCTTTTTGCTACTGGGCACCTCATTACGGGTTGCGCCAGTCTTTGCTCAGGACTACGTGGATGTGGAAGCGGAGCGTCGCGCCGCTGTGCAGGCGCCTCTGGAAGATGCGTCGGAGGTCGCACCTGCCACGTCTTATACTGGCATTCGGCCGTATTCTGGTTCCACGACGGTGGCGCAACCGCATGTGGAAACCACAGCCGCGCCGATCACGGGTACTGATTCCGGTAGCCTGATGCTCCGCGTGCAGCAACTTGAGGCTGATGTGCGCCGACTGAACGGCTTGCTTGAGGAAGCCACTCAGGCGCTGCAGCTCTTGGAAGCGCAGAGCCTTGAGCGCTACGTCGATCTGGATCGTCGCTTGGCATCGGGTGCCGCTGCGGGGGTCGATGAGAGTACAGGGTCGGCGAGTGTTGCACCAATCACCGCAGCATCGGAGACCCCTGCGGCCAGTCGAGCCGTCGATGCGCAAGATGGTGAGGAGGCCGCATATCGAGCAGCCTACGAGCTGGTAAGGGGGCGGGAGTTTGATGATGCTGTCGCGGCGTTCACGGCCTTTCTCGCCGATTTCCCTTTTGGTCGATATGCGCCCAACGCCCATTACTGGCTCGGGGAGCTTTATCTGGTTTTGGACCCCCCCGACCCTGAATTGGCGCGACAGAATTTCAAGTTGCTGCTTGATCAATACCCTGCAGACCCCAAGGTGCCCGACGCCCTGTATAAATTGGGCCGGGTGCAGTTCATCAAAGGTAACCGCCAACGCTCGAAGGAGTATTTGGATGAGGTAATTCGGGAGTATCCGTCCCACGCGGCCGCACAGTTAGCGCGGCAGTTTTTGCTGGAGAATTTCTAGGAAGAGGCCGGCATACGCCGTGGGCAGGCTTCGCGGGTGGCCGTTGTACATTTCATGCTCTGCCGGGGCTTGTTTTTTCACCCGGTAGGGTTAGCATACGCGCCTTCCCTTTTCGGGCCGTTAGCTCAGTCGGTAGAGCAGTTGGCTTTTAACCAATTGGTCGCTGGTTCGAACCCAGCACGGCCCACCATTTATCAAACCACCTTTGGGTGGTTTTTTATTGCGCGTACTCTGGTTCCTCATGGTCCAGTATTGCCTTGAGCTCGGCAAAGTGACGCTCTGCCTGCCCGGGATAGTCTTCCAAGTCTTTTGCGGTTTTTTCAGCAACCTCGTCCGGCAGCACTCTTAAAGGCTGCCGGGTCCACAGCGCTTTTATGTAAGTCTCTGCTGCGCGCTCGAAATAAAACAGCCGATTGAAGGCGTCTGCCACGTCGTCGCCAATGACCATGACGCCGTGGTGACACATGACCAGCACCTTTTTATTCGGGTCTGACAACTGCTGGCAGCAGCGTTCAGCTTCCTCCTCAAACGCCAATCCACCGTATTCGGTATCGATGACGTAGCGATTGAAAAACATGGCGCAGTTTTGGTCGATGGGAGGCAGCCGCGGATCTTGCAGCGTCGCTAGCACGGTCGCGTGAATCGAGTGCACATGAAGGGCCACGCGGGCATGTTGGCACTGACGGTGCAGGGCGCCATGAAGACCCCAGGCGGTGGGATCGGGCGCGTTAGGCCGGTTCATCGTCTCTGGATCGTTGGCATCGACCAGAATCAGGTCAGAGGCTTTGATGCGTGAGAAATGCGATTGATTGGGGTTCATCAGAAATTGCGTGCCGTCCTCGTTGACGGCTACCGAGAAGTGATTCGCCACGCCCTCGTGAAAGTTGAGCCGCGCGGCCCATCGAAACGCAGCCGTGAGGTCCGCTCGTTCTTGATGGTGAGAGGCTTTTGAAGCGGCCATGGATGATGTCGAGCGCGCGCTTTGCATAGTGCGGTGTCCAAAACAGAATCAGCTAACAATACCACCGCAAGGCTGGCCCGTGACCCTGCGTTGAACAAGTGCTGCTCATCATTATAAGTCGACGAGCTGTCGTCTGCTACGTGACCGCCGCATGATCGGGGTTATGGCGCGTTATACTCGACGCCGCGCTACATATACGCGGCGGGAGTATTGGTATGACACTACAGACATTTGCAGCGACGGATGACACCCACGATATGGTGGCCGCCCTGCAGCAAAATGGGGCGGTGGTGATTAGCGCTGTATTACCCGAGGCGGTCTCTGAGGAATTGTGTGCCGACTTACGCCCGGAGTTTGACCGCGAGGGCCATCTGTATCAAAACGAATTTAATGGCCATCAAACTTTGCGCGTCGGTGGTGTGACCAAATATTCCTCCCACTTTCCCACGCTCCTCTTACATCCCACCGTATTGGCGATCGCGGATGCCATTCTCAAGCCTCACTGCGAGGTCTATCAGGTGGGCAGCACCACCGCGATCGAGATACTGCCTGGTGAAGACGCACAGGTGCTACACGCTGACGACGCCTGTTACCCCAGTCATTTGCTGCCCTTTGAAATGCAGATGTCGGCTCTATGGGCCCTCGATGACTTCACCGTGGAGAACGGTGCCACCCGTGTGGTCCCTAGAGAGATGGGCGTGGAGAAGCCAGAAGACGTCCGTGAAGAACATGTGGTGCAGGCCGTGATGCCCAAAGGATCGGTGGTGATTTATCTGGGATCTACGATTCACGGTGGTGGCGCCAATCGGAGCGACGCGCCGCGAAAAGCGGTGGTCAATACCTACTGTCTGGGTTGGCTACGGCAGGAAGAAAACCAGTATCTGACCCTGACCAAGGAGGAGGTGGCGGCGCAGTCAGATGAAATGCGACGGATGCTCGGTTTTCAGGCTCACGGCCCTTATTTAGGAGTGTGGCCAGAGGATCCTGACGGGCTCTGGTACGAGACCTGAGCCACAATGACTGCAGCCACTGGGGGTTGGCCTTCAACTGGGAAGTCAGGCTGGAATCTACCCCGCCAGACGAGGATCCTTTGCCAACAGCGCGTACAGTACCGGGCCAGATAACAGCGCCACCAGACCTGCTATCCCGTACCAACCGATCTCCAAACCCAGCAAGTTGAAACGATCCAGCCCCCAGAGGACGACACTCTGATCCATGATGGTGATACTCATCATGAAGGCGATCAGGCACAGCGGTGGAACGATCAGGATGACCAGCGTGGAGGTGCCGCCCGGTATCGTGAAGGGTCGCACCAGGCCGGGCTCCTTCGCCCGCAGCCGCACCGCTGCAATAAAGATCAGGGCGTATGAGGCCACCATCAGCAACACATCAATGATGACGAGGCTCTGAAAGGGGCCAATGACGAGTACCGCGTTCACGCCTGCAATCAGAAGTAGTGCCGCGACGGGCGTACCAAAGCGCTCATTGAATACCGCGAGGGGCTTTGGCAGAAGGCCGTCTGCCGCCAGTTTTTGTAGCGGGCGGGCGCCTGAGGCCATGTAATCCAGATACAGCGCCAGATTCCCCAGGACCACAGACGCCAGCAGCGCGTGACCAAGCGCATTACCACCCAGTACACGCCCGATATCGACGAAAGATATCGTGCCCTCTGTGCCATCGACCGAGAACAGCTCCCATTGTCCAAAGGCGGCGAGGCTCCCGAGGGTGGGCAGGAGATACATCAGCGCCACAAAGGGGAGTGCCAGCATGAGGGCTTTGGGAATGATGCGCTGCGGCTCCTCGATTTCTCCCGCCAGCGTCGACATGGACTCATAGCCTGAGTAAAACCACATACCAATACTGAGCCCCACGATGAGCGCTCCATCCGCGCCCAGCAGATCGGTGTCAGGGGGTGTCATCGGTGTGAACGGGTTGAATTGCCAATTGGCGAGGCCAATGACGCCGAGCACAACAATGGGAGAAATGATCAGGATCGCAAACAGACTCGACCCGATGGCCACAATCTTGATGCCCAAGACGTTGACGACAGTACACACGACAATGACGGCCCAGCAAATCGCATAATAGATCCCGTCGCTAAAGCCAATTTGATTTTGCAGGTAGGTGGCGCTAAGGACGATGTATAGCGAGGTGTCGACAAGCAGGGCCAACGACCACCACCACCCGGCCTGAAAACCCCAAAATTGGCCCAAGCCTCGCCGTGTCCAAACATAGAACCCGCCGCTGTCGGGTATTGCAGAACCTAACTCGCTGGCGATAAGCGCCATAGGAAGCGCCCAAATGATGGGGAGCACCAGCAAAAGCAGCAAGGTCAGGCCTGGGCCAGAGGAGGCCACCATCTCTTCGATGCCAAACGAGCCGCCTGACACGAAGATATAGATCATGAAAAACGCGCTAAAGAGCGGTACGCGGGTGCGCTTTGCAGTATTAACTGCTGCTCCGTTCACGTCCTCAGACACCGTAAGCCCCTCCACATTTCAACCTGGGAGGCCAGTGCGCGTCGAGTGACTGCGTGGACACAGTTACAGCGAGTGGCGGGAGAGAACCATCCCCTTCAGCACCCAATGTACTACATGAGCCACCTTCAATCTTTTAGTGGAGGCTGGATTCCAGTGAATGCAGATACCAATGCACAAACTGCTGCAGAGTGAACTCGAACTCCGGATGATAGGGGCCGGGCTCAAAGAATCTGGAATTCACGCCTGCAGCATTGCGGGTAATGATGTATTCATCTTCCAGTGTGGTGTGGTGCCACAGCCAGGTGACTTTGTCGACGTCGTAGTCGACGCCCTCTTGCGCGTCCTCGCGCACGAACCACACCAGCTCCATGTCGGTTTCGGTGAGCGACCGCGGAATAAAGCGATAGAGCACGCAATGGTCAGGATAGTTGAGCATGAAGGTGACGGGGCCCATCTGAAAGTCCCCCGCGCCACCGTCGTAATCTTTGAAATTGCCCATGAGCGGCGCGACGGGCTGGCCGTCCTGACTGCCGGTAACATAACCCTCGAATAACCCGTACCGCATTGTATGCGCGCAGGCACCAAAGCTCGGTGCGTCCAGATAAATCTCCGTGTGTTCTTTTGAGATTCCTGGAATTCCGGTGATGGCGTCGGCGTTTTCCAGCATCTTCGCAACCACTGGTGCCGATTTTTCCTCGAGATCCTTCAAGGTATGCATTTTGGCGTAGGCGCGGTGGGACGTGGCGCAGTGGTAGCACTCGAGATAATTCTCGATCGCCAACTTCCAGTTCGCCTCTACCCGGTAAGTCCTGCGATGCGCGACTTTAGCGTGCTCTAGGTCGTAGGCGCCGAGTGGTTCCCGGATATTCTCAAGCGACGCCACCAGATCGCCGGCATCGCGATCGCAATTAATAAACACCAGGCCCATGTAGGTCACGCACTTCACGGGTTTCAGACCGTGTGCTGCGGCGTCAAAGTCGGGCATGACGTGGGTCTCGCGCGCAGCTTTGAGCGAGCCATCCACGTTATAAACCCACCCGTGGTAGGGGCAGACGTAGGTTTTTCGATTGCCGCTCAGTTCTTCACAGACCCGCGCGCCGCGGTGGCGACAGATGTTGTGCATGGCCCGGATATCTCCGGTCTCAGTGCGCGCCACGATGATCGAGTCCTCACCGATTTCTACAAGCTGGTAGTCACCGGCTGAGGGAATTTCGCTCGCATGCAGCGCATAAATCCAGCTTTTGAATATCAGGTGCTCGAGTTCCTGCTCGTGTACCAGATGGGAGCGATAGAAGTAGGGGTCCATGGCGTGATGCGGGCGCAGCTTCTCTGCGTCTAGCTTGTCGCGCATGCGCTGAAAGGAATCATCTACAGAAGTCGCGATGGCGTTCATGGCGTCACTCGGAGCAATCGATCGATCAATGGGGTGGTGCGGGCGTCTGCCACCGCTTGGGTGATTTAAAAATCGGTGTGTCAATCACCTTGCAGGGCGCCAGTAAACGGGTCCAGTGCAGCTCGCGCTGATAGTAGATTTCCGCAACCAGTTCATCTCCCACGGCGCCGTGGGGCATCTCGATCTGTGCATAGGCAATATTGGCTTTGGCCGTTGGGCACCAGGCGGCTGACGTCACAGTTCCCACCTGCTTGTTGCCTCTGAGTATGAAGGAGTGCTCCGCTGGTTTGTTGCCCTCAACATCCAGCATGGCAAAGCGATATCGAGAACCCTTTTCCTGCTCTTTAAGCAGCGCCGAGCGCCCGTTGAAAAGAGGCTTTTTAAAGTCCACAAGCCAGCCCAGACCCAGCTCAAAGGGACTACGGGTGCGCCCTACACGCACGACTTCTTCGGCGGGCATGAAATCGACATTGGCCTGCAGGAAACCCGCCTCGATCCGCGCAAGCTCTAAGGCATGCGAGCCAATGGGTTTGATCAGGTAATCGCGTCCTAGCTCAAAGAGTTGGTCCCAGAGTGCTTCAGCTGACTCTGGTGGGACCCATACTTCGTAGCCCAGATCACCGGTAAAACCGGTGCGACTCACCATCAGAGGTCGTCCCTCGAAGCTGTAGTGTGCGATTCCAAAGGGCTTCAACTGGTTGAGGTCAGTGCAGCCCAGCAGGGTCAAAACGGTGCAAGAGGTTGGGCCTTGCACGGCCAACCCCGCGACGGCTTCAGACTCGTTTTCAATCGTGACGTCAAAACCCAGTGTGTTCCAGGCAAGCCAGTCGTCCGCGCGCTGATAGGAGCAGATACGGTAGTCCTGCTCACCCAGCCTAAAGATCGTGCCATCGTCCATGACCTGGCCGTTGTCGTCGCACCAGATTGCATAGCCCACCCGGTCGACGCCAATTTTGCTGACGTCTCGCGTAATCAGACGATCCAGATACCGCTGGGCGTCGGGCCCGGTCACGCGATACTTGTTCATGGGTGACAGGTCAAAGACGCCGGTTGTACTGCGGACAGCGAAGTACTCCAGTTCAACATCGAAGTAGGCGTTGGGGGTGGTGTAACCCATCCAGTTGCCCCAGTCGTTCAGATCGCACATGGCCTCGACCCGAGAATGGAAGGGCGTGGTGAGTAGCATGGTGTCTCGGCTAACGTCGCTCATCACAGTGCTCCTCGCTTGAGAATTTCCTTGGCAGCGTTGCGCCCGGGTAGCCCCTGTAGCCCGCCGCCGGGGTGCGCGCCTGCTCCGCAAAGGTAGAGACCTTCCACCGCAGTCGCATACTGGGTTGATCCGGGGAAGGGTCGCATCATCAATGCTTGGTCAATGGAGAGTTCGCCGTGATGCCAGCTGCCACCGGTCATGCCATGAGAGGCCTCGAAATCGGAGGGCACCACCAGCTCGCTGGCGGTGACCAGTGCGCCGATGCCCGGGGCATAAGCCTCCAGTTCACTCACCAGCTGACTCAAAAGCTGGGGCTTACCAGCCTCCCACCCGATATCCGGTTCATAGGGCACGTAGTGCACAATTGCGGTCAGACTATGTTGGCCTTCAGGCGCCAGCTCCGGATCCTCAAGGGTCGGAATATTGATATCAAAGGTGTGCAAGTCACTCAGCTCCCGGTACTTCATCGGGTTCAGAGCCGTCTCCATGCCGTCCATCGAAGGCGTGATGACCAGCCGCTCTGTCAGCTGTCCTTCGCTGAGTCCTGTGAAGCTGGGCAGCCCGCTCAATGCGAGATGCAGCTTTGCGGTGCCGCTTCGCGACCGATAGCACTCCACCCGCATGGCCATGCCGGCCTCCATCTGGTGGTAGCCCAGCAACCGGCGGAAGGTAGTGGCAGGGTCAGCGCTGGAGATCACCAGCTTCGCCGAGATCTGTTCGCCTGAATCGAGGGTGACGCCGGTAACGCGTTCTTCCGTTTTAACAATCGCGGTAACTGCTGAACCCAGTCGAATTTTGGCGCCACATTTCTCAGCCGCGGTGGCCAGAGACTGCCCAAAGGCGCCCATGCCACCTAACACCTGCGTGGTGCCGCTTTGTCCTAAATGTTCACCGGTCGCGCGATGTAAGTAGCTGTAGACAGTGTTGGGTGAGCGGGGTCCCATGTTCGTGCCGGTGACAGCATCCAGGGCAATGGCGCTCTTCAGCGCGGCATGAGAGAAGTGCTCATTCATGACGTCGTAGATATTGATCATCACGATGCGCATCAGATCCCTGAGGCGCTCGCGGCCCAGTAGTTTCAGGCTCAGGCCCAGCTTCATGAGAGTGAGGCGATCTGTCCAGTTCTGCTCCACGAGCTTGGGCGGACGACTACGATAGAGCGTCGTCATCAGCTTGGCGAAGCTTCGTACCATATTTTTGAAGTCACGATAGGCCGCCTGATCCGCAGAATCGACGCCGGCACCGCTAATGGTGTCGCCGTCCAGAACAAGGTGGTCGCCATCCGATTGCAGTGAGATCGTCGTCTTCGACTTACCCAGTTTGAGCCCGGCAGCCTTCAAATCCAGATCTTTGACGATACCCTGGTCAAATTGTGACAGCCATTGCGCGCAGTCTGAAACATGATGCCCCGGAGCAAACTCCCGTGTACTCGCGCAACCGCCTGGCTCATTGCGCGCGTCTAGCACCAATACGTGTTTACCTGCTTTGGCGAGGTAACTGGCGCAGATCAGTCCGTTGTGGCCTGCGCCAATAATGATCGCATCGTAATCAGTCATCGGCGTAACCTCCCGGCACGGTATTGGGTTTCTTCAGATCAGCCAGAATTTCCCGCGCGGCGTTGGCGCCCGGCGCGGCCATCACGCCGCCGCCGGGGTGCGTGCCGGAGCTGCACATATACATGCCCTTAATCGGCGATCGGTACTGGGCGTAGCCTGGGAAGGGTCTGTTGAAGAGCAATTGGTCGAAGGTGAGCTCGCCCATGAAGATATTGCCTTCGGTCAGTCCCACCTCCGCCTCGATTTCGCGCGGTGTGCGGGTTTCGCAGTGCAAAATGAGATCGCGGAAGTTGGGGCTGTAGTTGGAGATTTGGTCAATGACCGACTTTTCAAAGCCGTCTTTGTCCTCGTCGGTCCACTCCCGGCCCTCAACTTTAGGCGGCGCATACTGCACGAACACGGACATCATGTGCTTGCCGGGTGGCGCCATGGTCGGGTCGGTCAGTGATGGGATCATCATGTCGAGGTAGGGATCCTTGGACCAGGTACCCGCTTTCCAATCGTCGTAGGCGCGCTCCTGTCGCTCCAGCGAGTCGCTGAAGTGAAGATCCCCCGCCATCAGGCGATTACGAGGATCGAGGCCGTGGAACACGGGCAGGCCGTCGAGTGCGATATTGAGTTTTCCTGAAGAGCCTCGGATCTTGAAGTTACGGGCTTTTTTCAGCACATCCTTGGGCAGATCCGAGGGGTTCGTGATGTCCAGGAAGGTCCGCTTCGGATCAAGGTTAGAGACCACGATGGGGGCTTTGTACTCGGTACCGTCTTTCAGTGCGACACCCGCCGCCCGACCATTTTTGACAATGATTTCGTCGACGTTGGCGTCACAGAAGATCTCACCGCCATAGGATTGGAACGCTTTGGACAGGGCATCGGCGATGGCGCCCATGCCACCGCGGGCAAAGCCCCACGCGCCTACATTGCCGTCCACATCACCCATGTAATGGTGGAGAAGGACGTAGGCGGTGCCGGGAGAGTAGACTCCCAACGCGGTACCGATGATGCCGCTGCCCGCCATGTGCGCTTTGATGACGTCGGTTTCGAAATATTCGTTGAGGTAGTCCCCGACGCTGGCCGTCCAGAACTTGATGGTATCGAGCAGCTTCTCCTCGCCCAGATCCATAAAAGAGCGGGCGAATTCCAGCAGATCACGCAGATCTCTGGGCTTCATTGAGGTCGGATCCGGCGGAGTCCGCATCAGATACGGGCGTATCAGCTTGGTTTGGAGGCTGGTATCCGCTGCATAGCGATCGTAGGCATTGGCATCACGCTTGGAGTGTCGCGCCATCTCGCGGTAGTGACGGTCGTGGTCGCTGTAATTGCCGAAGTAGTCACCGTTACGCGTAAAAGTAGCGCCACCCCCGAACGAGACCACCTGCAAGCCGTGCCGAGGCAGCTCGAGGTCACGGGTAATTTCTGGCCTCAGCAGGCTCGATACGTAGGAGCAATTGGAGTACCACCAACCTTTATGCAATTCCCGGCTAACCGTGGCGCCGCCGATATAGGGATTGCGCTCCAGGACGGCCACTTTGAGCCCCGCCTTGGCGAGGTAGGCACCGTTGGTGAGGCCATTGTGGCCCGCACCAATGACGATCGCGTCGTATTGGTTCACTGCACTCTCCGGTGAGTCAATCTGAGCTGAAATACTGCCACGACAGGCTATGAGCGTCTACCCAGAATGAATGAATGTTCATTCTTGATTGAGACTTAGGTCCGAAATCCTTAGACTCGGGCGAATAGGTGTTGCGAGAACCCACATGACTGATGCATCCAGCGCAGTGACCGAAGCTCTACCGGAGGCTGGCAGTAAGCGCCGTCAGATTCGCCCGAGAGCCGAGCGGCGGCAGCAGCTGATTGACGCGACGATTCGGTGCATTGCCCAACATGGGCTCTCCGCAGTCACCATGCAGATGGTGACCCGGGAGGCGGGCCTAAGCGTGGGCATCGCCAATTTGCATTTTGAGAGCAAAGACAATTTGCTCAAGGAAACGCTTCGCTTCGTTGCCGAGGAATACCACGGCGGGCAGATCGATATTATGGAAGGGGGTGATATCCCCGACCTAGGTGAACGGCTCGACGCCCTGCTGGATTTTCAGCTGGGCCGCGGCGTCACCCAGCGGCAAAAGATGTCCGTGTGGTTCGCCTACTATGGAGAGGCGGGTGCGCGGCCTGTCTATCAGAAGATCGTATCAACCGTAGACAGGCTTGCTGCCCAAAAACTGGAAGCTTTATTTACCGATATTATCCGCGAGGGTGATTACCATGGCGTCGATGCGCGAGAGTTAGCAACGGGCTATTCGGCACTGATCGATGGTTTGCACCTCGGGCTACTGGTTACACCTCGAGAGCTCAGTAAGCGCCGCGCTAGGGCTGTAGCACGCGAATTCCTTCGCCGCGCTTTCCCCCAGCACATCCACTGAAACGCCGTAATCCGCTGCGCTTAGGGATGATTTAGCGCTGTATCTTCGTTGGTGGGATGTAATCGAAGATAAAGTTGATCCGCCCCTCGCTACCTTTGTTCATCACGCTGTGCTGTTTCTGGTTGTTGATTTCATAGACGTGACCAATGGGCATCTTTTGTGGTCGTCCGTCGATCATGAAGCGTACCCGGGGGTTGGTATAGATGGGGATGTGGATGCGGTGACCAAAGTGGAATGAAGGGTGATTGTCGGTGTGCGGCTTGATGATGCCGCCTGCTTCGAGCCGTGCCGCCATGGCACGGATAATGGTGCCCCCCGGGGGATAATGATCCTCGAGAATCTGGTGCATCAGCGGTATGGCCTCGTCGGCCAGCAGATCCCAACCTTCGTCTTTGGAGACCTCGATGTCGGGCCAGCCGTCGCCGTCGGTAAATACCATAACCACCGATTGCGTATGCTGATGAACCTCGTACTCCAGCTGTCGGAACTGATTGCCCCACCAAGCCTCCTCGGGCAAGTCCATAATCTTGGCCTTCAGCGGCTCAATGTCATATTCACCGAGATCTTTGATGGGTATTCCAATGTCCACTTGATCTGCCCGTTACTGAATCAGTGTCGTGTAAATCATGGCGAAGTCGCGCTTGTGGTTCAACTTGTGCTCAATCTGTAGCATCTGACTTGATGATGACCCCGGCCTGCATGACCACCGCAACGTCACGCAAAATCTCGGTATCCGCAAGAGGATCGCCGCGAACCGCGATGAGATCGGCGACTTTGCCGGGCGTCAGGGCGCCGACGTCGGCTGACAAATCCATGTGTTCCGCTGCAACCGAAGTGGCTGATCGGATCGCGTCCATGGGGCGCATGCCCCTCTCTACCATGGTGGCAAATTGCCAGCCGCCCATGTCGTGCGGCAGCACTGCTGCATCCGTGCCATAAAGCAGCGTGACGCCTTTCTCATACGCCTTTTCAAATACGACTCGCTGAGCCTCGGTGGTATAGGTATTTCTTTGCAGAAAGATTTCAGGGTAGCCCTGCTCTCGACCGATGGTATCGGTGTAGGTCCCGTTATAGACATCCATTGAAAACGCCACGCCACGCGCAGCGGCAAGGTCAATAGTGCTCTCCTTTAAAAGAGAGGCGTGCTCTAGCGAGTCGACGCCAGCTCGTATCGCGTCATGACCTGATTGGTCGCTGTGCACGTGGGCCGTCACTTTTTTGCCATGCCGTTTAGCTACCGCTACTACAGCTTCAATGTCAGCCCGCGTCATCTCTGGTGCGCCCGGAGCGGTGCCCACTGAAAATACAGCGCCTGATGCGATGATCTTTAAAAAATCTGCGCCGGCGGCAATGGCGGCCTCAGCACGAGCCGCAAATTGCTCAGGCGTGCTGGCAATGCCCTGTTGGGACTCGGCCGGAATGTCCTCGACTGGAATCTCCGGGAAGGTCAGATCACCGCCGCCGCCCGGAATCGTCAAGTAGGGGCCTGCTGTGTGAATGCGCGGTCCGGGTGCCTGGCCCTTCTCGATCAGTTCGCGCGCTCGATACACCGTATCAGGGAACCAAGCACCCACATGGCGCACGGTGGTGAAGCCGGTTAACAATGTTGTTTTCGCGTTATCCAGAATCAGCTGCAGGGTTTCGTCGGCGGTGCGCCGCGCGTAAACACTGTAATCCACAGAATCTTCAGGATTGCCGTCAAAGTGCACGTGGGTGTTGATCAGACCCGGCAGGCAAGTAAATTCGGTCAGGTCATGGATAACTGTCTGATTCGTGAGGGGTGGCGGGGGACCCGGGTCGTAGATGTGGACAATACGCGCACCTCGGATATGGATCGACTGATTCAACCGTGGGTTATCAGACAACCCGTCGATCAGACTACCACAGTGGACGATGACGTCAGTCGGCTGCGCACTGGAGGCCTGTTGCGGGTTTTCAGGCCCCGATGATTGTCCGCAGGCACTGAGGAGGGCGCACGCGGCATAGGTGAGATACCGAGAGAAATGCGATTGGGCGGAGCCGCTCATGTTGGAGGTTTCTGACTCCACGGCACTAGGTGGCAGGCTGGTGACGATATCTTAAGTAAATCAGTGTGTAGATCAGTAATGCGGCTGCTGAGGCCATTGCGCACAGGACAAAGACGCCATCAAAACCCCAGCCCCGCTCGAGCATAAGAGAAGCGGCAAAGGGACCTACCGTTTGTCCCAGCCCCTGGGCGCCGGGGATAAAGGCGGCGGCGCTGCCCGAGCGATCGGCGACCGACACGCCGCCCATCTGGTAGACATCAATAAAGATCCAGAGGAAGTTAAACATGGCTACGCTGAAGACGAACACCGCTGCGGTGAAATTAAAAGCCAGCAGCCCTACAGCCAGCGCCATGAGCACAAAGGTGAACAAAAGCGGTCGATCGTAATCAAATTTCTTCAGCACCCACATTGCGGTGAAACAGCCGCCAAAAGATAACAGCACACACCAGGCAATGACTTGAGCGGCCCAATTGCCATCCAACCCGGCCGCCTCGGCGGCGAGCTCAATGTTGGACCAATAAGCACCAATATTGATGTACGCGATGACGATCGCGCCAATCCCCACCCATGCGAGCAGCGTCGGTCGTTGCGCCCCTGTGGGAGTATTTTGAGCGGCAGTGGGCGGATGTGTCGTGGGGATGAGTCGCACGAAAGGAAGCGTGACCACGTAGGTGGCGATAAAGAAGAGGTAGATGCCGTTCATCGACAAGTGCGGTATCAACTGCAGTTCCAAAAACTGCGAGATGGCGAAGGCCAAGAGCATCCAGTTAAACGCCTCTCGTGGCTTGGAGTGCGCACCCAAACCTGCCACTGCGACCGCGGTGTAGAAACCGGCGCCCAGCCCTGCGACAAATCGCAAGACCAGCGTCGTCTCGTAATCGACGTACTGGGTGCACAGCCCGTTCGCAACAATAGACAGCGCAATGCCGAGGTAGGTGAGGGTCCGTCGGTTCCATGAGCGAATCAGGAAGCTGGTCAACACTGCACCGATGAAAAGCCCCAACAGGTCTGAGGAGGCCACGCGATTGACCTCAACCTCACTAAAGCCAAGCTGATCGACCCAGGCACCGTTGATCGCCGGTAGCGCCACCAGGACGCTGTAACCCACCAGCGTCATAAAGAGGCTCAGCAGGAATGGCCCTCTAGCGTCAAACGGATTGGCTTGGCTCGATGTGGCGGCAGCGGAATCGGTCACAGAAAACTCCCGTGGTGCGTGTACCCGCAACGCGCGGGCGCGGCCTACTCTCGCACCCGTTTGCGCGCAACGCAACGGTTGTTAATGTGAGGGGCGCGAGAATCTGGCACACTTTCTCCGCATTTTGTGAGCTGTATGCCTGTTGTTCGAGACTGAATGGATGAATGACCAAAGCCCAAGAGCTGTCTTTGAGCGCGCCGTGTCGCTTCTCAAAGGGGGCGCCCGGCAGGAAGCGGAATCTCTATGCCGCGATATGCTTGAGCGAGACCCGGGAGATATTAATTTTGTCTCTCTGCTGGGCTCCATCCTAGCCACGCGCGGTGCACAAGAGGAAGCTGTAGATTTATTGAGTCGCGCTGTGAAGGCTGCCCCCGGGCACGCCAAGGCGCGCGAGGATTTAGGCACGCTGTTATTGAACCTGGATCGGGTAGAGGAGGCGCTCCCGCACCTCGAGCGCGCTCAGGAACTTCGACCACCTCATGCTCCACTCAAGAGCAAGCTGAGTGCTGCTTATCAGCGATTGGGGCGGTCTGACGAGGCACAACGACTCCGCAATGAAGCCGCCTCGCTATCGCCGACGCAGGCCAAGCTGGATGAAGCCACGCGTCTTTTTGTTAAAGGGCAGTTCAGAGAGTCGGAAAAGCTCGCTCAGGAGCTGGTCCGTGAAAATCCCCACGACGTCAACGCAGCATTGCTTCTGGCAAGATTAGCGATGATGGCGAACTGCTATGAGGATGCGCGCGAAATTCTGGAGCGGATCGTGGAAAAGCAGCCACGATTCATCGCTGCCTGGCACGATCTAGGTACCGTGCTTAAAGAATGTCATGAGTACGAGGAAGCAGTTGCGGTTCTGGAAAAAGCGCTGACGCTCGAGCCCGAGAACGCGCTGACACATTATTACCACGGCGCGGCGCTGGCGATGGCTGCCAGACCCGCAGAGGCCGTCGAATCCTACGAGAAGGCCGTCGGTATTGATCCCGAGCTACCGGGCGCTCACATTGGGCTGGGCCATGTCCTGAAGACAGTGGGCGACCAGGAGGGTGGTATTGCCGCCTATCGTCGCGCCATCGACTTGCGACCCAACTTTGGTGAGACTTACTACAGCCTTGCCAACTTGAAGACGTTCCGTTTTACAGAACAGGATGTCGACGCAATGAGCCAGCGCCTGGCTAATGATTCGCTGCCCGTTGAGTGCCGCGTCCATTTTGCTTTTTCGTTAGGCAAAGCCTTTGAAGATCAGAAAGACTACGATCGAGCGTTTGAACATTACGCTCTCGCCAATCAGTTGCATCGTGACACGATTGCCTATGATCCGGTACAAACGGGTGTGGCCCACGAGAGGATGCGCGAGGTTTTCAGCGCCGACTATTTCGCTAGTCGAGGCGCCGAATCAGGATGCCAAAGCGCTGATCCTATCTTTATCGTCGGCTTGCCGCGATCCGGCTCGACACTGCTCGAGCAGATCTTGGCCAGCCACTCGCTGGTCGATGGCACCAGCGAATTACCCGATATTTCCATGATTGCTCAAGGCCTGACACAACCCCGATCAGGGCAGGCGTTTCCCCGCTGTATGCCTGATCTAAGCGACGACGCAGTCAGAGGGCTGGGTGAGCAATACCTAGACCAAACAGGGCGTCATCGCGCCTCAGCGCCTTTTTTTACCGACAAGATGCCGAACAACTTTGCCTACGTAGGGTTCATCAAGGCCATTCTGCCCAATGCCAAGATCATTGATGCCCGCCGGCACCCCATGGATAGTTGCTTTGGTTGCTTCAAGCAGCACTTTGCCAAAGGGCAAACCTTTACCTACGACCTGTTTGAACTGGGCGAGTTCTATCTCGAGTACTGTGAACTCATGGACCACTGGAATGCTGTGTTACCGGGAGCTGTGCTCCACGTGCAGTACGAAGAGGTTGTTGCTGACCTCGACACGCAGGTCCGTAGGATTCTCGACTTTTGCGGTCTGCCTTTTGAGGAGAGCTGCGTGAACTTCCACGAAACCGAGCGCGCCGTGAGGACAGCAAGTTCCGAGCAGGTGCGCCAACCGATTTATTCGGGGTCCGTGCAGACCTGGAAGCATTACGGCGAACATCTTGATGGCTTGAGAGAGATTCTGGAGCCTGTTTTCCCTGAGTTGCCGGCATCTCAAGCATGACGCTCCAGTTACCCAAACTGGTTGCGACCTCGGTAGTGAGAGGATCCGAGAAAGGACAAAGTCATGGAGGGGTGTACCTCATCGATTTTGCCGAACAGCGGGTCGAGCAGAAGATTGACTGGAATACGGGCGATATTGATTTTGCCGGCCGCGGTTGGGATCGAGGGCTTCGCGGAATCGAATTCACAGGCGATGCGATTTGGATTGCAGCTAGCGATGAACTGTTTTGCTATTCGCCTGATTTCCAATTGATAGATTCCTACCGCAACGACTATTTGCGTCACTGTCACGAAATCTGCCGTCGGGATAATTTGCTATTTCTCACCTCTACCGGCTTCGATTCGCTTCTGGCGTTCGATCTGAATCAGCGTGCATTTGTCTGGGGCCTTTATCTCTCAAAGAACGGGCAAGACTGGGTAGGGCAGGCGTTTGACCCCAGAACCCGGGGCGGCCCAGCATTCGTCAATTCCTATCACCTGAATATGGTGCGGGTGGATCAGGATGGAGTGTCTTTCAGCGGACTTAACACACAGGCGCTGCTCGCCTTGTCGTCTGATCTGTCGGTGTCCGAGATCTGCAGCCTTCCCAGAGGTTGTCATAACGCCATGTCGCATCAGGAGGGGATTCTCTTAAATGACACGGCTGCGGATGTCGTCCGCTATGTGCCGCGTTCAGCAGATCAAGTCGCCGTGCCCGTACCGACCTTCCACGTTGAAGAGTTGGAGTTCAAGGGCGTCGACGATTCGCGCATCGCAAGACAGGGATTTGGCCGAGGGCTCTGTGTGATCAATGATCGTTTGATTGCGGCGGGATCCTCTCCGTCGACAGTGTCCATCATTGATATCGCGGCAGGAAAGCGCCTTACGGCGGTTAATCTGACCATGGATATTCGCAACGCGATCCATGGGCTGGAATGCTGGCCTGCAAACTGGGGTTAGCGACGCAATCGTCAGTGGCCCAACAAAAAAGGGCGCCGAAGCGCCCTTTTTTATTTGCAAGCTGACCTCAGAAGTAGTGCCTGATCGACAGCGCGTAGTTGCGAGGTCTGATGACGGCCGAGCTGTTTCGGCCCCAAACGGTATCGAAATCAGTTGTATCCTCGTACGTAATCCCTCGTTCGTCGGAGATGTTGTTGAAGCGCAGCTGCGCTGACCAGTCGCCTTTCTCCCAGGTGATGACTGCGTCGGTGATGTCATAGTCGCCTTGAGTCAGACGCGGCGAAGTGAAACCGTCCGTCAGCTGATTCAACGACTCGCCCACATGGCTGTGCTGGATGCGAATTCCAGCAAGACCGCCAAAGGCATTCATACCTGAATATTCGGCGTAGAGGTAGAAGCTGTTGTCAGCAAACAGAGGTAGCGCAGATTGCTGAGCAAGCCCCGATGGCACCTTCCCGCCTGGTACGCGAGGGTCATCGTACTCCTGTGCGGCGTTGACGTAAGCATCCTGAATATCGGTCATATTGAAGCCGATTTCGAAGTTTTCACTGAGCAACGCCTTGAGTTCCAGATCATACCCATCTACCTCTGCGTCGCCGACGTTACCTACCACAATTTGGAAGGGAATGTTTTGATAGGCGCCATTACTCAAACTGCCTAACTGATTACTGGGGTCAGTCACTTCGATCTGCATGTCTTTCCACTTCATGGTGTAGTAGACCGCGTTGAAAATAACGCGCCCGTCAAGGAATGTGGATTTCAGACCGAATTCGGTGTTCTCCAGAATGTCAGATTCGTATACCACTGGCAGGGTCGGACCGAATTTGCCGTTGCCGCCAATGTCTAGGCCCCGACCACGGTTGGTGCCACCCACCCGATAACCCTCCGAGTACACGCCATAAACCATTACGTCATCAGTGATTTGAAGTTCCAGGCCGTACTTTGGAATAAATCCATCGTCGGTCGCTTCGCGGTTCGGTAGCTGTCGATCTGTCCGTGCATCCGGTCGTTCAACGGTATAGCTAAGTTCTCTCTCGACGTCGTACCAGCGGCCGCCCAGCAGCGCAGTCAGCCGATCCTCAATGATTTCAACGTCGATTTCTCCGAATACCGCTTTGTCGGTTCTATCGGTACCCTGATATGAGTTCCACCACACGTCGGTGGGTGCGATGCCGGGATAGTAATAACTCCAGGCTTCGAAGGCCGGCGAATTACGATAGCCGTCTTCGTAGGTATAAAAATCCCAGAACTCCTCCGACTCCTGCCAGAAGGCGCCCAGTGTCCAATCAATGCGATCTGTACTACCGGTCAACCTGAGCTCTTGCGTGAAACTCTCATTATTTTGCTCATTGGTCAGATATCCGGTGGGATCAAGGCCAAAGTCGTAAGTGGCGTAGCCGTAATAAATGCCGAATGAGTAGTGGAAGTACGCCGCATAGGACTGCGTGTCATTGGAGTAGAACATGTCGCGGTCGTAGTACGACGTCGCAGATACCAGTTGCGCAAAACCTAGATCGCCTTCAATGATCAAACTCGTCTGCGTCCATTCGTCAGTTCGGATCTCTTTGTTGAACTTGATCGTTTGGAGATCACCCACGCTGGGGTCATAGTCGTTGTATCCGTCCGATTCAACGTCTTGGTAATTGAGCGTGCCAGTGACGGTCCAGTTGTCATTGACCAGCCAGCGGATAGAGGCTCGCGCTCCCATCCAATCTGTTTCGTTGATATCGTCTGAGACGGCGCTCGCGTTGGTTGCGCCGCCGCCCAAGCCCGCCAGGCCCGGGAAGCCGACACCCGCATCAACAGTCGTGCCCAACACGTTGTCGATAAAGCCTGCATCACTTGCGCTGAAGCCGGCCAAACGGATGGCCACGGTGTCGCTCAGTGGAATGTTAACCATGCCATCGACTTCGTAGCCTGTGCCGCCGTCGCTGGTGTTAGAGATACCGGCACCAATGTTGGCGTCAAAGGCGCTGGGGTCGGGTTTGTTGGTGATGACTCTCACCGCGCCACTTTGAGACGACGCGCCATACAGGGTGGACTGCGGCCCCGCGAGTGCTTCGATTCGTGCGAGATCTACGGGATAAATATCGGGCGCAGCGGAGGTCAGTGACATCGGCTGTTCGTCTAGATAAATCGCGGCAGTCGGATCGACGAGGAAGCCGCCACCGTCACTGACGCCGCGGAAGACGATCGTATTTTGGCCTGGGACCGTGGTTTGCACATTCAAGCCAGCAACTTGTCGAGAAAAATCTTCGAGCGTTGTGATGCCTTGCTTTTGCAGGTCTTCGCCGGAAATGGACTGCACCATCATCGGGATGTCTTGCGATGATTCCGCGCGCTGACGGGCGGTGACCACGACTTCTTCAAGCTCGGCGCTCCAGCTTAAACCGGCGCCACCGGCGCCGATCGCCGCGGCAACACCCGCGACAATGGTTTTACGGTGGAATGCGGTGGGACGTGCTTTGTACTGATTTGACACAGCGTGCTCCTCCAGTACCCCGATTAAGGGGCGTTTGATAGCGGACGTTGATGGTTGCCAACGCACCACGAATTTTAGTTATAAACAAAACAATTACCCTGTGAAGATATAGTACTTATGCGGTTTCGGCAACATGACCGGACATGGCTTATCGGACTGCGCCGGCCGACAATTCAGCCCGGAGAAGGAGGGCACTGGGAATGACACTACTCACGTGGCTGTCGCTGGCACTGGTGTGTCTGCTGGGCGCGATGTCGCCCGGGCCCAGTCTTGCCATCGTGGTGCGTCACTCGGTCACCAGTGGCACCCGCGCCGGCGTCATCTGTGCGTTTGCGCACGGTTTTGGCATTTTCCTGTGGGCGGCGCTGATGGTCAGCGGATTGGGTGCGCTGCTCTTGGCCCAGCCAACCTGGTTCGACGGTCTGCGTGTTCTGGGGGCCGGATTTCTGCTGTATCTCGGCTGCCGCGCGCTCATGGCGCAGCGCGGAATTGCCGCCGATACGGGTCAGGCGAAAAGCGGAGGCGGCGAAGCGGCAAGAGAAGGCCTTGTCATTGCGTTATCCAACCCAAAAGTCGCGGTTTTTTTTGCGGCGCTTTTCAGTCAGTTCATCCAGCCCGATGCCACGCTGAGCGTCCATCTCGTGATTGCGGCCACTGCAGCTGTGATTGATGCTCTCTGGTACACAGTGGTGGCCTTGCTGTTATCCCGACCGGCCTGGTCGGGCTATTTCACGCAGCATGGCAGCTTGTTGGACCGCACGTTTGGCGTGATACTCGTTGCGGTGTCGGCGGCGGTGCTGTGGTCGATCTGGCAGCCGCTCTGATCCGAGGAGCAGGGTTCCAAAAACAATAAAAGAGGGGCAGCCGTGGCCGTACGCTGGCGCATCGCCATCCTTCTGGCGGTCATCACCACTATCAACTACATCGACCGGTCGGTATTTGGTGTGGTAGCACCCGTGGTGCGAGGTGAATTTGGCATCGGTGATGCCGATTATGGATTAATCACCAGCGGCTTTTTGTTGGCCTATGGCATTGGCCAGCTGATTGCGGGCCCACTGATCGACCGATTGGGTACCAAACGGGCCTTCAGTCTTGCCGCCGTATTCTGGAGCGTGGCGACGATCCTGCATGCCTTGGGTCGCGGACTGTGGAGCTTTTTCGCGCTGCGAGTGATTCTGGGTATTGCTGAGGCGGCGAACTTTCCGGCAGCCAGTAAAGCGGTCGCCCAGTGGTTTCCTGCCAATGAGTGCTCGACCGCGGTGGCCATCTTTATGCTGGGGGCGGGCCTTGGCGCAATCATCACTCCGCCGCTCACGGTTTGGACAATGCAGTCTCTGGGTTGGCAATGGGCCTTTATCATCCCAGGCTCACTGGGACTGGTGTGGGTCATACTGTGGCAGCGCTGGTATCACGCGCTCGAGACACACCCGGCCATAGATCCCGCTGAGCAAGCCTTAATACTCGAGAATCGTTCCGGTCAGCAGAGCGAGGCTGGCTGGACTTCCTTGCTCTCGCATCGGGAATTCTGGGGCATTCTCATTGCCCGCGTGGTCAGTGATTTCCCGTTTTATTTCTTTTTGTTTTGGCTGCCCCAATACCTCATCGATATCAGAGGCTTTGATCTCAGGGCGATCGCGTTATTCGCCTGGTTGCCCTGGGTCGCCGCTGATCTCGGCGCGCTTGTCGGTGGCATGATGAGTTCATCTCTTGTGACCCGAGGGCACTCCATTGATCGCGCGCGCAAGACCGTGATCTGGTTGGGTGCTGTATTGGTCGCCGTTGCAGTGGTGCCCGCGAACTACACTCGGTCCAGTGCACTGGCGCTGGCTCTGATCTGTTTTGGCTTGTTCGCGATCCAAATCAAGGGTGCCGTGTTCTTTACACTGCCCACTGATCTCTTTCCGGCTGACCGAGTCGCAACCGTGTGGGGCGTGTTCGGCGCGGTCGGGAGTCTGGGTGGAAGCCTGCTTGGACTGCTGGCAGGCTTCATGATTCAAGAGGCGGGCTATGAAAGCGTCTTTTTGCTTATCGCCAGCCTGCACCTGATCTCTGCGGTGCTGCTACAGATTTTCGTGCCGAGAATCGCCTTGGTCACTGAGTAAGCGGGTGTTCGCCGGAGTGAAGCGCCGCGGCTCTCCGCTCCAAAATATTTAGCTGAGAAGTGCCCGCTCATAGAGAGGCGATGACCTCGCCGAGTACCGCGAGGTACTGCGCACCCACTGCGCCATCAATCACCCGGTGATCGCATGACAGGGTGGCGTTCAGTATTGTCGCCACACGTTGCTCGCCGTCTTTGACCACAACCTGTTGAGTCGCCTTGCCTAGCGCCAGAATGGCGCCCATGGGCGGGTTCACAATGGCGGTAAACTGGGTGACCCCGTACATGCCCAGATTCGAAACGGTGAAAGAGCCGCCTGAGATGTCTTCCTTGGCCAGCTTGCCGGTTTGCGCTTTGTCAGCTAGCCCGGCAGTGGCGGTGGCGACTTCAGCCGGTGACTTGGTGTCGGCATTGTAGACGGTGGCAGGGTAAAGGCCATCATCGGTGGCAATCGCGACCGAGACATGTGCCGCGCTGAACTGGTGGATATCGTCACCCACCAAGTTCACGTTGACGCGAGGCTCCTTCATCAGCGCCTGCGCCACGCACCATACAATGAGATCGTTGACTGAGACTTTGACATCGCCGGACTCGTTAAGCGCGGCGCGATGGGCAAGTAAGCCGTCCAATTCATACTCAGCCGTTAGGTAAAAATGGGGGATGGTCTGCTTGGCTTCGGTCAGCCGGCGCGCAATGGTTTTGCGAGTGGCTGTGAGGGGGATGACCTCGACCCCATCAGGTGCGTCGCTACTGCCTCCCGCCGCAGCTTTGACATCCTCGTCGGTGATGCGGCCACGGCGACCCGTGCCCGTGACGGTGCCCAGGTCGACACCCAACTCGTCTGCTAGTCGGCGCACGCTGGGAGACGAGCGGGTGTAGGCATCGCCGGTTTGCACGGTCTGCTTTGTTGCGGGCTCGCCGGCAGCGGGCGCCGCCTCGGCCTCGGCAGGCGCAATGCTGTGCGCGGTAATGAAGGCATCGATATCGCTGTCCGCGACGCTCGCGTCAGCAATCACGCCGAGTAGAGCGCCTACAGGATGTGCATCGCCCGCGGGCACCAGTACACGACGCAGTACGCCGTCTACAGGGGAGTCCCACACGTTGACGATTTTATCGGACTCCATCTCGAACACTTCATCACCTTTAGCAATGGCATCGCCCTCTGATTTGTTCCAGGTGGTGATGGTGCCCTCGACCATTTCAATGCCCCACTTGGGCACCGCTATGGGATAAATATCGCTCACTTCTCCGCTCCTAATATCACACTAGTCAAGCTAGCGTGGCTTTGATCGCTGCCGTGATTTTGTCTGCGTCTGGCAGATAAGCTGCCTCCAACTCAGGCGAGAACGGCGTTGGGCTGTGGGGCGCAGAAACCTGCTTGATCGGCGCCTTCAGACTGCTAAAAGCTTTGTCCGCCGCGAGGCCTGCAATGTCTGCGGTGAGACCGCAACGAGGCGGCGCCTCGTCCACAATCACCAACCTGCCGGTGGCCTCCACGGATTCTAGAATCGCGTTCTCGTCCAGCGGTGAAGTCGTCCGCGGATCAATGAGGTCGCAGCTGATGCCCTCCTCAGCCAGCGCATCGATGACAGCCGCCGCTTTGGGGACCATTTGTCCGAAGGCAACCACGGTGACGTCATCACCTTCACGGACAAAATTCGCCTCGCCGAACGGGATGGTGTACGTTTCGTCGGGAACGTCCGCGGTCTCCTGATACAGAATCTTTGGTTCGAAGAACAGCACCGGGTCGTCATCCTGAATGGCTGAAAGCATCAACCCCTTTGCATCGTAGGCATTTGAAGGCACCACGACTTTTAGGCCGGGAAAGGATGTCATCACCTGATACATGGCCTGACTGTGTTGGCCCGCAGCACTAAAGCCACCACCGGATGAGAAGCGGATGACGGCGGGGCAGCGGCTCTTGCCGCCAAACATATAACGGAACTTGGCCATCTGATTCACGATCTGGTCCATACAGACGCCAATAAAGTCGGCGAACATGATTTCGGCCACGGGTCGCATGCCGACCAATGCGGCACCGGCTGCGGCACCGACGATGGCTGATTCCGAGATAGGCGTATCGATGCAACGGTCAGGCCAACGGTGGTAGATCCCTTCGGTCACACCGAAGACACCACCGACAGCACCCACGTCTCCCGCGCTGCCGCTGCAGCCGGCGACATCCTCGCCAATAACGAAGACTGATTCGTCCTGCTCCATTGCCTGGTGCAGAGCCTCGTTGATCGCATCGCGCATGGTTTTCTCAGGCATGATTTTCTCCCCTTAGGCCGTGGCGGTGTATTGGATGTAAACGTCTTCCGTGACCTGCTCCGCCGTGGGTCGTGCGGCGGCCTTGGCGTCTGTCACAGATTGTTCGATCTCTGCCATCACCTCGGCATCAATTGCGTCTAGCTCAGCCTCGCTGAGCTCGTCGGTTTCGGCCATGCGCGCACGGAAATTTTTAAGTGGGCAGTGGTTCTCTCGCAGATCTTCAAGCTCGCCCTCGGCACGATACGCCTGCGGGTCTCCGACAAAATGGCCGTGGTAACGGCCTTGCTCTGCAAAAACGCCGGCGGGGCCGTTGCCGGCGCGGGCGTGGGCGATGGCTTTACCCGCTGCTTCATGAACAGCAAAGAAGTCAGCGCCATCGGCCACGAAGACCGGGAAGCCAAAGGCCTCAGTGCGGGCCTTCAGGTCGTCACAGCCCACCGCGTAGTTGATGGAGGTATGCTCGGAGTAGTAGTTGTTTTCGATCACGAAAACAGCCGGCGCCTGGAGCACGACCGCCATATTCATTGCTTCAAAGCAGGTGCCCTGATTCACGGAACCGTCGCCGGAGAACGACACTGCGACCTTGCCGTTTTTACGAATCTTTGCTGCCAGTGCAGAGCCCACTGAAATCGGTGGGCCCCCTGCCACGATGCCGTTGGCGCCCAAAATGCCCTTGTCTATATCCGCCACGTGCATAGAGCCTCCTTTGCCCTTACAGAGGCCTTCAGACGAGCCGAACAGCTCCTTCATCATGCCCGAGACTTCTGCGCCTTTGGCGATGCAGTGTCCGTGACCGCGATGAGTCGAGATAATAGTATCGCTCTCGTCGAGATGGGTGCAGACGCCGACAGCATTGGCCTCCTGACCCGTGTACAGGTGTGTAAACCCCGGTATCTGACCGTTCATGATTTCTGCGTTCACCCGCTCTTCGAATTCGCGAATCGTCCTCATGGTACGATAGGCGTGCAGGAGGGTTTCCTTTGCAATGGACACGTTGGGTCTCCTTGGATGTTTTGATTTTGATGGCTTTCCCGGTTGAGGTGACATTGCAACAGATTACATCCCGGATGCAATGTGCAGGTCGGCATCTGTTGCCCCCAAGCGCTCAGGCAAAGTAACCCTGACCTCAAAAACAGTCAACAGTGCTTTTTTTCTGTGCCCGATGCGGATGGGTCGGCGCTATGTCGGCTATGAGACTTTGTCGGTGACAGGGAGGATAGGTTAGGCGTCAACGCTACTGGGAGGTGCCTCAATTTGCGCCTGATTCAGTCTCGTTCAGCGATGTCGCTCTCAATCGGGCCGCTTTCAGTCGGCTTGCCTTTAATGAAGGCGCCCTAGCTGTCCACCCGCTGTAATCTCCACAACCAGTGCTTTTTGCTCCGCCGGGCGAAAAGCACTTTCCAAAGACTCGTGATGTGAATGGGCATTTTCAAATTCGTTAGAATGGTCCTCGGTGTTGCGCCCACATCGCGTCGCTAATGCCGGCACGAATGATCTCTGCGTAGACGCCGGCACTGTCGCGTGGTGTGCGGGCAAAGTCGTTGTCATAGTCCACAGCAAATAAGCCAAATCGTGGACCGAAGCCCTCCGCCCACTCGAAATTATCTAGATGAGACCAGTGAAAATAGCCGTCGATGTCGACGCCGAGGATATTCATGGCGTACCACACTTCCCGCAGGTGACTGACCATAAAAGTCTGGCGCAGTGAGTCGGGTTGAGCGGCATCGGCAATGCCGTTCTCCAGTATCTGTATCGGCTTGCCGTAGCTTGTCCAGGCCTGATTCAACACGTCGCTGAATCCGATAGGGTAGAGGGCCCACCCGAGGTCGCTCGTCAGCTCATTCGGGTCACTCGGGTCGCGCGTGTGGGTGACCGGGCCTGCCGCCATGGCATCGATATCCATTTGCACATAAAAGCGCCCGTAATAATTGATGCCCACATAATCCTGCGTGCCCGCGAGGCCGTCGATGTCAGCAGTGAAGTCAGTGTTGGTCATGGCGTAGCGGCCACTCTCAATGGCGTCAAAGACATCCCAAATGAAGGCCTGCTGCACAAACTCTGCGGTCAGTCGATCGATCGGGTGCCAGTTTCGCCACGGCTCGAAGGCGCGGGTGTGTTGCGTGAGGCCAACAGAAATCGACTGATCGCGCGCCTCGGCATCGGCGTGCAGGATGCGATAGGCATCAGCATGGGCTCGAAGCAGTTGCGCGACCACTGGGGCGACATCGACGGGGCCGGCGCGTTGTTCTAGCGGCGGGAAGATGCCCTCAATGTAGCCCCACAGAACATACACCATGGGCTCGTTCAGGGTACACCAGTAGTCAATCTCTGGGCCCAGTAACTGAGAGACCGCCCCTACGTAGCGGCGCCAATGGGTCAGCGCGTCGGGCCGCTCCCAACCCCGATGTCCATCCTGTTCTTCCCAAAACCATTCGGGCGTGGAAAAGTGAAACAACGACACATGCGGTTCGAGCCCGTTGGCTTTGGCGGCCGCGATGACATCCTGATAGAAAGCAACGCCGTCCGGGTCGGGTTCGGTCATATCCGCGCGGGGGAATAAGCGTGCCCATGAGAGACTGAAGCGATAACTGTTCAGTCCCAGTTCAGCCAGCGCCTGAAAGTCGCTGGCATAGCGACTGTCGAAGTCCGCCTTCTTTTGCCGGACTTCCTGAGGGTATTTGTCGAGATCGCGAATGTGTCCCGGCTTGGCCTGTCCCGGTTGATCACCCGTGCCCGTGTTTCCTTCACGAATGACGTGTCGTTCAAAGGCAGTCCAGTCACTGGGCTGCTGGTGCTCAACGTGTTGCGCGGCGACCGCTACGCCCCAGGCAAAGTCGTCCGGGAATGTCAGCGGATAGGGCGCTTCTAATCGCGAGGCCGTCTGAGTGCCGCGGGCCTGGCCAAACAGCCAGGGCGTAAACAGTGCCACACCGACAAACGCCAACACGGCGACGAGAGCAATCCTTTTCATAACGGCAAAGTCCTAGGTGAGAGGCGCAATCTGCTGCCATCTGCGCAGCGGCGTCAAGTTTACGGATAAATTCAAAACCATCGCAGTTTTTTGCTGCGGGCAACTTGCCGATTCAACGATAGCTCGCCCCGAGAGGTGGTCACAAAGTATCGAGTATTAGCTGGATGTCCTCGCGGTTGGTTCGCGGATTGACGATGCAGAATCGCAGTACCGTTTCACCTTCATGTTTGGTGGGCGTGACCAGTCCATCGCCACGTTCGAGTAGCGCATCACTCCACTGCTTATAGTCCTCCGGCGCCCAGCCGACACGGCGAAACACGCAAATCGACAGGCGTTGCTCGGTGATCATTTCCAGGTTGGGGTGTGCCTCGATCATGGTCGCTGCTTCGCGAGCGCAGTCCAGCGTGATTTCAACTGCGTCGGCGTAGGCTTTTGTCCCGTGTACAGCGAGGCTAAACCAGAAAGGTAGACCGCGCGCACGGCGAGATAGGTGGTGTGCGTAGTCGCTGGGATTCCAGGTGCCGTCGTGAAACACCTCGAGGTAATCACCTTGCTGGCGGTGCGCTTTGCGCGCCTTTGCGGGGTCGGTATAAATGAGTGCGCAGCAGTCAAAGGGCGCGAACAGCCATTTGTGAGGGTCCACAATGAAGCTGGCTGCGCGCTCAATGCCGTCGAAAAGCGGCCGGGCCGACGTCGCCGCCAGAGCCGCCCCCCCGTATGCGCCGTCCACGTGGAACCACAACTTCTCTTTGGCGCAGGTTTCGCCGATACCCTGCATGTCGTCGATGATGCCCAGATTGGTGGTGCCGGCGGTGCACGCCACCGCAAACAGCCGCGCTCGGTCTCCCGTGCTGAGCTCGGCAATGGTTGCTTTCACGTCATCCCCCGTGAGCTGGTGCTCACCGGATTGGACCAAATCGGCATCCATCACCTGCGCCGCCTGTGCCACTGAAGCGTGTGCACCGCGAGATGAAATGATCAGTCCGCGTTGGTTGCTGCATTCCGGGTGAGCCTGTCGCCAATCGTGGCGCGCCGCTACCAGAGCCGAGAGATTGCCAGCAGTGCCGCCGCTGACAAAAACGCCCCCTGCTCCTTGGGGGAACCCGGCGATATCTGCGATCCAACGCAGCGCCTGATTTTCTGCATAGATGGCACCCGCGCCCTCGAGCCAGCTACTGGCGCAGATGTTGGAGGCCCCTACCACCAGATCAAACAGGGTCGAGACTTGCGAGGGGGCTGACGGCACGAACGAGAGGTACCTAGGGTGGTCCTGAGAAATACAGGCAGGACCTAGCGTGTCGACAAAGAGCTTCAGCGCCTCCTCGCCGCCCAGGCCCTCCTCGGTAATGGTCTGGCCCGCGAGCTCTTCCAGCCTCGTCTGCGGCAGGGCGTGATCGATGGTTGGCGGATCCATTCGCAGCCGCTCCATGGCGTAAGCGAGAATCGATGAAGATAACGCCTCGATATCGGACTTCATTTTGTGCATGACAGAAAGCCTATACCCCTAATAAGTAGCGAAGTGTGCAGGAATTCGCACCCTGCGCAAGAACAGGCCGGCGTGGGGGCGCCTGAGGCCGAGGCGCCGTCATGCCGATTTCAAATGCAACGATGCCCTCAGTATCTGGTCCGGCTCCGTCCACATTTGCCCCAAAGCCTCCGCCACAGCTCGATGAGTCAGCTGGCCGTGAACGATAGTCAGCCCGGCTCCGAAGTGCTTATCCTCCATCAGTAAGGAGCCTACTTCATTACTTGCCAAGCGTATGATGTAAGGCAGGGTCGCGTTGGTTAACGCCATCGTCGCCGTTCTCGCTACAGTGCCCGGCATGTTGGCGACGCAGTAGTGCACCACTCCGTCGACCTCATAGGTGGGATCAGCACGAGTGGTAGGTCGCGAGGTTTCAAAACACCCACCTTGGTCAATGGCGACGTCGACCATCACTGTGCCGGGTTTGAAATCAGCCAGCATCTCGGCAGTGACCAGTTTGGGCGCATGCGCGCCCGGTATGAGCACAGCGCCAATGATCAGATCGGCCTCGCGGGTATGCATCTCTAGAGCCTCTGCCGTGGAATACACCGTGCGGAGTTGTCCCCGGTATTGTTCGTCCAGCTCGCTCAAGCGACTGACAGATCGGTCCAGCACCGTCACGTCCGCGCCCATGCCCAGCGCCACCCGGATTGCGCTGCTGCCCACGACGCCGCCGCCCAGGACAAGGACCTTTGCTGGTGCCACACCTGGGACGCCGCCAAGGAGTGTGCCGTTGCCGCCCTGATGAATTTTCATGTGGTGGGCGCCTGCCTGCACCGAGAGCCTGCCGGCTACAAGACTCATGGGCGCCAACAGGGGCAGCCCTCCCCGTGGCGATGTGATCGTCTCGTAGGCGATGCAAGTTGCACCGGAGTTGATCAATAGCTCTGCCTGCACTGGATCGGCCGCGAGGTGCAGGTAGGTAAATAGCAGCTGCTCAGATCGGAGCTGCAGGCACTCATGCGGTTGAGGTTCTTTCACTTTGACGATCATGTCGCTCTCGGCGAACACCTGCTCGGCGGTCTCGACCACTGAGGCGCCGGCAGCGCGGTACAGGTCATCGGTCAAGCCAATCGCATCACCGGCTCCGGATTCAATCAGAACGCTATGGCCTGCGCCAACCAGTTCTCTGGCGCCGGCTGGTGTCATACCGACCCGGAATTCTTGTGCTTTGATCTCTCTTGGGACGCCAAGCTGCATGGTGTTGTCTCCGGCAACGAGTTTGGCGGCATTCTGCCTCGCCCAGTTGGGGCAACAAAGGTCAAAATCGCTTTTTGAATCCATGAAAAAAGCGTATGTCTAAATAAAAATTTTATTTAAAAGTAAATATAACTATATACAGATCATTTTTAAGCGATCTTATCTTTACATGTTGGGTGCTCCCCCGTGGATGCAGGAGGTTGAACGGGTGAATCATCAGTCATATCAGCTGGACAAGATCGATCGGAATATTGTCCGGTTGCTGCAGCAAGATGCGCGGATGCCGCACACGGAGCTCGCGCGCAAGGTGGGCTTAAGTGCCACGCCGTGTAAAGACCGAGTCAGGAGACTCGAGCGGGAAGGCGTCATACAGCACTATCAGGCGGTGCTGAATCCGGATGCCTTGGACAGAGGGCTGGTGGTGTTTGTCCAGATCAGTTTGAACAGGACATCGCAGGATATCTTTGAGGCGTTCACTTCGGCCGCTGTGGACTTACCCGAGGTACAGGAGTGCTACCTGGTGTCGGGTAATTTTGACTACCTGCTGAAGGCGCGCGTTGCCGACATGAATGCCTACCGAGTTCTGCTCGGAGAGACGTTATTGACCTTACCCGGGGTGCTGGATTCTTCAAGCTACGTGGTGATGGAGCAGGTCAAAGAATCCCTGATGTTGCCGGTGCCAGCCTAGCTGCCCTCCGAGGAAGCTAGGTCGTTTTGAAGACGGGGACCGCCGGCTTGTTGCCGCGGAGCACCCCGTTAATTTCTATGTGCCAGGCACTCTGGTATCGCAACAGACAATAGCCGTTATCGGCGCTGGACATGGTGACATGTCTTGTCCGGCGCAGGCCCATGCGCTACTGTCGCCCGCCTATCTAGGGCACCGATGAAACCATGGTGGCACAGGCTTCTGGATTTAATGGCATAGATTATGTCATTATTTTGTTATCGCATAGGCGGTCAGTAGTCGCAGTCCGCCAAGCTCCTTATGAGTGAACCGGCGGGCCCGTCAAGCCTGCGCTGAGGTAAACGTCATGGATTTGGGTATTTCAGAAAAGGTGGCGCCGCTGCTCGAGCGGGTCCGAAGCTTCATTAACGAGCGGATCATGCCCGTGGAGCACGAGTTCGTCGCCGAGATCGAGGTTGACGATCCTTTCGTCCTCACTGACCGTCAGACTGAGATTCTGAAATCTTTGAAAACCCAAGCCCGGGAAGCGGGCTTGTGGAACTTCTTTTTGACCGGTGAGGAGGGCTCAGGTCTCAATACCGTCGAATACGCCTATTTGGCCGAGGAAATGGGCAAGTCGCGCTTGGCCGCCGAGGTCTTTAATTGCTCCGCGCCGGATACCGGTAACATGGAAGTACTGCATAAATACGGCAGTGAGGCCCAGAAAGAGCAGTGGTTGGAGCCCCTGCTCGCAGGCGAGATCCGCTCCTGCTTCGGCATGACCGAGCCGGCTGTCGCTTCTTCTGATGCGACCAACATCTGCACCGCGGCCACCCCCGAGGGCGACGAGTGGGTGATTAACGGCGAGAAGCACTGGACGTCTGGCGCTGGTGATCCCCGCTGCAAGGTCATGATCTGCATGGTCAAAACGGACCCCGAGGCCCCCAAGCATCTCCAGCAGTCGCAGATCCTCGTGCCGATGGATACCCCCGGGGTTAATATTGTCCGACCGCTAAAGGTATTCAATATGTTGGACGCGCCGCACGGCCACATGCGCGTCAAACTCGAGAATGTGCGGGTGCCGAAGGACAACATCATCCTTGGGCCCGGCCGGGGCTTCGAAATCTCACAGGGCCGTCTCGGGCCTGGGCGGATTCACCATTGCATGCGTTCCATCGGCTCAGCCGAAAAAGCGCTTGAGTTGCTCTGCGAGCGCGCGACCGAGCGGGAAGCGTTTGGCCGACCTCTGTACAAGCT
The DNA here is from genome assembly GCA_902520195.1 of Halieaceae bacterium. Lineage (GTDB taxonomy): Bacteria > Pseudomonadota > Gammaproteobacteria > Pseudomonadales > Halieaceae > Luminiphilus. Next base: position 54,112 of record CABYND010000006.1, read on the forward strand.
GGGTGGCAACATCGACATCATCGCCGATGCCCGCATGAATATTGAGCAGGCCCGGTTACTCACGCTGAAGACGGCGTGGATGATGGATCACACGTCGGCTAAGGAAGCCCGTATATGGATCTCGATGATCAAGACAGTGGTGCCCAACATGGCGCTCAAAGTCATCGACGACGCAATCCAGATGCATGGTGGCATCGGCGTGTCGCAGGACACGCCGCTTGCGGAAATGTGGTCGGGGCAGCGTACCCTGCGCCTGGCGGACGGCCCAGACGCGGTGCACCGCATGGTGGTGGGGCGCAATGAGATCAAACAATACTTGGCGGAAGCCGGCTAGGTCGCCGCGACTTTCCGCGATGGTTGAAGACCGATAACAGCGAGGAGACAGAAGCAATGGCATTAACGATGGTAAAGCCAGAGGAAATGGAAGCACAGGCGGGGACAAAACTGCCGCCGGGGGAGTGGTTTGAAATTGATCAGGAGCGCATCAACACCTTCGCTGACTGCACCGAGGATCACCAGTTCATTCATATCGACGAAGCTGCTGCTGCACAGACACCCTTTGGTGGCACCATCGCCCACGGCTTTTTGACGCTGTCGCTGATGACCAAGCTCAGCTCGGAAAATGGCGTATATCCGGAGGGGATCGTCATGGGCGTGAACTACGGGCTCGACAAGGTGCGTTTCTTAAATCCCGTGCGTGCAGGCAAGCGAGTGCGTGCGCATACGGAGATCATGTCAGTCGATCGTAAAGACGCTAACCGGTTTCTGGTCAAGCAGGCCGTCACGGTCGAGATCGAGGGGGAAGACACTCCCGCCGTGTACGCTGAGTGGCTCGGCATGTCGATCATTGGTTAGTAGAGCCGGAGACAGCACATGACCATTCGATACGACGACAAAGTGGCATTGGTGACCGGTGCCGGCGGTGGCCTGGGCAGAAGCCATGCGATTGAACTGGCCAAGCGCGGCGCCAAGGTAGTAGTGAATGACCTCGGTGGGTCTGTCTCGGGGGAGGGCGCGAACTCGCAGGCTTCTCTCGATGTGGTAGCCGAGATCGCGGCGCTTGGCGGCGAAGCAATGGCTCATGGCGCCAATGTGGCGGACCTAGAGCAGGTGCAGGATATGGTGGCGCAGACCATGGACCGTTGGGGTCGTCTCGATATCCTCGTGAATAACGCCGGTATTCTCCGGGACAAGAGCTTTTCTAAAGGGTCAGTCGAGGATTTTCGTCTGGTGACCGAAGTGCACCTGATGGGCACCGTTCACTGCACCAAGACTTGCTGGGACATTATGAAAGAGCAGGAATATGGCCGCATTGTGGTGACCTCCTCCTCCAGCGGGCTCTACGGCAATTTTGGACAAACCAACTACGGCGCTGCGAAAATGGGTGTCATTGGCATGATGAATACGTTGGCGCAAGAGGGCGCCAAGTACAACGTCAAAATCAATGCGCTGGCCCCGACCGCGGGCACGCGGATGACCGAAGGGCTCATTGACGAGAACGCGTTTGCGTTGCTCACCCCGGCGACAGTGACGCCGGCAGTGCTGTATTTGGTGTCAGAAGACGCGCCGACCCGCACGATTTTGGCGGCCGGGGCTGGTAGCTTTGCCGTCGCCAAGATTGTCGAAACGGAAGGCATGTGGTTACCCGAGGCGGAGCAAACCCCCGAGGGTATCGCGGCAAATTGGGCGCAAATCTCAGACGGAGGCGAGCGCGCCCTGCAAGCGGGCTTTGAGCAGAGCATCAAAATGGTGGGTCAGGCGACAGAGGGGCTTGGGTTGGAGATGGGTTGATGGCGATGCCGCTGATGTCGGCAGCGCCGTGATTTGCGCATCGCAGTCTACGAGCTAACGGAGCCCTCTTCGGTAACACACTGAGCGGCTCACCCCACACGTAAATGATTAATTCGAGAGAAAGGATACGAATATGAAAGAAGCAGTCATCGTTTCAACTGCACGCACCCCGATCGGCAAGGCTTACCGCGGGGGCTTCAACAATTTGGCTTCGCCGACTATGGCCGGACACGCCATCAGCGCAGCCGTTCAGCGCGCAGGCATTGAGCCCGATCGCATCGAGGACTGCATCATGGGCGCCGCGCTGACTCAGGGCAGCCAGGGCGGCAACATCGGCCGCACCGCGGCACTCCGCGCGGGCCTGCCGGTCACCGTATCGGGCATGACAATCGATCGTCAGTGCTCCTCCGGCATGATGGCTGTCGCGACTGCGGCCAAGCAGGTACTCCATGACGGCATGGATGTGGTGGTTGGCGGCGGCGTGGACTCCATCTCGCTGGTGCAGAACGAGCACATGAATCTGCACCGCGCTGCCGATGAAGAGCTACTGGCCATGCATAAGGACATCTATATGCCTATGCTGCAGACCGCTGAGGTGGTCGCGGCGCGATACAACGTGAGCCGGGACGCCATGGACGAGTATGGTCTTCAGTCCCAGCAGCGTGCGGCGGCGGCCTACGAGGCAGGCAAGTTTGAAGACGAGCTCGTCCCTGTGACCTGTGAGCGCGTCGTTTACGACAAGGAGACCGGTGAGCAGTCGACGGCGGAAGTCACCGTGAGTGCCGATGAGGGCGTTCGCGCCTCGACACTCGAGGGTGTGCAGGGACTGCGCACTGTGATTGAAGGCGGCACGATTACTGCGGGCAATGCGTCCCAGTTGTCTGACGGCGCGTCCGCGCAGGTTGTGATGGAAGCGGCGACCGCCGAGAAGCTGGGTTTGAATCCTCTCGGTGCTTACCGCGGGATCGCGGTAGCCGGCTGTGAACCTGATGAGATGGGCATCGGCCCCGTGTTTGCCGTGCCAAAGCTTCTCAAGGAGCACGGCCTGACCGTCGATGACATCGGCTTATGGGAGCTGAACGAGGCGTTTGCGGTACAAGTACTTCACTGCCGCGATACCCTGGGCATCGACAACGATAAGCTCAACGTCGACGGCGGCGCGATTGCTGTGGGCCACCCCTACGGTATGAGTGGCTCGCGACTCCTTGGCCACGCGCTGATCGAGGGTAAGCGTCGCGGCGTCAAATACGTTGTTGTCACCATGTGCGTCGGTGGTGGTATGGGTGCTGCCGGCTTGTTCGAGGTGTTTTAAATGAAAGCTGTCGTTTGTCGTGAGCACGGCCTGCCCGATCGTCTGGATCTTGTCGACGACTGGCCATCGCCGGAGTTGGGCGATAACGATGTCCGGATTCGGGTCAAGGCCGCAGGCCTGAACTTTCCCGATGTACTGATTATTCAGGGTAAGTACCAGTTCCAACCCGAGTTGCCGTTTATCCCTGGAGGCGAGTGTGCTGGTGTGGTCGAAGAAGTTGGCGCCGCGGTCACCCGCTGGAAGGTGGGGGACGAGGTGATCCACAGCGGTGGCTCGGGGAGCTTCTGCGAGGAGATTGTCGCCAACGAACTGGCGGTGTTACCCAAGCCGCCGGCGCTGCGCTTCGAGGCGGCTGCCGGAATCACGATTACCTACCTGACGTCCTACCACGCGCTGGTGCAGCGGGCGAACATTCAGCCGGGCGAGACGCTCTTGGTGCTGGGGGCCGCAGGCGGAGTCGGCAGTGCGGCAGTTGAGCTGGGCAAGGCGCTGGGCGCGACGGTGATCGCGGCTGCGAGCAGTGATGACAAGCTGGCACTGTGTGCCGAGCTCGGTGCGGACCACGTCATTAACTATAGTAGTGAATCACTCAAGGATCGCGTTAAGGAACTGACCGGTGGTGCCGGCGTTGATGTTGTGTACGACCCGGTGGGCGGTGACTTCAGCGAGCCGGCGGTGCGTTCCATGGGCTGGAACGGACGCTACCTGGTGATCGGATTTGCGTCGGGGCCGATTCCCAGCATTCCCCTCAACCTCACCTTGCTAAAAGGCTGCTCAATTGTGGGTGTGTTCTGGGGCCGGTTTACGATGGAAGAGCCTGAGGTGCATTTGGCTAACATCGACACCCTGTGGCAATGGTTTGAGGAAGGCAAGATCAAGCCGGTGATCACCGATCTGTTCCCGATCGAGGAATACGAAGGTGCCTACGCGGCAATGATGGAACGCCGCGCCAAGGGCAAGGTGATACTCACGTTCTGATATGACCGGCTATCGGTTCAATACTGCCCCAGAGCTGCGTGTCGGCCTAGGTACTTCGCGTCAGGTGGGAGCGTATTGTGCGCAGTTGGGTATCAAGCGACCGCTACTGGTAACGGACCCCGGCCTAGTCACAATGGGTTTGGTTGCCCCCGTGCAGGACGCCATGGCCACGACCTGCGAGCACGTCGGTCTCTTCTCTGAGGTGACGGCAGACCCCGCTGAGTCGGTGGTATTAGACGCGCTGGAGGTGCTACAGGCGGGCGAGGCGGATGGCGTAGTCGGGCTCGGCGGCGGCAGCTCAATGGATGTTGCCAAAGCCATCGCCGTGTTGGCGGCGGGCACCCAGACCCTCGCAGAGGCCTACGGTGTAGACCAGGTTGTTGGGGGTCGGCTACCACTTATTCTTATTCCCACTACCGCCGGCACCGGATCCGAGGTGACGCCGGTGGCGGTCATCACTACGGGCGAGACCACCAAGGCGGGCATCAGCTCTCCTGTATTGCTACCCGATATCGCGGTGCTCGATGCCGAACTGACACTGGGCCTGCCGGCTCACGTGACGGCTATGACCGGCATCGACGCCATGGTGCACGCCATTGAGGCCTATACCTCAAAGATTAAAAAGAACCCGGTGTCTAACATGCTCGCCAGGCAGGCGCTGACCCTTTTGAGCGCCAATCAGCGCCGCGTGCTTTCTCATCCCGATGATGTCGCAGCGCGGGAGGCGATGTTGCTGGGTGCTACGCTGGCGGGTCAGGCCTTTGCCAATGCGCCGGTGGCTGCGGTGCACGCGCTGGCCTATCCCTTGGGAGGTCACTACCACATGCCCCATGGGCTGAGTAACGCGCTGATGCTGCCCGCGGTAATGCGCTTCAACGCGCCGGCCGCCGAGGCACTCTATCTGGAGCTGGCACCGTTGTTGCCCGAGCCGGTTGCGCCGGATCTAGACGGCTTTGTGAGGTGGTTTGAGGACCTCATTGCCGATGCGGCACTGCCGACCACGCTTTCGGCGGCTGATGTGCCGGAGCGCGATCTGCCCATGCTGGCGGCTGACGCCATGCTGCAGCAGCGCCTGTTGGTGAACAATCCGGTCGAGGTCGATGAAGCCGCCGCGCTGGCGCTGTATACCGCTGCCTGGAGTGGTTCAGCGTGAGCGATCGTGCGACACCTTCCGCTCGGTCGGACTATCCGATTTTTTATGCACTCGAATCCCGTTGGGCGGATAACGATATCTATGGCCACATTAATAATGTTGCCTATTACGCTTACTTTGATTCGGTGGTGAATCGCTTCCTCATTGAGGAGGGCGGTCTGCGCCCGGGCATCGACACCGTGGTGGGCTACGTCGTGAACTCGAGCGCTGACTATTTCTCCCCTGCCAGTTATCCTGCGACGCTGTCGCTGGGGCTCAAAGTCCTCCGCATCGGCGAGAAGTCCGTGCGTTGGGAAGTCGGCGTGTTTGCATCCGACGTGGAACAAAGCTGCGTCACCGGCACGTTTACCCACGCCTTTGTTGATCGGGAGTCGGGCCGTTCAGCGCCCGTTCCCGAAGGAATTCGACGCGCAATCGAGTCATTGCCTGCGGCCGACTGATCGGCAGAGTTTCGCTTGCGACGACGCAGGATCTCTGCGGGGCCTCAGCGTCACCGCTAAGACGATGAGCAGAATCAACACCGCGCCCCAGCCTGCCGCGGGCTGATAGTATTGGTAGAGAAAGCCACCGCTAATTGGGCCCAGAACAAATCCTGCGGCGGGGCAGGCGCTCACCAACCCTGACACGCTTCCTTGCTCCTCAGCCCCCACGGCGAGAGAGGCACCGGCGGCGACGGCGGGCATCAGTAGCCCCAGACCTGCGCCGATCAAGACCATGCTGGTCAGCACGGCGCCCCAACTGTCCAGCGCGCTGATGATCACGGTGCCGACCAACAGCAGGCCGCCCCCCCAACGCACGAGTTGAATGGCTGGCCCGGTGTAACGCTGTGCGATCACCAATTGCATGAAAAGGGAGCTGGCCGCCGACACCATCATCGCCCAGCCCGTGTACTTTGCGGTCTCGATACCCGAGAGATTCAGAACGTCCTGTAATCGAAAGGCTAGCGTTTGCTGCACCATCGCGAAACCCGTAAACGCACCGATCGCGGAAAACAGATAGACCCGCAGGCGGGCGTCAAGATAGCCGAGGCGACGGGGCGGGGCCTGGGTGACTCTCGGCTTTACGCCTCTCGAGAGTTTCAGGCCGATGATGACCGCGGCCAACCCAGACATAAACGACGCGACCACCAGTGGCGCTAATAGGCCGAGCCCGGCAACCAGCCCAGCCATCACCGGCCCCATGATCATCCCGATGCTATTGGCACTGGAAAGTCGAGCCAGTGTCTTGATGCGGAACCGCGCCACGGTGTGATCTGCCGCATAGGCGGTGCAGCCAGGGCTGGTGGCCGACATGGTGGCCGCCTGCAGTGAACGGATGATCAAGGCGATGATAAATAGCGTGAGGCCTGTGATGGCGCCATCCCCGGCGAGGGAGAACAGCACGGCAAAGGCAAGCGAACCAATGCAATAGCCCATTAGCCCTATCAGGATGACGGGCTTGCGACCAATCTGGTCAGAGAAACGTCCCCAGAAGGGCGCGACGAGCGTGAAGATAAGTGCCGAGGTCGAAATGATCGCGGTGATGCGAACTTCATCGAGGCCCACCGACCGCCCCAGTGGGGGCAGGATAGCGAACACAAAGGCCTGACCGATGGCCGTTGCGAAAAGGCCGGTAAAAAGCAGGGAGAGAGACTGACGATCCAATCGCTCCGTGCCCGCTAGCGAGCCGGTGGCGACGGTGTCAGTCATCGGCGACCCGGGCAGTAATCCAGTGATAACGGGTGGGCAAAATTTTTGTGAGCTGCAGTATCAACCAAGCATCCCAGCCCACCATGATCCGGCGTTTACCGCGGGCGGTGCCGCGCAGGATGATTTCCGCGGCGCGCTCCGGCGTGGTTTTGGCAAGGCGCCTGAAGTGCTGGTCTCGTTCATCCGCATCGGCCATGTTGTTCTCGCCGTCGGTGCGTGCAGAGCGTGCAATATTGGTCTGTACGCCACCCGGATGAACGCTCGATACAAACAGGTTCGAGTCCATGTACTCCGCTTGAAGCGCTTCGCTGAAACCGCGGACTGCAAATTTGGCCGCGTTATAGGCGCTTTGTGTCGGGATGCCGACCATGCCAAAAATGGAGGACAAGTTGACGAGATGTCCCCGCTCGGCCTGCGTGAGCAACGGTAAAAAGGCTCGGGTGGCATGCACCACTCCCCAGAAGTTGATATCGATCAACCACTCGAAGTTTTCTTCGCTGGAGTCAGCGAAACGTGCGCCGTAACCAACCCCGGCGTTGTTGAACAGCGCATTGAGGCGATTGGTATCGGCGCTGACAGCCTCCGCCCATGAGAACAATGCATCCCGTTGGCTGCAGTCCACTACCTGCGACGTGACCCGCCCGCGGGCGTCATCCAGCGACGCACAGGTCTCAGCCAGCGTTTCGGGATTGATGTCAGAGAGCCAGAGATGGCAGCCGGCGGCATTAAGGCGCTGGCTGAGCGCTCTGCCGATCCCGTCTCCTGCGCCGGAGATGGCGGCGGTCTGGCCTGCAAAATAGCGCTCTATCAGTGGCATGAGGTGGTTTCCTGAGCGGAGGGGCGCGCAGTGTAACCGACATCGGCAGGGGGCGGGTCCTAGCCCAAAAAATAGACAGGCCGAGCCCTTTGCCGTAAACTGCAATCCCAGCCCATGCGGGGTTATTTTCGACCCCATCACGCGCTAAACGACCGCAATTTGCGACCAAAGGGTGAATTTGACCCGACCTATTCGTGCACCCGATTGGCACGCATGGCAACAACGACTGGGAGGTCCGTTTGTCTCAACCCGCTGTCCTCGCACTGGAAGATGGCACGATTTTCCGCGGCCTCTCTATCGGTGCTTCCGGCACAACAGTGGGTGAGGTGGTCTTCAATACTGCGATGACTGGATACCAGGAAATCCTGACGGATCCCTCCTACTGCCGACAGATCGTGACTCTGACCTACCCGCACATCGGCAACACCGGCGTCACCAGCGAGGATGAGGAATCCACCGGGATACAGGCGGCGGGATTGATTATCCGTGACCTGCCGCTGCTGGCCTCGAATTTTCGCTCCGAACAGAGCCTGAGTGATTACCTGATCGACGGGTATACGGTGGCAATTGCCGATATTGATACCCGGAAGCTGACGCGGATTCTCCGCGACGGCGGCGCCCAGAGCGGTTGCATCATGGCAGGCGCCGAGGTCGATGAGACCCAGGCGTTGGAGCAGGCGAGGGCGTTCGCCGGGCTCAAGGGCATGGATCTGGCCAAGGTGGTGACAACGTCGGAGCCCTATGAGTGGACCGAGGGCACCTGGCAGCTGCCCGCCACAGCTGGGGACGCACGCGAGAGGCGCGCGCCGGCGTTTTCGGTGGTCGCGTTAGACTTCGGTGTGAAGCGCAACATTTTGCGCATTCTGGTGGATCTGGGTTGCACCGTGACGGTGATGCCCGCTCAGTCGACGATTGAAGAGGTCATGGCCCATTCGCCCGACGGTGTGTTCTTTTCTAACGGGCCGGGGGATCCCGAGCCCTGCGAGTATGCGATCACCCTTGCACGTGAAGTGATGGATCGCAAGGTCCCACTTTTCGGGATTTGTCTGGGGCACCAAATTCTGGCGCTGGCCAGCGGGGCCCGCACCGATAAGATGAAGTTTGGTCATCACGGCGCCAATCACCCCGTGCAGAATCTCAGCGACAAGACCGTGATGGTGACCAGCCAGAACCATGGCTTCACCGTCTCCGAGCAGGATCTGCCCGACACACTCGAGGTGACCCATCGATCCCTGTTCGATGGCACCCTGCAGGGAATCGCGCGCAAGGATGTTCCAGCCTACAGCTTTCAGGGCCATCCCGAGGCCAGTCCGGGACCTCACGATGCGGCCAATCTCTTCCAGCCCTTCATCGCGGCGATGAAGAAAACAAAGCAATGAGTGGGAAGTGCTAGAGCGTGCCGCGTCGATCTGACATCGAGAGTGTTCTGATTCTGGGCGCAGGACCGATTGTCATCGGTCAGGCCTGCGAGTTTGATTACTCGGGTGCTCAAGCCTGTAAGGCCCTGCGGGGAGAGGGCTATCGCGTCATCCTGGTGAACTCCAACCCCGCCACCATCATGACGGACCCAGCCATGGCTGACGCGACTTATATCGAGCCCGTTGAGTGGCAGACGGTGGCCAGAATCATCGAGCGGGAGCGGCCCGACGCGGTACTTCCCACCATGGGCGGGCAGACGGCGCTCAATTGCGCACTGAAGCTCGCCTCCGAGGGTGTCTTGGAAAAGTTTGGCGTGGAGATGATCGGCGCCACACAGGAAGCCATTGATAAAGCCGAAGACCGCGAGAAATTTGACGTCGCGATGCGCCGTATCGGACTTGAAACGCCTCGTGCCGGGCTCGCCCACAGCATGGAGGAGGCGTGGCAGGTCCATGAGGAAATCGGCTTCCCCTGCATTATCAGACCCTCTTTCACCATGGGCGGATCCGGCGGCGGTATCGCCTATAACCGTGATGAGTTTGAAGAAATCTGCCTCAGGGGATTGGAGCTGTCACCCACCAGCGAGTTGCTGATTGATGAGTCTCTGATCGGCTGGAAAGAGTATGAGATGGAGGTTGTCCGGGACAAAAACGACAACTGCATCATTGTCTGCTCGATCGAAAATTTTGACGCCATGGGTGTTCACACCGGCGATTCCATCACTGTTGCACCAGCACAGACGCTGACCGACAAGGAATATCAGATCATGCGCGACGCCTCGCTGGCGGTGTTGCGCGAGATTGGCGTGGAGACGGGGGGGTCGAATGTCCAGTTTGGCCAGTGCCCCGATACCGGCCGACTGGTGGTGATTGAGATGAACCCGCGCGTCTCACGGTCATCGGCGCTGGCGTCCAAGGCAACCGGCTTCCCGATTGCCAAGGTGGCAGCAAAGCTGGCGGTAGGCTACTCGCTCGAAGAGCTCGAGAACGACATCACAAGCGGTGTGACCCCCGCCTCTTTTGAGCCGGCGCTCGATTATGTGGTCACCAAGATCCCGCGCTTTGCCTTTGAGAAATTTGCCACTGCAGATCCGCGACTGACCACCCAGATGAAATCGGTGGGCGAAGTAATGGCCATCGGGCGCACTTTTCAGGAGTCGCTACAAAAAGCCCTGCGCGGCCTCGAGGTGGGCTCGGCTGGTTTTGAACCGCGTATGCAGGTGGTGGATGAAGACTCCCGCTCCGAGCTGGTGGATCGCTTGACGAACCCGGGAGCCGACCGTATCTGGTACCTGGCAGATGCCTTCCGTGCCGGGTTCGAGTTGGAAGAGATTTACGGCTACTCGGGTGTCGACCCCTGGTTCCTCATCCAGATCGACGATATTGTGCGCTGGGAATCACAGCTCTCCGGGCTGACCGCCGACGGCATTGATCACAGCTTCATGTGGGGGCTCAAGCGCCGAGGTTTCTCCGACAAGCGCATCGCCGGTGTGTTGGGCACAACCGAATCTGCAGTGCGGGAGCGTCGGTGGTCGCTGGATATCCGGCCTGTCTATAAGCGGGTTGATACCTGTGCCGCCGAATTTGCGGCCTCGACCGCCTATATGTACTCCGCTTATGAAGAGGAGTGTGAAGCGGCACCCAGTGACCGCAAGAAAATTTTGGTACTCGGTGGTGGTCCCAACCGCATCGGGCAGGGCATCGAATTCGACTATTGCTGCGTCCATGCAGTGCTGGCCATGCGCGAGGATGGTTACGAGACCATCATGGTCAACTGCAATCCCGAGACGGTATCGACTGACTACGACACCTCGGACCGACTCTACTTTGAACCGGTCACGCTGGAGGATGTGCTGGAGATCGTTGAGCTCGAGCAGCCCACTGGGGTGATTGTGCAGTTTGGTGGCCAGACACCGCTTAAGCTGGCCCGCGCGCTTGAAGCCGCGGGTGTGCCGATTATCGGAACTACGCCCGATCAAATTGATCGCGCAGAGGACCGGGAACGGTTCCAACAAATGATTCAGGCCCTGGCGCTCCGCCAGCCGGCGAATACCACGGTGCGCAGTGTCGAGGCAGCGGTCGCGGCAGCAGCAGACATTGGTTACCCGCTGGTGGTCCGGCCATCCTATGTTCTCGGCGGTCGCGCGATGGAGATCGTGTATCGCGAGGAAGATTTGTTGCGCTACATGAACGATGCCGTGCGGGTCTCTGAGGACTCGCCCGTGCTGCTGGATCGCTTCCTCAGTGCGGCGATTGAGGTCGATATCGATGCCGTGAGCGACGGCGAGCAGGTCGTGATTGGCGCCATCATGCAGCACATCGAACAGGCCGGCGTGCACTCCGGTGATTCCGCCTGTTCATTACCCCCGTACAGCCTGCCTGCCGATGTGCAGGAATCCATGCGCGATGTGGTGCGCAAGATGGCGCTGGAGCTGGGCGTGTGTGGATTGATGAACGTGCAGCTGGCCTGGCAGGGCGACGAGATCTATGTGATCGAGGTCAACCCGCGCGCCTCGCGAACGGTACCCTTTGTGTCCAAGGCGGTCGGTGTGTCGCTGGCTAAGGTGGCGGCACGATGCATGGCGGGCCAGAGCCTCGACAGCCAGGGTGTGACAAAAGAGATCGTCCCGCCATATTACAGTGTGAAAGAGGCAGTACTGCCCTTTAACAAGTTCCCGGGCACCGACCCGATCCTCGGCCCCGAGATGAAATCCACGGGGGAGGTGATGGGAACGGGTGAGACGTTTGCCGCGGCCTTTGCCAGGGCGCAGCTAGGTGCTGGCGATGACCCGCCAACCTCGGGCTTGTGTTTGATCAGTGTGCGCGATGCCGATAAGCCTGCGGCAATGGACGTTGCGAAAAGGCTGGTCGCGCAGGGCTTTACGCTGGCAGCCACCGGTGGCACCGCGAGCGCGCTGGCAGCCGCGGGGCTGGCGGTCCGCAAGGTGAACAAGGTGGCGGAAGGACGCCCGCACATCGTTGATTTGATCAAAAACGATGAAGCCGCCATGATTATCAATACGACAGAGGGTCGCCGCGCCATTATGGATTCGGCTTCGATCCGTGCCAGCGCCGAGCAGCACAACGTGTTTTACACCACGACATTGGCAGCTGCTGAGGCGGTGTGCATGGCGCTGGAGCAGGAGACAGACATTACCGTGCGGCGTCTTCAGGATTTGCACGAGAGCATCGCCGTATGAACCGCGTTCCCATGACAGTGCAGGGCGAGCAGGCCCTTAGAGAGGAGTTAGAGCGCCTCAAGAAGGTAGATCGTCCGCGGATAACGCAGGCGATTGCTGAGGCGCGTGAGCACGGCGATCTGAAAGAGAACGCTGAGTATCACGCCGCGAGAGAGCAACAAAGCTTTGCCGAGGGGCGTATTCAGGAGCTCGAGCACAAGCTGTCCCACGCTCAGGTCATTGACGTGACCACCATCCCCGCAACGGGGAAAGTGGTTTTTGGTGTCACCGTCACGCTGACTGACGTCGAAGAAGAGCGCACTGTCACCTACCGGATTGTTGGCGAGGATGAAGCCGATGCCAAAGCTAATCTGATTTCGGTGAACTCTCCCATCGCCCGCGCGCTAGTCGGGAAAGTGGAAGGCGATGAGGTCACCGTGAATGCCCCGGGCGGCGACGTGACCTACGAGATCGACGCGGTCGAGTACGTCTAGACTTACTGAAAATCATTCTCATTGGTCGTATGATCCGCGTTTTTGTCGCGGGAGCCTTTCTTGGCAAAGCAGCGCACTCATCTCACGCTTTGGGATCTACCTCTGAATGAGGCAGCGGAACTGATTGGTTTCGCTGAATCGCTCAGCGAGCGTTATCGCGGTCGTTTGCAGGAGTTTGGTTTCCACTCTGGCGAGGAAATCTGCTGTCAGCAGCAGCCCGGGTTTGATGCGCCCCGGGTTTTCCGAGTGAGTAACACGACATACTGTCTGGATCAGGAGTTGGCGGAGCAGGTGCTGGTGCGGCCGGTGGGAGTGTCCTCCGATGCCTAGTGTTTTGCTGGTGGGCACACCCAATTCGGGCAAGACCGCGCTGTTCAACCGACTCACCGGATTGAACCAGCGGGTTGCGAATTACCCCGGTATTACAGTCGATCTTTCGATCGGGCGCCTGGCGAGGTTGCCTGAAGTCGACCTAGTGGATTTTCCCGGCACCTATTCCCTGAGGCCCATCTCGGAGGAGGAGCGGGTGGCCGTAGGGCATTTCGACACGTCTCTCGCTGATCCCGACGTGCAGCATGTGCTCTGTATTGTCGATGCCACGCGATTGGAGAAAAGCCTCTTTTTCTGCCTGCAGGTGGTCGATGCCTGCCAGCGTCAAGGGCGGCCGGTCACGGTCGTCGCCAACATGGGCGATATTTTGAAGCGCCACGGATTGAGTATCGATGCGGAAGGGTTATCACAGGCCATCGGCGCACCCGTGTTGGTGGCATCAGCGCGCACCGGCGAGGGGCTCGACCTGATTATCTCGGGCCTGCAGTCGCCGCCTGAGGCAATAGCGGTGTCGAGCACTGCGGACGACAACCCGATTTTGGCGAGCGAGGGGGGTGCTGCCGACAATGAACTCTACGCCGAGGCGCATCGCCTGGCGGAGCAGTTCGGGGCGCCAGCCGATGAACTGCTGCGAGCCCAATCTCGGCTGGACCGATTCTTCCTCGGCTCACTCTCAGGTGGACTGATTTTCGCCCTGATCATGCTGATTCTTTTTCAATCCATATTTACCTGGTCAGCGCCGGCCATGGATGCAGTGGAGGCGGGGGTCATCGGTCTGGGTGGCTGGATCTTGCCCTTGATCGGCGACGGCGTGTTCGCCGATTTTGTTGCGGACGCGGTGTTCAGCGGGATTGGTGCGTTTCTGGTGTTTGTTCCGCAGATTTTTGTGCTGACGTTTGTCATCGGTCTGCTCGAGGATTCTGGTTACCTCGCCCGTGCCGCCCTGATTTGCCACAAGCCGCTTCGTTTTTTTGGTCTGAGCGGCAAAAGCTTCATTCCGATGCTGTCCGGTGTGGCCTGTGCGATTCCCGCCATCTATGCCGCGCGCTCGATCGAATCCCCGCGCGCCCGGTTTCTGACCTATCTCGCGATTCCGCTGATGCCCTGCTCGGCGAGATTGCCCGTCTACACCCTGCTGATCGCGATTTTTATCCCGCGAGAGACCGTATTAGGGGGGCTGATCGGCTGGCAGGGACTGACGCTCCTCGCGATCTATGTCTTCGGCATCGCCGCGGGCCTCATCATCGCAGGTTTGCTCAACCGCTGGTCACACTCAGAAGGACAAATGCCTTTCATGATGGAACTGCCGGCCTATCGGATCCCGGCACTGGTACCCATTGCGAGAAAATCCGTGCAGCGGGCCAAGCACTTTGTGACCAAGGCGGGTGCGGTCATTCTTGGCGTGACTGTAGTGATCTGGATTTTGGGCTACTTCCCTAATCAGGGCGCAGATTTGGGCGGATCCTGGCTGGGCATGCTGGGGCAGTGGATCGAACCGGTCTTTCAGCCGCTGGGTCTGGACTGGCGCTATGGGGTGGCGATTGTCAGTGCCTTTTTGGCGAGAGAAGTCTTTGTCGGAACGCTGGGCACCATTATGGGTATTGAAGGGGCCGAGGACAATATCGTGCCGCTGGTCGAGCAGGTGCAGGCCAGTGCACTGCCACTGGGGTCTGGGCTGGCACTGCTGGTCTTTTTTGCCATTGCCCTGCAGTGTGTTTCCACCGTGGCCATTCTGGCCAAAGAGGCCAACTCGTGGAAATTGGCGCTGCGCATGGTGATCGCCTACCTTTGCCTCGCTTGGCTCGCCGCGTTGGCGACCTTTCAGATCACTGATTTCTTGATGTAAGGCTCGCACACGCTTCATTAATGGCAGGGTGGGACAGTTAGCAGAGTGAAGAAGTCACCTGCGCCCGGGACATTTTCTTGGCGCTTTTTGGCCCTTCGCCTCAATCCTCGCGCTCGCGCTGGAACAGTCGTAATTCGGTAAGCATCAGACGTGCGGCCAACCGCAGCGTCAGATCATGATGCTCTTTCCGCAGTTGTTCGATACCCGCTCCGATATCCTCTTGAAGACGAGAAGCTTCCTTTTTTGTCATCTGACTCGGTAGGCGTACCTCAAAGTGGCAATCCGACTCCGTCTGGAGCTCCCCATAGGCATCGGTCAGGGACGCAATGGCAAAGTCGATCAGCGTCTGGTCAGCGCCTTTGCTTCTGAGTAACTGAGTGAGCTGTTCCTGCAAAAAAGAGAAGGCCTGCTGCTCGCGCGCGGGGAATTCGAGAATGTCGGCCATGGTTCAAAGGGTCATCGGCTGCGATGCAGATTGGACTTTCTAGGGTCGGCCTGAGGGTTGGTTCTCAACAACGTCGCAATGTTGCCGACTCGTTGTACTAGGTAGGCCCCACTCTGACTGCAGAGCTCTTCGATCACGGACTCGCGTTGCTCCCTATCACCGACTGCCACCTTGACCTTGATCAACTCGTGGTCATTGAGTGCGCGATCCAGCTCTTCTAGAACCGACAGCGCCAGCCCTTTACCGGCGACGGTGACGACGGGCTTGAGTGAATGGGCCTGTGCGCGGAGTTGGCGTAACTCCTTACTGCTGGGAGGGGTCATGGAGGGCTCGACGGCTTATCACGGTACACTCTGTCTAGTGTAACGCTATGTTGTGCGCGCAGGTGGGATGCGACAGGGAAGATGGGCAAGAAAAAATCATCAAGCCGGGCCTGGTTGAAGGAGCATCATGACGATGTCTACGTGCAGCGCGCGCAAAAAGAAGGTTACCGCTCCCGGGCCGTCTACAAACTCATAGAGATCAATGACAAAGACCGGATCATTCGTCCCGGTATGTCGGTACTGGATCTGGGAAGCGCGCCGGGTGGTTGGTCCCAGGTGGCGGGTGAGTGGGTCGGTGTGCATGGCCTCATGGTGGCCAGCGATATCTTGCCCATGGACACGTTGCCCGACGTGCGTTTCGTCCAGGGCGACTTTACGGAGCAGGAGACCTATGACCGCATCATGGCAGAGCTGAATAACCAGCCTTTGGATGTGGTGCTCTCAGATATGGCTCCTAATATGAGTGGTTTGACCGAGGTAGATCAGCCGCGGGCCATGTATTTGGTGGAGTTGGCGACGGAACTGGCCCGCACCTCGCTGGCACCGGGTGGTGCTTTTATTGCTAAAGTGTTTCAGGGCGAGGGTTTTGAGGCCTGGTTCCGCGAGATCCGAGAGTGCTTTACCCGCGTATCCACCCGAAAGCCAGCGGCTTCGCGACCGCGATCCCGGGAGGTGTATGTGGTGGCTTCCGGGTTCAACGGCGGCGAGTGAGGGCGTTCTGCGGCCCTCAGCGGGGTTGCTGAAAGTCCAGAACCAGTGCCAAAGGGGTTGAAATGGCCTAAACGGCCCCCAATTCAGGGGAGAGCGCTGAAAAGACAATGGATTTAGGGGTTTTCGGCCAAAGCGTTATACTATGCGGCCGCGCGAGAAACGCGCGACCCGGAACCGAGAGGACTTGTTGTGAACAATATGGCTAAGAATCTGCTGCTGTGGCTGTTGGTCGCCGCGGTACTGCTCTCGGTGTTCAATAATTTCAACTTGCGTAGCAGCACCGAGCAGGTGGGCTACTCCGAATTTATCCGCGAAGTCCAGACCGACCGGCTGTCCAAAGTGCTGGTTGATGGCCTGACCATCACCGCCCAGCGCAAGGACGGCAGCAGCTTTGAAACCATCCGTCCAATGGTCGAAGACCCCAAGCTGATGGATGACCTCCTGGCACATAACGTAACAGTCGAGGGCAAGCAGCCAGAGCAGCAGTCTGTGTGGACGCAGCTGTTGATTGCTAGCTTCCCGATCCTGCTCATTATTGCGGTGTTCATGTTCTTCATGCGGCAGATGCAAGGCGGCGCAGGTGGCCGCGGCGGCCCGATGAGCTTTGGCAAGAGTAAAGCCAAGCTGCTGGGTGAAGACCAGATCACCACGACCTTTGCCGACGTGGCGGGGGTTGAGGAAGCCAAAGAGGACGTGCAGGAGCTGGTTGAGTTCTTGCGCGATCCCAGTCGTTTCCAGAAGCTGGGCGGCAGGATCCCGCGCGGCGTGCTCATGGTGGGCCAGCCCGGAACCGGTAAGACCTTGCTCGCCAAGGCGATTGCCGGCGAGGCCAAGGTGCCGTTTTTCTCTATCTCGGGCTCTGACTTTGTCGAGATGTTCGTGGGCGTGGGCGCGTCCCGCGTTCGTGACATGTTCGAGCAGGCCAAAAAGCAGTCGCCCTGCATCATCTTTATCGACGAGATCGATGCGGTGGGTCGCCATCGCGGCGCCGGCTTGGGCGGGGGCCACGATGAGCGTGAGCAGACCCTAAACCAGCTTCTCGTGGAGATGGATGGTTTTGAAATGAATGATGGCGTCATTGTCATCGCCGCGACCAACCGACCGGATGTACTTGACCCGGCTCTGCTGCGACCGGGTCGATTCGACCGTCAGGTAGTGGTGGGCCTGCCCGATATTCGCGGGCGGGAACAGATACTCAAGGTGCACATGCGCAAGGTACCGCTGTCTGAGGACGTCGATTCATCCAAGATTGCTCGCGGCACCCCGGGTTTCTCCGGTGCAGATCTGGCCAATCTGGTGAATGAGGCTGCGCTGTTTGCCGCGCGTGGAGGCCTGCGTCTAGTGGGTATGAATCAGTTTGAGTTGGCCAAAGACAAGATCATGATGGGTGCTGAGCGCCGATCGATGGTGATGTCCGAGGCGGAAAAGCGCAATACGGCTTACCACGAGGCGGGGCATGCCATTGTCGGCCGACTGATGCCTGAGCATGACCCGGTGTACAAAGTGTCGATTATTCCGCGAGGCCGTGCGCTGGGCGTGACCATGTTCCTCCCCGAGGAAGACCGCTACAGCCACAGTCGACGGCATATCATTTCGCAGATCACCAGCCTCTTTGGTGGCCGCGTTGCCGAGGAAATGACGCTGGGTAAGGACGGCATTACCACGGGTGCATCCAATGACATCCAACGCGCGACCGAGGTGGCGCGGAACATGGTGACCAAATGGGGCCTGTCCGAGAGCTTGGGGCCGCTGATGTATGATGAGGGCGGTGAAGAAGTCTTCCTTGGCCGCAGCGCAGCGCAACCCTCCAAGGCGATGTCGGATGAGACGGCGCTTGCGATTGATCGGGAGGTGCGCAACATCATTGACGAGTGCTACGACAAGGCACGCCAGCTGCTCGACGACAATCGCGACAAGCTCGACATGATGGCTGACGCCCTGATGCAATACGAGACGATCGACTCCGAGCAGATCAACGACATCATGGAAGGGAAGGCTCCCCGTCCTCCGTCTGGCTGGTCGGGCGATGACAAAGGCACGCCGCCTCCTGACGAAGGAGAGCCCGAGTCAGCCGGCAACCCCATTGGCGGCGCCGCGACCGAGCACTGATCCGGTCACCACGGTTCGCCGCTAAGCAACCATTTTCCTGAGATGGGCGACACCATCGCCTGTGGCGCGCGCACGCTAGACCTCAGCCGTCCGCGCATCATGGGGGTTCTTAACGTCACCCCAGACTCTTTTTCCGATGGCGGGCAGCTTTACCGCGATGGACGGGTTGATACCGACGCGCTGCTCACGCGCGCCGAACAAATGCTGGTCGAGGGTGCTGACATTCTGGATGTTGGTGGGGAATCGACGCGTCCGGGCGCCGCTGCGGTCAGCGAGGCCGAGGAGTTGGACCGGGTCGTCACTGCGGTGGAAGCCCTCGCCCGGCACTGCGACACAATCATTTCAGTGGATACCAGCACCCCTAGCGTGATGAGGGCGTCCGCACGCTGCGGGGCGGGGATCCTGAATGATGTGCGCGGCTTCCAACGCCCACAGGCACTCCAAGCTGCGGCGGATACCGGCCTGGCGCTCTGCGTGATGCATATGCAGGGGGAGCCGGACACGATGCAAACGGCACCCACCTATAGCGATGTGGTGCAGGACATTGCTGAATTCTTAAGCCTGCGTCTGGCGGATGTGACTGATGCTGGCATCAATCTTGATCGAGTTATTATTGATCCGGGTTTTGGCTTTGGCAAAACGGCTGAACAAAACTTTGAGCTGCTCGCGCGACTCGAGATCTTGTGCAATCGGGGTCAGCCGGTTTTGGTCGGGCTGTCACGCAAATCCATGATTAGCAGCGTGCTCGATCGACCGCCCGAGCTGCGCATGTTTGCCAGCGTTGCCTTGGCCTTGATGGCAGTGGAGCGTGGGGCGCGAATAGTGCGTGTTCACGATGTCGCCGCCACGTTCGATGCGCTATCGATGTGGCAAACGACGAGGCACGCGCTGAGTCAGAGCCAACCATTATGAGCAGACAGTTTTTCGGAACCGATGGCATCCGCGGTGAGGTGGGTAAATACCCAGTCACGGCTGATTTTATGCTCCAGCTCGGATGGGCAGCGGGGCGGGTATTCGCCTCGGCCGAGGGTCAGACCCACGTATTGATTGGCAAGGACACCCGGGTGTCGGGCTACATGTTCGAGTCCGCACTGGAGGCCGGACTGGTCGCGGCAGGAGCCCGTGTCACCCTGCTGGGGCCCATGCCCACACCTGCGGTGGCCATGCTGACTCGCAGTCAAAAAGCGTCGGCTGGGATTGTCATCAGTGCCTCTCACAACGCCTATACGGATAACGGCATTAAATTTTTTGATGCCGAGGGCCGCAAGCTCTCGGACGATCTCGAGGTCGAGATTGAGCGCATGCTGTCAGAGCCCATGGGCACTGTGCCTTCAGCACAGTTGGGCAAGGCCGCGCGAATGGCGGATGCACCGGGCAGGTATGTGGAGTTCTGCAAGAATACGTTTCCCGAGGCGCTTAGCTTAAGAGGACTGAGGTTGGTCCTGGACTGCGCCCATGGCGCCACTTATCAGGTCGCGCCTCAGGTTTTCACCGAGTTGGGCGCAACCTTGGTGGTAATAGGTGCCGAACCAGATGGCTACAACATCAACCGCGATGTCGGGTCGACCTCTCCGGCCGCATTGCAAGCGCGGGTGTTGAGCGAGCAGGCGGATCTCGGTATCGCGTTTGACGGCGATGGCGACCGCGTGCAGTGCGTCGCCGCCGACGGCACGGTTGTAGATGGTGATGAGCTTCTCTACGTCATTGCCAATGATCGTGTGCGACGGGGACGGCCACCTGAAGGTGTGGTCGGCACACTGATGTCCAATCTGGGTCTGGAGCAGGCGCTGGCGGACAAGGGCATAGAATTGGTGCGTGCAAAGGTGGGAGACCGCTACGTGCTCGAACAAATGGCGGAGCAGGGTTGGTCTCTGGGAGGCGAGGCATCCGGACACATTATTTGTGCTGATCTCACCACGACCGGCGACGGCATCGTGGCCGCGCTGCAAGTTGTGGCGGCCATGGCGGCTGCGGGTGAGAGCCTTTTGGCGCTAAAAAGTGCGCTGCACAAATTGCCTCAGACGTTGATTAACGTACCTGTCCCCGAGGGGTTTGTACTGGAAGACTGCGAGGCAGCGGTGGCTGAGAGTAAGAGAGTAGAGGACGTATTGTCAGGGCGAGGTCGTTTGGTTTTGCGGCCCTCGGGCACGGAGCCGCTCATCAGAGT
The DNA here is from genome assembly GCA_902520195.1 of Halieaceae bacterium. Classification (GTDB taxonomy): domain Bacteria; phylum Pseudomonadota; class Gammaproteobacteria; order Pseudomonadales; family Halieaceae; genus Luminiphilus. The sequence continues at coordinate 74,873 of CABYND010000006.1, forward strand.
CATGATTGAGGGTGCCGATGCGGGGGAGAATCGCCGTCTGGCCGACGGTATCGCTGAGGCGATCCGACAGGCGCACTAGTTCAGTTGCGGCACGGATACGTGACCGGTATCATCTCGCGCCTTACGGTGGGCGTCGTTAGCCGGCGCAAAGTTGGAAAGAATCATGGAACAGATAACGCTGATGGTACATCTGCTGATTGCGTTGGCGCTGATCGCGCTGATCTTGTTGCAACGCGGCAAAGGAGCCGATATTGGCGCTTCATTCGGCGCTGGCGCGTCACAGACGCTGTTTGGTAGCGCGGGCAGCGGCAATGCACTGACGCGGATGACCGCATGGTTGTCGGCGATATTCTTTGTCAGCAGTTTCGGTCTGGCGGTGATTGCCGACAACCGCACCGCGAGTGAGGACGACCTCGGATTCGAGGTGCCGGTGTATGAACCGGTCGAGACAGAAGTCCCCGACAGCGATGTGCCCGATATCGATTTCGGGTCAGAGGGTGATATTCCTTTTGACGATGCACCCCCGTCCAGCGGAGAGTGACTGGTTAATAAGCGGAAGTGGTGGAATTGGTAGACACGCTATCTTGAGGGGGTAGTGGCCTATGGCTGTGCGGGTTCAAGTCCCGCCTTCCGCACCAAACAACTGTTAGAAAGTGGCTTAATCATCTGTATCAACGATAGGCGTTTACCGCCTCCATGCGTCAATTATGGGATGGCCCTTTTGTATGTCTGGGCGGCTAATATCATGGTTATGATGGCAGTCAGCCTCCGCTCAAGTCAGTTCGAGCTAAAACTTTGAATCATCCCCGACTCGTCTACGCCGATCGTGACTAACTTATAGGACTTTAGGCTTTCAACGCTGTAGGCGGTTGAGGCGGCTGTCATTGCCACAGCACCAGCTTGAACTGCCCCAAGTGAGCCAACCACGCCACCCAATCCGGTAGCCGCCCCCGCTACTGATAGAGCGGCGCCGAACATTCCCATCTTCTTGCTGTTATTCCAAACATAGTAGGTATATGTCTTGTTCTTTCCTGTCACAGGATCCATGTAACTGTTCATAGATTGGTTCGACGCGGCCCCCAGCAGCATAAAGGCAAACTCAGATGGCATACCGGGGGTCAGATTCCCCAGCAACAAATTTGACACATGTGTGTCATCGAAACGGCCGGCGTAAGTAGCTACAGCGTTCAGGCAAGCGTTCAGGTCCGCATGAGTTGTCAGGGAAGAGAAGGCTTCAGCGTCAATTTTAGTCTTAGGCCAACTTTTATTGGCATCTCGCAAGGTGACTTTACGCTTGCCCTCCTTTACCAGCAATGCTGCGCAGGCAGGGACTTGACCTGCCTTCGACTAGTAGGGGGATTCCAAATATATGACCGACTGCGTGTCAGCGAAAACCAAAGGACTGTTCAGGGCGATTGCTAGTGCCAGCCATCTGAAACTTCTCATAACCGTCTCCAATAACAGAAGAAATAAGGGTCTTGCTTTGTGCCTGTCGATACTTTCCCACCAGTCATAAGGCGGTATGCCAAGCAAAACAGCACAAGAGCGAGCGATTAGGTCTACGGCTTGATCTGTTTCCTAGATTGCACTGTCAGCAATGGCACCTCGCCTTTTAAGCTGTGCGAACCAACCTGCGACAACCATTTCTCGTGCGTTATTCGACACTTTGCCCCTAGACGACAAGATTAACTTGCACCCCCCTAATGCGCATGTGCGGTAACAATCCCATTCTCAAGCGGCGGTTAGCCTCTTTTTTCAAATCCAGCTTTTAAGTGTGGCTGAAAGATCGCCTGTTTAACCAATAGGCGTTTAAGGCACCCCACACTCAGAGCCTCAGTGGCGAACTAGTCGGACTGCGGTGGGTGGAGCAGGTCATGTGGCGTATTTGGGGGTTACAGGTGGTTACGCAAGCGGTTGGTGCAAAAAGTTTTACCTGGTTAATCCGATTCAGTCACAACTTCTGACACCAAAATTGATACATGCCTTTAAAAGCGCTGGGGTGGCTCTCTTCAAAGTGATGCCACAAGGAAAGATCGCATATGTCAGCATCCCTCCCGATGAACCTTTTAAAGCCGGAAATATTACTGCCAACCTCAAAGCCACAAAATTTGAGGTCCAATTCCTTAAGACATTTCTGAACCTGCGGGAGTGTGAAGCGTTGCTCTTGCACATGAAATATTAAATCTCTGACCTCACTGAGACTAAAAAAGTCTCCAAAGCCAGCTAACTGCAGATGGTGCTCATCATGTGACTCGATCAGAGACTGCCGGAATTGTCTGATCTCGGCCTCCGAAGTTCCTATTTCTCTTAAAGCAACATCTTCCCGAGTTTTCACTACGGAGCGCCTTGCCGAATCACTGTACAAACCTATCTTCATCAGCCCCCCAGTCTGCAAAAGGTCCACCAGAACTTGCCATCCCGCCATGGGATCGTCCATATGATGGAGAACACCTGTGCTTTCGATGATGTCAAACTCTCGCCCAAGCTCACCCAAATTTAGGATGTCCGCCTGCATATATTCGATGTTGGTGATACTAAGCTCTTTAGTTTTCCTCTGGGCATATGCGAGACTGGCTCTACTGAGATCTATCGCTGTAACTTGGCAGTTGGCAAAACGAGAGGCAGTCCCTATAGAGTGCTGACCAGTGCCGCATCCAGCGATAAGTATGGATGGGGAAAATACGCTTTTGATATTTTCAGAGTGCAGTACCAGTTGGGCCTCATTACAAACCTCAGCAATTGACTTTCCTTTTGAGGGTAGTGCTAGTTTTACCCATCGCGGATACGGGTTTGTCTCATATTGCTGTTTGACCTTGCGAGAAACGTCATCTTTCACACTCGACAATACCGGCATATTCTGCGCTATCACTCTCTCGGCTAACGGCTCCTCTACCAACCGAACTTTCACTTCGGGCGATTGATCCAGCGCTTTCAAAGTTTCACTCCATTCGTATTGATGCAGCGGTCGATAGGCTGCAAGAATCAGGATTTCCGTTATGGTTGGCTGTGATCCTTGCCGGATATGCTCTGCAATTGCCGTCTCCAAGTTACCAATCAACTCAGTTTCTTCCGCGACCTCGGAGTAAACATATTCATTGGTAAAACAGTGTAGGGATAGCGTTGAAAGAAAATGGATGAATTCAGGAGACGCCTCTATCTGCCCAATGCCCGCAAGAAGCACTCGACGCATCGAGACGAACAACGCTTCCAGCTGCAAATCCGGCAGTGGACTTATGCGCATTAGCTGGTGCAGAAGTGGGGCTTGAGCCAGAGTTTTTATTGCATGATCAACTTCTTTGATATCTGTCGAGGCTGTTGTGTTTATCAGTGTATCTTCAATTAGATTATCTAGCCGTAAGAGACTTGTGATTGCCCCCGCCACATCCTTCGGACGGACAAAATTCCCTCTGTTAAGAAGGTTAATCAGTATTGGATAAAGACTCTGATCTGCCGTATTTAACTTTGCACGCTTTAGGATCAAACCCAGATTAAAGTAAGCATTTTCGGGATCTGTCTTCAAATTGATTGCGCGAACGCAAGCTGAAACCGATTCGTCAAACCTGTCTAGCTCTTGGAGCGTGACACTCAAGTTGTTGTGGGCTTCCGCATAATCGGGCTTCAGTGCTATTGCTTTTCTGTAGCTGGCTTCAGCGGCGTCTAATCCGCCTAGCTTGTGGAGCGTGTTACCCAAGTTGCTGAAGGCCTCAGCATAGTCGGGCTTCAGTGCGATTGCTTTTCTGTAGCTGGCTTCAGCCTCGTCTAACCTACCTAGCTTCTGCAGCGTATTACCCAAGTTGCTGTGGGCTTCAGCAAAGTCGGGCTTCAGTACTATTGCTTTTCTATAGCTGGCTTCAGCCTCGTCTAACCTGCCTAGCTCCCTTAGCGTAATACCCAAGTTGCTGTGGCCTTCAGCATCCTGGGGTGATAGGTCCACAGATTGCTGTATGACTAGCAATGATTCTCTAAGTCTGCCCGTCTGTCTAAAAACCACCCCCAACACCTTCCATCCAAATGGGTGTTTGGGAAACTGTTGAGTAAGTGATGAGGCTAGTGCTTCAGCTTCTTCTAATCTGCCCGCTTGATAATGGCCTAGAACTTGGTTGAGTTGATCCTGCGATGGCTGCGCGTCTGATGATCCGCCCTTTAGCCGCTGCTTGATAGCGACCACCCTATCCGAAGACACACCAGACTTCTCGCCCTCAACTAAGACACGCGTAGCGTCATCAAAACGTTCCAGCTCTATCAGCACATCAATATAGCTGAGCCAAAACTGCTCTACCTTTGCATTACCTTCCAAAGCCAGCTTGAACAGGGGAATAGCCTCAAGAGGCTTACCAACCGCCACAGTCATTACACCCAGATTATGGTTGGCATCCGGATGCTTCGGTTGCGTCTGAAGGATGGCACGGTAAAGACGCTCAGCAACTTGGAGCTTGCCTTCCCTGTGTGCTGCAACGGCTTGCTGTAAAGCTTGATCCAGTGTCAGTTCCATTTAATCTGCGCTGGCCTTGACTCACCCTTAGATACTTTACACCTTCAACACCCCGTCAAGTCCAAACAGGCCCATACATAACGGGGTAGCCGCCCAAAACTCCAGGGGTTATGCCTGGAGTCCATTCGGCTAGAAAGTTTATCCAGGATAGATCGGCCCAATTAAGTATGTTGATACCCACCACAAAACCTCGAGCACCCAATAAAAGCCTATCCAGCAAAGGATCATTGCGAACATGATGACAGAAGACCAAAGTAGAGAGCAGAGAAATCTAGTCATGTCCTGCAGACTCCGACGGCTCGAACCTTGACGCAATCGAGTGTTAAGTTTTTTAATTCTTTCCAACCAAAACGTAACTTAGCGTAACTCCAGATAGCTCAGGAACTCAGCCATTCGTGCTTAAGTTGAGATGAGTTAAGACGGTTACATTTGTCTCTAATTTGCCAGTATTTTGTCAGTGAAGTGCACCGCCCTAGGGGTGCTTTCTGCCGTTGCAATTCGGATGGTTACAGCCCTGATAGACAAAGGGGACATTTGAAAAAATCCGTCCGTTTGATTAGCTTTGGATTTTCTTCTTTTTGTTACCCAGCTGAGAAAAGCTAGTGTACCCTCAGATCCCACTCGTTCTTGCCGCTCTCATACTGTTGTCGGACTTTGCTTTTGCAAATACCAATGGTGACATACCGAACAATGCCATCAGCAAAATATACGCGGACACACGGTAGTGCCAGTAATTATCTGGCCGAGGACGGGGTAGGTCTGAGTGTCTGTCTTGCATAGAGTGAACTTCGACGCGATGCTGTTGTTCAGATCAACCCCACACCGCATTATCAGTCAAGGCCAGACGGAAGCCGAAAACGGGGGGGCGCTGTTTTAATGGCGAGGGTATCTCATGGCAATGCAGAGATCTGAGAACAAAGGCTTGCGCTCGCGGTCTCCAGATCATAGACAGCTCGAAATACTCTTCAGTTATTATCAATCCTGCATGCTGACTGAGGCTGAGCACCTTGCCACGTTACTTACGCGAGAGTTTCCCCAGCATCCCTTTGCTTGGAAAGTTCTGGGCGCAGTCTTTTCGCGAAGTGGCAGGTTGAATGAATCGCTTGTTCCTAAAAAAAAATGCGTCGAATTGTGTCCACAAGATGCAGAGGCTCACAATAACCTGGGTAATACATTCCACGAGTTAGGTAAACTAGAAGACGCTGAGGCTAGCCTTAGAAAAGCAATTGCGTTGAACCCTAATTATCCAGAAGCCTACAGCAACCTAGGTAATACGCTACTCGTGCTGGGCAGATTGAAGGAGTCTGAGGCTAGCATCAGAAAAGCAATAGGGCTGAGGCCTGATCTTTTCAGAGCGCACTACAACCTAGGAAATACGCTTCAAAAACTTGGCAAATTGCATCTGGCGGAAGAGAGCTATTTAGAAACGATAGCTTTGAAGCAAGGATTTGGAGCAGCGCACAACAATTTAGGCAATATCTATAGAGAGCTTGGTAGATTAGACGCGGCAGAAGCAAGTTATCGGCAAGCCATTCTCCTGCAACCTGACGATGCCGAAGCTCAAAACAACTTGGGCGTGACGCTCCATGCACTGGGTAGATTGGACGAGGCAAGAGCGAGCTATATTCAAGCAATAAATCTGGAGCCTGATTTTATTGAGGCTCACCATAATTTAAGCATCACACTTCACGAGCTGGGCAGATTTGATGAAGCAGAGTTAAGCTGCAGACGGGTAATTGCATTGGATTCAACTTTCCCCGACGCGCATAACAGATTGTTAAAGACCTTGTATCTCGCAGAAAAGCATTCCCTCTTTTTTGATGAACTAGACAACCTCACCAGTCGAGGCGAGATAAGTTCGATAATTGGGTCTCTCACTTGCAGAGCAGCACTGAAGTATGGCGTAGAAAAACCGAACCTATTTTGCAGCAAACCACTGGACCATGTCCTGCACGTCGACTTAAAAAATCGACAGGATTTTTTAAAGACTTTCGTCGAGCCTGCAATATCCATCTTTGATAAAAAAGAGACAGGCAGCAGACACCAGCCACTGCTTCAAAACGGTCAGCAAACCTCAGGAAATTTGTTTGACATTGAGGAATCGCTTACGAGGAAACTTCAAAAGGCAATCAGATCAGAGGTGGAAAAATACAGAGACCATTTTAAGCACAGTAAAGAGGGCTTTATAAAAAATTGGCCAACCAAATACAGTCTTTTTGGGTGGCTAGTCAGAATGGATAGCGGCGGCAGCTTGAAACCCCATATTCATGAAGCAGGCTGGATAAGCGGGAGTATTTATATAAACGTCCCTGAAAGATTAAGGGTGGGCGAGGGCAGCCTAGCTCTATCGCCCGGGGAACAAAAGGATGTGGGCAGCGAGAGTGAACTAGTGCACGAGATAATAGACGTAGCGACAGGAAGTTTGGTTTTGTTCCCAGCCTCGATGACGCACTACACTTTACCGTTCGAATCTATCCATCAACGCGTTGTGCTAGCATTCGATGTTGTGCCAGACCTAGGCTAACAAACCTTTGCGAATCGGAGATTTTGAACCGTCCACAAACTAAGTACATTGCGGAAATGCGCAGGGGGAAGCTCTATAAACCCCCTCTAAGCTATGCTTATTAAAGTTATCGTGGTCTACATGTTATCCCATAGTTCTAAGTGATCGTCTCGATCCAAAGCCATTTACTGGCCAATCTTAGGCATGGTTCTCTGCCACACCACCTGACGAGATACGCCCCCCCGGCGGGGGGGTGAGAGCCCTTATGGTTGTGATTGGTACCTCCCGGATACATTAGGGGGTTGAGTTGGCGTAATACGCCAAAACCCACGCCTTTGCTCACCAAATGCGGCTTTCCAACGTCCGACATTGTGTATACAGAAACGGTATTTGCATTGCAGCTGTTTGCATTCACCAACATTAACGCGATGAATGCTGCTCAGGCGGTAAGGAAGAGTCACGCGGACGTCCAGACGCCTAGGGAGCGTTCAAGCACTGGCTCCAGCATTAACGCTGCTCGTGATGACGCGGCAAGGTCGGTTATTAGCGGCTAGGTTGATCATCACACGTAAGCTTCACCGTTGAAAAGTGAGTGAGCTGGGCGGTATCTATCACCCCTCCTGAAATTCATAAGCCATCTGAGATATCAGAGGCATTTTAAGAGGTTAGATTTACTGCACTTCTGCGAGTGGTACCGCAGGCCTTCATCGTTACCGGGTCAGGGAACCACTTCTTTTCAGAGATCCCCTAAACCTACGCATTTTCTGAAGCCACCCCATCTGTAAGGGACTGTTTGGTCCTGCCAGTATTGCCGCGACCCCTTAGGCAGGTGACCGCGGAGCTTCCCTTGCATGAATAGGTATGGTTGGACTAGATGGGGTGTTGAAGGTGTAAAGTAGAAGGGTGTTTGTTGGACTCGCGCGAATCGAATGGAGCTGACTGTAGATCAGGCGTTGCAACGAGGGATTGCGGCGCATAAAGAGGGCAAACTCGAGGCTGCTGAACTTTTTTATCGCTCCATACTGCAAGTGCACCCCAATCACCCAGACGCGAATCATAATCTGGGCGCTCTTGCCATGTCCGTTGGCAAGGAACAGGATGCTTTACTTTTCTTCAAGCTCGCTTTGGAAGCGAATCCAAGCATAGAACAGTTTTGGTTGAGTTATGCCACAGCGCTAATTGAGTCCGGGCACTTGGACGAGGCGAGGCAGGCGTTGGCAGATGCGACATTAAACGGTATTGCTCCGAAGAAGCTAGGCATTCTTTCAGATCAAATTCAGCAAACTCGAACCCGCATAGTTCCCTCCCATGAGCAACAAAAAAAGTTGCTGGCGTGCTACGAAAACCGACGATTTGATGAAGCAGAAACGTTGGCTCGATCAATGATAAACGAGTTTCCAAGGCACCCATTTGGTTGGAGAGTGTTAGGCGCAGTACTCAGACAAACAGATAACATTGATGAATCTTTAGCGGCGATCAATTGGGCTTTGCAGCTCGCTCCGAAGGATCCAGAAGCGCACAACAGTCTCGGAACCGCATACCTAGACCTTGGTAGATTGGAGGAGGCTGAAGCCAGCTTCAAAGCGGCTATCGCCTGTAATCCTGACTATGCGGAAGCGCACAACAACTTAGGTAACACGTACACAGAGCAAGCCAAGTTAGAGGAAGCCGAAACAAGCTACCGGCGAGCGTTATCGCTGAAGCCAGATCTGTCAGTGGTCTACAACAACTTGGGCAATACGCTACATTCGCTAGGCAAACTGGATGAAGCCGAGGCTAGCTTCCGAACAGCTCTTTCACTGGATTCTGACTATGCGGAAGCCTGGAACAACTTGGGTAGCGCACTTCACACCCTGGGAAAATTAGATGAAGCTGAGGCGAACTACAGGGTAGCCTTGGCATTGAAACCTGATTACGCGGAGGCCCACAACAACTTAGCTAATACACTATTGGAGCAGCGCAGACTGGGCGAGGCTGAAGAGAGCTTTGGATGTTCCATAGCATTGCGGCCTAATATCGCCGAGACTCATTATAACCTCGGCTTGGCGTTGCAAGCTTTAGGAAGATTAGGCGAGGCAGAGGCGAGTTACGAGAGAGCCATCGCGATAAGGTCCGATTTTACGAGAGCCTATCTCGCGCTCACGGAAACGAAGCGCTTTGGCTCGAGAGACGAGCAACTCTCTGAAATGCTGAACCTGTATCGAGACGCGAGTATTTCGGATGAGCATCGGTGCCAAATCTGCTTCGCTCTGGCGGCAACCTTGGAGAACATGGGTGATTTTCAGGCAGCTTTCCAGTACTACTCGGAGGGTAATGAACTTCGCAAGAGGCATCTTGTTTACAACAGTAAAGACAACAAGGACACGTTTTCAAAACTAATATCCGGCTACCAAAGTTTAGCCAAACGCTCGCTGCTACCTTCGGACACCATAATTACTTGTGTGCCGATTTTCATTGTGGGAATGCCTCGTTCTGGAACGACATTGGTCGAGCAAATCATTTCCTCACACTCCCAAGTCTCAGGAGCTGGAGAGCTGCCTTTTGTGGCTAGATATGGAAGTCGGTTGGCTCTTGGCGAATCGCAAGTAGACAACAGTGAGTTGAGTAAATTCAGAGAAAAGTACCTGAGCGCATTGAAGAAATACTCTGAGAACCGTTCTATGGTTACGGACAAGGAGCCTATGAATTTTAGATATCTGGGCCTAATCACCAAGGCGCTACCGGACGCCAAAATAATTCATGTCAGGAGGGATCCTGCAGCGGTGTGCTGGGCAAATTATGCAAAGTATTTCGCGAATGAGACGATCGCTTATGCATATAGCCTCGATGATATTTTAAGCCAGTACAAGCTATACGTAGATCTCATGAAATATTGGAAGCGATCAATTCCTGGCAGGATCTACGACTTGGACTATGAGAGCCTTACAGTTGAGCAAGAATCAGAGACACGCAAACTCATCGAAAATTTGGGATTGGACTGGGAAGACGCTTGCTTGTCGCCTCAGGATAATAAAAGGATAGTTTCTACAGCTTCTAATGTGCAGGTGAGAACGGGAATCTATCAGGGCAGTTCGGAGCTTTGGAAGCATTACCGACCTTATCTCAATGGTGCGTTAGATCATTTGACTGAAAAAAATTAGCACGCTCTCACCTAACATAGCCCTGCCTCTCCAGACGGGCTTGAAGAGACGTTGTGGCCTTCTGAGCAGATGACTTTGAAGTAGTTCAAGGCGACTGAGCAACAACAGGGCGCTTGTGGTGATAACGAAGTTCAGCTGGGTGTAGAGGTGGATTGCGTTGGGTAGCGAACCACTAGGTTATATCAACGACTCAAGGACGAAAGGGAATTTGACAACTGGCAAATGAGGGTCGGTTAAGCAATGTTTTGGCCCGCGCTTTTTTAGCTTGAGGGTAGTGACGATCCGGAGGCCGCATTACTCTGCCATCACCAGCTAGCATGCTTACTGGTTCCCTTTTTTAAATCTAGCTTTTAGTGTGTCAGCAGGATCATCTGTATCAGCGACACGCGTTGTTCAGGTTTCAGTATTTCTATGGTTGGTTAAAGCTCTTGCTTCCTTCTAGAAGCGAGCCCAGACTTTTCCATCAACGTGTTGCCAACACTCAAGGATTAACTCCGGATGTCAGAAACTGAGAGTATTAGATACCGAGCGCTCGTTCTGCTTGAAAAAAGCGAAGACGGGGATCTAAAAGGAAAGTTAATAGATGTCGCGATTCTGAGTTTAGTGCTGCTCAATGTTCTTGCAGTGGTAATGGAATCGGTGAGCTCTATTTTTACCCGCTACGAACTTTATTTTTATTACTTTGAAATTCTCAGTGTGGCTATCTTTTCCGTCGAATATTTTCTGCGTCTTTGGGCGAATGGAGCAATCCGATATGAAACAAGAATAGGCATTAGTAATGGTAGTCTCAGATACGCGCTCAGTTTTCATGGGGTTATTGATCTGCTAGCAATCGTACCGTTCTACCTTCAGATGTTGCTTCCAGGGCTTGACTTACGTGTGCTGAGAATCCTCAGACTTATGCGAGTCTTTAAACTCTCGCACTATTCAACAGCGCTTGAAGATTTATTCAGTGCGATCTGGCAAGAACGCAGATCATTCGCCGCTGCATCTTACCTCCTTCTGCTCGCCTTGATACTCACTTCGTCGATAATGTTCTACGCTGAGAGTGAGCATCAACCAGATAAATTTTCTTCAATACCAAACGCGATGTATTGGTCATTGATTACGCTGACCACAGTAGGCTATGGGGACGTATCTCCGGTCACTTCTGTCGGAAAAATCATCTCTATCTTTACCGCTTTTCTTGGAGTTAGCATCGTTGCCATGCTTACAGGTATTGTTGCAAGCGCGTTTAGCAATCAAATGGCTCGCAAGAGAGTGATCTATGAAGGGGAGCTACGCCGTGCATTAGCTGATGGGGAGATAGATGATGACGAGCGAAGGCTTCTAGATGATCTGAAAGACCAATTTGGATTATCAGACGATCAAACAGAGCTATTGTTCGAGCAGGTCCGAAAAGAGAATGCCCAGCTCGAGTAACTAATGGACCTGTACTGTAAGCCGGGTTTTCAGTGTGTCAACAGAATAATCTGTATCGACGACAACCTTTTATGGTTCAACCCCACCCCCTGATGTAGCTGGGCGGTCACCATCACGAGCACAATGGCATGAAGCCCCCTCGGAGGGGGTTTCATGGCTACCTCCTTGGAGTCTGTCACGTGATGAAATAAGCTGGACAATGAGAAAATAGGGCGCTGCGGACTAAGAATGTCATGGCAGTTGTGGCAATGCTTAGTCGGCACAGGGCACTGAAGCCACTAACTTGCAGTCAGACTTAGATATAAGAATCGGCTTAGTGATCTATTGTGAAATAACTGGACTGCTCCGCGTTCGCTGAAGATTGAAAACAATGATTCCTTTAAAGCACCGCATCACGAATACACCGTTGTCTGCCTTTGGGCTTTTGGCTTGTTTAGCAATCTTCTCCAGTTCCCAGGCCACCCCCGATACGGATTTAGCTTCACAGTTGTCAGCCACCATCTCAGAGACGGAAAGCATTCCAACACTCGCGTCATTGAGGAAAGCATTGTCTGAGGGTTCGATAACCTCTGAGGAAATCACAACGAAATATCTGGAGAGGATAGCTGTCCTTGACCAAAGTGGCCCAAATCTAAGGAGCTTTATCTCACTTAATCCAGACGCCCTGGTTCAAGCCAAAGCTAGTGACAGAAGGCGCCGTGACGACAGATTACTAGGGCCTTTGGATGGCATCCCAATAGCCATTAAAGACAATGTAGAGACTTCAGATCCTATTCCGACTACTGCGGGATCCACCGCGCTGATGAATTACTTCAGCAACAAAGATAGCCCTATCATTGAGTCGGTCAGAAATGCTGGTGCAGTAATTTTAGGCAAGACCAACCTCAGTCAGTGGGCTAATTTCCGATCGACTTACTCGGTTAGCGGTTGGTCCTCAGTCGGTGGGCAAGTAAAAAACCCGCACATTCTTGACAGAACACCTTGTGGCTCTAGCTCCGGGTCAGCGGTCGCGGTGGCTGCGGGACTAGTTACCCTCGCAATAGGCACAGAGACTAACGGTTCAATAATATGTCCCGCGCACACGAATGGTGTGGTGGGGTTCAAACCAACTGTTGGGCTGTTGTCTACCGAGGGCATCGTCCCTATTTCCAATTCGCAGGACACTGCCGGGCCGATTGCAACAACGGTGCTGGGTGCCGCTGCCTTGATGGATGCGATGACGTCTTCAGCACACGACTTTGAGTCTGAACTGGAGAATGCTTCAGTCGCAGGGAAGAAAATTGGCATATTGCGATTCGCTCAGGGAGACAGAGACGATATTAATGCAGCTTTTGAGCGTGTCTTGGGGGTGTTGCGCGGGTTAGGTGCTGAACTCACCGAGATCGGGAGTTTCCCGTTACCTGACTCCCAATTTTGGGTCGACGAACTCACGGTACTTGAGACGGAGTTTGCTGCCCTCATAGATAGATTTTTGAGTGATCGAAAATTAAAATCTGGTCCGCAATCTCTGACCGAGCTGATAGAGTTTAATCAAATTAACTCTGCCGTTGAAATGCCGCTTTTTGGCCAAGAGCATTTCTTATCCTCGTTGAAGCGCGCGGGAACGAACTCACCCGAATATCAGAGCGCATTGCAGAACGTCCGCCGCGCCGCTCGTTCACAGGGTATCGACCAACTTTTGGCGATTGCTGGGTCAGACCTTTTAATCGCTCCCTCGGGACCCATTGCCCCGCCAATTGATGTGATCAACGGAGACGTTTGGCCAACAAGAGTTGGGGTGGGGTACCTCGCCGCAGTAGCGGGTTATCCGCACATAACAGTCCCTATGGGTGTTGTTCAAGGCATGCCAATCGGTGTGTCTTTTTTCGGCGCGTCTGGGCAGGATTCACTTGTTCTAGCTACAGCTCACGCATGGCAAACGGCGAGTAAAATATTTCCGCATCCAAAGTTTGTTCCATCAGCAGTTGCTAGAGAGAACTTGGCTCAGACTCAACGTGGCCTAGATTTGTGATGAGCGCGGATTTTTTTGATGCGGTTTGCCAACGATTTCGAGTTGGGTCGTGTAGGGTCGGTGCCAGTCAGACGGGAAAGGCAAGGCTCCACAGCTTGTGGTTGAAGTTCGCGTCTTACTGGTTCATCGCTTACACCGTCGTTGCCGTGCTTCCGGGCAGTGTTGCATCTGCGCAGAACGCCGCAGGACTATCAAAGAAATATCATGAGGAAAATGCAGCCGGGATAATCTGGGACTTCCGAGAATTCCTGAGCATGCCGAATGTGGCTGAAAACATCGGTGATATGCTAGTGAATGCCAATTACATCGTGGGCTATATAGGCAAACGAGGTTTCAAGTCTGAGATCATTTCCGCAGGGGGCGCGCCGTATGTGGTGGCAGAGCGGACAGGCTCGCCGAGTGCGCCTGTGGTTCTGATCTACGCCCACTTTGATGGACAGCCAGTGATTCCCGCAAATTGGTCTTCCCCACCATTTTCACCCACTTTGTGGACGACTAACCCTTTAACTGCAGGGGCTTCCCAACTGTCGTGGGAACAGGAGCACTTTGACTTAGATTGGAGAGTGGTTGCTAGGTCAGCGGGCGATGACAAGGCCCCCCTAATTGCGCTGATGGCAGCGATTGATGCGCTTTTAGAGGCGGATGCAATGCCCGATATCACTATAAAGCTGTTGCTTGATGGTGAGGAAGAGCGAGGTAGTCCCACGCTTGGAGGCATTCTTGACCAGGTCGGGGAACAGCTAAAAGCAGACATCATGCTGTTCTGCGACGGTCCAATGCACCAGTCAGGACGCCGTCAGTTAGTTTTGGGTGTTAGAGGTAGCATGACGATCGATCTTAAAACCTTTGGTGCTAACCGCCCACTTCACTCGGGCCACTATGGTAATTGGGCTCCTAATCCAAATGAAATTTTGATGAGGCTACTTTTATCGCTGAAGGATGACTCTGGTCGGATCCTTGTCGAGGGATTCTCAGAGAACATAGCGGAAGTGTCGAAATCCGAGAGATTAGCTATCCAGGCAATGCCCTCCGTAGATTCCCAAATGAAACAAGAGCTGGGCCTTGGAAACAGCGAAATAGTGGGTGAGCGACTTGAAGCTTCTCTCATGCGACCAGCCTTGATTGTGAAGGGTTTTCAAGGTGGTGGGGTGGGCGCCATTTCACGAAACATCATAGAACCATACGCAGAGGCGTCGCTAAATCTTCGATTGGTTTCGGGGCAGAAACCTGAGCGGGTAGCTGAGTTGCTAAGGGCTCATTTCAGGAAAATCGGGATGACTGTGTCAGACAGAGAGCCATCGAGAGGAGAACCTAGAGAGAGGCATCTACAAATGTCAGTTCGGCCGGGGGGATACCGTTCGTTCCGCACCAGCGTTGAGTCAGAAATCGTTATTAAATTGAAGCAGATCATGGATCGACTGGGTGGACAAGAAACATTGATCACTCCTACGATGGGCGGGTCTCTGCCGATATACCTGTTTGAGGACAAGCTAAAGCTTCCCATACTGATCGTGCCGACCGCGAATCATGACAATAATCAGCATGGAAGAGATGAAAATCTGCGTCTTGCAAACCTATTTAGCGCAATTGAGATGTATGCGGAACTGCTCGAGGGCCTAGCTGATGAAATATGATGTCGCAACGGGCCTTGATGACACTAATTTCTCCTAGGTCTCCACTGTTCTATTGGATCTACTGTGGCAAATCATCTGTTTTTGCTGGAAGTGGTGTTAACAGGAACTGGCCAGAGCCATATCACCGCAACTATGTTAAGCCTCAGCTATGGCTCACTCGGCAAATTCGTCTGGTCCGACTTTTGAAATCATAAGCCCCCTCCCACACCCCATTTGCTCTGACATGACCTCTCACATTGGGATAGTCCTGCGGTAAGCTCGGACTAGTGCAAGTGTCTGACCGGTGAATGAGGATTTCTTCAAATGCGAAGCAAACAGTGCATTACGGCGGGGCCTTAACAGCGATTAGTCGCCGGCTCAACATGCTGGCGCAGGCAAGCTACGCTCATGATTGATGTACTCGCCGCCTACCACCCTCTGATCATCGAGGGCATGGGTAGCTATGACCACCGGGAACCAGAGCCCATCGCAATGCAGATCGCCTCGCAGCTTCGTAAGCGTTGGCAGACTCGGCCTCCGGGCAAGCCGATCATTTTGGTCACGCAAGGTGACCCAATCGAGGACCGAGGCATATCGGCAATTACTCGGCTCGTTGCGGCTGAATTCCGTGTGCCTCGTGCAATGTCGTTCCTAGACTCTGAAATTGCCGACTACCACAAACCCAAAGCTGATCATCATGGTGTGATATTGGAGGTCCCCTACTCAGCGCTCACCAGCCTGCTCTAGAGTGAACGGCCTGGCTTGATGAACACGCTAGAGCTTGCCGTTGGTATCATTTTGACCGATAAAAATCGGCAGCGTGAGAGAGAGGGCAGGGGTGCTTTGCAAGGCTACTTACGTGATTTTGCGCTGTTACAGGAGGTCACCAAGGCCGCCTGCCATCAGAATTGCGGCGAACTAACCGTGGCGCATACCAGTACCAATATTAGTCCCTTTTCTGTGACCAGCTTTTATCAGGTCTGTTTAGATTTGGGTCTGATCGAAGCTGATCAGATCGTCCCCTTCAAAGATTGATTGGATTTAAGCCTGTGCTATGTGATCACTGGTTGGCTGCGCACCATACACCGCCGCACTAAAATGTTTCTGGATCCAATAAGAGCTCGTGCTAGACACTAGCGGATTTATGCAATATTAAACGTGTCTGCGTTCAGTCCTGCTCACCAATAGATGATTAGGTCGGTTGCGCCCTCCTAATTGTATCCGAGCGTTAAACCTCACAATCACAACGGCTGTTAGCCCCCCCCGGGGGGTGTTCTAGTGACAAATAGGTGACACATCCAGTTACACCCAACGCGGCTCAGTACAGCAAGAATGGCGGGATAACTAGTGTTCGTGTTGCGATGAGCGGTACTGGAATCTAACGGGAGATGGGTGCCAAGCGTTTAAACCTTCTTTACCGTTGAGATCTTTCCAGTTGAGGTCCAGCATTGGGCATAAACCAAGGGATAAACTAAACCTACGTTGTTAAATTTTCTCTTAGGTCTATCTGAGGAAGCCCGGAATGTGCGATCAAGAGGTTACCGCTATTTTGCAGGGCCGTATCGGGTCAAAAAGATTGCCTGGCAAAGTCCTGCTCCCATTAATGGGCAAGGCCGTTATGCATCATGTTTACGATCGACTTTTATATTGCTCAAGCATAAGCCGAATTATTGTTGCGACGAGCGTCTCGCCAGAGGACGATCCAATAGCAGAGTTATTTACTTCGCTTGACGTGCCAGTTTTCAGGGGAAGTCTTGAGGATCCTCTTGATCGGTATTATCAGGCTGCCTGTGCCTATGGTGCGAGTAACATTGTCAGAGTAATGGCCGACTGTCCATTGCTGGATCCCTCCACAATTGATGAGGTCGTCGCGGTATATCAGTCAGGTAACTATGATTTGTGTCGTTTGGAAGGCGAATTTCCCACGGGACTGGACACTACGGTATTGTCCCTCGATTCGTTACGCGCTGCATGGTCAGGAGCTGAGAAGAGATCGGAGAGGGAGCATATAACTCCATTCATAACGGACAGGCCAAGCTTGTTTAGAATCGGGCGTTTAGAAAAGTTTCAAGGGCTTTATCACCACAGATGGGTGATGGATCATCCAGAGGATTACCAGTTTGTAAAAATGGTTTATCAGGGTCTGTATAAATCTGGTCAACTCTTTGATTATCAGGACGTGTTGAATTTTTTGGATGAGCGGCCGGACGTTGTCAGCCTGAATTCAACTATACCCAGAGACCAAGGGTATATCTCTGCATTATCCGAAGAGACGTCCCAGACGTAGAGACCTACATCGGAGAGCAATTATTAACAACCCACACGTCGCTTGTTTGAAAGTGGGATCCGCAAACTTAAGCGTGCGAGAGCAGACGAATTAGTATTTATCTCGCAATTTTGCCGCTTCTGATGTTGTTCTCTCTGGCAAGCACGGCGCAGATAGTTCTAGCTTAATCAATCTATCACCGCCCACTTATGCAGTCTTATACGCCAGTTTCCTTCGTTGTCTCGTATCAAGACATCAAGATAGTCAGCCGTTGTCTCTTGCTGCATAAATGAAACCTCGGCGAGGGAGATTGTTGGATCAATCGTAGACTTTAGGATTGTGTACACGTATTCCACCAATGCAGTGTCGCCCAGCATGGTCACTTCAGGACTTTTCTTTATTGTGATGTGGTGATTTGCGCTGGCAAATGTCATCGCCATCAAGGAAAGGTAATTTTTTTACCATTGATTCCGTCTGCACCAGGTGGCCGGAGACTTGCATCGGCGTGCAGATATTTCGAATAGCGGCTCAAGTCGCTTGTCTCTATGGCTAATCGCAAGTCCGCATACATTTTATTGATGGTATCTGTCGTTGTGTCGCCGTTGGTGCTCGCAAAGGCAAAGTCCGATAACAGTGCAAGAGCAAGAAGAGCGATTGCTATCCTAGGCTTCATTGGTTTTTCTCCGTTAACATATGAAAAAGACCAGCAGACGCTAATCATGTGGACTTAGTCTTTCAAACTGCCCTTTCATATATTCGGGCGGTAACCAACACAATTATAACTGCAGGTAATCCTCCCGGGGACGGGTGTTCTAGTGACGAATGCGTGACACACCCAGTTACACCCAACGCGGCTCAGTACAGTAAGAATGGCTTTATTGCTGAGGTTTGTGTTGTGGTGGGATGTACTGGAATGTAACGGGAGTAGGGCGCCAACCACTTAACATCCCCCGACCATTGGGGCCGAGCCGGTTTAAGTCCGGCCCCTTGCACCAATCAAAAATGCTGAAGCAGAGAGGTCTTTACTCTTTTTGTGAAAGTCTTGAGTAAACATTTATCCGCTTAATTTTTTTGGCTACAAAGTGGATGTCATGCACATGATGTTCAGTGACCTGATTTCCATCGGCGTCGTTGAACGTGATGTCGTTGCCTGTGGTGAGCCAAGTCTCAGTAGATCCGCCATTAGTTGCGCCATCGTTCGCTATCATCCACATCACCTTCCACTTTGGATTTTCAGAGGACGCAAACCAATCCTTTAAAAATTCAATGTGAGTTGTATTTCCCTTAATAACCCCCCCATCAGGCAGGTAACCTTCCCAATCATCAGCATTTACAGCCGCAATTCCATCCAAATCCCTGTCATTGTGAGCCTGTATGTAATTAACCCAAATTTGTTGTGTGTCGGTATTGCCTGCAAGCAGCTGATTCGGGGTGCCGTCATCTGAATAGACAGTTCCAATTACAGCGGCACTTTTCATTTCTCCGTCTTCGTGATGCCCAGCTTGCGCCGAAACTGAAATAACGATGGAGAGTGCTACTAGTAGAGAAGTTTTCATGTTGGCTCCTGACGGGTTTTCACTAAAGGCTTCCCCCAGAACTTACTTCAAGGGAGAGGAAAAAGATATTAAAGCTGTGACGGGGGAATATGCTTTTTCTCCAGCCGAGGCTTTTTTCAGCGACAAAATTGCTGAGAATTTGATGTCACCCCCTACTGTATCTGGGCGGTAATTATCACAATCTAGCCCCCGCCAAACAATTCAATCACCTTACATTTGCTCTGACATGACCTTTCATATGGGTAGCCATAGTATGCTTGCTACTGCACCTAAGGCCGCGGGCCCAGATCTAAGTTACGAGGTGCAAGTGCAAACATTTAGGGGATGGTTATGGAGCAGGTTGATATAGGGGTGGTTTTAACCCTCGTTTTTTCAGGGCTCGCTGTATTGCTGGCGTTTAAAAGTGTTGCCATTGTTCCGCAGTCAGATGAGTACGTAGTTGAGAGGTTTGGTAGGTATCGGGTCACGTTGGCTGCAGGAATCAATCTCTTAGTCCCATTTCTCGATCGAGTTGCACATAAAATTCAGATTTTGGAACGGCAGCTCGACGCTTTCGTCATATCAGTTATCACACGCGACAATGTGGAGATTGAGCTCGAAACAACAGTGTTTTTCCGCGTCATCAATGCCTCCAAATCTGTATATCGAATAAAAGATGTTCCACTTGCATTGAGAACCACTGCGGAATCAATTATCCGTAGCGCTGCTGGAAAACTCGAACTAGACGAAGTTCAAAGCAGTCGTCAAAAAATGAATGAGGAGATTCTGCAGAATTTACGCGAAGCATCTGAGGTTTGGGGGTTAGAGATAACCCGATCTGAAATTACTGACGTGAGAGTTGATGAAGCGACTAAAGAGGCCCAAAGGCAACAATTGAACGCTGAGCGTGAGCGCAGAGCAACTGTCGCAAGGGCTGAAGGTGAGAGGCAGAGGGTCGAACTGCAAGCGGACGGCGAGTTATACGAAGCTCAGAAAAACGCTGAGGCTATTAAGCTGACAGCAGATGCTGAAGCTTACGCCGTGATTAAGAAGGCCGCAGCTGATGCAGAGCAAACAAGAGTGATTGCTGAAGCGATATCTCAGGATGGACAGCCCGCAATAGACTTTGAAATATTGAAGCGTCAGGTCGATGCGATAGGCTTGCTTGCATCATCCGATAACACTAAGACTATTGTGTTGCCCTCAGATGTTACGAAAACGATTGGGGGATTAGCAGGTCTTCAGGAAGCGCTTAGACGTAGCGAGGATGCCTGACATGGATTTGTTACTGCGGTATGAAATCTGGCTTATAGCAGCAGTTATTTTTGTGGCGGTCGATGTGTTAATTGGGCTCGACTTTATCCTGCTTGCTTTTGGTATTGGGGCTGTCACGACAGGTGCCTCCTTATTCTGGAATGACAGTCTAAACCTGCCGTACACGACAGATTGGGAGTCGTTGATCACTTTTTTTGGGATCTTCAGTTTATGTATCCTTTACCCGCTTCGGATTATTATTAAACGCTTGCAGAGCAAGGATGACATCACTGACATTAATAAGTATTGATGGCATCTCAAAAAGCTCTGACTCATCCAAAACGTTTGTTGGCTGTATCTGCTCGCTAACACTGTATACGGACGGTAACCATTACATTAGCAGTTAGCCCCACCGGAGAGTTAGATTTCGTCAGGTGGTGGGGCAGGGCAGCATGCCGCAGATCGGTCAGTAAAGGACTATAGATTTGCGGGTTGTGATTGACTTGCCTGAGTCGGCTAGCGATACGATGTTTGTGTCCGCTATTGTGGGTGTCGAGTTGTGATCATTACCCTCTTGCCAATAATTAGGGGCCTCTGCCAATGTCTCTTCATCTTTATCAGGTTGATGCCTTCACTAACCGTCTGTTTGGCGGTAATCCAGCGGCGGTTGTACCGCTGTCAGAATGGCTTCCGGATCACGCGATGTGTGCCATCTCAGCGGAAAACAACTTGTCAGAGACTGCCTTTTTCGTACCTGCTATCGATAATGGTGCCGATTTTCATCTGCGCTGGTTCACCCCGACGGTGGAAGTACGCCTTTGCGGGCATGCCACGCTGGCGTCAGCCTATGTCTTGTTCAGCGAACTTGCTTGGCAGTCCGATCTGCTGCGTTTTACGACTGTCAGTGGCTTGCTGTCTGCGCGTCGCCGGGACGATGGCATGATCACGCTGGATTTTCCGGCGCTTCCTGGCTACGAAATGGATGTTCCTGAAGGCTTGGAATCTGCCATCGGACAAAACGTTGTCGATTTTCGGCGCGCAGTGATGGATATGGCGGTACTACAAGATGAGTCGGCAGTGTGCGGGGTCAAACCGGATCTTGACTATCTCCGCCATCTCGTGGGTGATGGGTTGATCATTACCTCGGCGGGAGATTCATGCGATTGCGTGTCGCGCTATTTTGCCCCCAGTTCGGGGATTGACGAGGATCCGGTGACGGGATCAGCCCACTGTACCATTGCGCCCTACTGGGCCGAAAAGCTAGGCAAGACTTCACTAATTGCGCGCCAGGTGTCCAAACGTGGCGGCGATGTCTATTGTGAGCTTGTCGACGACCGTGTTCTGATTTCGGGACACGCGTGTCTGTATTTTAAGGGTCAGCTGGCTTCATTTGAGTAGAAGCCACTGCGTAGGAGTGTGGGGTAACGTGTTGACCAGGGCATCCTCAAAGCAAGATTTAAAGCGGGTTTTCTGAGGACTTCTCCACTGGCATTCTGCTGTTCAAACCCGAAGACACCGAAAAAGATGATTAAACCACTAGTTGCCGTCTTGTTAGTGCTGCCCATCATTGCCGCAGCAGAAGATCATGAGATGCCAGAGGAGCGCACTACTGAGCCCGCTGCTTCGTTGGAGCAGGAATACTGTCGGATAGAACGGGAGGTATCAGCGAAACGCAGGTTAGAAATACGCTTTAAATCAATGGGTAACTATGGTGCGGCTGGCAGATTCGGCACTGAAAGACTTTTGCTCGCTAAGGAGATCGAGATGCTAACGGAGGAGATTAAAAAGCAGAAGCCAGCGGTGACCTTGCCCCAATGTTAAGGCCAGTCACCTTGGAAAATAATGAAAAGCGTCTGTCAGCCAGAGCTGGTCTCATCGATGCGCCAGAGAGTTCTGGAGCGCAGTAACGGAAGTAGGTTGACTAGTCTCAGACAAGCGGAAAAAGGTATGACGTCACCAACGGATTTGTCTGGGCAGAATGGGTCACAACAACGTATGCCGCACTCTCATAAAGAGAATATATCTAACTGACCCTCGTGGATAAAATAACTACAAAAACTAGCGGTTCAGTAGAGGATAGTAGGGCGGCTAACCTTAAAGTGTTCAATCCCAGGAAATCCTTGCGTAACTGACGGTTGAGCAGTAGAGCACATCATTATTCTGCCCTGGGGTAAGGAACATTCCGTTTGCTAGAGGGCTCCCTGTATCTACGTCGCAAACCATATCGCCAGAATCTATATCCATCACCAATAAATGATCTGACCCACCATCAAAATGGTTAATAACAAAAAAGTTGGCATCCTCGTAGACAAGAGGCTGCATCGTAGGCCGGACATCGGGTCTCAACCATACAACCTCCAAGCTATCCTCTTTACTCCGAACTCCAGCTATCCCGCCATTTACAGAGTCCCAACAAACACATAATTTTTTTGAAGGAATATATGCTGGCGGTGCAATAATAGCGCCACCGGACGCTGGAAATGGCGTGACACACTTTGTTTCGCCAGTGGCAAGAGACATCCTAATCAAGCGCTGCTGACCACTCCAGGGCGCGGGATCTCGCCAATCAAGTGATGGAACCGGTTCGGCGAAGCGACCATTTGGATGCTGATTAAAAATTGCTCTGACGGTCTCAATATCGCCGTTGTCCATCAGCCACAAGTAATCTCCAGAAATACAGGCATCCCACGCCATTCCCTGTGTATCGGTTAGTTCTCTGTAGGTTGGTTGCCAATATGCATCTAGCTCGAAAGATTCAGGGTGAATCAGGATGCGATAGATAGTTTCCTTGCCTGGCACATATATGTACTCCCTGCCATTCGTTCTCTGCGCGGCTATCCGTCCCATGGATGGCTCGGGGAGCAGGAGGGGTGCATGGAGTTCTTCTAGTGTATTTGGATCTAGCCGAGTAAGCGTGGAGCAGGCGGTTAACCTCAGGTCTTTCGTTGCTATTGTTCCATCTGCCAGTATCAAAAGCCCGTTATGCGCCTGATCAACCGGCAACTTCCTCTCCCGTATGACTTGGCATTTACTGTCCAAAGAATGAAGGTATCGCCCGTTGACGTTATAAAGAGCGCCGTTCTGATGGGCCGCGATTGAGCCGCACCAGACGTGGTCACCACATGCTAACTTCGGTGAATTCTCTAAAACCTCCATGTTTAATGGATCAATTTTCTGTACCCAGCCGTAAGGCGCTGGCCCTGCGAAAGCGGGCAGCGTACCTGTCAGATAAAGTTCGCCGGGAGCGCGATGAATAAACATTACATTCCATCGAGCGTTATTTTTAAGAATGACGCTGGGTGATCGACCAACCACATTTAACTGGCCAGAGACCAATTTTGACCGAGTATTACCTCCACATTCGACTGGCCATGAGGAATTTGCGAAGTAGCTGTGTGAGGTTGCAGATTTATTGCTCGACATGAGGCACCGGCTTGTCCTTGTGAGAGCACCTGTTTGCTACTCTTTAATGGATGACAAAAAAAAAGATAACGAGA
>CABYND010000007.1 GCA_902520195.1 Halieaceae bacterium
TGAGCCGAAGAACTCGTTGCTGCCAGTCTTCGTGACGGCGTTAATATTACAAGCCGAAAATCCGCCATAAACCACGTCCATGGGCGCCAGCTCAACGGCGACACTGGAGATGGCGTCGAAGGGGAAGGGCATCCTCTGGGTGGGGTAGCCGTTGCTGTTGAGGCCAAAGCCGTCGTTCAGTCGCACGCCGTCCACTGTCAGGCTGTTATAGCGGGGGTTGGCGCCATTACATTGCACGGCATCGACATCGCCACGAGACTGGTCCACGTAGAGTCGGGGGTCCTGCTGGATAATGTCGTTGATGTTCCGGTTGACCGACGGCGAGTCCTGAAGCGCGGCCAAATCAAACACGGCGTTGGGCCCCACCGCGGTGTCGACTGCGACCCGGGTACCCATCACAATCACTTCTTCTTCGGCGTCCAGGCGGTAGTTGATCACCTCGGACTGACCCACCGCCAGGGAGAGACCTGCGGTAGAGGCTTTCTGCCAACCGTTGGCGTCGACCACGATGTCATAGGACACCCCGGCCGGTAGTCCGCGCACGGAGTAATAGCCACCTTCGTCAGTAGTGACGGTTTTACTGACGCCAGTGGCGTTGCTGGTCACGATCACCGTGGCGCCGGCGAGCGCCTCACCACTGCTGGTGCTGACCGCACCGCGAACCGTCGCGGAGGTTTCCTGCGCATAAACGCCGGGAACAGCTGTCGCCAAGCCCACCAAAGTGGCGCCGGCAACCGCCTTTGAGAGCACGCGGCCCGCGAAAAGGGACGCAAGAGGATGTTTCATAACGAGTCTCCTGGGAAAAAGAAGCAGGTGAACAGGTTGGTGCAGCGCGCCAAGATCCTTCTCACGACCGTATTATGAGGTCGACCTGTGACAGCTTGGTGACAGCCACCGAAATAGGCAAATTTTTTTGGCCTGTCAGGCTAATTCGGCGAGCAGGTTCTTGTTGTAGGCCTGCAGGCCTGATGTGTTCCCCGAACGCACCACCTTGGGCCAATCCGGATTGGCGATCAGGGCCCGCCCAACAGCCACCAGATCGAAATCACCGCGGTCCATCATCTCAAGGAGGCGATCAATCGAGGCGGGTTCGCTGGTGGCGCCGTCACCCTCGCTGGGCTGTGACACAAAGTCCTGATCGAGGCTGACGCTGCCAACCGTAATCGTGGGCATCCCGGTGAGTTTCTTCACCCACCCCGCCAGATTCATATCAGAGTCATCGAACTCGGGCTCCCAGAACCGTCGCTGACTGCAATGGAAAGCATCGACACCGGCGTCGATCAATGGCTTTAAAAACGCTTCCAGCAACTGCGGCGTCGGGGCCAAGCGCGCGGCGAAGTCCTGCTGCTTCCACTGAGACCACCGCAGGATAATCGGGAAATCCGGTCCCACCTCGGATCGACAGGCCTCAATAACTTCGATCGCAAAGCGACCGCGCGCCTCCATCGAGCCACCATAGCCATCGGTACGCTGATTGGTGCCCTCCCAGAAAAACTGATCGATCAGATACCCGTGAGCGCCATGAATTTCCACGGCGTCAAAGCCCAACCGCTGTGCGTCTCGAGCTCCCTCCGCAAATGCACGTACCACATCATCAATGTCCTGCTGGGTCATCAGGTGGCGGGTGACCTTGCCGGGCACATTCATACCTGATGGCGTGTAACCGTTTACATCGCCCTCAGGCATCACGCCGCGCTTGCGCATACCGCCGCAGTGCCAGAGCTGTGGTGCAATTTTGCCCCCCTCCGCGTGAACGGCATCAACGATCGCCCTCCAGCCCGCCAAGCGCTCCTCACCATGAAAATAGGGCACGTCCGGATAGCCATTGGCTGCAATATGATTAGGACAAGTGCCTTCCGTAATAATGAGCCCCACACCCCCCGCCGCACGCCGCCGGTAATACGCCGCAGAGGCCTCACCGGGGATGTTGTCCGGAGAATGGTTACGGGTCATGGGGGCCATGACGACACGGTTCTCGGTGCTCAGGGATTTGAGCAAGAAGGGATCAAATAAACGGTCGATTGCGGGCACGGGCTACCTCTTCAGCGCATGGTCTCAGGGTGGGTTCGGTGAGTGCGTCTCTGCACCGCACCGCTTGGCGAGCAGACTACCGCAAAAGCCGATACCGCGCCCTACTCCGTCTGGCTGATCACGCTGCCCTGCACTCGCTGGCCTATTTATGAAGCGCTCGGTCGATGTAACCCTCAGGGTGGCGCTGCTGCCAGCGCCAGGCGCTGTCGATTATCTGTTCCAACGCCGGAAACTGCGGCGCCCACCCCAGCTCGTCACGAATCCGGTAGCTCGATGCGACCAAACGGGCAGGATCTCCCGCACGGCGCTGACCCACCCGCTCCGTGATGGCTGCGCCGGTGACTGCTCGCGCGGTTTCAATCACCTGGCGCACACTGAAGCCCTCACCATTCCCCAGGTTGTAAACCCGATTGCCTTGCTCCAGTGCCTGCAGGGCGAGGACATGGGCGTCGGCTAGGTCCAACACATGAATGTAGTCACGGATGCAGGTGCCGTCGGGCGTATCGTAGTCATCGCCAAAGATCGTGATGTGCTCGCGATGCCCGGCTGCGACCTGCAACACCAAAGGAATGAGATGGGTTTCCGGCGTGTGATGCTCACCTCGCGCTTCACTGGCCCCCGCGGCATTGAAATACCGCAGGCTTGCGAAGCGCAGACCCTTTGTCTGCGACAGCCAGTGTAGCGCCCGCTCGAGCGCCCATTTGGATTCACCGTAGGGGCTGCCCGGCGCAATCGG
The DNA here is from genome assembly GCA_902520195.1 of Halieaceae bacterium. Classification (GTDB taxonomy): domain Bacteria; phylum Pseudomonadota; class Gammaproteobacteria; order Pseudomonadales; family Halieaceae; genus Luminiphilus. The sequence continues at coordinate 2,768 of CABYND010000007.1, forward strand.
TGCCTGCTCGTCAATCACAGCGCTGGCCGGTGCGCCGAAGAGATTGGCCGTTGAGGACAGAATGAAGCGCTCGACACCACCTGAGACGCAAGCGTCGAGCAAATTCAGGCCGTTCATCACGTTGTCGCGCAGGTAGGCGAAAGGTGCATCCATCGACTCCCCCACCAGCGAGCGCGCCGCGAAGTGCATCACGGCGTCGGGTCGGTGCTGGTCAATGGCCTCACGGATCTTCTGCGGGGATGCCAGATCACCCTGCACCCATTCAGCGTCCGCGGGCACAGCCGCCCGATGCCCTTGCGACAGGTTGTCGAAGACCGCCACTTCGTAGCCTCGATTCAGCAGTACTTCGCTCGTGACGCTACCGATATAGCCTGCGCCACCGGTGACCAATACTTTCATCGTGTTCTCTGTCAGGGCACTGAGTGGCTTTGATGAGTCTGCCCCATATCCCACTTACTCAGAGATTCTGTCTGAGCTTTTCTGCAGCTGCCTCTGGTGTCAGATCGCGCTGCGCCTCGCTCAGCATCTCATACCCCACCATGTGTTTGCGCACACCTGTGGGGCGAAGCAGTGGAGGGTAGAAATGCGCATGGAGCTGCCAATGCGGCGCTGGGCCGCTGCCGGGCGCACCATGCCAACCCATGGTGTAGGGGCAACAGGTATCAAACAATGCGTTGTAGCCACGAAGCAAGCGGGGGAGTATTTGTGCGAGCGACAGTTGCTCGGACTCGGTCAGAGCATCGAGGTGATCGATTTGGCGCCGCGGCAACAATAGCGTCTCGAAGGGCCACATTGCCCAATAAGGCACCAGCACTGTCCAATGGTTTTCCTGAATAACAAGGCGCTCCTCTAGCCGCTCTTCCTCGGCCCGGTAGATCTCCAGCAGCGACTCTCCCTCCGCTTCAAACAAAGCCTGCTGCTGAGCCAACTCTTTCGCTCCCTCGTTGGGAACCGTATCGACTGCCCAGATCTGCCCGTGAGGGTGCGCATTCGAGCACCCCATTATCTCACCCCGATTCTCGAACACCTGCACCCACTGGTGGCTCTGGCGCAGAGCCCCAACCTCCGATGCCCACAGCAGCACCACCGCCAACGCCTCTTGCTCGGTCATGTCAGCCAATGTCTTGTTGTGATCAGGGTGATAGCAGAGTACCCGGCAACGACCGGCAACCGGCTCCGATCTGAAGAGTGCCGATGGCTCCCCCGAATCGCGGGCATCGGCTTCAGCTGACTCTTTATCGAACCCTGTCCCCACAGCAGGGAAATCGTTATCGAATGCCCAGGGGGCGGTGTAAGGTGCGTTCACTTGGCCACTCACGCGTGTGTTGCCCGGACAGAGATAACAGTCGGAATCGTAACTTACCCCAACGCTGCCAGAGGCGGAGCTCTCCTCACCCTGCCAGGGACGCTGTGCGCGTTGAGGCGAGACCGTGACCCACTCACCCGTCAGCGCGTTGCGACGACGATGGGGGCGTTGGGATAACAAATCAGTCATAGGGCGGCACAGATCTCTCGGGCGCCAGCGCCGGCCTGCACACGATAACACCCGGGTGCCCAACCCATTCGGTCGTTATACTGGCCACTGATACGGTCTGCGACACCTTCGAACTGGTCTGTCTCGACCAAAGCAATGACGCAACCACCAAAGCCGCCGCCGGTCATTCTGGCACCATAAACCCCTCGCTCGACCGTCGCGAGCTCTACTAACAAATCAAGCTCCCGGCAGGACACTTCGTAGTCATCCCGCAAAGACCGATGGCTGCCCGTCATCAACGCCCCTAAGCGATCCCAGCAACCTTGCTCGATCGCCGTCACGGCATCGCGAACCCGCTCGTTTTCCGTCACCACGTGGGTAACCCGCTGGTGCAACACCCCCTCATCTTTTAACCGCGCCAGCTGGTCGGGGCTCACTTCGCGGAGCGAGTTCACTCCCAGCAACGCGCTGGCTCGCTCGCATTCGGCGCGTCTCTGGGCGTAAGCCCCCTCAGCGAGTGAATGAGAAACGCCGGAGTGAATCACCAGCAGAGCCAGCGCCTGCGAGTCAAAAGGGACTGACCGCGCGGTCTGATCCAGGCAATCGAGGAGCAGCGCCTGCCCGGACGCTGCCAACTCCACCACGGTCTGATCCATGATCCCGCAAGGCACGCCGGCCATATCACGCTCGGCCTGCACGCTGGCCTGAATCCGCTCGGCGGGGGTTAAGGTCTGACCGGTTACCGCCTCCAGGAGGTGCGCCGTCGCCAACTCGAGCGCGGCACTGCTGGATAACCCGCCCCCCATCGGGACACTGGATACGACAGCCACGTCGAGCCCGGGGCAGCGTACATCATGCTGATCGTATTGGGCGATGACGCCCTGGATGTAGCGCATCCAGGGCTTGCCATGCGGCGTGTGTAACTGATCGAGTGACAGACTCCGCTCCTCAGCCATCGCCGAACTCCGCACCCGGATCTGGCCGGGCACGCCCGGTGCGGCGGCCATCGCGATGTAGCGGTCAATCGCCATGGGGAGCACCCTGCCCTGGTTATAGTCCGTGTGTTCGCCGATCAGATTGACCCGACCCGGAGACGCCGCCTGCCAGCGAGCGGCTTGACCCGATAGCTCAGCCACGTCTGCCGATGCCGACTCGATAAGCGAGGCCAATGAAGGGTTGGATTCAATCATACCGGTGGCAGTTATCTGTCGAGATCCGGTTCGCTGGGCCCACGGGTGAAGCTGGGCACTATTGGGTCACGGCCGATCCGTGATTTACGGGCCAGCGTACACCAGAACACTCTCTGCGGGGCGAGCCACCATGCGTCAACTCCACTGGTTCCAGACAGATCTGCGCTTGGCAGACAATCCGGCGTTGTCCAGTGCGCAGGGCGCAGACTCGCTCCTCTGTATTTACCTGATGCCAAAGCCTAGGCCTTGGTGCAACCTCACAGGCCTCGGCCCGCAGCGGGATCGGTTTCTGCGCGAGTCCTTGCAGGAATTGAAGGAGCAGCTCCAGACTTTAGGTCAGGACCTGATGGTCCTCGAGGGCTCTCCCGAGCTGGTGTTGCCCAATATTGTGGACCGTTTCAGCATTGACCAAGTCACCACCAGCTATACACCCGGCTGGCACGAAACCCAAGCCATCGCGTTCCTAGAGCAAAAACTGCCTGCGACGCTCTCCGTTTTTCGCGGCAGCACACTGTTCGATGCCGAGCAGTTCCCCTTCGAGCTGGAAGATTTGCCCGATACCTTCTCGCCATTTCGGCGCAAGGTAGAAAAACTCAACATCAGCAGTCCCATGACAGCACCGAGCACGCTGCCGCCCCCACCCTCGGCGCAATTTGATGCGATTCCCAAAGCCGTGGCCTCACCGCACCCCGGCTTACCGCTCCCCGGCGGGAGTGCAGCCGGCCTCAGGCGCCTCGATCAGTTTTTGTTTCAAACACATGCCATTGCCGACTACAAAAAAACCCGCAACGATCTCGATGGATTGAGCGGCTCGAGCACGCTCTCACCGTGGCTCGCGAGCGGAGCGCTATCTGCGCGCACAGTGGCCCACGCAATTTTCCGCTACGAGCGAGAACACGTCGCCAATGACTCCACCTACTGGCTTTACTTCGAACTGTTGTGGCGGGAGTTTTTTCATTGGCGCGCCGTGATCGACGGCCAATCACTATTCCGTCAGGGCGGTCGCTCGGGTCGAAGGCTACTGACCACCTTTGAGCCACGTCACTTTGCACGATGGTGCGCCGGCGACACCGACTATCCTCTGGTCAATGCACTGATGCGACAGTTAGTTGCCACCGGCTGGATGAGCAACCGGGGTCGCCAGATCGCCGCCTCGTGCCTCATCCATGAACTCGGACTCGACTGGCGCTATGGCGCGGCCTTCTTTGAACAACAACTCATCGACTACGACGTGGGCAGCAACTATGGCAATTGGCAGTACATTGCGGGAGTGGGCTCGGATCCGCGCGGGGGCCGGCAGTTCAATCTGGCCAAGCAGGCCGCACAATACGACCCGGACGACACCTTTACCCTAAAGTGGGACGGGCTCCGCCCGACGCAACCGGAACATGTGGTGGATGGTGCTGACTGGCCCATCACGGATCAGAACTGATGGCGCATCGGAAGAAATCTGACCTGCCCACAAAGATCTGCCCGATTTGCGAACGCCCCTTCAGTTGGCGAGCGCGCTGGAAGCATCAGTGGGACCAGATCGTGTATTGCTCGAAACGCTGCAGCGGCCAACGCGGGCGCAAAGGCAAGTCCGTGTTACCCGCAGCTGACGCCTAGAGCTCGGCAATTTGCTCGAGGGTGTGGTCCGCCCACTGGATTACCGCCTCGCGATCCTCATCGCTTCGTTTTCTCCAGCCACCGAGAATCAAGCCCATGCGGGGGTTTTGGCTCAATAGCGCGTTATGACGATCGATAAAGTGCCAATAAAGACTGTTGTAGGGGCAGGCGTCCTCTCCCGTGACGTACTTGGGGTCATAGCGGCAGGCCTTGCAATGATTGCCCTGCTTCTGAATGTATTTGCCGCTGGCCGCATAGGGCTTTGACGCCATGATGCCGCCATCGGCGAACAGCGCCATCCCCAGCGTGTTGGGCAGTTCGACCCACTCGTAAGCGTCGAGATAAACCCCGAGATACCAGTCACACACTTCGGGCACACTGAGCCCGGCAATGAGCGCAAAGTTGCCGATCACCATGAGCCGCTGGATATGGTGGGCGTAGCCGAGATCCAGCGACTGCCGCAGCGCTTGAGAGAGACAGCGCATTTCCGTGTCACCTGTCCAGAACCACTCCGGTAATGGCCTGACTGCCGATAACGCATTGCGCTCGCGATAATCAGGCATGTGGTGCCAGTACAGGCCGCGCACATACTCGCGCCAACCCAGCACCTGCCGGATAAAACCCTCTGCCGCGGAGAGGGAGCAATGACCCCGCCGATAGGCCGCCTCCACCTGCTCACAAACAGGTAACGGGTCCAGCAAACCGCAATTGAGGTACATGGAAATCAGGCCGTGAAAAAGCCAGGGCGACTCCTCGGCCAGCGCATCCTGATAGGTGCCAAAGGCGGGCAGCGCGTGCTCACAAAACCAGTCAATCTCGACCTGTGCCGCTTCATGGGTGACAGCCCAACGAAAGGTCGACAGGTCTCCCGGGTGGTCCGGAAAAGCAACCTCTACTATGGCAATCACCGCGCGGGTGATGTCATCGTGCTCGGGTTCGGATCGCGGCGGGATCTCACATTGCTCGCGCCAGCCGGTGCGGTTGTCGGCATCATAATTCCACTTGCCCCCCTCGGGCTGATCAGCATCCATCAAAATTCCGTAACGCTTGCGCATATCGCGATAAAAATACTCCATGCGCAGCTGTTTGCGGCCAGAAGCCCAGTCTGAAAAATCCTGTCTGGAAGCAAGAAACCGGGTGTCTTCAAGGAGCTCAATAGGAACACCCAAAGTATCGGACCAACTCCTCATCTGCTCGAGCAACCGATACTCTCCGGGCTCGCAGATGAGTAGCCGCTCATAGCGCCACTGCTCCTGTGCCTGCTCGCAGGCCGCGAGCAATGAGGGGAGAGACTCCTCATAAGGGTAATAAGCCACCTGATAACCACGCTTACTCAACGCCTTGGCGAAGTGACGCATCGCGCTGAAAAGGAGCACGATCTTGTGGCGGTTGTGGCGGACGTAGCTGGCCTCCTCGCAAACTTCGGCAAGGATCACCACCGCGGTCTCGGGATCGGCTTGCTGCAGCGCGGGGTGACTCCAGCTCAGCTGGTCCCCCAACAACAAAATCGCGGTCTCTCGGCTCATGCGGGGAATACGGTGGCTGTCCCGCGACAGACCGGTTGCCCGGCTGTTTGAAACCGGACAGACTGCGGACACCCCCATCCACGGAGTCTCAAGGAGGTCGCCCCATGACATGGCTGAGAGGATTGCTCACCGTCGTGTCGCTGCTGGCGGGCTCCCTGGTCACTGCATTTTTTCTGTTGGGACCGCAGTGGATAGATCGCAACGCCAATCAGGTGTTGGGCGATCCCGGCCGGGCACCCACGCCCGAGGCGCGCGCACTGCACGCACAGCTGATCGTCGGGGATTTGCACGCCGACTCTGCGCTCTGGGGCAAGGATCTTTTGCGCCGCAACGAGTGGGGGCAGGTTGATCTACCGCGCCTGATTGAGGGCGGTGCCAGCCTGCAGATGTTCACCACCGTCACCAAGTCACCGCAGGGACAGAACTACGAACAGAATGCGACCGATACGGCAGATAACATCACGTTGCTGGCCATGGCACAGCGCTGGCCCGCGGCGACTTTTGACAGCCTTTTTGCCCGGGCCATGTTGCAAGCCGATCGGGTGCGGGAGGCAGCGGCGCAAAGCCCGCAGCTGAGCCTGATCACCTCTCAAGTAGAGCTCAATCAATTACTGGCCCGGCGCGCTCGCGGCGAGGCGGCAGTGGGGGCGCTGTTGGGTACCGAAGGATCCCATGCGCTCGATGGCCAGCTAGACAACATCGATCAGCTGTATGACGCAGGCTTTCGCATGATGGGCCTACATCACTTCTTCGATAACCGGCTCGGCGGCTCCCTTCATGGAGAATCGCAAGCCGGCCTGACGCCGTTTGGTGAGCAGGCTGTGCGCAATATGCAGAAGAAAGGCATCGTGATAGATGTGGCCCACAGCAGTGAAGCCACCGTGCGAGACACCTTACGCGTGACAGAGGGCGACGCCCTCATCGTCAGTCACACCGGCTTCGATGGGCATTGTCCCAGTCCCCGCAACATCAGTGACGAGACTATGGCGTTGATTACCGAGGCAGGTGGCTTGATCGGGGTCGGCTTCTGGGCTGACGTGACCTGTGGCGAGGGCATCGATGCGATTGCCAGTGCCATTCAATATGGCGTCGAGCGATTTGGCGTCGACCACATTGCGCTGGGATCAGACTGGGATGGCTCGGTCACGACACCGATTGATGCCTCGCAACTGCCCCATTTGACTCAGGCGCTACTGGATGCCGGACTCAACCAGACCGAGGTGCGCGCCGTAATGGGCGGCAACATGGCGCGCTTTCTGGCGCAGCACCTGCCGCCCGGCTAACGGCCTAGCTGTCCAATAGCAGCGATGCCAGGCGCTTGCGATGGTGGATCGCACCGCCGTACATCTGCTGCGCCCACTGGGCGCGGCGAATAAACAGCGTGGAATCACACTCCCAGGTGAAGCCAAAGCCGCCGTGGAACTGTACCGAGCGGTCACCGGCAAACACCATGACCTCGTCGGCGGCGACTTTAGCCATCCGGCAGGCGATCTCGGCGTCCTGATCGAGCACCTCATCCCCCACAATGGTCGCCCCGTGGTAAACAAAAGAGCGCGCATTCTCCATGCCGACATAAATATCGACCGTCGGGTGCTTGAGCGCCTGATAGGAGCCAATCAGCTTGCCGAACTGCTTACGTGTTTTGAGATACTCAGTGATGCTGTTCAAGCATTTACCGGCAGCGCCAGTTGTCTCGGCTGCGGTAAGTAACGCGCCAATAAGCAGGGTGTCCCTCAGCGCCGCTGCGACGGCATCCCCGCGGAACACCTGTGCCGGGATCACGCCCGTTAAGTCGACATTGGCTGCGCGCTTGGTCAGGTCGATCAACACGTTTTCTGAAAGCGCGCTGTCGTTCATTGCGCTGCGCTCTACCAAAGCCAGTACTGGCTCGCCGCCATCACTGGCCACTACCGCAAAACAGTCAGCCACGCCGGCATCCGCCACAAAGCTTTTGCTGCCCGTGAGCGCCCCGTCGGTACCGAGCGTCACACCCAGATTGGCTGAGCCCCAGTCGGCATGGTCGAGATAGGCGATCGTCCCCACCGACCCGGAACACAAGCGCCCCAGCCACTCTGCAGCTGACTCGCCCGCGGCGCGCCAGATCAACTGACCCGCCAGCGTGGTGCTGAGCATTGGCGTACCCAACAAGGCACCACCCAGCGCCTCAAAAACGGGCACTGCCGAGCCCACGCCCATACCGGCACCGCCGACGGTGTCGGGCAGGGCAATGCCCGCCCAACCCATATCGACCATCGCTTGCCAGATAGCTGCGTCGTAGCCGGTGTCGGTCTCCAGCTGAGCGCGCACCGCCTCAATAGGCGCCCGATCCCGGACAAAGCTTCTGGCCACATCGAGCAGCATGCCCTGCTCCTCGGTGAGGCGGATCGATACATTTCCTAAGACTGACATCCCGGCCCCCTTACTTCGGCAGACCGAGCACGTGCTCGGCCACAATATTGGCCTGCACCTGGGTGGTGCCGCCGCCGATGGTCGCGCCGAAGTTACTGAAGTAGGCGCGCTGCCAGAATCCACCGCTCACCGCGTCAGCATCGCCAACGTAGAGCGCACTTTGCGCTCCCTGCTTGCTGGCGGTGTACTGCTTCATGCGGCGCTCATATTCTGTCCCGCGGTATTTCACTGACAGCGCAAGGCCCATAGGGTAATCCGAGGTCAGGGCGGGAATACCCGACCTTCGACCAGTCAATGAGAGCGCCTTGGCCTCCATGATGAAGCCGACCAAATCGTCCCGGACGACTGGATCAGACAACAGCGGCTCACCGTCATGCTCCAGCTTGGAGAGCTCTTCGATCATGTCATCCACCTGGATCGTGACACCCCAGTAGCCGCTGGCCTGCCCCGCGGTGACACCGCGTTCGTATTCCAGTGTTTTCATGGCGACCATCCAACCGCCGCCCTCTTCGCCCATGAGGCAACTCGCGGGTATGCGGGCATCGGTGAAGTACGTTTGGTTAAAACCATATTCGCCAGTGACTTTGCGGATGGGATGCGCCTCGACACCATCGATCTTCATAGGCGACAGGAAGAAAGACAGGCCATCATATTTGCGCTCGGTATTGGTGTTGGTGCGCGCCAACAGAATCATGTGGTCAGCGTAATTCCCGAGCGTCGTCCAGATTTTGGAGCCGTTAACCACGTAATCGTCGCCGTCGTGCACGGCGCGGGTCTGCACAGCACCCAGATCGGACCCATGATCGGGCTCGGAAAAACCCTGGCACCAGATCTCCTCGCCCGAGAGGATGTTTTTGATGTATTTCGCTTTCTCTTCGTCGGTGCCCATGTCGAGCAACAGTGGACCAACCCAGTTCAGACCAATAGTGTTAAAGATAATGGGCGCGTTGTGCTTCGCCAGTTCCTTGTCGACGATGTACTGATAGGAGGGGTCAGCGCCCTGCCCACCATATTCACTGGGCCAGTGCATGCCCAAGTACCCTGCGCTCCAGAGCTTATGTTGCCACTCGCGCAGAAAATCGAGCTGCTGTTCCGTGCCCACTTCCAGAAACGTCAGTGGTAGCAGAAAGCCGGGGTCCGACGGCACGTTTTCCGACATCCACGCTGATACTTCCTCGCGAAACGCGGACAACGCCGCCTTGTTATCACTCATGATGCTGCTCCCGCCATCCCAAATTTAGTTGTTCGTTTTAGCTGGCGCAGTGTGGCATAGGGCACGCAACATTGTCAGCGGTCCTGCCGCTGAATCGAGCGCAGATGGGCTAGGTCAGCAGGTGAGTACTGGCCAGCTCAGCCAATTGCGTGGTGCGACGGCTCGTTCCCTATAGCCCGTACTGCCGCGTAGCAAGATCACGCATAATTTCTTCGGAACCGCCGCCGATGGCATTGACGCGCACCTCGCGGTAAATCCGCTCGACCCGATTACCCCTCATGTAGCCGAGACCACCCAAAATTTGCAAGGCTTCACGAGCACAGAACTCCATGACCTCGCTCGCCTGAACCTTGAGTAAGGCAATGTCGCCCGGATTGGGCGTGCCCGCCTCAATCGATTCGTAACACATGCGGATATAGGCCTGCGTGGCGTTCAATTGCTGTTTCATCTGCGCGATTTTATGGCGGATCACCTGATGATCAGCCAGACGCTTGCCGAATGTTTTTCGCTCGGTGGCCCAGGCAACCGCTTCCTCAAGGCAGACTCTCGCATAGGCCTCCATGGCGGCCGCCATGCCCATACGTTCACTGTTGAAGTTGGTCATGATGACCTTGAAGCCCTCATTTTCTGAACCAATAAGGTTCTCGACCGGGACGCGCACTTCGTCAAAGTAGAGGGTGGCGGTATCAGAGGCCCACCAACCCATCTTGCGATCCAACGGGGTGCGCGAGAAACCCTTAGCATCGGTGGGGATCAACAGCATTGAAACGCCGCCAGCACCCTCACCGCCCGTTCTCACCGCGGTTGATACCCAGTTGGCGCGCATGCCACCTGTGATGTAAGTCTTACTGCCGCTGACCACGAAGTGATCACCGTCCCGCATCGCGGTGGTGGCGAGATTGGCTACGTCAGAGCCACCGCCAGGCTCTGTGATTCCCAGGGAAATCCACTGCTTGCCCTTGAGGACGGGAGGAGCCACCTCAGCCTGCATCCACTCGGGTCCCCAATTGAGCACCGGCGGCAAACCTATACCATGCACCATGAGCGAGGCACTGATACCGCCGACACCGACCCGTGAGAGCTCCTCATTCACAATCCACGAATGCCAGCTGTCCGCTGGCGTACCGCCAAATTGTTCGGGATAACCCAGCCCCAGCAGGCCAACCTCCGCCGCCTTGGGCCAAAGCTCTGTCGGAATGGCCCCAGCTTCATCCCAGTCGTCGGCATAGGGCATCACCTCGTTATCAATAAAGCGCCGCAGGGCAGCCCGCCAGGCGTCGTGTTCTTCGGTGAAATGCGGGTTCGGTAGGCGCGCGCTGTCAAAGTCGAGACTCATGGTCAGGTCCTGTCATTACCTTGGAGATGCGCCGGGCTCAGGCCCGGAGAGCCCTCGTTGTACGCACTGATCAGAGACGAGTCAATCCGCGTATAAGGTACAATCGCGGCCCGTGTGATCTTGTGCTGAGCCGCGCAGATCAAGCAGACAGCGCTCAGGAACCCGCTATGAAATACCTCGGCCAGTCCGATTATCAGCATGCGACCGTGCCGCGCATTGGCGTGTTGCTGACCAATCTCGGCACGCCTGAGGCTCCGACTGCTAAGGCGCTGAAACCCTATTTAAAGCAGTTCCTGTGGGACCCTCGTGTTGTAGAGGTACCACGACCGATCTGGTGGCTGATTCTCAATGGCATCATTCTCAATACGCGCCCCAAGCGTTCGGCTGAAGCCTACTCCGCGGTCTGGAATGAACGTGGCTCGCCCCTACTCGCCCACCTTGAAGATCAGGTCGCCGGGGTCTCCGCGCAACTCAAAAGCCAATTTGGCGATCGTTTTGTGGTCAGGGGCGCCATGCGTTACGGCTCGCCTGCCATCGCCGACGTGCTGACCGAAATGTTTGAGGCGGGCGTGCAAAAGCTGGCGGTACTGCCGCTCTACCCGCAGTACGGAGGACCCACCACCGGCTCGACATTTGACGAGGTTAGTAGCGACCTCACGCAACGGCGATGGCTACCCGCCTTGCGCTTTATCAGCTCGTATCATGACAATCCGCGCTACATTGCCGCGGTGGCGGACAGTATCCGCGCCCACTGGGCAACACATGGGCGCGCAGACAAACTGGTGCTGTCCTACCACGGTATGCCCAAGCGGTATCTGCTCGAAGGCGACCCCTATCACTGTCAGTGCCACAAAACGTCTCGACTCATTGGCGAGCAACTGGACTTGTCAGAAAACGAGATGATCACCACATTTCAATCGCGGTTTGGCCGCGAGGAATGGCTACAGCCCTATACCGACGAAACGCTGGAGGCGCTCCCAGGCCAGGGCGTGACAGCGGTGCAGGTGGTGTGCCCGGGCTTCTCTGCCGATTGTTTGGAAACTATCGAGGAGATTGGCATGGAGAACCGGGACATTTTTCTCGAGGCCGGCGGTATGCGCTACGAATATATTCCTTGCCTGAATGCCCAGGACGGTCACTTGGCGGCCCTCACCGATCTCATTAGCGACGAGCTGAGCGGCTGGCTCAACACCGAGTCGGATCCCCAACGCACCGATCAGCTGGCCCAAAAGCTAGGCGCAGCGCGTTAAAAATTCAGTGCGCGGGCTCTAGCCAGCCCAGGGCGAACGCGACTCCCACGCCCAGTAAGAAGAGCAGAGTCAGTCGGAGCCGGTCGTGGCTGTGAAACTGTACCTCCGGCAACAAATCACCCAACGCGATACAGATAAAGGCGCCTGCCGCAAAAGCCAAGCTGGCCGGCAACAGGCCGTCGTAGGGAACGAGCGCCGACGCACCTAAATAAAAGGCGGCTGCGGTCAACGGGCATAGGAGTGCAAAGACGGCACCGGCTGTCCAGCGACTGGTTGAGGACCAACCCCTTGCGCCCATTACTGTCTCGATAGATAGCGCATCGAGCGGCTTGTGCAGCAGGATCGCCAGAAACACACCGACACCCGCCAATGATGCGCCTTGCGGCGACCCGATAAGGACCGCGCCGAGGGCAATACCGTCGACGACGGTGTGAACACAAAGTCCTGCGAGCAAACCCATGGCACCCAACGCCTGCTCGGGCAGGTGGGCATGGTCGTGGGCATGCGCGTGATGATGCTCATCCGCCGAGGCCAGGTCGCAGTCCGCCGCAGCGCTCGCGAAGTCGCGCTGATGAAAATGAAACCAGCGCAATAACAGCAACATAAAAATCAGACCGGACAGGGTCCAGATCATGACCGTGTCAATCGACTGGCCGTTAGCAAAGGCGTGCGGTATCAAATGCAGCAGGGCGACGCCCAGCATCAGTCCCGATATCAGGCTCAACACCATTTGGGTGCGGGTGTGGGTCATAAGGAACAGTCGCGGCAAGCCGCTCCCCAGAAGCGAGGCGGCGAAAAGCGCGGTGCCATACAGCGCAAGCAGCGATGTATCGGTCATGATCCTAGCTTCCCACCAGATTGTCGCGGTGAATCAGCTCTTCTTCGCCGCGGTAGCCCAACACTGACTCGATGTCGGCAGACGCTTTGCCCGCCAGCGCTTTGGCTTCCTCACTGGAATAGTTCACCAGACCCCGCGCGCGTTCCCGACCGGCGCTGTCGAGGCAGGACACCAGATCACCGCGCTGAAAATCCCCCGCGACGCTAACAACGCCGATGGGTAATAGCGACCGACCCTGATCCGAGACGCTCTTCACGGCGCCATCATCCAGCATCAGGCTCCCCTGCGCGTGCAGTAAGCTGGCCAGCCACTGTTTACGGGCACTCTGGGGTTGGCGTTGGGTCTGCAGAAAGGTGCCCAGCAACCCGCCCCCGGCAACCTGCGTAATGGCATCAGGCTGTCGTCCGTTGGCGATGACCGTGGCGGTGCCCGATCTGGCGGCTAGGCGTGCCGCACTGAGTTTGGTCGCCATCCCTCCGCGACCGAGCGCGCTGCCGGCGCCTGCAATCGCATCCAGCGAGCTATCGTGCACATCTGCAGTTTGGATGAGCGCCGCATCCGCGCTCTGACGGGGGTCACTGTCCATCAACCCGTCCTGATCCGTGAGAATGAGCAAGGCATCGGCATCCACCAAATTAGCCACCAGTGCCGCCAGGGTGTCGTTGTCTCCCAGACGAATTTCATCCGTCACGACCGTGTCGTTTTCGTTCACGATCGGCAGCACGTTCATGGCCAGTAGCGTACTGAGGGTGCTTCGAGCGTTAAGATAGCGATCACGCGCGCGCACGTCTGCATGGCTCAACAGAATCTGCGCCGTGGTCACGCCGTGGGGGCTGAGATGCTCTTCGTAGGCGCGCACCAACGCCGACTGCCCGACCGCCGCGGCGGCCTGGGATAAATGGACTTCGTGGGGGCGCTCGGCGAGATTCAGGCGCGCAAGGCCCGCCACAATCGCACCGCTGGAGACGAGTACGACGTCGCAGCCCCGCGAACGCAGCGCGGCCAGTTGATCTGCCAGCATCTTGACCACTGACGCGTCCAGACCGCGTCCGTCATTAGTCAGCAGCGCACTGCCCACCTTAACGACCCATCGTCGGGCCACAGCAAGCCGCTGCCGATAAGCGTGTTGTACCGTATCGGTCAATGTCGGTACTCCACTTCCGATTCACTGTCGTCATCATCAAGGCCATCATCCAGCCCGTCGCGCGCCCTTGCCCTTGCCGCTGCTCTGGCAGCCTGCAAAGCCGTGATTCGCTCGCGGGCTTCTTGCTGCATCTGTTCCTGCGCCGCGTGCTCGGCTTCTTCCGCCTCTGGATTGTCTCGTAGCGCCTCGGCCTGAGCTTCCAGGTGGGTCATCAGATCTCCGCACAACGACTCGGTGTGCTGCCCCGCCACGGCGGAAATCTCATATACAGGACCTTGCCAGTTGAGGGCCGCAACCACGCGTTCCCTGCAGCTGGCAACCGCATCGCTATCAAGCAAATCAATTTTGTTGAGCACCAGCCATCGGGGTCTGGCCGCCAGCGCCGGGCTAAAGCGCTCCAACTCACGCACCACAGCACACGCGGCATCTGCGGGGTTGCTCCCGTCAATCGGTGCGATATCTACGAGGTGCAACAGGACCCGATTGCGGGTCAGATGTTTCAGAAAGCGAATACCGAGACCGGCGCCCTCCGAGGCACCCTCGATCAACCCCGGGATATCCGCCGCCACAAAAGAGCGATGCGCATCGACTTTCACTACGCCCAGACTGGGAATCAACGTCGTGAAAGGATAGTCCGCGACCTTGGGCGTCGCCGCCGATACTGCGCGGATGAACGTGGATTTGCCCGCATTGGGCAGCCCCAGCAAGCCCACATCGGCGAGCACTTTCAGTTCCAGCTTGAGCTTGCGCGACTCTCCCTCCGTCCCCGGCGAGCTCTGGCGCGGGGCCCGGTTCACGCTCGATTTGTAACGCGTATTGCCCAAGCCATGGAAGCCGCCCTGAGCCACCAGCAGGCGCGCACCCGGTTCACGGATATCGCCCAGCACTTCGCCTGTTTCGTCATCCAGTACGGTAGTGCCAAGGGGTACGGGTAAGACTAGGTCCTCGCCCGACTTACCCGAGCAGTTGCGCCCGCGCCCCGCCTCGCCATTGTCGGCGCGAAAGCGGCGGGTGTAGCGGTAATCGATCATGGTATTGAGTGCCACGTCGCCCTTGAGTAATACCGAGCCCCCGTCGCCCCCGTCACCGCCGTCC
This sequence comes from Halieaceae bacterium, assembly GCA_902520195.1. Taxonomy (GTDB): domain Bacteria; phylum Pseudomonadota; class Gammaproteobacteria; order Pseudomonadales; family Halieaceae; genus Luminiphilus. Next base: position 17,851 of record CABYND010000007.1, read on the forward strand.
GGCCCGCCTCTGGGCACGTACTTTTCGCGGCGAAAGCTCACACAGCCATTGCCGCCCTTTCCGGCGGTGACTTCGATGGTGGCTTCGTCGACAAATTTCATGATCTGGCCTGATACGGTTCTACTGGCGCCGTGGCAAAAAAAAACCTCGCCGGGTGACGAGGTTTTTCTGATCCTGAGGCGCCCGGTTTACGCCGTTACGATACGGACCTGCTTGCGATTCTGCGGGCCGCCGTTAAAAAACTCTACCTTGCCATCAGCGGTGGCATAGAGCGTGTGATCCTTACCCACGCGCACGTTCTCGCCCGCGTGAAACCGCGTACCGCGCTGACGCACGATAATGCTGCCCGCGGAGACTGCCTGACCGCCATAGGCCTTGACGCCAAGCCGTTTGCTCTCGGAATCGCGTCCGTTACGGGTACTACCGCCTGCTTTTTTATGTGCCATTTCTCGTGTCTCCTGTCAGCCGCTGATCGCCGTAATCTTGACTTCGGTATACCACTGCCGATGTCCCGTCTCTTTACGGTGATGCTTACGTCGATTGAACTTCACGATGCGAATCTTTTCATGCCGACCGTGTGCGACGACCTCTGCCGTCACCTTGCCGTCTTCAACCAACGGCGCACCGATCTTGACGTCGCTGCCTGAGCCCACCATCAAAACCTCGTCGAATTCGATGGTCTCGCCCGTGGCGGCCTCGATCTTCTCGAGCTTGAGATGCTCGCCTTCTTTTACACGGTGCTGCTTGCCACCGCTCTTAATCACTGCGTACATGCTGTTTTCCTCTCAGTTAGCCTGCTCGCAAAGGGAACCGCACTGGCGCGGGGCAGAGTTCAGGCACCGACACCCGACCACAAGGTCAGGCTAAGGGCGCGAAAGATACGCGCTCACGGGGTGAAGCGCAAGTGTGAGAAATAGCCCTCGATCCGCCCAAAAGTGGCTCTGGGGGCGGTCTTGGGGGGATTTCCGCGTTGCGGGTCAAGCCAATGGAGCGTGGCGGGCAGTGCGTCGCCGTCCTATACTTGCGGGCGTATTGGGGGATCTGGTGTGAATGTAGCTATCAAAGACAGCGTCGCGAGGGAGTTTGCGCAGGTTGATGATGTCATCGTCGAGCTACTGCAGTCCGACGTAGAGATGGTCGAGAATATTGGCCATTACATCGTCAAAGCGGGCGGCAAGCGTATGCGGCCCCTGCTGGTATTGCTGTCTGCCAAGGCCTTGGGTGGCATCGAGGAAGCCCATATCCGCTTTGCCGCAGTGGTGGAATTTATTCACACGGCAACGCTTCTTCACGATGACGTCGTGGATCTCTCCACGCTCAGACGCGGCATGCCCACTGCCAACGCCGAATTTGGAAATGCTCCCAGCGTGCTGGTAGGTGATTTTATCTACACCCGGGCATTCCAGCTGATGGTCGGGCTCGGCAACATGCCGCTGTTGGCGCACATGGCGGAAACCACCAACACGATCGCTGCGGGCGAGGTCATGCAACTCGTCCACGCGGGTGACCCCGATACCCAGGCGGAGCAGTATCAGGAAATTATTCGCCGCAAAACCGCCGCCCTGTTTGCGGCTGCATGCCACGGTGCGGCGCTCTTGCACAACACGAGCATCGCCAAGGCCGATGCGCTGCACGACTTCGGCGTGCACCTCGGGATTGCCTTCCAGCTGGCGGATGACCTACTCGACTATGCTGGCGACCCGGGCGAGACCGGCAAGAACGTCGGTGACGACCTGGCCGAGGGGAAGATCACCCTACCCCTGCTGCACGCCATGAAAGTGGGTGACGAGACTGACCGGCGTCTGGTAGCAGACACCCTGCGCAACAAGGATGGCAGTGCCTTCGCCGACATCATGGCGGTCGTGCTACGGACCGGCGGCATCGAAGCCACCCGGGAAGCGGCACTTGAGCATCAAACACAGGCCATGAGGGCGCTGGAGACGCTTGGGCAGAATGAGGCGACCGTCGCATTAAGCGAGATGGCGGGTAGAGCGGTGGACCGCCGAGGCTAATGGCCATAACGCCCGCCGCGTTACAAGACGCGCTGACACAGGCGGCTGAGGTGCTAAAGTCCCAGCGCATCGAGGGGCTATTCGATACATCGCCGGATCGCGCAAGCCGGTATCGCTGCGAAGCTGCAGGGCTGACCCTTGATTTTTCAAAGCATCAACTGGATGACGACGCCTGGCAGGCTCTGTTGACCTTGTCCAATACGCAGGCACTCCCTGCGGCCTTCGCCTCGCTGATCGGTGGCGAGATGATCAACACCTCGGAACACCGACCCGCACTACACACCTTGCTGCGCGGCACCGTAAGCGATCAACACCCGGAAAAGTCAGAAGCGGTAGAGGATACGCTCGCCCGGATGGCCGTGCTGGTCGACAGCGTCCACAGCGGCGAGACAACAGGCAGCTCGGGTCAACCTTTCGCGGATGTGGTCAATCTCGGTATCGGCGGCTCCGATCTCGGTCCGCGGCTCGTTTGCGGGGCGCTCCAATCCGAGGCCACGCCGCTCAAGGCGCACTTCGTGGCCAACATCGATCCCGACGATCTCGATAGCACTCTGGCATCACTGGACCCCGAGACAACGCTGTTTGTCATTTGCTCAAAGTCCTTTTCCACCGAGGAAACCCTCTCCAACGCGGAGCGCGCCATGCGCTGGCTGCAAGCCGGGGGTATTCAGGGGCCAGCCGTCGGGGCGCATCTCATCGCGGTGACCACCCAGGTTACAAAAGCCGGTGACTGGCACATTCCGCCGGAGCGCTGCTTCCCGCTGTGGGATTGGGTCGGTGGCCGCTATTCGTTGTGGTCTGCCGTGGGCATCAGCATTGCGCTGGCGCTGGGCTGGCAGAGCTTCCAACGTCTGCTGGACGGCGCGCACTCACTCGACATGCATACCCACGCCGCGTCACCCGCTGACAATCTGCCCATGATCATGGCGCTGCTGGAGTTCTGGCAGACCCACTATCTCGGCGCCGACACCCACGTTGTCCTGCCCTACTCCCAACGGCTCGCTCACTTGCCGGACTTCCTGCAGCAGCTGACCATGGAAAGCAACGGCAAGCGTGTCTCTTCATCGGGAGAACCGCTTGCATACGACACTGCGCCGGTGCTGTGGGGCTCCGCAGGCACCATCGGACAGCACTCCTACTATCAATTGCTACATCAGGGCACGCGGTCTTTCAGCGCCGACATCATCCTGCCACTGCGCTCGGGTGAGGGTGATCGCGATGCGCGTCGCGCCCTCGCCGCCCACGCCCTGGCCCAGAGCCGCGCGCTGATGGTTGGCCGTACTCTTGAGGAAGCACGCCAGCTGGGCGCGGAGCGCGGGTTTGATAAGTCAGCCTGTCGGCAATTTGAGCTGCCGGGCAATCACAGTCACTCGCTGGTCATGATGGACGCCATCACGCCGGAGTGTCTCGGCGCCCTGATCGCTGCCTACGAGCACAAGACCTATTTTCTGGCGGTGCTGATGGGAATCAATCCCTTTGACCAATGGGGTGTAGAGCTGGGCAAGATCATTGCGGGGCAGATGCAAAGTGTACTCAGTGGCACTGACAGTGAGTTCAAGATAGATCCCGCCACGCTCGCTGCCGCAAACGCCTGGCGCGCAGCTAACACGGACTGAACGCTCAGCCGTCAATCAGCGCCAGCAATTCTTCGGTCTTCTCCGCCATAAGCGCCTGATCACCTCGGGATTCCACATTCAGCCGCACCACCGGTTCGGTGTTGGACATGCGCAAATTGAAACGCCACGTTGCAAATTCGATGCCCAAGCCATCGAGCTTTTCCAAGGCCAGCGCGTCGGGTGCGTAATGCGCCTCCACCGCCTCCAGCAAGGCCGCGGGATCAGCCACCTCGCGGTTGATCTCTCCGGAGCAGGGAAAAGCCGCCACTCTGGCCGCCACCAGTTCGCCCAGAGACTGACCTGTTCGGGACATCAGCCCGGCAATCAGGAGCCATGGAATCATGCCGCTGTCGCAGTAGGCGAACTCCCTGAAGTAATGGTGGGCCGACATCTCACCGCCGTAAACCGCATCGACCTCGCGCATGCGCTCTTTGATGAAGGCATGCCCGGTCTTACTCAGCACCGGCTCGCCGCCCCCAATCCGGGCAATGTCCTGAGTGTTCCAAGTCAGGCGCGGGTCGTGAACGATCCTCTGCGGACCCAACTGCGACAAGAAGGCTTCGGCCAGCAGTCCCACTATGTAGTAACCCTCGATGAAATGGCCGGCGTTGTCGAAGAAGAAACAGCGATCAAAATCGCCGTCCCAGGCAATGCCTAGATCCGCCTGCTCGGCGACCACGCGATCCGCTGTGGCAGCGCGGTTCTCTACCAGTAACGGATTAGGGACGCCATTGGGAAATTGCCCATCGGGTTCGTGCTGGACTTTGATAAATTCGAAGGGCAGATGCGGCTCCAGCGCATCCACCACCCGGCCCGCGCCGCCATTACCTGCCGTGCAGACAATTTTCAACGGCTTGAGCGCCGACACGTCGATATAGGACAGCAGATGCTTGACGTAGGCACGCTGGGTGTCCGCAGCCGCCAACGAGCCCCGCGTCTCCGCTCCGGTGAAGTCATTGGCCTCGGCGAGTGCCCGAATTTCCGCAAGGCCTGAGTCCCCCGAGATCGGCTTGGCGCCCTCACGGACGAACTTCATGCCGTTGTAGTCTCTCGGGTTGTGGCTGGCGGTAACGACGATGCCGCCCCCGACACCAAGGTGCGCCGTCGCGAAGTAAATTTCTTCCGTGCCGCACAGGCCAATATCCTGCACCGAGACACCTTGCTCGCGGAGCCCTTCGATGAGCGCACCCTTGATCGACTCACTGGTCAGGCGGATGTCATGGCCCACCACGACCGTGCCCGGCTGAATGACCTCGGCGTAGGCTTTACCGATGCGACGGGCGATGTCCTCGTTAAGTTGGTCTGGGATCCGTCCCCGAACGTCGTAGGCCTTAAAACAGTCGAACACGTCTGTCACTCAGGCTGGCCGTAGTAGTGCTCAAAAACATACTGGGTGGCCTCGACAAAGCCCGGCACGCTTCCACAGTCAAAGCGTAGCCCCTCGAACTGGTAGGCCAGCACGCGGCCTTCCCGAGCCTGCGCCTGCAGCGCATCGGTGAGTTGCACCTCCCCATTTTTGCCCGGTGGGGTGTTGCGAATGATGTCGAAAATATCCGGCGTCAGGATGTAGCGACCAATCACTGCCAGATTGGAGGGCGCCTCCTCTGGCGAGGGTTTTTCGACCATCTCGCCGACACGGGTGAGCCCGTCTCTTTCCGCCGTGCCCGCCACAACGCCGTACTTATCGACCTCCTCCCCGGGCACCTCCTGCACCGCGACGATGGAACACTGATGTTCCTCGTAAAGTGCCGCCATCTGCGCCAATACGCCCGGGCCCTCCCGGTTGAGGCAGAGATCATCGGACAGCACGACGCCAAAGGGCTGATCTCCGATCAGCGGTTCACCGGTCAAAATGGCGTGACCCAGGCCCAGCATTTCACGCTGGCGGACCATGGTGAAGATGCCGCGATCGATCACATCGCGAATGCCGGAAAGGTACTGCTCCTTGGAGGACCCGGCGATCTGGTGTTCCAGTTCGTAACTGATATCAAAGTGATCTGCGATCGCGCGCTTACCACGGCCCGTGACCAGCGCACAGTTCACCATGCCGGCCTCGATGGCCTCTTCGACTCCGTACTGAACCAAAGGTTTGTTCACAATTGGGAGCATTTCCTTGGGCATGCTCTTGGTCGCGGGCAGGAATCGAGTACCGTAGCCCGCAACGGGAAACAGGCATTTAGCAATCATGTCGGGGTCTCCTCTCTGCCGTACACATCGTCAAACCGCACAATATCGTCCTCTTTTAGATACGAGCCGGACTGTACTTCGATCACTTCCAGTGGCACGGCACCGCGGTTTGCCAGACGATGCTTCATACCTATCGGAATATAGGTGGATTGATCAGGGCCCAGCGTCAATTGCTCCTCCCCCCGTGTGATCTCGGCTTCTCCGGACACCACGACCCAGTGCTCGGCGCGATGATGATGCAGTTGCAGCGACAAGGTCTGACCGGGCTTGACCGTCAATCGCTTGACCTGAAACTGCTCGCCTATCACCAGCGATTCGTAGGATCCCCAGGGACGGAACACTTTCTGGTGACTGGCTGCCTCCGGCCGATTCGACGCACTCAGCGCTTCCACGACCTGTTTGACGTCCTGCACCCGGTGCCTGGCACCGACCATTACCGCATCAGCCGTCTCGACCACCACCAGATCCTCGACACCCAGCGCAGTGACCAGGCGACTCTCACTGCGCACATAGTTATTGCGGGCATCGTGGATCAACACATCGCCCTCGCAGACGTTGCCATCGTTATCTGGCGTACCAATCTCCCACAGCGCCCACCAGGCGCCCACGTCACTCCAACCGCAGTCGAGGGTGGCTACGCCCCCAGCATCGGTATGCTCCATCACCGCATAATCAATGCTGTCTGAGGGGCTCATCAGAAATACCTCAGCATTGGGGCGAATGAAATCAAGATCTCTCTCTGCTTTGGCCATGGCCTGCTCGCAGGCCGCGAGCATTGCCGGTTGATGCTGACCCAGGACCTCGAGATAACGATCGGCCCGAAACAGAAAGAGGCCGCTATTCCAATAATACGTGCCGTCGGCCACATAGCCCGCCGCGGTGGCCTGATCGGGCTTCTCGACGAATTCTGCGAGATGAAAAACGCCGTCGGCCAGCGCCTCACCACAGCGCACGTAGCCATAACCGGTCTCGGGGCGACTGGGGACGACACCAAAGGTCATCAATTTGCCGGCTTGTGCGGGTGCCGCAGCTCGCTCTACGGCTGCCCGAAACGCGGCCGGATCCGTCACGTGATGATCAGCGGGCAATACCAGCAGTAATGCCTCGGAGTGCCGTGATTGCGCCTGCAATGCCGCCAGCGCGATGGCGGGCGCGGTGTTGCGCCGGGCGGGTTCCAGAATAATCGTCGGGCTCTCGGCGGCCTCTCCCCGCAGCTGCTCGGCCACCATAAAGCGATGCTCCGCATTACAGACCACGATCGCGGGCCCGCACTCCAGACCCTCCAGTCGTCGCTGGGTCTCCTGCAACATCGACCCCTCACCGCCCAGGGGCAGGAACTGCTTGGGTCGGCCGGCACGTGAGACGGGCCACAGGCGGCTACCGACGCCACCGGAGAGTAAAACGGGTATCAGCATGGATATGGTGCAGGGTGGTATTGAAGCGAGATGCTACTTGAAGCACCGTCTCCCGTCACCCCGAGCCATTCAGGCCACTGTTATAGCTGTAGCGTATTGCGATCGGGTGGCTGCGCCCTCACTCAAGCTGGATCGGGCGAGGACCTTCCTCTACAATTACTCCGGTTCGACATATCTCTCGCGGCGACCAGCAACTCACGCATTCACCGTCGCCTCAGCCCGCACTGGAACCCCGACCGAATGACCGACGCGACCCCTTTTGTTCCGCAGTCTCAGTACGACAAGGCCGAATTAGTGGCCTGCGGAATAGGCGAGCTGTTTGGCGCCGGCAATGCGCAGTTGCCCGTCGAAAACATGCTGATGGTGGACCGTATCAGCCACATCAGCTCTGAGGGGGGCGCAGCTGACAAAGGCGAGCTGATCGCGGAGCTCGATATTCACCCTGACCTGTGGTTTTTTGCATGCCACTTCCCCGGCGACCCGGTCATGCCTGGTTGTCTGGGTCTGGACGCCATGTGGCAGCTTGTGGGGTTCTTCCTCGGCTGGCGGGGTAATCCGGGACGCGGTCGCGCACTGGGTTGCGGTGAGGTCAAGTTCTCCGGGCAGATCCTGCCGGATCACAAGCAAGTGCGGTACCACATTCACATGAAGCGGGTGATCGAGCGCAAGCTGGTCATGGGCATCGCCGATGGTTCGGTCGCCGTGGACGGCAAGGTCATCTATACCGCCTCGGATCTGCGGGTCGGTCTGTTCCAGAGCACGGAGTCGATGTAATGACCGAACGGGTCGTCATCACCGGTCTTGGCGTGGTCTCCTGCCTGGGAAACGATGCGGTAGCGGTCAAGGACGCCTTATTAAACGGTCGCTCTGGTATCTCATTGCGGCAAGACCATGTCGATGCGGGCATGCGGTCACAGATTGCGGGCACGCCCGACATCGAACTCTCGGAGCATATCGACCGCAAGCAATGGCGATTCATGGGCGACGCGGCCGGATACGCCTACCTCAGCCTGCAGCAGGCAATTGCTCACGCCGGCTTGAGCGACGCAGAGGTCTCAAACCCCCGCACCGGGATCGTCGCCGGCTCCGGCGGCGCCTCATCAGCGAATCAGGTGGAGGCAGCCGATATTCTTCGCGACCGGGGTATCCGTCGCGTGGGGCCCTACAGGGTGACCCAGACCATGGGCAGTACAGTCTCAGCCTGTCTTGCAACACCGTTTCAGATCAAGGGCGTCAATTATTCGATCTCCTCCGCCTGTTCAACCAGCGCGCACTGTATTGGTCACGCGATGGAGCTCATTCAGTTGGGTAAGCAGGACGTGGTGTTTGCCGGCGGTGGCGAGGAGCTGCACTGGACCATGAGCGCTTTATTTGACGCGATGGGCGCGCTGTCGAGCCAATATAATGAGACGCCGGAGCGAGCATCCCGCGCATACGACGCCAACCGTGACGGCTTTGTCATTGCCGGCGGTGGCGGCATGCTGGTCGTGGAGTCGCTGACCCACGCGAAAGCGCGGGGGGCCAACATTCTCGCCGAATTGGTGGGCTACGGCGCCACCTCGGACGGTTACGACATGGTGGCTCCCTCGGGTGAAGGCGCCGTGCGCTGTATGCAACAGGCCATGCACGGGCTCGAAGGTCAGATCGATTACATCAATGCCCATGGCACCAGCACCCCGGCCGGAGACATTCAGGAGCTCAACGCGCTGCGGACCGTATTTGGCGAGCAGGCACCGGTGATTGGCTCGACCAAATCACTATCTGGCCACTCACTGGGCGCTGCGGGCGTGCAGGAAGCCATCTATTCTCTACTGATGATGCAGGACGATTTCATCGCGGCCTCAGCCAACATAGAAACTCTCGATGAAGGCGCTGAAGGCATGCCGATTGCTATGGCGCGCGTCGACAAGGCCGGACTGCAACAGGTGATGTCGAACAGCTTTGGATTCGGCGGTACCAACGCCACACTCATTTTCCGACGCTATACGGACTGACTCACCACGATGTGCCGCTTCGGCTCACAGAGCCCACAGCGGCATCACCTCTACCCAATCTCCCTCAGCCACGGTGGTGCCCGGCGCAATGACGGCCAGACCGTCGGCCTCACTGAGGCTGGTCATGACGCCAGAGCTCTGGCTGCCCGTCAGCGAAGCGCGCAGGGCCTCACCTGAACCCGTTAAACGAACGCGCAGGAACTCCTCTCGAGTGCCCGGACGCGTGATGGAAAACGCCGCTCTCACAGGAAAGCGCTGCATTGGCGAAGGTTGCCCTCCCTGACGCTTGACCAGCCATGGCGTTGCCACCAGCGCAAAAGTGATAAACGCCGATACCGGATTACCGGGCAGTCCGAAGATGGGCGTGCCTGCGACCTGACCAAATGCCAGCGGCTTGCCGGGCTTGATCGCCAGCTTCCAGAGATCCAGCGCCCCCCTCTGCTCAATCTGCGATTTGACGTGGTCCTCTTCACCCACCGAGACGCCACCGGCTGTGACGATGCAATCCGCTTCTGCGGCCGCCCGCTCTAGCGCTTCACCAATCTGATCGGGATCATCCGGGAGGTTGCCGCAGTCGATTACATTCATGCCGAGCACCCTGATCTGGGCGGCGAGGCTAAAGCGATTGCTGTTGAAGATCTGACCGGGATCCAAATCACCGCTACCCGGCTCGCGGAGTTCGTCTCCGGTCGTCAGCACCGCGACGTTAAGAGGGCGGAAGACCGGGACCGCATAAAGCCCTGCCGATGCCAGCAGGCCAATATCCTGCGGCGTCAATCGATGTCCCGCCGCCACCAGTTCGTCCCCTGGTTGAATGTCGCTCCCTCGCCGACGGATATGCTGACCGGGCTGGGCAGCGGGCAAGGTGACCTGCCCTGCTCCTGCCTCAGCATCCTCCTGCAGTATGATGGCATCGGCCCCAGCGGGAATTTCCGCCCCTGTGAAAATCCTTGCCGCCGTGCCGGCCTCGAGGGGCACGGGTGCGTGGCCCGCAGGGACCCGCTGACTGATGGTGAGCGCGCCCGGTACATCCCGACTAGCCACAGCATAGCCATCCATGGCGCTGTTATCGGCTGGTGGCACCGAGAGGGTGGCGTCAATGGTTTCTGCACAGTACCGACTAGGCGCCGCCTCGAGGACGACCATTTCCCAGTCAGGTTTGATCTCAACGGTGGCGAGGATACGCTCCAGCGCCTCGGACAGAGGGGTCAGCGCCATGATTCAGTGGCCCCGCAGTACCCCGACAAAATTGCAGGGCTTGTGTTGGCTGTCGAGCTGATCTCGCAAGACGCCCTCCCAGGCAGTGCGACAGGCGCCTGTGGACCCGGGTATGCAGAAAATCACGGTGCCGTTCGCCAGACCCGCGAGTGCGCGAGATTGCACCGTTGAGGAGCCTATTTCGGTGTGGCTGAGCGCGCGGAATACCTCACCAAAACCGTCAATCGTCTTGTCGAAAAGCGGCGCCAGCGCCTCGGGCGTCGAGTCCCGGCCAGAGAACCCGGTGCCACCCGTGGTCAGGATCACCTCGACCTCCGGGTCCGCAATCCACTGCGAAACAATGGCACGGAGCTGATAGACATCGTCAATCACAATCTGGCGATCTGCGATCTCATGGCCTGCCTCTCGCAGCGCCTCTTCGAGAAACGCGCCAGAAGTATCCGTCTCCTGCGTGCGGGTATCGCTTACGGTCAAAACCGCCACTTTCAACGCTGCACCCACCCTCAATACCCCTCAAGATTCCACATAGAGCTCAATGTAGCGTCGAACGGCGCGGGGAACAAATTCCCGCCAACTCAACTGCTGTATGCCGAACTGATGGCGAAGCTCCGCACAGTCCAGACTCAGGCTGGTGGGCGCTTCCGCTATTGCCTCAATCAGTTCCATCAGTTCACGGGCTTCCGTAAACGGCTGGTATTGAGAGGCATTGGCCAGCACGGTCTCCATAAACGAATACAGATTGACCTCACCGATGCCGCTGTAGTGATACAAACCGGACCGCGGCGCACCCGCCCCCATCTGATCGATAATGCCATGCATCACCCGCGCCACCTCAGCAACATGAACCGGGCTACCCCTCACTTGCTCACTGACCTTGATGCGATCACCGCGGGCCAGCGCATCGAGTGCGCGCGCCAGGGGATTGGGCCGGCGGCCGCCAAACATGAGCCCAAGACGCAGGATGAAGACCTCTTCCAGCGTCGCTTTCAGAAGCTCTTCGACTTCGATCAGGGTTTTGCCCACCGGATCCGGAGCGTCGGGCTGGTCACTCTCCCGATAAGGCCGGGTCAGCGTGCCGGAGAACACCCGCGCACTCGACAGATACAGGTAGCTCACGCCGTCTTTCGCCGCCAACTCCGCCAACCAGCGGGTGCGCTCAATATCGGGCTGGCCAACGGGGTCCACGCCGTCAATCTGGGTCGCCAGCCTCGCGTCGAGGATCAGATCAATGGGGTCGCGGCGAATCAGTTTCTTGACCTGCCTTTCGCGACGCCATCGCGTGGTATCCATGTCGACGCCCACAATCTCGTGGCGCATCAGAGGCGCGGCAAAAGAGCGCAAGGCGTAGCCCAACGGAGAGTCGAGGCCTAGAACCAGAATACGCATGGTCAGTTCAGGGCGTGTGGGGCGCCGGTTGCACTGCGAGCGCCCGTTAGAAGGGAATGTCGTCTTCCGGGAAATCAATAGGTGCGGGATCTGCCGCGGCGCCAGCCGCAGGCGCACTCGTCGCAGGTGCGCTTTGGTAGCCACCCCCGTCAGACGCCATATTGCGACTGTCGAGCATCTGCATCTCCTGAGCAACGATCTCAGTTGTATAGCGGTCCTGCCCGGACTGGTCCTGCCACTTGCGGGTGCGCAGCGAGCCCTCTACGTAGATCTTTGAGCCTTTGCGCAGGTACTCCGCGGCGATTTCCGACAGCCGGTTGAAGAACACAATCCGGTGCCACTCGGTGCGCTCCTGCTGCTCGCCGGTATTCTTATCGCGCCAGCTTTCCGAGGTGGCGAGACTGATATTGGTCACGCCGCCACCGGACGGCAGTACCCGGTGCTCCGGGTCATTGCCAAGATTCCCAACCAGAATAACTTTATTGATGCCGCGCGAGGCCATACGGTGCTCCCTTACTATTCCCCGGAGCGCGCGTTGCGATGCTCACGGGTCTGTGTGACTGACTTTAAGACTATAGCAATGGAGCCGTGCTGGGGGTACATCATTCTCCGACATTTGCGCCCTTAAACCGCCGCTACCGGTGCCCGACCAAAGCGCCACAGACCCAGTAGCCAAATCGCTGTCAGACACAGCAGCACCGCAACCAGACCGAGTGTTCCGCCAAGCTGGAGTGCACTGCCTCCGAGTACGCCTCCCGTGAACACACCTAAAAACTGGGCACTGGAGAAAATACCCATGGCGGTACCCCGCAGCGACAAGGGGGCAAAAATGGACACCAGCGCGGGGAGAATCGTTTCAAGGGCCGTGAAGCCTGCAAAGAACAGCACCAGCCCGACACTGAGTAGCGTCAGCGAGACCGCGCCCAACGCGACAATCAGACCGAGTACCGTCAGCAACACCGTCAGGGCCAGCAAAGGCCGAGGGTCGTCGACCTCACGTCGTCGGCGCACCAGTATCGCCACGCCGGGTATGGCACAACACAGGGTCGCCAGATACATCCACGCGTGATACTCGGTCGCCAGCCCCACCTGCTCCGCCATCACCGACGGAATCGCTGTGAACGCCGCCATTAAAAGAAGGTGCAGACAAAAAATGCTGCCGTAGAGCACCCCGAGACCGCGACCCCAGAGGGCCTCACCCAGTCGTTCTCGATCGGCAATATGGGCACTGCCGCCATCACTGAGCTGGGGCGTCGCCGGCAGCCAAAAAAGCACCACCATGAGCCCCAACCCACCCATTACTGCGGTCACCTCGAAAACCCGCGGCAGACCTCCCCAGGCCGCGAGCACGGGGCCCAGCACCAGTGCCAGGGCAAAGGAAACGCCGATGCTGGCGCCAATGATGGCGGAGGCCTTGGTGCGCTGTTCAACTCGGGTGTAGTCAGCGACGAGGGCCATGGTGGCCGAGGCAATAGCGCCAGAACCCTGTAGCAAACGGCCTACTGCCAGCCCCGTGAGCGTATCGGCGGCAGCGGCCACTACACTGCCGATCACCAGCAGGCTCAAACCGCCGCCAATCACCGGCTTACGGCCAATTTGATCCGACAGCCAGCCCAAAGGTACTTGTAAGGCTGCCTGGGTCAGGCCGTAGGCGCCGAGAGCCAGACCGATGCTGGCAGGGGTGGCACCCGCCAGTTCTTTGGCGTAAACCGCGAACAGGGGCAGCACCATGAACAGGCCCAGCATCCGCAGGCAGTAGAGGCTGGCCAAACCCAGCACAGCGCGGCGTTCTAGAGCGGAAAAGGATTCTTTGGCTAACACGGGATCCGTCGCCTGAGCAGTACTTCAGTGTAGCACGCGGTCAAAAAGCGGACGGGGTGCGTCCGCGGCGCCCGGATACTCGTATACTGTGCTAGCGGCTTTTTCACAGGCTTACTGCATGGACACCATCGAGGTGCGCGGCGCCCGCACCCACAACCTCAAAAATATCGACCTCGATATTCCGCGGGACAAATTGGTCGTGATCACCGGACTCTCCGGGTCCGGTAAGTCGTCTCTCGCCTTCGATACGCTGTATGCCGAGGGCCAACGCCGCTACGTGGAGTCGCTGTCGACCTACGCGAGGCAGTTCCTGTCGATGATGGAAAAGCCAGACATCGACCATATTGAAGGGCTGTCACCCGCCATCTCGATCGAGCAGAAATCAACCTCCCATAACCCCCGGTCCACAGTTGGCACCATCACCGAGATCTATGACTACCTGCGCCTATTGTTTGCTCGGGTCGGGGATCCGCGCTGCCCTACCCATGGTGTGACGCTGAAAGCGCAGACCGTGACCCAGATGGTGGATGCAGTGCTCGCGATGCCTGAAGGGAGCAAGCTCATGTTGCTCGCCCCGGTCGTGCGCGACCGAAAAGGCGAGCATCTGCACGTATTTGAGCAAATGCGGGCTGCCGGTTTTATCCGCGTGCGGGTCGACGGTATTGTGGTGGACCTCGATGACCTGCCCACGCTCGACAAAAAGAAAAAACACCGTATCGATGTGGTGGTGGACCGTTTCAAAGTCCGCGATGACCTCAAGCTGCGGCTGGCGGAATCTTTCGAAACGGCATTGGAGCTGACCGATGGTGTGGCGGCCATCGCCCCCATGGACGGCGACGGAGAGGAGACGTTGTTCTCGGCCCGTTATGCCTGTCCAAGCTGTGGCCATTCCATCGACGAGTTGGAGCCGCGGCTGTTCTCCTTCAATAACCCTGCAGGGGCCTGCAGCAGTTGTGACGGCCTGGGCGTCACCCAGTTTTTCGACGAGAGCCGCGTGGTCCTGCACCCTGAAGCCAGCTTGGCCGAGGGCGCGATTCGCGGCTGGGATCGCCGCAACGTTTACTACTTTCACCTGCTGCGATCACTATCGAAGCACTATGGCTTTGACATGGATAAGCCCTTCGACAAGCAGTCGCAAAAGCACCGCGACATTATTTTGTATGGCAGCGATGGTGAGGAGATCGAATTCTCCTATGTGAACGATCGCGGCACCGTTTTTAAACGTCGTCACGCCTTTGAGGGCGTGATTCCCAATATGGATCGCCGCTACCGGGAGACCGAATCCTCCTCAGTGCGGGATGAGCTCGCCAAATATGTTTCAACGGCGGCGTGCAAGACCTGTGAAGGCACCCGGCTCTGTGAGGATGCTCGCAGTGTCTATGTCGACGGTCGCACGTTGCCGAGCATTACTTCGATGCCTGTCGGTGACGCTGAAGCCTACTTCAACGCACTCGAGCTCACGGGTCGTCAGGGCGAGATCGCTGACAAGATTCTTAAAGAGCTCCGCGCACGCTATCGCTTTCTGGTCGACGTCGGCCTGAATTACCTCACGCTTGATCGCAGCGCAGAGACCCTTTCCGGCGGCGAGGCCCAGCGAATTCGTCTGGCCAGCCAGATCGGCGCCGGCCTAGTTGGCGTGATGTATATCCTCGATGAGCCCTCGATCGGGCTACACCAGCGCGACAATGAGCGTCTGCTCAGAACCCTGATTCATCTGCGAGATCTGGGTAACACCGTGTTGGTGGTAGAACACGACGAGGACGCGATCCGCAACGCGGACCACATCATCGATATCGGGCCCGGCGCCGGCGTGCATGGCGGCGAGGTCGTGGTCTCCGGCACCATGCAGGATGTGATCGGCAGTTCGCAATCACTGACCGGGGCTTACCTGTCCGGTGAGCGCTCGATTGCGGTCCCGGTGACGCGGCACGCCGCCAAACCCAAACACAACATTTGCATCAGTGGGGCGCGAGGCAACAACCTGCGAAACGTCACCCTGGAGCTGCCGCTAGGGCTCCTCACCTGCGTGACCGGCGTCTCGGGCTCGGGTAAATCAACACTTATTAACGGTACGCTATACCCGCTGGCCGCCACCACGCTGAACGGTGCAACCACATTAAAAGCCGCCGCCCACGACAATATCGAAGGGCTCGAGCAGCTCGACAAATGTATCGACATTGACCAGAGCCCGATTGGTCGCACACCGCGCTCCAATCCCGCGACTTACACCGGCATCTTCACCCCGATACGGGAGCTGTTCGCGGGCACTCAGGAAGCGCGCTCAAGGGGCTACAAGCCGGGTCGCTTCAGTTTTAACGTCCGCGGCGGGCGCTGCGAGGCCTGCCAGGGCGACGGGGTCACAAAAGTCGAGATGCATTTTCTCCCCGATATCTATGTGCCCTGCGATGTGTGCAAGGGCAAGCGCTATAACAGGGAAACACTGGAGATCAAATTCAAGGATCTCAACATTTCCGAGGTGTTGAATCTGACAGTAGAGGACGCGCTATCTTTCTTTGAGGCCGTGCCGGCCATCCACCGCAAACTGCAAACGCTGATGGACGTCGGGCTGTCCTATATTCGTCTTGGCCAAGCAGCTACCACTTTGTCGGGCGGCGAAGCGCAGCGCGTTAAACTGTCCCGAGAGCTTTCCAAGCGAGATACCGGTAACACGCTCTATATTCTTGATGAGCCCACGACTGGTCTGCACTTTGAAGATATCCGCCAGCTACTCGAAGTGCTGCACAGGCTGAGAGACGCCGGCAATACGGTGGTGATCATTGAGCACAATCTGGATGTCATCAAAACGGCTGACTGGCTCATCGATCTAGGCCCCGAGGGGGGTTCTGGCGGCGGGCAGATCATTGCCACGGGCACACCTGAAGATGTTGCAGCGACCAAAGCCTCTCATACAGGGCATTTTCTCGCACCTCTGCTCCCTGCGCCGAAAAGATCGACCACCAAAAAGGCGACTGCCAAAGCTAGACCCAAGGCGGCCTGAGAGGACATTGAAATCAGGGTAACGATGCTCGATCTCCAGCCCAGAACCTTAAACCTTCGCAGAGGGAGGCGCCCTGCAGTCATGCGCGGGCAGGCATAAAAAAGCCAGGCTTGTGCCGGGCTTTTGTATCTTTCAGCGGATGGCGTTCAGAACTTAAAAGTGCCTCGCACCCCAAATACTGCGCCTTCCTCCATGAACCAAGTGTGGCTGCCTGCCAAGACTGGAGTATCGAAGCTTTGTTGGAAAGCAACCTCGTCGAAGATGTTGCGACCGTAGGCCATGATTTCCCAATTATCGGCGCTCACACCGATGCGAGCATTGACCTTCGTGTAGGCATCAATCACGTCATAGGGGTCAGCATCACCTGCAGAATCAAACTCGTCTCGGTAGTTGACGTCAACGCCACCAAACCACTCCAAGTTACCCATCGGGATTCGAACGTCAACAAAGGCGTTGCCGCTCCACTCAGAGGCATATAGCGTTCGATACCCTGTCAAGTCATTTCTGGTAGCACCTGCTGGGGTACCGCAGGCGCTATCTACATCTAACTGGATCGCGTCACAAGGGCCATCTTTAAAATCCCCATAAGAGGCGTCGAGGTAGGCTGCGTTGATACCCACTCGGATGGTGTCCGTCATCTGGAACAACCAATCCACCTCCAGGCCTTCCACTTCAGACGACGCAGCGTTCTTCACCGAGAAGCCTACCCCCTTGAAGATAGTGGTCTGGAGATCGTTATACTCAGAGTAAAACGCGGCCCAGTTCAGTCGCATACGGCCATCCATGAACTCGTGCTTACCGCCGATCTCGATGGATTCCACCGACTCATCGTCAAACTCGAAGTCCTCGTTCGGGACTGTAGAAACAAAGCTGTTGGCCTGGAAGCCATTGTCGACAAAGGGCGGAATCGGTGGCACACCGACCGGGATATTGCCAGGGTTGCCATCGTCCGCAGCACTGAAACCGCCAGACTTAAAGCCCTCTGAGTAGGTCACGTAGAGCATGGTGTTGTCACTGACGTCCCACTGCAGATTCACCGAGGGTGAAAAGTCATCAGTTTTGCGGCTCCCAGTCCAGTACTTCTGGTAGGTATTAAAGTTGGAGGAGTACACTACCGCCAACCAATTGTTGTAGGCAGCACATTGCCCCATGGTGCCGCCCTCTAAATTACCGGTAAGACCGCAAAGGCTGTCGCCAAGCTTCTGATTACTGACAGCGTCCTTTTCTTCCTCGGTGTAGCGCACACCAACGGTCAGACGCAGCGCTTCAGTCAGGTCATAGGTGCCCTGCGCAAACAGCGCCCAAGAGTCAGTATCTTGAGAAAACGCGTGGTTGCGCGCGGCCTGATTCGCCGCATAGACGCCATAACCCGGTATACCGTTCAAAGGGCTGTTAGCGGTCAAAGATGTCATCAGGTTCTGCGGCATTGCTGCCGCCGCTTCTGGAGGCAAACCGTTAGCTAAGGCGACAAACGCTGGGAAAAGGCCGTCAAAATTAGTGTCGATCACCACCTGGCCCTGCATGTCGAGCTCGTTCTGATCGATATAGCCCCCTACCGTGTAGGTAAAGCGATCGCCGATATCGGCGGCCCAGCGGACCTCCTGGCTGAACTGATCAAAATCGTGGATATCTGAGCGGTCGATAAACTGTAACGGTAACCAGTCTACGTCAACGTCGTCGAAATACTCGTAAGCCGCAAAACCAGTAACGGAGGTCAAGGTGCCGCCGCCAAGCTCCCAGGTCAGCGTCAGTGACATGTTCTCCACTTCATCCTCACTACTGTCCGGACGAAGTCCAATGCCAATGCCGTCATCTTTACTGCGACCGTAATTGTTGTCCTTGTAGGTCGTGAAATCTTGACCGGCAATGCCCGGGAAGTCAGGGAAAAAGATATCCATGATCGTGTAGGCTGTATTGGCAAAAGCACTTCGATTGGGTACTTGCGCGTTCCGCTCCGCGGGGCTCAAATAACGCCAGGTCGCGCTGTTTGCGCCATCACGATCGCGTTCCATATAGGTGTATTTGAAGTTTGCAGAGAACGATTCACTGGGCTCCCACACGAGGGTCAACCGGCCTCCAAACTCATCAATCGCACCCTCGTCTTCATCAAGGTAGGCGTTATAGACGTAACCGTCCGTCTCACGGCTGCGCAGGGCAAGGCGCGCGGCAAAGGTCTCACCGCCCCCCTGAATAAAGCCCTCCGCGATGCTGCCGCCATTTTCTTCGATGGAGACGTTGACCTCACCCGAGGCGCCTTCACCGATCTCCGGAGAGGCACTAGTGATATTGATGGCACCTGCCACCGTGTTCTTACCGAATAGCGTGCCCTGAGGTCCGCGCAGCACTTCCACACGCTCGACGTCTAGGAGTGCAGAACGGTACTGGCGGCCTCGCCCGAGATAAACGCCATCAAGATACATACCCACCGACTGCTCAAAGCCACGGTTATTACCGGAGCCAATACCGCGCATGTAGATATTTGTATTAACGGAAGCTTCAGCAATGTGAAGGCTGGGAATAAAATCAGCCAACGCAGAAAAATTAAGGATGGTGTTGTCCTGAATCTTTTCGCCGCTCACCGTGCTAATAGAAATCGGTACGTCTTGCAGGCTCTCAGCGCGCTTCTGCGCCGTCACAATGACTTCTTCCAGCTGCGCCTGTGCCGTCAAACTGATGGGCAGGCAGGCGGCAGCCGCGAATTGATACAGCTTATTGCGTGATCGCTTCATGGGTTATGGTTCTCTCATGGATTGTTGTCGTTTTAAACGCTGACAGGGACTTGCGCCCTGTTTTCTGGCTCGCGTACGTTACCGGTGTTAACCGAAGACTGCAAGCTGCGCTATCCCACCTTTAACTAATTGATTTATAGACTTAAATATATTAAATGGTCAGGCGATAGCCATGCCACCAACCGACTAAATCGCGCCTTATTCGACCTCACATGTCACTGGCAGATCCAGAACCTATTTCGCTATCGCCGAATCAACAGGGTGTTATATAACGGGCAATAAAAAGCCCCCGCGGGTATGCCGGCGGGGGCTCGTCGAACTGGACGAATCAGTCCTCGGCGGACTCTTCTACCACCTCTTCGTCTTCAATTTCGGGCTGAGGTCGGTCCACCAGCTCCACAAACGCCATCGGCGCCTTGTCACCAGCGCGGAAACCGCACTTGAGGATCCGAATATAGCCGCCTGGCCGCTCCTGGTATCTGGGACCCAGCTCCTCAAACAACTTGCCCACCGCGGCTTTGGAGCGCGTGCGGTCAAAGGCCAAACGCCGATTGGCAACACTGTCATCTTTGGCCAGCGTGATTAGCGGCTCCGCATAGCTGCGCAGCTCCTTTGCCTTCGGCAGGGTCGTCTTGATCAGCTCGTGCTCGACCAGAGATACCGTCATGTTGCGAAACATGGCCTTCCGATGAGAGCTGTTGCGATTCAGTTGTCGTCCGCTATGGCGATGACGCATGACTCTATTCCTTCCAAATGATGCCCGGCCTAACCGGGCGTTATTCCTTATCAGACGCTGAGCAGTCGCTCATCGTTCTTCAGGCTCGCGGGTGGCCAAGCTTCCAAACGCATGCCCAAAGACAGGCCCCGTGATGCGAGCACGTCCTTGATTTCGGTCAGCGACTTCTTACCCAGGTTCGGGGTCTTGAGCAGCTCGACCTCGGTGCGCTGCACCAGATCGCCGATGTAGTAAATGTTCTCCGCCTTAAGGCAGTTGGCTGAGCGAACAGTCAGCTCCAGATCGTCGACCGGTCGCAGCAGAATCGGATCGACTTCTTCAGCAGCCTCCGTCGCTGCTGCCTGCGCTTCGCCCTCGAGGTCCACGAAAACCGCCAGCTGCTGCTGCAGGATAGTGGCCGCGCGACGGATCGCTTCTTCCGGATCCAACGTGCCGTTGGTCTCCAGATCGATGATCAGCTTGTCGAGGTCAGTACGCTGCTCAACCCGCGCCGAATCGACAACATAGCTTACGCGACGAATCGGCGAGAACGACGCATCCAACGGCAAACGGCCAATGGAGCGGGTTTCCTCTTCCGGGTTTTCACGTGCGTCGGCCGGTGAGTAACCGCGACCGCGCTGCACCAACAGTCGAATCGACAGCGGTGTCTTGTCCGTCACCGTGCAAATCACGTGATCTGGATTAGAGATCTCCACGTCGTGATCGACCTGAATGTCGGCTGCAGTCACCGTACAGGGGCCCTGTGCGGACAGCGTCAGCTGCGCGGAGTCCTTGCCGTTCAGCGACAGCGCGACACCCTTCAGGTTCAACAGGATTTCGATCACATCCTCCTGAACACATTCAATCGCCGAGTATTCGTGCTGAACGCCGTCGATTTCGACTTCGGTGACGGCACAACCAGGCATGGAAGACAGCAGAATGCGGCGCAGGGCATTGCCCAGCGTGTGGCCAAAGCCTCGCTCGAGCGGCTCGAGCGTGACGGTGGCACGAGTGTTGGAAGCCTCATCAACTTTGATGACGCGGGGTGTCAAAAACTCAGTGACAGAACTTTGCATAGAACACCTTCGATGATTTCAGGGATTGCGTAACCGGGTTAAATTCGAAGCCTTACTTCGAATACAGCTCCACAATCAGGTTTTCGTTAATTTCGCCTGGCAGATCCTGTCGCTCCGGACGAGACTTGAAGGTCCCTTCCAGCTTGCTGGCATCTACCTCTACCCAAATGGGCTCCCCACGCTGCTCGGCGATCGCCAGAGCAGACTGCACCCGAAGTTGCTTTTTGGCCTTTTCTCGCACAGAGACCACATCGCCTGGCTGTACCTGGTAGGACGGAACATTCACGACCTGCCCATTCACCAGAATGCCCTTGTGAGAGACCAGCTGACGCGCCTCTGACCGCGTAGAACCAAAGCCCATGCGATAAACAACATTGTCCAGGCGACTTTCGAGAAGCTGCAGCAGGTTTTCACCCGTCGCGCCTTTCAGACGGGCGGCTTCCTTATAGTAATTACGGAACTGCTTTTCCAGCACTCCATAGATGCGACGCACCTTCTGCTTCTCGCGCAGCTGCACGCCGTAGTCAGACAGTCGACCGCGACGCGCGCCGTGTTGCCCGGGCGGTGTCTCTGATTTGCACTTCTTGTCAAAGGCAGCCACACCACTCTTAAGCTGCAGATCCGTACCCTCCCGTCGGGAGAGCTTGCACTTCGGTCCAATATATCGAGCCATTTGCTAAGTCCTCTCTGGCGCGCGTTATACGCGACGCTTTTTGGGTGGGCGACAACCGTTATGCGGAATCGGTGTCACGTCCGTTATGTTCGTAATCTTGTAGCCGCAACCGTTCAGTGCGCGCACTGCGGATTCACGGCCGGGCCCGGGTCCTTTCACCTCAACGTCAAGGTTCCGCAGCCCGTACTCCTTGGCCGCCTCACCTGCGCGCTCTGCGGCGACCTGCGCTGCAAACGGCGTGGACTTACGTGAGCCACGGAAACCAGAGCCCCCCGCAGTGGCCCAGCTCAGGGTATTGCCCTGACGGTCGGTAATCGTGATGATGGTATTGTTGAAAGACGCGTGAATGTGGGCCACACCGTCGACCACCTGCTTGGTGATCTTCCGCTTCGTTGTCTTGGCGTTTTTTGCCATTTATCTACTCGCTTTAATATCGACGCTACAAAAAGTGATGTAGCTCCACCAAAGTGGTCGCCCGCCTCGCAGGCGACAGCCTGTTTACTTGCGAATGGGCTTTCGTGGGCCCTTACGCGTCCGTGCATTGGTCTTGGTACGCTGACCGCGCAGTGGCAGACCCTTGCGGTGACGGACACCGCGGTTACAACCGAGGTCCATCAGTCGCTTGATGTTCATGGACACCTCGCGTCGCAGGTCACCCTCGACATTCATCTCGGATACCAGTGACCGCAGCTGGTCCAATTCACCCTCCGACAGTTCACCAATTTTGGTGCTCTCGGGAATGTTGCTTGCCTCACACAATTTCTTGGCCTGGGTTTTACCAATGCCATAAATATGGGTCAGCGAAATGACCGCATGCTTGTGATCGGGGATGTTGACTCCGGCGATACGCGCCATCTTCTATCTCCACACCTGTTGAGTGGTGCACCCGAAGGCACACGCGACCCGCGCACCAACAAAAAGGGCGCGCATGTTAATGATTTGAGCGCTGGGCTTCAAGAATCAGCCCTGACGCTGCTTGTGGCGCGGATCTGACGAGCAGATCACTCTGACCACACCGTTACGCCGCACCACTTTGCAGTTGCGACACATTTTCTTGACCGAAGCTCGCACTTTCATCGGAAACTCCTGATTCCTATCTCACCCGACCCGCGGGGCTGAGGCTCCCGAGGTTGGCTTTCTTCATCACACCCTCGTATTGGTGCGACATCAGATGGCTCTGTACCTGAGCCATAAAGTCCATTACCACCACCACAACGATCAGCATGGAAGTACCGCCCAGATAAAAGGGCACGTTAAACATCACCACCAGAAACTGTGGCAGCAGGCAGACCAGCGCGATGTAGGCAGAGCCAAACACCGTCAGGCGGGTCAGCACACCGTCGATATAGTTGGCGGTTTGCTGGCCTGGTCGGATACCCGGCACAAACGCACCGGATCGCTTCAGGTTGTCCGCCACTTCCTGCGGGTTGAACATCAACGCGGTATAAAAGAAGCAGAAAAACACGATAAAGCCGGTAAACAGCAAAATATTCAGGGGCTGACCAGGGCCAATCGCCACGGCTAGGTCCTGCAACCAGTCAGAGCTGTCGCCACTGCCAAACCACTGCGCCACCGACGCTGGGAACAGCAGGATGGAGCTGGCAAAAATGGCCGGAATCACGCCCGCCATGTTGACCTTGAGGGGCAAGTGAGAGGCCTGAGCCTGCATCATGCGCCGCCCCTGCTGGCGCTTGGCGTAGTTCACCGTAATGCGACGTTGGCCGCGCTCAATGAACACCACCAAATAAATCACGACCGCTGCGAGCACCAGAATGCCCAGCAGGATCAGAATGCTGATCTCGCCCTGGCGCGCCTGCTCCAGAGACTGGCCAATCGCCGCCGGCAACCCTGCGACAATACCGGCGAAGATGAGCAGGGAGATGCCGTTACCAACGCCTCGCTCGGTAATCTGCTCACCCAGCCACATCATGAATACCGCACCCGTCACCAGCGACGCCACGGCAGTCACATAGAAGCTGAGTCCGGTCGCGTAGGTCAGGCCCTGATTGGCAAGACCCACGGTCATGCCGGAACCCTGAACCAACGCCAGGACCACGGTGAGGTATCGGGTCCACTGGGAGATCTTGCGGCGCCCCGCCTCGCCTTCTTTTTTCAGCTGCTCCAACTGCGGCGTCACCGCGGTCATCAGCTGCATAATTATGGACGCCGAGATATACGGCAGGATGCCCAGCGCCAGAATACTCATACGCTCCAGCGCGCCACCCGAGAATACGTTTGCCAAGCCTAAAATGGTGCCCTGATTCTGATCAAACAGGGATGCCAGCTGCTCGGGATCGATACCGGGTACCGGGATATGGGTCCCGACACGGTAGATCAACAGCGCAATCAGCACGAAGCGCAAGCGAGCAAACAGCTCACCCATGCCGGCCGAATTCATGGAGGGCATCCCGTTCGCCATCGATTAGGCCTCGACGCTCCCGCCCGCGGCTTCGATAGCTGCTTTTGCGCCCTTGGTGACTGTCACACCACGGACGTTGACAGCGCGGCCGATCTCGCCAGAGAGGAATACGCGCACGCGTTTCACGTCGTCCTTGATGAGGTCCGCCGCTTTCAGCGACTCCAGATCCACTACATCGCCTTCAACGCGGTTCAACTCATGCAGCCTGACCTCCGCAGTCGTCCGGCCAATGCGCGAGGTGAAGCCGTACTTCGGGAGGCGCTTCTGCAGTGGCATCTGACCACCCTCGAAACCCGCTTTGACGGTGCCACCGGATCGTGACTTCAAACCCTTGTGACCGCGACCCGCGGTTTTGCCGACGCCCGAACCGATGCCGCGCCCCACGCGTTTGGCGTCTCGCTTGGCGCCCGGAGCTGGCTTCAGGCTGTTTAAACGCATTTCGTCAGACATTGCTCTCGCCCTCGACGCGGACCAGGTAGTTCACCTTGTTAATCATGCCGCGTACGGACGGGGTGTCCTCCACCTCGACCGTGTGGCCAATACGACGCAAGCCCAAACCCGCGACACAGGCCTGATGCTTTTTCAGACGGCCATGGATGCTGCGCACCTGCGTGACTTTGATCATTGCTTTACTCATCAGTCTTTCCTCACTACTCAGCTGAGGATCTCTTCTACACTGAGGCCACGTCGCGCTGCGACGTCCTCAGGCGAGCTCATATCCCGGAGTCCCTTAAAGGTCGCCTGGACGACGTTTACAGGGTTGGTTGAGCCGTAGCACTTGGCCAATACGTTGTGCACGCCGGCAAGTTCCAGCACAGAGCGCATCGCACCACCGGCAATCACACCCGTACCATCTGAAGCAGGCTGCATGTAAACCTTGGAAGCACCGTGAACGGCCTTGATCGGGTACTGAAGGGTGCCGTTGACCAACTGCACCTGCACCATGTTGCGGCGCGCTGACTCCATAGCTTTCTGAATCGCAACAGGCACTTCGCGCGCTTTGCCCCGGCCATAGCCAACGCGGCCTTTGCCGTCACCGACCACGGTCAGCGCCGTAAAGCTCATGATGCGGCCGCCCTTAACAGTCTTGGCGACCCGGTTCACCTGAACCAGCTTCTCCTGAAGATCACCTTCAGTGCGCTGATCGCCCTGCTGCTTTTTGTCATTCATTGCCATATTTAAAACTCCAGCCCGCCTTCACGCGCAGCCTCTGCAAGTGCTTTCACCCGTCCGTGATATCGGAAACCTGACCGGTCAAATGCTACTGACGTGACGCCAGCCGCCTTCGCGCGCTCTGCGACCAGCTTGCCCACGGCCGCTGCCGCTGCCACATTGCCCGTGGCGCCAGAGCGCAGGTCTTTGTCCAACGTCGAGGCCTGAGCCAACACGGTCTTGCTGTCGCCAGAAATAATCTGGGCGTAGATGTGCCGCGGCGAGCGATGCACTGACAACCTGACGGAACCCGCAGTTCGCATGTGCACCCGGGATTTTTTGGCGCGGCGCTGACGCGCTTGTGTCTTGGTATTCATTGCCGTATCCGATTACTTTTTCTTGGCTTCCTTACGCCGGACGTACTCGTCTGCGTAACGGATGCCTTTTCCTTTGTAGGGCTCCGGGGGCCGGAAGCTGCGAATTTCCGCCGCGGCCTGACCAACCGCCTGCTTGTCGATCCCTGAGATCACGATTTCTGTCTGGCTGGGCGTATCAGCTGACAAGCCCTCTGCCAGCTGGTAATCCACCTGGTGCGACAGGCCAATCGTCAGGTTGACCGTCTTGCCGGAGGCTTTCGCACGGTAACCAACGCCATTCAGCACGAGCTTCTTCTCCCAACCTTCAGAGACACCCTTGACCATGTTGGCTAGCAGCGAACGGGTCGTACCCGCCATCGCGCGATGGCTGTCGCCCTCGAAGGTAATGGTGGCCACGTCTTCGTCCACGTTGACGCCCACACCATCGGTCAGGGTCAGATCCAGCGTGCCCTTGCCACCCTTCACCGAGAGGTTTAGTCCCTCGATTTTTATGTCCACCCCTTTGGGCAGGGCGACCGGACTATTTGCTACACGAGACATTTCTCTAACGCTCCAGTTCTCTGATCAGAAGACCGTGCAGAGGACTTCGCCCCCAACACCGGCAGCTCGCGCCGCCCGATCCGTCATGACCCCACGGGAAGTCGACACAATGGCGACACCCAGCCCACCGCGCACCGACGGCAAATCGTCCTTGCCGGAGTAGCGGCGTAAAGACGGCTTACTAATGCGCTCAATTTCAGCGATCACCGGCTTGCCTTCGTAATACTTCAGGTCGATGTGCAACCGCGGCTTGCTGGTGCTGTCGTCGTAACGATGACCGGCGATGTAGCCTTCCTGCTCGAGAACCCTGGCCACTGAAACCTTCAGCTTGGACCCCGGCATATTAACGGTCTGCTTGCCCGCCATTTGCGCATTGCGCAGACGGGTCAACATATCGCTCAGCGGATCTTGCATGCTCATTCAAACGTTCTCCGTTACCAGCTGGACTTAACCAGACCAGGTACATCGCCGCGCATGGCTGCTTCACGCAGCTTGTTGCGGCACAAACCAAATTTTCTGTAGACACCATGAGGGCGACCTGTCAGCTGGCACCGCCGCTGCTGGCGCACCGGGCTCGCATTCCGTGGCAATTTCTGCAGCGCAATCTGGGCTTCCCAACGCTCTTCGTCGCTTGTGTTGACGTTGGCAATCACTTCCTTGAGTTGGGCACGCTTGGCAGCGAACTTGGCTACCGTTCGGGCGCGCTTGGCCTCGCGGGCGATCATGGATTTCTTGGCCATATCTCTGATGCCTCAGCTTCTGAAAGGGAAATTGAATGCGGCCAGCAAGGCTCTACCCTGCTCGTCGCTGGCTGCAGTGGTGGAAATGGTGATGTCCATGCCGCGCAGCTTGTCGATCTGGTCGTAGTCAATTTCCGGGAAAATAATTTGTTCGGTGACACCCATTGCAAAATTGCCGCGCCCGTCAAACTGCTTGGGGCTCATGCCACGGAAGTCGCGGATTCGGGGAATGGCAATATTGATCAGACGATCAAGGAATTCGTACATGCGCTCGTCGCGCAGTGTGACTTTGCAGCCAATCGGCCAGCCGTCACGGATCTTGAAACCCGCAATCGACTTGCGCGACTTGGTGACGACGGGTTTTTGGCCGGCAATCTTCTCCATATCAGAGACCGCGTGCTCGAGCACCTTCTTGTCGCCCACGGCTTCGCCCACACCCATGTTGAGGGTGATCTTGCTGATTCGCGGCACCGCCATGACGTTTTTGAGCCCGAGCTCTGACTGGAGCTGGGGAACAATTTCGCTGCGATACTTTTCTTTAAGCGCTGTCATCTCTCAATTGCCTCTTCTCGTCCCTGCTGATCAGGCGTCAACCAGATCGCCGGACGGCTTGAATACGCGGACCTTTTTGCCATCCTCAACGCGGTAGCCAACGCGCTCACCTTTGCCGGATTTGCTGTTGTAAACCGCCAAATTAGAAGCTTGAATCGGTGCTTCCTGCTCGATGATGCCGCCGGTAACGCCCGCCTGAGGGTTCGGCTTGGTGTGCTTCTTCATCATGTTCACGCCGCTGACAATGACTCGGTCACAATCCAGGACGCGACGCACGGTGCCGCGCTTTCCCTTGTCTTTTCCGGCGATCACGACCACTTCGTCATCACGCTTGAGCTTCGCCATGGTTAAACCCTCTCCGTCCCTGCTCAGATCACTTCTGGCGCAAGAGAAATGATTTTCATGAATTTCTCGCCGCGGAGCTCGCGAGTGACCGGCCCAAAAATACGGGTACCAATCGGCGCGTCCTGCGCGTTTAGCAGCACAGCTGCGTTCTCGTCGAACTTGATTAATGAGCCATCCGGGCGACGCACGCCTTTCTTGGTGCGCACAACAACGGCCGTGATCACCTGACCCTTCTTGACCTTTCCCCGGGGGATCGCTTCCTTCACGGTGACCTTGATCAAATCACCCACGCGGGCATAACGACGCTTGGAGCCGCCCAGCACTTTGATACACATCACACGACGTGCCCCGCTGTTATCGGCTACTTCCAGATACGACTGCGTCTGAATCATCTTTCTCTACTCCACCAACGGCATTCGTGCCGCTCGCTCAAACTGACGGCGCCTCAAATCTGAGTCGCGGTCTCCACAACCTCAACGAGGGTCCAGCTCTTGCTCTTGGACATCGGGCGCGACTCTGCAACCAGCACGGTGTCGCCTATTCCCGCTTTGTTTTCTTCGTCGTGCGCATGCACCTTGGAAGAGCGGGTGATGTACTTCCCATACACAGGGTGCTTCACCCGGCGCTCGATTTTGACAGTGATGGTCTTGTCCATCTTGTCACTGACTACGCGGCCCTGAAGGGTTCGCGTGCGCGTCTCTGTGGATGCCATTACTGTTCCGCCTTCTGTTGCAGCACGGTCTTCACCCGCGCAATGTCTCGCTTGGTCTGCTTCAGCAGATGACTCTGACCTAACTGACCCGTTGCCTTGGCCATACGCAACTTGAACTGCTCCTCACGCAGAGACAGCAGCTGCTGGTTCAGCTCATCGACCGACTTGTCCCGAAGTTCATTGGCTTTCATCACATCACCGACCGCTTCACAAACGTGGTCTGTACCGGTAGCTTGGCCGCAGCAAGGTCGAAAGCCTCGCGCGCCAACTGCTCTGATACCCCCTCGACCTCATACAGCACTCTACCCGGCTGGATCTGCGCCACCCAATACTCAACGTTGCCCTTACCTTTTCCCTGGCGAACTTCCAGCGGCTTACCGGTAATCGGCTTGTCCGGGAAAATACGAATCCAGATTTTTCCACCCCGCTTGATGTGACGGGTCATGGCACGACGCGCCGCTTCAATCTGACGGGCAGTGATGCGGCCACGACCAGTCGCCTTCAGGGCGTACTCGCCAAAGCTCACCTTGCTACCGCGCTCGGCAAGACCACGGTTGCGGCCTTTCTGCGTCTTGCGGAACTTGGTTCGTTTCGGTTGCAACATGTTCTTACTTCCTTAAATCAGATATTCAGCTCTGCGCTCTGACCTATCAGGCCTCTTCGCCTTCGCCGATTACCTCACCTTTAAAAATCCATACCTTCACGCCAATCACACCGTAGGTGGTGTGCGCTTCATACGTGGCATAATCAATATCAGCCCGCAGGGTGTGCAGGGGCACACGTCCCTCGCGGTACCACTCTGTTCGGGCAATTTCTGCACCACCAAGCCGGCCACTGACCTGCACCTTGATGCCCTCTGCGCCCTGACGCATGGCGTTTTGCACGACGCGCTTCATCGCTCGACGGAACATCACTCGACGCTCCAGCTGCTGGGCGACGTTCTGAGCAACCAGACGTGCGTCAACATCGGGCTTGCGAATCTCTTCAATATTGATGTGCACCGGCACACCCATTTTCGCGGACAGGGCCTTGCGCAGGCCTTCGACGTCTTCACCCTTCTTCCCAATCACAATGCCGGGGCGCGCAGTGAAGATG
Organism: Halieaceae bacterium; assembly: GCA_902520195.1. Classification (GTDB taxonomy): domain Bacteria; phylum Pseudomonadota; class Gammaproteobacteria; order Pseudomonadales; family Halieaceae; genus Luminiphilus. The sequence goes on from CABYND010000007.1 coordinate 47,623, forward strand.
GTGATGCGTGCTGTCTGCGCGGGGCGCTCAATCTTGACGCGACTTACCGAGGCGGAATCCAACTTCTTCAGGATGTATTCACGCACCTCGAGGTCGTTGATTAGATTCTGCGCATAGGTTTTGCTGTCCGCATACCAGACCGAGTTATGGTCCTTGACCACGCCCAGTCGGATACCCGTTGGATGTACCTTCTGACCCATTCGGTCGTCTCCTTAACTCTCGTTGTCCGCGACCTTGACCGTGATATGGCAGGTGCGCTTAAAAATTCGGTCACCGCGGCCTTTGGCGCGAGCGCGCAGGCGCTTCATGGTGAACCCTTCATCAACAAAAATGGTGGACACGCGCAGCTCATCAACGTCTGCGCCTTCATTGTTCTCGGCATTGGCAATTGCAGAGTTCAGCACTTTGCGGACAATGGCCGCGGCCTTCTTGTTGCTGAACTCGAGCACATTCAGCGCTTCCTCGACCGGCTTGCCACGAACCTGATCTGCGACCAGACGTGCCTTCTGCGCCGAGATGCGTGCTGCACGCAATTTGGCTGCTACTTCCATATCTCTCTCCAGCCGGCCTTAACGCTTGGCCTTCTTGTCGACAATGTGGCCCTTGAACGTACGGGTCACCGCAAACTCACCTAGCTTGTGGCCCACCATGTCTTCGTTAATCAGGATGGGAACGTGCTGACGGCCGTTGTGCACGGCAATCGTCAGACCCACCATGTTGGGGGAAACCATCGATCGACGTGACCAAGTCTTGATCGGTCGGCGATCGTTGGCTTCCGCCGCCGCCTCAACTTTCTTCATGAGGTGCAGGTCGATGAAAGGGCCTTTTTTCAATGAACGGGGCACTGTTTACTCTCCTGACCGATTACTTCTTGCCGCGACGGCGAACAATCATGCCGTCGGTGCGCTTGTTCTTGCGGGTTTTGTAGCCCTTGGTCGGCACGCCCCAGGGCGTGACCGGGTGACGGCCACCAGATGTCTTACCTTCACCACCACCATGGGGGTGATCAACCGGGTTCATAGCCACACCACGCACGGTGGGTCGTACGCCTCTCCAGCGTGCGGCACCTGCTTTACCGAGCTTGCGCAGGCTATGCTCGGAGTTCGATACCTCGCCCAACGTGGCGCGGCAATCAATTGGCACTTTGCGCATTTCACCGGAGCGGAGGCGCACGGTGGCGTATTGACCTTCACGCGCCACCAGCTGCACAGAAGCACCCGCCGAACGCGCCATCTGCGCGCCCTTACCCGGCTTGAGCTCGATTGCGTGGATCACCGAGCCGACCGGAATGTTGCGAACCGGCAAGCAGTTGCCCGTCTTGATGGGCGCTGCCGAACCGGAGTGCAGCACGTCGCCCGCTTGAATCCCTTTGGGCGCGATGATGTAGCGGCGCTCGCCATCGGCATAAAGGAGCAGTGCAATGTGCGCGGTGCGGTTGGGGTCGTACTCGATGCGCTCGACCTTGGCGGGGATGCCGTCCTTGGTGCGCTTGAAATCGATCTTGCGGTAATGCTGTTTGTGGCCACCACCGATATGACGGGTAGTGATACGGCCAAGGTTATTACGGCCGCCGGTCTTGGACTTCTTCTCGAGGAGCGGACCATGAGGTTTGCCTTTGTGCAAACCTTCGGTCACCACCTTAACCTGGTGGCGGCGTCCTGCTGACGTGGGTTTACTCTTTACGACTGCCATGACTCGCTACCTCAGCTTATCGACGCAAAGTCAATTTCCTGACCTTGCTCCACCCGCACATAGGCTTTCTTCCACGACGGGCGCTTGCTCAATCCATAACGATTGCGCTTGGTCTTACCCTTTACACGCAACGTCTGAACATCATTTACCGTAACCTTGAACAGCTGCTCGACGGACTGACGAATTTCGTCTTTTGTCGCATCCAGCGAGACACGGAACACATATTGATTGCTCTGCTCTGCCACGATTGCCGCTTTTTCCGACACGTGGGGGCCCAGCAGAATCTGAAAAACTCGCTCGTGATTCACGCCAACGCCTCCTCAAACTTCTTGACGGCATCGACGGTGATCATGACTTTGTCGTAAGCAATCAGGCTCACGGGATCCGCGCCTTCAACGTCCCGCACGTCAACCTTGTGCAAGTTGCGCGAGGCCAGATACAGGTTCTTGTCTACGTTGTCCGCCACAATCAAAACGTTATCCACGCCATACCCTTTCAGGGTCTCTACGAGCAGCTTGGTCTTGGGCTGCTCAACATCCAGTGCCTCAACGATCATCAGGCGATCGGTGCGGGCCAGCTCAGACAGGATGGAACGCATCGCTGCCCGATACATTTTGCGATTCACCTTTTGCGAGTGATCCTGCGGCTTGGCCGCGAAGGTCACGCCGCCGGATCGCCAGATCGGTGAACGGATCGTGCCCGCGCGGGCACGTCCGGTGCCCTTTTGTCGCCAGGGCTTCTTGCCACCCCCGGCGACCTCTGAACGCGTTTTTTGCGCCCGGGTGCCTTGCCGTGCGCCGGACAAATAGGCCGTAACGACCTGATGCACCAACGCTTCGTTATACTCGCGGGCAAAGTTGGCTTCAGATACCGCGACGGTCCCTGCCGCCTTGTTTCCCGGCTTGACTACACTTAGTTCCACGTCTCGCCCCCGCTACTCACGACTGGGACGGGCTATTGCCCGCCGCTTTGACTGTCGGACGAATAATCACTTCGCCGCCCGGAGCACCCGGTACCGCACCTTTGATGAGCAGCAAGTTGCGCTCAACGTCAACGCGGACCACTTCGAGGCCCTGGGTCGTCACGCGCTCGTCACCCATGTGCCCGGACATCTTCTTGCCCTTGAACACGCGGCCCGGCGTTTGGCACTGGCCAATAGAACCCGGCGCGCGGTGCGACAGTGAGTTACCGTGGGTCGCGTCCTGAGTGCGGAAATTCCAGCGCTTGACCACGCCCTGGAAACCCTTACCTTTGGAACGACCTGCAACATCGACCTTTTGACCTTGCTCAAACCGTTCGACGGTCAGCTCGGATCCAACCTCAAACGCCTCGTCAGACCCATCCAGTCGGAATTCCCACAGGCCCTCGCCCGCGGTCACTCCGGCCTTGGCGTAATGCCCGGCTTCCGGCTTGCTGACTTTCGAGGCCTTGCGGCTACCCGCCGTGACCTGAATTGCCCGGTACCCGTCGGTCTCGAGCTCTTTGATTTGAGTGACGCGGTTTGGAGCAATTTCCACTACGGTCACTGGTACTGATGCGCCGTCCTCGGTGAAGACTCTCGTCATTCCCGATTTTCGGCCGACTAAACCAATAGTCATGGCTTAAACCTCACAGTGTACGGGGCTCAACCCTCTATGGCCGCCCGACACAGTCCTGTTAGTGATCGAATCGGACGTTACACACCTGGCGAACCAGGCAGGCTACTTCTACTAAATTGTCCTCAACCCAGACTGATTTGGACTTCTACGCCCGCAGCTAGATCAAGTTTCATCAGAGCATCAACCGTTTTCTCGGTCGGCTCGACGATATCGAGGAGACGCTTGTGCGTACGGATCTCGTATTGATCCCGCGCATCCTTGTTCACGTGAGGAGACACCAGAATGGTGAACTTCTCCTTTTTGGTCGGCAGAGGGATCGGGCCACGAACCTGAGCGCCAGTGCGACGGGCCGTCTCCACAATCTCTTCTGTCGATGCGTCAATCAGGCGATGGTCAAAGGCCTTCAGCCGGATTCGGATACGCTGGTTTTGCACGGTACATCTCCTTAAAACAGCCGGTGCCCGCGGGGGACCCCGAAAAAAGAGAGCGAAGTCTACGGACGCCGGTGGGGGGTGTCAACAAGAAAACCGCTTTATTTAGCGGGTTTCAGAGGGATACGGCATTTCTCACACATCTGTCATCTAGGGCGAAAGAAACCTCCTTTCACGGCGGATCCTGACCTCAGCTGCCCAAACAATAGGAAGCCAGCCTATTACGCCCCAATTCCCTGTTTGCAGGGGGTTTTGAGGCCCAGAAGCGGTTCGCAATACTTGACACCCGCTTGGGTATGTTTGCAGCCACAGCGAAAGGCCCGCTCACAAAAAAGCCCGCTTCCAGCGGGCTTTTTTGCTGGTTTTCCTTGCTTTAGTCGAGGATTTTGGCGACGACGCCTGCACCTACCGTTCGGCCACCCTCACGGATCGCAAAACGCAGGCCCTCTTCCATCGCAATCGGGGCAATCAGCTCAGCAACAAAGTTGATGTTGTCACCCGGCATCACCATCTCAACACCATCAGGCAGCTCAACCGCACCCGTAACGTCCGTCGTACGGAAGTAAAACTGCGGACGGTAGCCCTTGAAGAACGGCGTATGACGGCCACCCTCGTCCTTTGACAGTACATATACCTCTGCCTCGAACTTGGTGTGCGGGTTCACAGAACCCGGAATCGCCAGTACCTGACCACGCTCCACCTCTTCACGCTTCGTACCACGCAGCAGCACACCCACGTTCTCGCCCGCACGGCCTTCGTCAAGCAGCTTGCGGAACATCTCAACGCCCGTACAGGTCGTCTTCTGGGTCTCCTTGATACCGATGATCTCGATCTCGTCACCCACCTTGATGATGCCGCGCTCAACACGACCCGTCACAACCGTACCCCGGCCAGAGATCGAGAACACATCCTCAACCGGCATCAGGAAAGGCTGATCAATCGCACGCTCAGGCTCGGGGATGTAAGAATCCAAAGTCTCAACCAGCGTCTTCACCGCCGTCGTACCCAGACCGTTGTCATCCTTGCCTTCCAGCGCCATCAGCGCAGAACCGCAGATGATCGGTGTGTCGTCACCCGGGAACTCGTAGGTATCTAGCAGCTCGCGGAGCTCCATCTCTACCAGTTCCTTCATCTCTGTGTACTCCTCAGAGTCCACACCGCCGCAGTCTTCTGCCAGCAGGTCAGCCTTGTTCAGGAACACCACAATGTAGGGAACGCCTACCTGGCGTGACAGCAGGATGTGCTCGCGCGTCTGCGGCATCGGGCCGTCAGTCGCACCACATACCAGAATAGCGCCGTCCATCTGTGCCGCACCCGTGATCATGTTCTTCACATAATCCGCGTGTCCGGGGCAGTCAACGTGGGCGTAGTGACGACCGTCTGACTCGTACTCAACGTGAGACGTCGCGATCGTGATACCACGCTCCTTCTCTTCCGGTGCGTTATCAATACCGTCAAACGCAACCAGCTCTCCGCCCCATACCTCAGAGCACACACGCGTCAACGCCGCCGTCAGCGTCGTCTTACCGTGGTCCACGTGTCCAATCGTGCCCACATTAACGTGGGGCTTCGAACGCTCAAATGCCTCTTTTGCCATGGCGACACACTCTCCTGAGTTCCTGTATGTCCGGCGCCCTGTCGGCGCCTCTCTATCACCTTCCCGGTATCACGCCCTCGGCGCCATACCGAATTGGAGCTCATAACCGGATTTGAACCGGTGACCTCTTCCTTACCAAGGAAGTGCTCTACCGACTGAGCTATATGAGCAAAACTGCTGCCCTGTTTGGAGCGGGTAGCGGGGATCGAACCCGCATCATCAGCTTGGAAGGCTGAGGTTCTACCATTGAACTATACCCGCGGTAACCGTTTACCTACCCCGGGACCCACACCAGCCGTCGGAGGCTCTACAACCCCCGCCGGCGTTATCCTTGGTGGAGGGGGGTGGATTCGAACCACCGAAGCTCGCGCGTCAGATTTACAGTCTGATCCCTTTGGCCACTCGGGAACCCCTCCGGAAGGGCGCACATTCTCTAGATCTGGACACCTTGTGTCAACAGGGCTGGAGGGGGAATTCTGCGCTTCTGGCGGCCCTCGCAAATGACGGCTGACACTTCGTTTGCGCCAATTGGCTAGCAGTTTTTTGCGCCAGGATGAAATGGAGCTGGCGAGAGGAATCGAACCCCCGACCGGCTGATTACAAATCAGCTGCTCTACCTACTGAGCTACGCCAGCTAAAAAACTTCTGCCGGAACGAAAACAGCCGCCCCGGCGGGGAGCGCATCATCCCCTCAGGGGGACTACTCGTCAAGCGTTCGGGAAAGCCATAGCCTGAGACCTTCCATGACCAGATCGGGGCTGACTGTAGCAGTTAAGCCGAAGCCTCGGAGCGTGCTCGCTGAGCCACCCGTTAGTAGCGGGCGATGCCCTGGGTACGCCGCCATCGTCGACTCCACCGCGCCCAGCACCGCGCGCCAGGACCCTGCAGTGACGCAGGCTTGCGTGTTATTGCCGGGCGCAATAGCCGGCTCCTCGAGGGCACCGACCTGAATCCGGTCCGTCTCGTTACTCAGTGCGCGCCGCATCAGGTCGGCACCAGGCAAGATATAGCCGCCTTCATGCACGCCTTCTGCGGAGACCAAATCCACGGTTACGGCGGTGCCGGCATCAATCACGCACAGCGCCCCCTCATTGCGGGCACGCGCCGCCAACATGGCAAGCCAACGGTCTACACCCATACGCTCTGGTTCGGCGTAACTACTCACCAAACCAAGACAGGTTGATTGTGCCGTCGCGCGATGCACGGCCCGCGCCCCACTCGCCGTCAGTGCGGCTATCAGCTCGGCATCGGCTGCGTCACCGGCAACACTCGCCAGCCCCACTGCGCCCCAACGCTCTGCCTCAACAGCCTCGCAGAGGCTCGACACATCCGAGACTGACTTACCGGCGTCCAGTAACACCTCGGCGTTAGCAAGGCGCCACTTGATCGCTGTGTTACCCACATCGATCAGTAACCAGGGCATCTGCTCAGTCATCCTGCCGCTCCAATCTCAAGCAAGGTCGCTTCTCCCCCCGCTACCACCGACTGCCCTGTTTCCGTATTGACCAACAGCGCGCCATGCTGATCAACGCCCGCAGCTTTGCCAGCCACAGTGGGCGACCCTTCCACCACTACCTGCCGGCCATGCAAAAAATCCCGCTTACGCCACTGCTTAAGCCAGCCGCCCATGTCGCCGCCCGCAATGTCCGTGAGCCCTGATGCCAGCTGGTTGATCAGTTGAGCTGCCAGACTATTGCGGTCTACCTGCGAGCCTCGAGCGCTGGCCAGATCGGTCCATGGTCGCTGAATGGACCCTGTGTCCTTCAAAGGCATGCTCACGTTCAGCCCAATGCCGGCGACAACGGGTATCGCACCGTTTTGCTCACCCAGCAGTTCGATCAGTACCCCACCTAGCTTACGTTCTCCGTGGAAAAGGTCATTAGGCCACTTCAGCGCAAGATCCACCTCAAAGTCCCTCGCGATCACCTCGGCTAGCATAGCGCCGATGGCCAAGCTGAGGCCGGACAATCTTTCTACCGACCCATGAAAGCGCCAGCCCAGAGAGAGATAGAGATTGGCGCCTGCTGGGCTGTGCCAGCTGCGGCCGCATCGACCCCGGCCCTGAGTTTGTTCCTCTGCCAGCGCTACGACACTGCGGGAGCCATCAGCTAAGGGAGAGCCATCAGCCAACAAAAACGCTCGGGCCACATCGTTGGTGGATCCGACCGAGTCATAGACCTCAACGGCGAACATTGCCGCGGCAGATGCTGACAATGCGTCGACGATGGCGGTGGCATTAAGTGGTGGCAGGATCATAGCCGCCATCATACCTTCAGTGCGCCGGCTCTTTTGTCTGTTAGCCAAAGACTTTGTCTTTTAGTCACGATCGTTTGCGCCACTCGAACCCTCATCAACCCCATGGTCTACTGCCCTACCGTGATACCTGTCATCATGGCGAGACCTCAGGCGCCTCGTCAGTTGACACAGCATGTCTAATGCCCCGTCGCAAACAAGAGAGCGGCTCCGCCTGCTCGCCATGATCCTCGCACTGGTCATCGGGGGCCTATTGATCGCCCAACTTTGGACACAACCGCTGTCGCAAGACAGTTTGACTGCGGCGGGCCGTGGCGTGCTGTTTGTGCTGCTTGCACTGGGCTTAATGGGAACCCGGCGATTGAGCGTGGTGCTCACAGCATTACTATGTAGCGTTTCGCTCACCGACCTGCTGTCGGTGGATCACACACTCCACTTTTCCGATGCGCTGGAGTTATTAACGCTCCTTTTGTGCGGGGGATTATTGCTGATCCCTGCACACGCCTCAGTCCCACAGGACACCGCCTCTTGAGCCTTTTTTACGACACCCTCGATACACCGCTCGGCACCCTGACGCTGGAGGCGAGCGAGCACGGACTCAGCAGTATTCGATTTCCTAATCGGCCACAACCAACGGCAGGCAAAATAGCCAGGAGCAGCGTTCTCAAGCTGGCCAAGCGGGAACTGACAGCTTACTTCGCGCGGCAGCTAAGAGCATTTTCTGTGCCACTGGACTGGCATGGCACCGCATTTCAGGAGTCGGTATGGCAGGCGCTGACTGACATACCCTACGGTGAGACGGTGAACTATGCCGACATTGCCCGGGCAATCGGTCGGCCTCGATCCGCCCGGCCCACCGGTGGTGCCGTGGGGCGCAACCCACTCCCTATCATTGTGCCCTGCCACCGGGTGGTCGGCGCTAATCATACCCTCACGGGCTTTACCGGGGGGCTAAATATCAAAGTCGCGTTACTTCAACTGGAGGGCCGTGAGGTCGAGTCACACTCACGCATTGAGGTCGGGAATAATCTCGTCTTTTAGTCGCTCAATCGATTCCTTGAGGCGCAACTTTTCTTTTTTAAGGCGCTGCACCAGCAGCTGGTTTTGCCACGGTCGCGATTGCAGCTCGATGATTTTCTGATCGAGGGTGCGATGCTGGGTTTGCATGACGGCCAAGCGCTCTGCGGGCGAGAGATCCTCGTTTGCCGCTGACTGATCTGGTCCAACACGCTCTGTCATGCCTTACCTCACACCTACCCCACGAGAAATCTAACTGGGGTTTGGCGGCGCTGACAAGTCACTCTGACTGAGCAGACCAATGACCGGGTGACCCATTGCTGAGCGAGAACTCCTAGCCCAGTGGGTCCAAAACGTCAGAGGTCCGGATCCGGGATCAGCTCAAGATAATTGATCTCGCTATCCCCAGCGGCGACAAACTTGGGCGCCTTCAAGCTGTCCCACTGGTTATAACGAACCGGCGCACCCTCGAGGGTGGTCACGCTGCCACCTGCGGCGCGCACCAGCGCATCCCCCGCCGCCAAGTCCCATTCATAGCAGGGCGAAGTCCTTGGATAGACATCGGCGCTGCCGGATGCCACGTCACAAAATTTCAGGGCGCTGCCCGCATCGAGGCGCTGGGCACCATGAGCCAACTCCGCGAGGCGCGTGAGCATCATCTGAACACGCTCCTCGCGGTGGCGCGCACTGGCGGACATTACCAGCTGCGCGGCTGGGTCGAGGGCGCGAGCACTCAGGTCTGCACCCTCCCCATCGGAAAACAATGGATAACGCCTTGCGCCCCAGTCGGGCACCCCCAGATCCATATGGCCTCTATTGGGCGCAGCGATCAGCCCCAGCACCGCCTCCGCCTCAACGATCAGTGCGATATTCACCGTGAACTCTCCGGTGCCCTCAAGAAACTCTTTGGTGCCATCAAGTGGGTCAATCATCCAGCACACTGGCCAGTCACGTCGGCCAATAAGCTGCTCCAGCGTCGACTCCTCGGAGAGAATCGGGATATTGGGCGTCAGCGACTGCAGGGCCTGACAGATCAGCCGATGCGACGCGTGATCAGCCTCAGTGACGGGGCTGGCATCTGACTTTTGGCTTACCGCCACATCACCGACATTTGCGTAGAGATCGAGAATGCACCGCGAGGCGTCGGCTGCGAGCGCCCTCAGCGCAGTAATCAGATCGGGCAAGGAGAGTTGACCCTCCTCGAGCATCGCATCCAGACCGGGGTTGCCGCTATAGTAACGACTATTCATCCCAACAGGGTAGCACTCGATGGCCTTAACTGTGGCCTCCAGTCTCTCAGTCGAAGCGGTGGACTGGTCACAACTCGAAACCATACTGCTAGATATGGACGGTACGCTCCTCGATCTCGAGTTCGACAATCACTTCTGGGGCACCGTGATCCCGGGTGAGTGGGGCCGGCCACGCGGCCTCGACGTCAGAACCAGTCAGGAAAAGCTGGCACCCGTGTTTGCAAGTGAGCGTGGCAAGCTGAACTGGTATTGCCTCGACTTTTGGGGCGAGACGCTGGAGCTCGATATTCCAGCCATCAAGGCTCGCTACACAGAGGGCATTCGCTGGCGGCCCCAGGCTGAGACTTTTCTGCAACACCTTCAGGCCAGCCACCTCGACGTGGTTTTGATTACCAACGCGCACCCCTTAACCCTGAAAATGAAAGCAGAGCGTCTGCCTTTGGCCCATTGGTTTGATGTGATGATCAGCTCCCATGATTACGGCGCGCCAAAAGAGACCCCCACTTTCTGGCGCAGCCTCATTGAAGATCGCCCCTTTGATCCCGACCGAACGCTGTTCCTGGACGACTCGGAATATGTGCTCGATTCGGCACAGGCATTTGGCGTGGCACATCTTGTGACATTGCGTCAGCCCGACTCGACACTGCCCCCGCGAGTCGATACACGATTCCCCGCCATCCACCACTTTGAGGAAATCCTCAGCGGATTGCCGAGCATTGACTGATAGCGAACACGGCAACAGTAAAGTCCGGATCGATAAATGGTTGTGGGCCGCCCGTTTTTTCAAGACACGGTCACTGGCCAAGACAGCCATTGAGGGAGGCAAGGTCTTGCTCGCCGGCCAAAAGGTAAAAGTCTCACGAGAAGTGGCCCCCGGGGATATGTTGCGCATCCGCCAAGGTTGGGACGAACGCGAGGTCAAAGTGATCGCCACCAGCGAGCAACGACGTGCGGCGCCGATCGCCCAAAGCTTGTACGAAGAAACCGAGGCGAGCATCGAAAGACGCAACCGTGCCGCAGAGGCGCGCCAGGCGGCAGGCACGCTGGCAAGACCCTCACAACGACCGGGTAAACATGAGCGCAAAACATTGGAACGCTTGAGGAAGCGGTTCGACCCCACCTGATATAAGTCGGCGCCGAGAACACAACTTGGGGTATGATCGTTGGCATGATTGAAGAGTTGCCGACAACCAGACCCCATACGCCGCTACTCGACGGCGTATCGACTGATCTTGCTGCACTCTCACAGCTGCAAAGTCATGAATTGGTGCAGCTGGCTGAAGAGCTTCGACACGACCTGCTCTACTCTGTCGCAGGCACCGGGGGGCACTTTGGTGCCGGACTGGGCGTGGTCGAACTGACGGTGGCGCTGCACCATGTTTTCAACACCCCCTATGACCGCATCGTGTGGGATGTCGGGCACCAAACCTACCCCCACAAAATCCTGACCGGGCGACGCGATCGCATGAACAGCATGCGACAGCTCGAGGGGCTGTCCGGGTTCCCCAAACGCTCAGAAAGCCCCTTCGACACCTTCGGCGTGGGTCACTCTTCGACCAGCATCTCCGCGGCCATGGGTATGGCGCTAGCGGCGCAGAAGCAAGGTGTCGACCGCAAGGTCATTGCCGTGATTGGAGACGGTGCGATCACAGGCGGCATGGCGTTTGAAGCGCTGGCACACGCGGGGCATGAACGGCCCAACATGCTGGTTATTCTGAATGACAATCAAATGTCGATTGGCCATAACACCGGCGGACTGGCGACCTACTTCGCCAAGATCTGGGCCAGCAAGACCTACACCGCGCTGCGGGAGGGCTCCAAAAAGATCCTCGAGCACGTGCGCGGCGCCTGGGACCTGGCCAAAAAAACAGAAGAACACATGAAGGGCATGGTGGCGCCGGGCACGATGTTCGAAGAGCTGGGTTGGCACTACATTGGTCCACTCGATGGCCATGATCTGCCGCAGCTGGTGAATACGCTCAAGGTCATGGCTGACCTTAAGGGTCCGCAGTTCCTGCACATTCGCACCGTCAAAGGAAAGGGTTTTGCGCCAGCCGAGCGAGACCCCATTGGCTACCACGCGATCAACAAACTGGAACCGGCCAAGCCCGCAAAGTCGGCGGTGCCAGCCAAACCCAAGTCACCCAAGTATCAGGACGTCTTCGGACAGTGGCTATGCGACCTCGCGGCACAGGATGAGCGGGTGGTGGGCATTACCCCCGCCATGTGCGAAGGATCGGGCATGGTGCAGTATGCCAAGGCGTTTCCAGAGCGCTTCTACGATGTCGCGATTGCCGAACAACACTCGGTAACGCTGGCTGCGGGTATGGCCTGCGATGGCCTCAAGCCGGTGCTCGCCATTTACTCGACCTTTTTGCAGCGTGGCTACGATCAGCTGATACACGATGTAGCCCTGCAGGGCCTGGACGTCACTTTGGCCATTGATCGCGCAGGTCTAGTAGGTCAGGACGGACCCACGCATCACGGTACCTTCGACCTCTCTTATTTGCGTTGCATCCCCAATATGGTGGTCGGCGCACCCAGCGACGAAAATCAGTGCCGACAAATGCTGCAAAGTGCCTGGCTCCATGAAGGACCCTCGGCGGTCCGCTACCCACGCGGGGAAGGCACGGGCATTGCGATCGACGCTGGACTCCCCGCAAAGGAGATCGGTAGAGCCGAAATGGTGAGAAAAGGTACTGGCATCGCTATCCTGAATTTTGGTGTACTGCTGGATCAAGCACTGGCTGCTGCCGAGGCACTGGGCGCAACCGTGGTCGACATGCGCTGGGTAAAACCCCTAGACGAGGCGATGATTCTCTCTCTGGTGGAGCAGCATGATCTGCTGATCACCTTGGAGGAAAACGCTGTAGCGGGTGGCGCGGGGAGCGGCGTCGCCGAGTTCCTCGCCAACGAGGGCGTCATTTGCCAATTACGCCACGTGGGTATCCCCGACGCCTTTATCGCGCATGCCGGACAAGCTGAGTGCCGGCAACTGGCGGGGCTGACCGCCGACAACATCATCGCGGTGGCACAAAGCACGGCGCCAGCCACGACCAGCAAACAAGCCCTATAACCTCTGACATCTGCAAGGCACTGACCCGTGGCCAAATCGAACAAAGCGGTATCATCACCCAGCATCACCGAGCAAATGACCGAGCTGAGTGAACTGGTGGAGCAACTGGAAGACCCGGAAATCGAGCTGGAAGCGGCTCTGGTGCTATACGAGAAAGGTGTCAAGCTAAGCGGCAGCATTCAAAAAATTCTTGAGTCTGCGGAGCAACGCGTCGCGCAGGTGGCCGCGGACGGATCGCTGCTCGACGGAGATGAGGCGTCAAACGAAGCCTGAGCCCGTTATGGAACCCTTCGCCGGGCTGAGCTGCCCTGACCCGAAACTTGCCGACGCGCTAGACTATCTCGCGCAGCACCCCGGTAAACAGCTACGCAGCCGATTAACCGTCGCTAGCGCCGATCTGGTCGCGGGGGTAAGCGTCTCCGCTGCCGTCATGGCGGGCGAGGCGATCGAGTTACTCCACACCTACTCCCTTGTACACGATGATCTCCCGGCGATGGACGACGACGACCTCCGGCGAGGGCAGCCCACGCTGCACTGCGCCTTTGACGAGGCGACTGCCATTCTTGCCGGCGATGGCCTGCAAGCCGCCGCATTTCAGCGGCTCACTGAAATAGAAGCTTTGAGCGCCGAGCAACGACTCGACATGATCGGGGTCGTCAGCAAAGCCGTCGGCTTCCATGGCATGGTCGGCGGTCAGGCACTCGATTTGGCTGCAGAACATCAAGCGGTCCCTGCCAACGCACTGAGGGACATACACAGCCTTAAAACCGGTGCGCTCATCTCTGCAGCGGCGGAGGTCGGCGCCATCTGTGGCGGCGCAACCCGCTCGCAACGTGATGCACTGGTGCGATTTGCCACAGCGATCGGTCTTGCCTTTCAAGTCACCGACGATGTGCTCGACGTCACGGGTGATAGCACCTCACTGGGTAAAACGGCGGGGAAGGACGAACGGGCAGAAAAATCCACCTACGTCAGCACACTGGGCCTGGAAGGTGCGCAACAGGAGGCGGATACGCTACTCAAGGAGGCGCTCCACGCGCTGGCTGAATTCGGGGAGGCCGCGGAGCCGCTGCGCGCACTGGCCCGCAAAATGGTTCACCGGGACACTTAGTCTCACGGTTCAAACCGGTTCTTAAAGGTGGCCAATCAATTCATTACAGGTGCGGCAACACCGTTATTCCAAAGGGTTGCGGCGCAAGCAGGCCAACCTGAAGCAGCCGAACTCCAACTAGCTCGCCGCAATCGCCGTCAACACCGCGGTCATACACCCGCCGGCCATTGCCCCCGCTGCCACATCATCCAGCATCACGCCCCACGCGCCCGGAACGCCACGTTCCAGGGCGCTGACCGGCCACGGTTTAAGAATATCAAACAGCCGGAACAGCAGTAGCGACCCGACCAGTAAGGTCATACTGGGCAAATCAAATGTTAAAACACTCATGGGGATAAGCGCCGCCAGCCACAACCCTACAAATTCATCGATCACGATCGCAGGGTGATCGATCACCCCCCAAGCGGCGCCAGCGCGCTTGGATGACCACACCGTCAAAGCAGTGAGCCCGAGCCACCCCCACCAGTGCCAGATCACCGGCAAATCCAAGAAGAAGGCAAATAATGCCGCAGCGACAATGCTACCTGCCGTACCGGGTGCCACCGGGGACAGCCCGGCACCAGCGCCAGTTGCGATCAATGTCGCCACATCGGTAATCGTTGCCTTGGTGGGGTCGTCGTGATCAGCGGCGGAAGTGGTCATAGCCGATGCGCTCCGGAGTTCGATCACAGCTTATCCCGCTTCCTGCGACAACTCGACCCATTTCCACACAGCCATCTGGCAAGGGCGTATTGTCTGGTAGCGTAAAAAGCAACTCGTAGTCATCGCCGCCTGCAAGCGCCCAATCCAGACTTTGTTCAAGATCCGCCGATGACCTTAGTGTCTCGGACAGTGGCAACAGCGCGCTATCGATTTCGAGTCTGACCCCACTGGCCGAGGCGATATGCGCGGCATCTGACAAGAGCCCGTCAGAAATATCAATACAGGCCGTCGCGCAATCTCGCAGGGCTTGCCCCAGTGCCAGCCGCGCCGCAGGTCTGATATATCGCGTCGTCAAAAATGCTGCCGCCGACTCATCAACAGCAAGCTGCCCACTGAGCACCGCAAGACCTGCCGCCGCATCGCCCAGCGTGCCGCTGACGCAGAGTCGATCGCCGGGTTGCGCACCAGAACGCGTCAGGTACTGATCTGCAGGCGTCGAGCCGAGAACGGTGACCGTCAGGCTCAGCGATCCTCGAGTCGTATCGCCTCCCACCAAAGGCGCCCCTATCGCGGCGCGGGCTTCAGCGAGCCCTCGGGAAAAGCCCTCTAACCAAACCCGATCTGCTTCCGGTAGCGTCAGAGCAAGCAACAAGGCCTGAGGTGAGGCCCCCATAGCGGCCAAATCGCTGGCGGCCGCCATTACGCTGCGGTAAGCCACATCGGCGGGCGAAAGCGAGGCCAAAAAATGCACGCCCTCAACAGCCGTATCGGCAGAGATGTGGAGAAGATGCCCTTCGGGCAAGGAGAGCGCGGCAGAATCGTCACCGATACCCAAGCGAACTGATGCGCCTTGATCCAATCCGGCAAAAAAATCCTGAATCAAGTCGAATTCGCTATCTGACATCAGTCCTCTTGCGCGTGCTCCACGGTTCGCAGATCTCTGGCGACCTTATCGAGCACGCCGTTGATGTAACGATGGGAGTCTGTGGCGCCAAACTTTTTTGCCAGCGCGACCGCTTCATTGATGACTACTTTATAGGGTACATCGATGCGATCTCTGAGTTCGAAGGTACCGAGGCGCAGCAGATTTCTCTCAATCGGGTCGAGCTCTTCAAGCTTGCGATCGAGGGCGGGCGAGAAGAGCGCTTCAAGGGCATCGACATCCCCGACAACACCCTTCAATACAGCGCTGAAGTACTCACCGTCGGTGTGCTGAAAGTCGTTATCGACGCGAAATTCAGCCTCAATATCTGTCGCACTGGCCCCCGATAAGGTCCACTGGTACAGCGCCTGCAGACCGAAGTGACGCGCTTTGCGACGCTGCGCAGCGAGCGCATTGGGCTGACTCATCAGTCGCGCAACGTTCGCAGAAGGTTCACCATCTCGACTGCGCTCAAGGCGGCTTCGGCGCCTTTGTTTTCTTCGTTGTCGGCAGAGCGCTCGAGCGCCTGCTCCAGTGTGTCCACGGTCAACACACCAAAGGCCACCGGCTTGCCCGTGCCCAGCGCCACCTCGCCGATGCCGCGGGTGCACTCGCCGGCAACATATTCAAAATGCGGTGTGCCGCCGCGAATAACGGCTCCCAGCGCCACCACGGCGTCGCAGTCAGGCCGTTGGGCTGCGGCCTGACAAGCCAACGGGATCTCGAAGGCACCCGGCACGCTCACCACCTCGACCTGCTCGCCTTCTATACCCGCCGCAGCCAGTGTCTGTGTGGCGCCCTTGAGTAGCCCGGTCACGATGTCCTCATTCCAACGCGTGATCACAATGACGTACCGGCCATCGTTACCCGGCACTTGCGACGCTGAATTATCTATCCCTTTACCCGACATCGGTTCGAGTTCCTCAGTGCGACTCAGCGGTGTCCGGCGGCGTCACAAAATCGACGACTTCGAGACCAAAACCCGCTAGCGCATTGTACTTGAGTGGCGCTCCCAGCAAGCGAATCTGACCCACGCCCAAATCACGCAGAATTTGGGCGCCCATCCCTATTTGGTTGTAGGCATCCGGACTGCCGGCTTTGTCCCGCTCGGACTCACCCAGCAGGCGATCAATGTCGTGAAGCAGGTCATCGGTGGCCTCGGGCTTGCTGAGCAAAACCAGTACACCGCTCTCTGATTCTGCGATTGTTTTGAGGCTGGCATCGAAGGACCATGAAGCGTGGCCATCGAGGGTCGTGCCAACCAGATCCCGGAAAACTGAAGTGACGTGCACCCTCACAAGGGTCGGCTTGGCCGCATCGATCACTCCCTTTGTGAGCGCCACGTGTAGTCGTCCCTGGGTCGTGTCCTGATACGCGGTGGCGCTGAACACGCCGTGCCGGGTTTGCAGTGTGCCCTCACGCACAGCGCGAATGGTTTTCTGGTTAGCGAGCCGGTAAGTCACCAGATCAGACACCTGCCCCACGACCAGCTGATGCTGATCGGCAAAGCCCAGGAGATAGTCGGCATCCGCCACAGCGCCATCATTATCCAAGACTTCCGTGAACACCGCCGATGGCAGGAGTCCGGCAAGGGTCGTCAGATCCATCGCCGCCTCGGCGGGTGCAGTGCGGGTGAGCACGCCCCCCACTGCCGCAGCGATAGGGAAAATATGGCCGGGCTGCACCAGATCAGAGGCTTGGCTAGACGCGTCAACCGCGACCCGCACAGTGCGCGCTCGATCCGCCGCCGAGATGCCTGTGTCGATGCCCGTCGCTGCTTCAATAGATAGCGTGAAGGGCGATAGTGAATCGTCTCCTTCCACCATGAGCGGGAGCTCGAGATCCTCACACCGCTGGGGTGTCATGGCCAAGCAAACCAATCCCCGAGCCTGACGCGCCATGAAGGCAATGTGTTCGGCTTCGCAGTGCTCTGCCGCCACCACGACAAACCCGGTCATGCCTCCCGCACTGTTCTCATTCAGTAGCAGGCAGCTGTGGCCATGTCGCAGCTCGCTGAGCAGTTTATCGATGTCGGCATCCTCGGTCACCGCGTTATGACTCCGACGGGGACTGATCATATTGCATCAATCGCTCGAGATAGCGCGCAATGACATCAACCTCGAGGTTCACCGGACTGCCCGTTTGATATTCACTAAACACCGTCTCTTCCCAGGTTTGGGGAATGATCGTGAGTTCAAAGTTGGCGCCTTCCACCTGATTCACCGTCAGGCTCGTACCGTCGACGCAAATGCTGCCCTTCATGGCGATGTAGCGCGCCAGATTTTCTGGTGCCGCGATCGTTACCCGCCAGAAGCGGGCGTCCTCGACAATGCGCTCAACCTGCCCCACTCCGTCTACGTGGCCACTGACCAGATGTCCACCAAGAGCCGTTTGGAGGGTGAGCGAGGTCTCCAAATTAACCGAGTCGCCCACATCTTTAGTACCCAAACTGGTTAGGGACAGCGTCTCGGGTGATACGTCAGCCCAAAAACCGTCTCCGGGCAGCTCGGTCACTGTAAGGCAAACGCCACTGGTAGCAATGCTGTCGCCCAGCTTCACTTCGCTCAGGGGCAGTTTGCCTGTCTCGATGCGCAGCCGAATGTCCTCTTTTCCTGCTTCAATCTGCGCAATTCGCCCTACGGCCTGAATAATGCCTGTAAACACAGTGACTCCTGAATCAGTTGTTTCGCGAGAGGCCCCTGCGCGCCGCGCTAGCCTTTAGGGGCGGCAATGATACGCAGATCCGCGCCAATGCGGGTCACCTCATTGATCTCAAATTCCGGCGCATCAGCCAGCGCTGACACGTTCATTGCCGTCATAGCGCGGGCGGCATCTCCAAACAACTTGGGCGCCTGATAGATAATCAGTCGATCTACCCAACCACCCCTCAGCAGCGCACCCGACAACGTGGGGCCTGCCTCAACCATGATGTCGTTAAATGCCTGTTCTCCGAGATACTCCACCCACGCACTGATATCGACGCGGCCTTTAGCGTCCGCGCCCAGCACGGCCTTCTGAGCTAACCCGCTAAGCGCAATGTTCTCGGTGGTAATGACTGTCGTTTGACCACCCTCCAAAATCCGCGCGCCAGCAGGCGTACGGCCCTTGGAGTCGAGCACCATGCGCGCCGGGGGATGCGCCAGAGCGCGACCTTTGGCGTTTGCATCGAGTGGCAACTCATCTGCTCGCAGGGTCAGCCGGCAATCATCCGCCAACACGGTGCCCACACCGGTCACCATCAGGTCAGATTCCGCTCGAAGACGCTGTACATCCGCTCGCGCGTCCTCGCCCGTGATCCACTGACTCTCCCCTGAAGGCATCGCCGTGCGCCCATCCAACGACATCGCGATCTTCAGCGTGATGCGGCCATATCCGCGTCGCATGCGCATCAGAAAACCCGCCAGATCTGCCTCGACCTGCTCTGCCCCTTCTCCCAGCTCAGCCTCGATGCCTGCAGCGCGGAGCGCGGCGAGCCCGCGTCCAGCAACCTGTGGATTCGGGTCCTCAACCGCCACCACCACCCGTGCTACACCGGCATCGGTCAGCGCACTGGCGCAGGGTCCTGTCTGCCCTTGATGACTGCAGGGTTCGAGCGTGACGTAGGCCGTCGCTCCGGTGGCATCACCGGCGGCGTTGAGGGCCATGACCTCGGCGTGCGCCTGACCCGCGGGTTGTGTAAAGCCGGCGCCGATCTCCTTATCATCGCGGACTAATATGCAGCCTACCGGGGGGTTCGGGGCCGACCAGTAACGTGCCTGCTGGCCCAGCTCGATCGCGCGCTGCATCCAGCGGCGATCCTGAGCATCGTTCACGGCGGGTCGCCCTCGGCGGGCTCGGCTTCCAGAGATTCAATCGCGTGTCTGAATTCGGCGAGGTCCTGAAAGCTTCGATACACCGACGCAAAGCGCACATACGCGACATGGTCCAGCGCTTTGAGGGACTCCATCACACACTCCCCCACTCGCAGCGACTTGATCTCCCGCTCCCCGGTGGCCCGCAAGCGATGCTTGATCTGATCAATCTCGGCTTCGATGCTCTCGACCGAGACCGGGCGCTTTTCCAGCGCACGCAGCAGGCCTGAGCGCAGCTTCTCCTCGTCAAAGGGTTCGCGGCTACCGTCTTGCTTGATGATCCGTGGCAGCACCAGCTCCGCCGCTTCGTAGGTGGTAAAACGCTCAGTGCAGCTCAGGCACTCTCGACGCCTGCGCACCTGGGCGCCCTCTGCCACCAGACGCGAGTCGATGACCTTGGTTTCGTCGGTGCTGCAGAAAGGACAGTGCATGGTGTCGGGGGCGTCTCAACGACGCCCAACGTCTCAGTTCGCGTAAACCGGCATCTTGGCGCAGAGCGCCTTCACCTGCTCGCGGACTGCCGGGATCATTTGCTCTGATGTGCCCTCCTCAAGCGAGGACAACACATCGCAGATCCAACTGGTCACCAGCTCGGTTTCTTCCACGCCAAACCCGCGGGTCGTGATGGCGGGGGTGCCCAATCTCAGGCCCGAGGTCACAAAGGGCGAGCGCGGGTCGTTCGGCACGGCATTTTTGTTCACTGTGATGTAGGCCTCACCCAGTACCGCATCCGCGTCTTTACCAGTGTACTCCTTGCCAATGAGATCCAACAGCATCAGATGGTTATCGGTACCGCCCGATACAATCTTATGGCCCCGAGCAACAAAGGTAGCGGCCATGGCCTGCGCGTTGCGAATCACCTGCTTCTGGTAATCGACAAAGTCGGGCGCCATCGCCTCCTTGAAGGCGACTGCCTTGGCAGCAATCACATGCATGAGCGGCCCGCCCTGTGCACCCGGGAAGATCGCCGAGTTGAATTGCTTCTCAAGCGCCTCGTTGGCCCGCGCCAAGATCAGCCCTGAGCGCGGACCCCTCAGCGTTTTATGCGTCGTCGTGGTCACCACATCGGCGCAAGGAATCGGGCTGGGATAGACCCCCGCCGCTACCAAGCCCGCCACGTGGGCCATATCAACCAACAAGAAGGCACCGACCTCATCGGCGATCTCGCGGAATTTGGACCAGTCTAGGATTCGGCTGTAGGCCGAGAAACCGCCTATGATGAGCTTGGGTTTGTGCGTGACGGCCAACTCGCGCAGGGCTTCATAGTCGATCAGGCCCGTGTCCTGATCGATCCCGTATTGCACCGCCTGATAGATCTTACCCGAGAAATTGACCGAGGCGCCGTGGGTCAGATGCCCACCATCGGCGAGGCTCATGCCTAATACGGTATCACCGGGCTTCAGGAGTGCCTGAAAAACAGCAATATTGGCACTTGAGCCTGAGTGAGGCTGCACGTTGGCAAAGTCGGCACCAAAGAGCGCCTTAGCACGCTCAATTGCCAGAGTTTCCGCCTGATCAACGAATTCACAGCCGCCGTAATAGCGTTTCCCGGGATATCCCTCCGCGTATTTATTGGTCAGTACCGATCCCTGAGCCTCCAGCACGCGGGGGCTGCAGTAGTTTTCCGAGGCAATGAGCTCGATGTGCTCCTCCTGGCGAACGGTTTCAGCGCTCATGGCGGACCACAATTCGGCATCAAAGGCTTCAATGGTCTGACTATCGCGGTCGAGATACTGCGACAAATGGGTGGCTGCTTGATTCATAGCGGCTTCCTGCGGCTTGGAACAGATCAACTGTTCCGTGATTTTCAACTGAGGGGAGAATGGTAGCGGAACACGGCCCTGGCGTCAGGGTTTTGTCATTGTGACACTACAAACTGTCATGACTTTACGTTTACGATATTCCGATCGGATTAGGGAGAAAAACATTGCGAATCAGTATCTTCGGCAGCGGTTAATTCGGATTGGTGCAGGCGGCAGTGTTCTCCGAGGTCGGGCACCAGATCACCTGCATGGATATCGAGCCTGCCCGCATCGAGCGAATTCAGGGTGGTGACCTGCCCTTTTACGAGACCGGGCTGAACGAGCTGGTACAGGCCGGCATCGCGGCGCACATGACGTCCCGCAAGGTCGTGATGAACAAATCTACCGTCCCGGTGGGCATGGCAGACAAGGTGGCCGAGTGCATTGCGGCCGGACTGGCGGCCCGTGGCGCAGAGATTTCCTTTGAGGTCTGTTCCAACCTGGAGTTCCTGAAAGAGGGCTCTGCAGTCGCTGACGCGTAAAGACCCGACCGGATCATTATTGGCGCGCGTTCACAGGCTACCATGGCCGAGTTCCGCCGCATGTATGAGTCGTTCAATCGCAACCACGACAAAATGATGTTCATGGACCCACGCAGTGCCGAGCTCACCAAATATGCCGCCAACGCCATGCTGCCACCAAAATCAGCTTTATTAAGGAAATCGCGAATATCGCAGAGGCGGTGGGCGCCGATGTTGAACTTGTACGCCAGGGCATGGGCTCAGACCCCCGCATTGGCTACCAGTTCGTTTACCCCGGTGCGGGCTATGGCGGCTCTTGCTTCCCCAAGGATGCTCAGGCGCTGGAGGCCTGCGAGTCGATCTATGGCCCGCGGGACGACATGCATTATTGCGCGACCAAGGAACAGGCCCTCGATGATGCGGACTGCTTGGTTATCTGCACGGAGTAGAAGCTTTTCCGAGCGCCCGATTTTGAGGACATCAAGTGCAGATTGACCTCACCGCTAATCATTGATGGCCGAAACCTATACAACCTGGAAGAAATGGAAGCAGCCGGGATTGAGTACTTCGGTATCGGACGCGGCCGCTCGGTAACGCGCACTTAAACGACCCACCTGGTCCTGCTGTTGCACCAGGGGTGGCACGTCTAAAAGTATAAGCGCACGACTCAATCATCATGGAATTGATGGTGCTCCCTTTGCCCTCTCTGCCCGATCTGATCCCGCTCAGAGAGCGATATGAATACTATGGCGAAGAAATTCATAACCCTTAAACACTGGAAATCCGGCGAGGTGAAAACCATCGAGTTCCGCGAGCCGAGGTACCTGCCAATCCGAACAGCGAGCGACTGGTGGTATGGAATGAGACCGAGCAAAAGCTGGAGGATGTGATCAAGTCCACTATCGTCGAGATACGCGAAGAATGACTTAAACGTGTGCTGCGTGATCAGACAGTACGCAATGCGGAAAAGGCCAGCACAGCCAAAAACAAGAACTCCCCCATAGCCATTGGTGCCTGCCTTTCAGTAAACTCGACGCCCGCAAAAAAATGGGTGCGGGCACCATCACCGCGTGTGTTGCACCCCGCTTGATACTGTCGGAGCTCTACGTTGGCACAATACGTCTATACCATGAATCGGGTCGGCAAGATTGTTTCGCCCAAAAAGGAGATCCTGAAGGACATCTCGCTCTCGTTTTTACCGGGCGCGAAGATCGGCGTGCTCGGGTTGAACGGGGCCGGGAAATCGACTCTGCTCAAGATCATGGCGGGCATCGATACTGAGATTCTGGGTGAGGCACGCCCTCAGCCGGACATCAAGATCGGCTACCTGCCGCAGGAACCCCAGCTCAACTCGGAAAAGGATGTCCGCGGCAATGTCGAGGAAGGCGTTCAGGAAGCGATCGATGCACTGGCGGGACTGGAGAAGGTCTATGCAGACTATGCCGAGCCCGAGGCTGACTTCGATGCACTGGCCAAGGAGCAGGCTCGTCTCGAGGATATTATTCAGGCCAAAGACGCGCACAACCTCGATACGCGACTTGATATTGCGGCAAACGCTTTGCGCTTACCCCCATGGGAAGCCAACGTCGACACCCTGTCTGGCGGTGAACGTCGCCGGGTCGCATTAGCGAGGTTGCTGCTCTCGGAGCCGGACATGTTGCTCCTCGATGAGCCCACGAACCACCTCGACGCCGAGTCTGTCGCGTGGCTGGAGCATTTTCTGGAGGACTTCCCCGGCACTGTCGTAGCGATCACCCACGACCGGTACTTCCTCGACAACGCCGCCGGGTGGATTCTCGAGCTGGACCGCGGCCGGGGCATTCCCTACGAGGGCAACTACTCAACCTGGTTAGAAGCGAAAGAAAAGCGGATTGAGCAGGAACAGCGTCAGGAGGCCTCCCACCAAAAAGCCATCAAGGCCGAACTCGAGTGGGTGCGCTCAAACCCGAAGGGCCGGCAGGCGAAAAACAAGGCGCGACTGCAGCGGTTCGAGGAACTGAATTCTCAAGAGTTCCAAACCCGCAACGAGACCAACGAAATCTACATTCCGCCGGGTGCGCGACTGGGCGATAAAGTGGTCGAGGTCAGCGGACTGCGGAAAACCTTTGGTGATCGGTTGCTGTTCGAAGACGTGAGCTTCACAGTGCCCAAAGGCAGCATCGTCGGCATTATCGGTGCCAACGGTATGGGCAAGTCGACGCTGTTCCGCATCCTGATGGGCCTTGAGACCCCTGACGGTGGCGAGGTCACGGTCGGTGAAACCGCGGAGCTTGGCTATGTGGATCAGTCCCGCGATGACCTCGACGGCAGTAAAACCGTCTGGGAAGAAGTCTCTGACGGTCTCGATATTATCCGCATCGGCAACTACGAAGTGCCCTCCCGGTCCTATGTAGGGCGCTTCAACTTCAAGGGCTCCGACCAGCAGAAATTTGTCAAAGATCTCTCTGGTGGAGAACGCAACCGGTTGCACCTCGCCAAGCTACTAAAACAGGGGGCGAACGTACTGCTGCTCGATGAGCCCACCAATGATCTTGATGTCGAAACGCTGCGGGCACTGGAGGAAGCACTGCTGGCGTTCCCCGGTTCCGCACTGGTGATTTCACACGATCGGTGGTTCCTCGACAGGATCACCACCCACATCCTCGCTTATGAGGATGATGGCAATGTGGTTTTCCACGAAGGTAACTACTCGGAGTATGAGGATGATCGTCGAAAGCGGGTTGGCGCGGAAGCCGCAGTGCCCAGCCGAGTGAAGCACCGGAAACTGAAATAACGGTCGGGGGGTACCGCCCTAAAAGTTCGGCAGTGACACGCCCAACGGGATTAACAGGGCGCGAGCCCAACAGCAGAGACTTGGGTCACATCGGCGCAGATCCTGTTCAGCTGCTCGGAGCAGTCGCTCACTGACTGGCCTCGAGCGCCTCTGACAGACGCACCACCGGAACCACTTTGAGGCCCTGAATCGCCTTCTTCGGCGCGTTCCCCTTAGGCACGATCGCGAGTTTAAAGCCGTGTTTTGCTGCCTCGGCCATTCTTTCCTGCCCACTGGCCACCGGTCGAATTTCGCCGGACAAACCCACCTCGCCAAAGACCACCCAGTCTCGCGGCAGCGGTCGGTTGCGCAGGCTCGATACCACTGCCAAGAGCAGCGCCAGATCAGCCGAAGTCTCCATGACCCGCACACCGCCCACCACGTTGGCGAACACGTCCTGATCGCCCACCTGAATGCCTCCGTGTCGGTGCAGCACCGCGAGCAGCATCGCCAGCCGGTTCTGCTCAAAACCAACCGTTACGCGTCGGGGGTTACCCAGTGAGCTGTCGTCGACAAGCGCCTGAATTTCGACCAGCAGGGGGCGCGTGCCCTCCCAAACCACGACTACGGTCGTGCCCGGCGCGTTGTGCTCAGAACGATCCAGAAAAATTGCAGAGGGATTCGTGACCTCGCGCATGCCGGTATCGGTCATGGCGAAAATACCCAACTCGTTCACCGCGCCGAAACGGTTCTTCTGGCCGCGCAGGGTGCGGTAGCGGGAGTCGTGGTCGCCCTCAAGGAGAATCGAACAGTCGATCATATGCTCGAGCACTTTCGGCCCGGCGAGACTGCCGTCCTTCGTGACGTGACCCACCAGGATCAATATGGTGCCCGTCTGCTTGGCATGGCGGGTCAGCTGCGCAGCGCAATCCCGGACCTGCGACACACTGCCAGGGGCAGACGTCAGCGTCTCGCTGTGCACCACCTGAATGGAGTCGACAACGAGAATCTTAGGTTTCAGCGATTCAGCCGACGCCAGGATCGCGTCGACATCGGTTTCTGCCATCAGCCGCAGCTGATCCGTCGGCAGACCCAGGCGATTGGCGCGGAGAGCAATTTGCTCAGGAGACTCCTCACCGGTCACATAGAGCGCGGGGTGCGCCGCCGCCAGCTGGCACAGGGCCTGCAGTAGTAGCGTGCTCTTGCCGGCCCCAGGGTGCCCACCAATCAGGATACTTGAGCCCGGCACAAAGCCACCGCCGAGGACCCGGTCGAGCTCCTCAAACCCGGAAGCCAGCCGGGGCAGATCGACCACCGCAACCTCCTCAAGACGTTGCACTGCGGCTACCGTGCCGGCGAAACCGGACCGCCCCGCCACGCGCGCATTGGCCGCTTTCGCCGCGGGGGCGCTCAAGCGAATTTCCGAGAGCGTGTTCCAGGCCTGACACTCACCACACTGACCCTGCCACTTGGGGAAATCGGCCCCACATTCATTGCAGACAAACGCGGTTTTTGCCTTCGCCACGCGAAACTCTCCGGAAACTGATCGTAATTGCTGTATTGGTGCAGGTAAGTCGGTATCCTATCAGACCGCTCGCCCCACTCCGCATCAAAATGCCCTCTGCTTCACTCATTCCCGATCGACAACTGACCTTCTCGCCCGAACTGGCCGAGACGATCGGGCTTGAAGAGGCCGTGTTATTACAAGCTTTGGGTAGCCACCTCAGCGGCGCTGAGGATTGGACGCCGCTATCGCTCACAACGCTGCAAAAAACGCTGTCCTTTTGGTCTTTGGATCACATTGCAACGCTAATTACGAAGCTGGCTGCACTGGGCATTGTTCATCAGCAAACCAGCCAGGACCCGAATATTGTCCTGCTGAGTGCGGCAGCTGACATTACGGGGGATGCACAGGGGCCGGGGGCAATCAGTTCGCCGACACCTTCACAGGGACACCCTGCACAAGGGCACCCCGCACGGGAACACCCTGACTGGCAGCAAAGCGATGACTTAATTGAGCTGCTGGTACTAAACCACGGTATTCCCAGATCGTTTATCGAGCGTGCGCAAGCCAGTTTTCTGCTCTCCAATGGCAGCGAGGCTGAAACCCAGTTTCGACAGCACATTCTCACCCTTTGGCGAGACACCCAGCGGCAGAAAGCGAGACAGCCAAGTACACACGCCTTCGAGATCACCACACCTACGCCCTTTGACCGCGACTGGACACCCAGCCAGGACGCGCTCGACATTCTTGCGCAGGCAGACATCGACATCATCTTTGCGGAATCGGTGAGAGCTGAATTCATCCTCTACTGGCGCGAGCGGGGTGGCCCGCCGAAAGAGGTGAACAGTCGCTTCGTAGAACATGTGCGCCGGCGCTGGCTGAAGCACACCAGCCAGATGCATCACAGCACTGAACCCACGAGAATTCCTCGGAACTGGGAGCCCGATACCTCGGTCTATGAGACGTTACGGCTGGCGGGTATCGAACAGGCCGATGCGCAAGCCTTGCTGCCCGAATTTGTGATGTACTGGGTGGACAGTAATGAGGTGCACACCTCATGGAATAGTAAATTTCTGCAGCACGTAAAACGCCAATGTCGTAGCGCAGCATATGGAGAACAGCATGGCGGAGAAACAGGACGCGGCCGCGCTGGCGGCGGCCATCGCTCAAAAGACCGAAGTCTCAGCGACGACCTCACCGACACCAGCTGGGCCAATTGACCCCGCGGAGCCGCCGGACTCGCAGCTGGTTGAGGCGATTAATCAGGTATTCGCGCTGTTTCGGTTGAACTATCACAACCAATATTACGCGGCCTGGTCAGACGCTGAGCAGGTCAATCAAGTCAAGCGACTGTGGCTGGAAGCGCTCGACGCCTACCCTACCGCGGTTATCCTGCGCGCAGCACAGCACGCCATTGAGCACAGCGACTATCTGCCTACGCTGAATCGCATGATCGAGGCGTGTCGTCACTGCCTGAGTGATTTAGGTCTTCCCTCGCCCTACGACGCCTATCGACAGGCCTGTCTGGCGCCCTCACCCAAAACCGACGCGACGTGGCAGCACCCGGCGGTCTATCTTGCCGGGCGTGACAGCGACTGGTTTTTTCTCGCGAATGAGCCGGAATCCAAAACCTGGCCGGTATACCGAGAACACTTCGAAAGGTGGGTGAGTCGCGCTGCTCGCGGCGAAGTGCTGGAGGGTCCCGAACGGGTCGCGCTATCTCCACGCCCAGAGGAGGCACCCAGCGCTGAAGAGCAGGTCACGCACCTCGCGCGACTGAGAAAAGAAATCGGGCTTTGACCAATCCTGCCTGTGCGCTTGGCGCTCAGCTATCATTGCGCCAGTCTTCAATTGCCTCTCGCACCAAACGCGCTTGATCTGACATCACCTGCTGCTTGATCGTCATCAGCGAGGCGTCGGCCTCGGTGCAGGCCTGTTCCAACTCACAGGCGGCTGCCGACAGCAAGAGCGCATGCAAGTTGGCGCTGGTGCCCTTTATGCGGTGCGCAACCTGCCTAAGCGCCTCGGCGTCGTGATCAACCATCGCCTGCTCACTGGCTGCGAGATCAGAAGTCAGTTCCTCCGCGAACTTGGAGAGCAGCGAGGCCACGATCTGCTTTTTTCCGCCGAGCATTTCGAGAAGGGCGGCAAAGTTGAGGGGCAAAGGCACCTGATTCATTACAAGGGGTTCTCAAGCCGAAACACGACGAAGCGGGAGCGCCGTATCAGTAGGCGGCATAGTCATCCCGGGCGAGATTTTCAAAGCGTGTAAATTCGCCCTGAAACGCCAGACGACAGGTGCCAATCGGGCCATTACGCTGCTTGCCGATAATGATCTCGGCCACACCTTTATCAGCAGAGTCCTGGTGGTACACCTCATCCCGATAAATGAACATCACTACATCGGCATCCTGCTCGATCGCACCCGATTCCCGAAGATCCGAGTTCACGGGACGCTTATTGGGCCGCTGCTCTAGAGCTCGATTCAACTGCGACAGCGCCACCACCGGACACCGGAATTCCTTGGCGATCGCTTTCAGGTTTCGGGAAATTTCAGAAATCTCCGCGGTGCGGCCCTCGGCGGCGCCCGCTACCCGCATCAGCTGTAGATAATCCACCATGATCATCGCGAGATCCCCGTGCTCCCTTGAGAGTCTGCGCGCCCTTGCCCTAACTTCGGTTGGCGTCAGCGCCGGCGTGTCGTCAATGAAGATGGTGGTCTCTTTCAACTTGGCCATTGCCGCCGACAACCTTGGCCAGTCATCATGCTGCAACTTGCCCGTGCGCAACCGGGACTGATCGATCTTGCCCAGTGAAGACATCATTCTCACCACCAACTGCTCCGCCGGCATTTCCATCGAAAACACCAGAATCGGCTTTTCAGTGTGGGCACAGGCGTTCTCAACCAGATTCATTGCAAAAGCTGTCTTACCCATCGAGGGGCGGCCCGCCACAATCACCAGATCCGAGGGTTGAAGGCCTGAGGTTTTCTTATCCAGATCAATAAAGCCGGTAGTGAGGCCGGTGATGTCACCGCCGGTGTTATAGAGCTCTTCGATTCGCTCCAGCGCACCGGAAAGCAGCGGCGCCATGCCCTTGGGGCCACCCAGCTTCGGGCCGCTCTCCGAAACCGCCATGATGAGTCGCTCTGCCTCATCCACCAGCTCCTCAGCGCTGCGACCCTCCGGGTTAAAGCCTGCGGTCGCAATATCCTGGGCCGCGCCAATCAGCTTTCTCAGTAGCGCGCGCTCCCGCACAGCGCGGGCATAAGCACTGACATTTGCGGCAGTGGGCGTCTGCTCAACGAGATCCGCGAGGTAAGTATGGCCGCCGGCCGCGTCCAGCTCGCCGGTTGCCAGCAGCCGGTCGGCAACCGTGATGACGTCTATCGGTTCGTTGCGATCAACCAGAATCGCGATCTGACGGAAGATCGCCCGGTGTTCAGGCCGATAAAAATCGCTGGCATCCACCAGCTCGGCAATGGCATCCCAGCTTTCGGGCGCTAACAAAATACCCCCGATGACAGAGCGTTCTGCCTCGACCGACTGGGGTTGCATGCGGATTCGAGAGATATCCGAATCCTGAGGTTTTACCGACTCCAAGGTGCTGCCTTCTTCTGTGCTTGATCAGCCAGGGCCCAAAGCATCATCAACGCCGAAATGCCACCGGGCCGATTAGATTACCCGCGACCGGGGTGAACTACCAGAAAAGATCGGTGTTTAGGCGTGGCGGCGCGGCAATACCGCGGCGTCGAGGGTTTTGTGCGGGGCGGATACGCTCCGCAGGGCATTACTCAGCGATGATGTGGATCGCGACAGAGGTCGACACCTCTGGGTGGACCTGAATCATGATCTCGAACTCGCCAAGCTCACGGATCACGCCTTCGGGTAGCCGGACTTCCGACTTATCGAGTTCACATCCCGCAGCAGACAGTGCGTCGGCAATATCGCGAGTTCCCACGGAACCAAACAGTTTTCCTTCTTCTCCTGCAGTCGCTGCAATTTCGACTGCGCCCAGCGCAGCCAACGCCTCGCCTCGAGCCTCGGCAGAAGACAGCGTCTCTGCGGCTGCCGCTTCGAGCTCCGCACGACGAGCCTCAAACTTGGCCACGTTGTCTTCTGTGGCCGGCACTGCCTTGCCCTGGGGGATCAGGAAATTGCGGCCGTAACCGGGTTTCACATCAACCTTGTCACCCAGCGTACCGAGATTGCCAATGTTTTCTAGCAAAATGACTTCCATCGTTTTTTCCTCTGCTGGCCGCGTAAACGGCCGACTCCTATCAATTCCTACTCGGCGGCTTAAGCGCCGCCGGAGCCCTTGCCAGTGGGACTCGCCCATCTGGCCCTGAAATCAGCAAATGCGTCGATCACGACACATCCCACCCATACCCACTTCACTATATCGAGCACGATCCACAGCACGTACATCAGGGTCAACCATGCGACCCCTTTGCTCGCGTGGGCTGCATAGGCATGTACCAATGCGAACCCGACGATGGTGAGCGGCAGCACCGCGGCCGCACTCCAGACCCGCCAAACGGGCCCCATCCACCACAATGCGGCGGCCACGAACACCATCGCCATCACAGCACCGGCAGGCAACTTCAACGCGCGAAACTCGTTGCCAAACCCTCCCGGGTTGTAAAGCGCTGCCTGCCAGTAACGCCCCAACATAAGGCTGAGCAAAGCAATTACCGCATTACCGGTGGCCAACAATGCTGCCACCTGAGGGACCGCCAGCGAGTTGAACGCCAACTCTCCCGAACCCTCTTGCTGGAGGTCCTGCTCCAGCTGTGCGAGGGCCTGGTTAAACGTTGCCACCAGGTCCTCCAAAAACGGGCCATTCAGCAGGGTCAGCGCCAAACCGCTGACCAGTGCCAGTGGCACGCTGGCCATCACCGCCAGCGACAGACTGACGCTCTCCCTGAGGACAACGGCCAGGCCGTAGGCGCCCAGCAACAACATGGCACTGCCCGTGTCGCCGGTCATGGCCGTGATGATCACCGCGGGCAACAACGCCCACAGCACCAACCAACCGCCGGAAGCTGTCCCCTTTCTCAGGGTAACCAGTGCAATGGCCGCCGCACTGATCCAGCCAAATAGCAGACTGCCCGCCCCCAATACCGCGATGCCGAGCGCCTGCCACCGGCCGCGCATGATGAATTCAGCGAGGCCGCGCATCAGTCACGCTCAGTTATGAGCGTCTGTGTAAGGCAGTAACGCGAGGTAGCGGGCGCGCTTTACGGCGGTCGCGAGCTGACGCTGATACTTGGCCTTGGTGCCAGTAATCCGGCTCGGTACGATCTTGCCGGTCTCAGAGACGTACTGCTTGAGGGTCTCCAGATCCTTATAGTCGATCTCGGTCACGCCCTCGGCAGTGAAACGGCAAAACTTTCTACGTCGAAAAAAACGTGACATGACTTATTCCTCAGTCGCTTCTTCAGTGGCTGCCTCTGGCGCTTCCGCAACGGGCTCCGGGGCTTCTTCCTCAGCAGGGGCCTCGGCCGTTTCGGCCGCAGCACGGCGAGCGTCATTGTCCTGACGCTCCTGGTATCGGGCCTTGCGCTCCTTGTCCTCGCGCTCAGCCTTCATGATGAGAGACTCCTCAAGCACAGGCTCGTCGCGACGAATCACCAGGTTACGAATGACCGCGTCGTTGTAACGGAAGGTTGTCGTCAACTCTTCCATCGCCTCGTTGGAGGCTTCGACGTTCATCAGCACGTAATGTGCCTTGTGGATTTTGTTGATGTGGTAGGCCAACTGACGTCGACCCCAATCTTCCAGACGATGCACAGTCCCGCCATCTTTGGTGATGACGTTGCTGTAACGTTCAATCATTCCGGGGACTTGTTCTGACTGGTCCGGATGGACCATGAACACAACTTCGTAGTGTCGCACTCGCGTACTCCCTATGGTTTAAAGCCACCCGTCACGCGGTGTGGCAAGGAGGATGGACCTGTTTTCAGACCCGGCCAAATTTTGAGGGGCGGAGTCTACAAAGGCCTTTGCCGCTTTGCAACGTGGCAATTTGGCACCTGATGCGGCCCGTTACCCCTTCTGGAGACCGCGCTGCCGCACGGCCTCGAACAGACAGACCCCAGCTGCGACCGACACATTCAGGCTTGAGACCGATCCCGCCATCGGCAGTTTGACGATGAAATCGCAAAGATCCCGGGTCAGACGGCGCATCCCCGCACCTTCTGAGCCGAGCACCAACGCGCAGGGTCCGCTCAGATCTTGCTCATATAGCGTTGCTTCCGAGTCGCCATCGGTGCCAATCACCCAAACACCCGCCTGCTTCAGGGACTCAATGGCTCTGGCAAGGTTGGTCACGCGCACCCAGGGGACCGTCTCGGCGGCACCACTGGCCACCTTGCGTGCCACATCGTTCACATCAGCGCTTTTGTCTCTGGGAAAGACGACAGCAGTGACCCCTGCCGCATCGGCACTGCGCAGGCAGGCCCCCAGATTGTGGGGATCGGTGACGCCATCCAAAATCAAAATGAGCGGGACGGCCACCTGCGACAGATTCTCGGCAAGCTCCGCCTCGCTCATCATGCCGCCGGCCTCGCCCCCGACTGTAGCGTCGAGAACCGCGACCACGCCCTGATGGCGCCCGGTCACCAGTGCGTCGAGTTCGGACCTGGCACAGGGCAACACAGACACACCTTGATTTCGGGATAGCTCGCAAAGCGCCTGCATGCGCTTGTCCTGACGACCTGCCTGAACATGGAGGGCCGCAACCCGACGCGGCGCTCTGCGGATCAGGCTCTCAACGGCGTGGTATCCAAATACGGTGTCAGTCACGGTTCACCGCCGCTTCTTCCCCGCTGGTGACTTTTTGCCCGGGCCGCGCTTAGCGCCCGAGGCCTTGCCCGCCTTGGATCCTTTGGCAGGCCGGCCTGAGGTCGATGCCTTTTTTGATTTGGCCGACTTGGCAGATTTCGCCGATTTTGATGGCTTGACTGACGACTTGCCTGACTTGCGCCCGCGGCCGCCACTGTCATTCTCCTCTGAGGAGGTGGTTTGGCGGCGGGGCGATTTCTTGTTGCGGCTCACTAAAGCCGGCTCACCCTTTGACCGGTAATTTCCACTTTTGCCACTCTTACCGCTCTTGCCTCGTTTGGAGAGCGCAACGCCGGCCAGTTCCAAGTCTATTTTTCTATCATCAAGGTCGACCCGGGCGACCCTGACAGTGACCGCCCCACCTAGTTGGAAGATTTGCCGCGTGCGTTCGCCAATCAGTCGCTGCTTGGCCTGATCGAAATGATAGTAATCGCCGGGTAAGGCACTGACGTGCATCAGGCCTTCGATATAGAGGTCACTCAATTCAACGAACACGCCGAAATTGGTCACGGCGGCGATCACCCCCTCAAACTCCTCGCCGGTGCGATCCTTGAGAAACTCACACTTTAGCCAGGCATCGACCTCACGCGTCGCGTCGTCTGCGCGCCGCTCGGTCATCGAACACTGCTCTCCGAGAGCGGCCATGGCACCTATGTCGTAAGGGTAGATTGTCTCGCGCTTGAGCGCGCGCGCCCCTTTGACCCGCTCGATGTGAGCGCCCTTCCCGCGACTTCGGATCGCAGCGCGAATCGCGCGGTGCACCAACAGATCGGGATAGCGGCGAATGGGTGAGGTGAAATGCGCGTAGGCCTCGTAGTGGAGGCCAAAATGCCCGGCGTTCTCCGGTTGATATACGGCCTGTGAAAGTGAACGCAGCAACATCGTTTGAATAATGTGGCTGTCGTCGCGGCCATCCACAGTGCCGAGCAACGACTGATAGTGCTCGGGGGTAGGTTTCAGACCGCCTGGCAAGTCCAGCGACAGCTCTCCCAAAAAGGCACGGAGGTTCTCGAGTTTTTCTGCGCTGGGGCCCTCGTGAACGCGAAACAGCGCCGGTTGCTCGAGCGCTTCGAGGAACTGTGCGGTGGCCACATTGGCAGCCAGCATGCACTCCTCGATCAACTTGTGGGCGTCGTTGCGTTGCACCGGCTTGATGGCAGCGATCTTGCGCTGCTCATCAAATAGAATGCGGGTTTCCTGCGTGTCAAAATCAAGCGCACCCCGCTGCTCTCGGGCGCTCCGAAGGACTTGGTACAGCCGATAGAGCCGTTCGATCTCCTTGCCGCGCTCGGCGGGCACGCGTGGACTCCAGCCATCCTCAATCACCGCACCGACATCGGTATAGGTGAGCCGCGCGTGGGAATGAATCACCGCTTCGTAAAAAGTGTAGTCCTGGAGCCGACCGGTGCGGTCGATGTGCACGTCGCAGACCATCGCCAGTCGGTCTACCTGCGGCTTCAACGAGCACAGACCGTTTGAAAGGACTTCTGGGAACATGGGCACGACTCGTTCGGGGAAGTACACCGAATTACCCCTGATGCTCGCTTCCTCATCGAGCGCGGAGCCGACGGGGACGTAATGGGACACATCGGCGATCGCCACGCGCAGCTGAAACCCCTTAGAGGTTTCCTCGCACCACACGGCGTCATCAAAATCTTTGGCGTCCTCGCCATCGATGGTGACAAACGGGACCTCGCGCAAATCCACCCGGTGGGTTTTATCTGCCTCGGCGGGCTCCTCACCCAGCGCGCTGGCCTCCCGCAACACCTTATCCGGCCATTCCCAGGGAATGCCGTGGGCGCGAATAGCGACGTCAATCTCCAGTCCCGGGTCGAGGTGATCGCCTAGCACCTCCTCGACCTCGCCCTTGGCACCCAAGGTGGCCGAGGGGTAATCAGTGAGCACCACCGATACCAACTGCCCATGGCGCGCACCGCCCTTGGCTTTGGGCGGAATCAGGATGTGATTACGAATGCGCGTGTTATGAGGGAGCAAAAAGCCAATGCCGCTCTCTTCCATGTAGCGCCCGACCACCTTGGCATGCGCTCGGGTGAGCACCTCAACGATCTGCCCCTCGGCCCGACCACGGCGATCGAGACCCGCGACAGAGACCAACACCTCGTCACCATCGAACACCTGATACATCTCGCGGGCGGAGAGAAACAAATTCTCTGCTTCCCCCTCTAGTGGTCTCGCAAAACCGTAACCATCCCTGTGGCCCATGACCCGACAGCGCAGCAAGTCCATTCGCTTGGGCACACCATAGGCTCCCCGCCTGCCAGAGATGATCTGACCGTCGCGTTGCATCGCGCGCAGACGTTTACCCAATGCGTCCAGATCGCGCTCCCCACATAAACCCAGCGCTTCGGCAATGTCAGCAAACGCCAAAGGGGCATCCGCCGCTTCGAGCAAGCCCAAAATCACTTCCCGGCTGGGAATGGGGTGCTCGTAACGGCCTTGCTCCCGCGCCGCATGGGGGTCAACGGGTGAGCTTGAGGAACTGTTTTTACGGCGTGGCGCCAAGATGAAGTCCGATGGCTGGATTCGGCCGGCTGGAAAGGTAAGGTCATTATACGCGGGAAACATCCCCCGGATCGTGGGGCCGCGACGGTGCTGGGGAATCGATACACGAAATTGACAGCCGAGAGTCGAGGCAGTAGTCTGCGCGCCCTCTGATCGATCATAGATTTCCCGCTGCCCAGGTGGTGAAATTGGTAGACACGCTAGCTTCAGGTGCTAGTGCTCGCAAGGGCGTGGAGGTTCAAGTCCTCTCCTGGGCACCATCCTTTATCAGTCATGCACCCCCTCTCTGCGGATCGCATATCGAACTCCGATTCGTGAAGAGGACTATTCCAACTGCGCGCCAGGAGCGCTTGCGTGATCCAGCTCACCGCGGTGAGGCTCGAAACCCCGGATCACCCTCTAATGGGCACCATCCCCTTCTTGCTGTGCTTCGACGCTGTCCAATCGCTCGCGATGCTTGTCTCGCGCCAGCGCCTGCATGTCCGCAACCGCGTCGCTCTCGTCAACGATCTCTCTGCCCAAGAGCGTCTCGATAGCATCCTCCAATGTGACAATGCCTGCGGTCTGGCCGAACTCGTCCTCGACCATAGCCAGATGCGCCTGCTCGCGAATAAAGCGGTCGAGTAACCGATAAACAGGCATCTCCTCCGGCACACGCACTATCGGCTGTGCATAACCCGCAATCGCATCACTTGCGCCGCCTTCCCGCTCGGCCTCAAAGAGCCCCACACGCATCACCATGCCCGTCACGTTATCGGTGGAGTCGCAAAAGATCGGGATGCGCGTGAATTGGCGAGTGGCTTCCAGGCCAAGGGCTTCAGAGACGGTCGTGGTCTCGTCCAGCATGTGCACCACCGTGCGCGGCGTGAGAATCTCGCTGGTCTGGGTATCGCTCAGTTTGAGCAGGTTCACCAGATACTCGTTTTCCTGCGCCATGAGCGCGCCGTCTTTGCGCCCCAGAGACGCCAGCGCCAGAATTTCTTCGCGGGTGATTTCGTCCTTGTGGCTTTTACCCAGCAGTTGCGTCAGGCGCGTCGATACCCATACCAACGGATACACCAACCGCACCAGCCAACGGATAGTAAACGCCGCCGGCACTGCCAGCTGTCGCCAGTAGGTCGCCCCAAGCGTCTTCGGGATGATCTCGGAGAAATACAGAATCGCCAGGGTCAGCAAGACCGCAATCAGGGTCTCTGCTTCAGGGCCAAACACACGCAGCGCCTGCGCGCCGACACCCGCTGCTCCCATCGTGTGGGCGAAGGTGTTGAGGATAAGAATGCTCGAAAGCGATTCATCCAAACGGTCTTTCACGGACTGGATTGCCTTCCCCGACTTGGGGCGCTCCTGAGTCAGCTGTTCTAAATAGCTTGGCGTGATGGATAGCAGCACCGCCTCCAGCACAGAGCACAGGAATGAGACCCCGATTGCGATCGCCAGATAAACGAGGAGCAACGTCACTCGGTATTCCCGAATGCGTTCAGGCGCGGATCCACCTCGCACCAGCGTGGCGCGCTGCCACCGAAGTAAGCGATCTGCGGTGTGAATTGGGTACCGTCATCGAAGGTCATGGCATTCACCGAGGCCACACCGAGTTCATCAGACTGCACCATGATCTGCGTGCCGCAGGTGCCACAAAAGTTGCGGGTCACCTCGCGGCCCGAGCCCGGATCATAGGTATAGGGGGTCAGAGTTCCTCGCAATAATCGAAAGTCGGAGGGCGCTACCGCATAGGAGGCCCAGTGGGAGCTCCCGCCCACCACCTGACAATCGGTGCAATAGCACAACCCCTGCATCTGAGATTCGGTCAGCAACTCATACTGCACGGCTTTGCAAAAACAGGCACCAGAAATCATTCCGACTTACCGCTCCTTTTATTGGGCTTCCGTTATTGGCTCAGCACACGCTGGTGCACTGGATAACCCTTTACAGGGTACTAGACGCCGAACAATACGCCATGCATCACGCGACCTGGCCACAGCGTGAACACGCCGGTCACCAGTAGTGCGAGGATATAGAGCAGCACCATCCAGATCTTGTGCAGGCGGTAATTGCCCTGACGGGCGCAGTAAACCGCCGTCACCAGTGAGAACAGGGTCCAAATGCTGAGCACGTGAATCGGGCTGAACGCACCCCACAGCTTCAGTTCGCTAATGAAAAAAGATGAGATAGCCACATAGGTCATCAGGCCGACCCAGGCCCAGCCCAGGGTGCGGTGTCGCGCCGTGCCTTTGGCAGATGCTAATTGCGCGCCACCCAACACCACCGCGGCCATAGCTGCCAGCGCATGGCTGGGAATCGGCATGACCTGACTGCGCAAAAGCTCCATTTGGCGAGATCTGTTCTAAATCAAGTCTGCGTGGGCGGTTCGCTCTCTTCAGACTCGCTCGACGCCTCGGGGCGCTGAGACACCATCCAGCGGTTGATGAGAATCATGCAGCCCGTCACAACGACCACAAACCCCAAGGCAATCAGCATAAAAAGCATGGTGTCAGCCTCGCGTGCGGGTCAGCCACATCCACTGTGCCAACACGCCCACGATAAATGCCGCCAAAAATGCCAGGTGAAAGCTCTGCACCAGCGGTGCGTTCAGCGAGTCGACGAAAGGGTCACCTACCGGCAGGCGCCTGAGAAAATCGGTAATCGCCGGAATCATGTGAAAGAGCACGGTGGCCGTGTAGGCGCCGGTTTGCAGGTATACCGACCACTTGCCGAATGGCGCCAGCGTCTCCATTAGGTACCCTGCCAACAGGGCCGTCAGAGTGAGTACGGCGAGGATATGGCCGACCCCAAAACCACCCTGGTTATAGATAGCCAGCGCGGAGCCTGCGACCACTAATGTGATAAGGAGATAGGCACGCCCCAACTTATCGGCGGCGCGAATGATGCGATGCTGATACAGCGTGCAGCCCGCCGCGAGGATGGCGATCACGCCCATCACCGTGTGAAACCAACCGAGCAAGGTCATTGGAGGCATATCCGTATTTCCTATCTATTTCCTAATGTTTATCCGCCCTAGCGATAGGTGAACCACCAAGGTGAGGTGCTGGGGGCAACAGCCTAGTGAGGCCTCATCCACATTGCAAACAGCGATGATTGCTAGCCAGCGGGCGCAAAAGCACCCGCGAATTGCCGCGTGAAGGTTTCTAGGCCCACCGCAGGGCGACCCAAGAGATCGGCAGTGGTCGAGTGCTGCTCTTCGAGGGACCCCGCGGCGATCTCGGCAAAGAGTTCACACACGGCGTCGAGCTGCCACACCGATTGAATAAACTGCCCCAACACTTCACGGAATGCCTCTGGGCTTTGCGCCATGTAGCTGACCGGGCGCTGCAATACGGTACCCATGCGCGCCGCCACCTCATGAAAATCCATGATTGCGGGCCCGGTTAATCGATAGGCCTGCCCCGTGTGACCCTCACCGGTCAGCACCACCGCCGCCACCTCGCCCACGTCCCGCGAGTCGATCATGGCGGTTTTTGCGGTGCCGAGTGGCAAAGCAAAACTGTTGGTTCGAGCGATGGAACCCGCATACATCAGCATGTTTTGCATGTGGTAATTGGGGTGCAGAAAGGTCCAGTCCACCCCTCGCGAGGCAATGTGCTGCTCGGTGTCGTAGTGGTTCTTGAGCAAGGTCGCAATGGCATCGGGCGCCGCCTCCATGGATGACACTCACACCAGATGCGATACACCGGCATCGGCGGCAAGGCTGGCGAATTGGCGCTCCAGTTTTGCCTGGTCCGGGTGGTTACCCATCACTATGAGTGCGCGGCTAACGCCCTGCAGCGCCTGCTCAACGATAGCGGGATCATTAAGGTCACCTTGCACGATTTCCGCCGCATCGGGATCGAAAGCCACCTTGTCGGGATCTCTGACCAGGGCTCTGAAGGGTATATTCGCTCGCGCCAGCGCTTTGGCGGCTGCGGAACCGACGCGCCCGGTGGCGCCCGTTTATAAAATCACATTCGTCTCCATTCCTTTCAGCGTCCAGTTTGCGTCGCGGCGCTGTATTTGCGTCGCTGTGGTGCCGATCAGTACAGTGGTAAGTGACAATGCTGCGGGCGCCACCAGCGCCTCGCGTCGATACGCTCTTTTGGGACCATAACATGCCCCGATTAAGGCCAAATGCGGAAGACTCCCGACGCGGAGCACAGCAGTTTTTTGCGCTGCTGCTCCCCTTGCTGGTTGCGGGATGCAGCCTGTCGGGCTGCGCAACCAAGCCCGCAGATTTGCAGGCCGAGCTTTACCCGGAGGATCAGCAGCCTTATTTCAAAACTTGCCTCGCTCGCCACGACGGGACGTATCACGAGCGGGAGTTACAACAACATCGATTTATCGACATCTATGCGGAACCAGCGCCAGACGAAGGCCCGATGACCGACGACTGTGTTATCCGTGAATAAGGGCTTGAGTGCTCCGGTGCGGGGTCAGGCGGGATTTTCGCGCTGCCGCCGTTATCGTTACTGGCTGCGGAGAGACTGGGACCGCGCCCTGCCCCAGTGCGCGTTCGTTGGCCTGAACCCCTCTACCGCCGACGCCCAAACCGATGATCCGACTCTACGGCGGTGTATGGGGTTCGCCCGTCAATGGGGGTATGGGTCACTGCTGTTGGTCAATCTCTTCGGCTTCCGCGCCACCGACCCTGCCGCGCTCTCCACCGTATCCGACCCCGTCGGCCCGAGAGCCAACCATTGGCTGCGGCGGGCAGCCGCAGAGTCACCACTGCTCGTGGCAGCCTGGGGCAACGGCGGGCAGTTGTTTGAGAGAGCGACCCGGGTGGCTCACCTGATTCATAACGCCCAGTGCCTTGGTGTCACAGCACAGGGCATGCCAAGGCACCCGCTCTATTGCCCGAAGCGCTCGTGCCTCATCCCTTATCGCCCGCCCAGCTGACATGACTCACCGCTGAGGGGCTTTCCCTGCCGGCCGACTCGCGAGGCTGGCACTCACCTTTGAGAGAATTTTGCTAAGCAGCAGCAACTGTCAGCCGCCGAACGGATGTCGCAGGAGTATGGTCTCCTCGCGATCGGGGCCAGTCGAAATAATGTCGATCGGTGCGCCAACCAGCGCTTCCAGCCGGCCGATATACGCTCTCGCATTGGCAGGCAGCGCGTCCAACGATTTCAGGCCCACGGTGGACTCGCTCCAGCCGGGCAACGTCTCGTAGACTGGCCTCAAATTCTCGTAGTCCACGGCATCGATCGGGTTGGCCACCGTCTCGCCCGCATCATTGGTATAGCCCACGCAGACAGAGATTTCCTCCAGTCCATCCAGCACGTCGAGCTTGGTCAGGCACAAGCCCGATACCGAATTGATGTTCACCGCTGTGCGCAACGCCACCGCGTCGAACCAGCCGCAGCGTCGAGGGCGCCCTGTCGTGGCACCAAATTCGTGACCCCGCTCGGCCAACCGGAGACCGGTCTCGTCAAACAGCTCAGTCGGGAAAGGCCCGGAGCCCACCCTCGTGGTGTAGGCCTTGGTGATACCGAGCACGTAATCCAAAAACAGTGGGCCAAACCCTGACCCAGTCGCGGTGCCACCCGCTGTCGTATTGGAGCTCGTGACGAAGGGATAAGTACCGTGGTCGATGTCAAGCAGGGAACCCTGGGCACCTTCGAACAATAAGCGCGCTTGCGTCTTGCGGTATTCGTGAAGAAGTGAGGTGACGTCCGCCATCATGGGCATCAGACGCTCGCCATGCGCTAACGCCTCATCGAGCACCGCGGAAAATTCCAGCGCGTCGACCCCGTAGTAATGCGCCAATACATGGTTGTGATAGTCCAGCACCTCTTCCAGTGCCGAGCCAAACCTTTTGGTGTCACGCAGGTCGCCCAATCGAAGCGCCCGTCTTGCGGCTTTATCCTCATAGCAGGGGCCAATACCGCGGCCCGTGGTACCGATTTTGTTGTCGCCCCGCCGTGCCTCGCGGGCCTGATCCAGCGCCACGTGGTAAGGCAGGATTAACGGACAGGCGGCCGAGATCTTGAGTCGGTCCTGTACGGGTACGCCGCTGTCCTCCAGGGTGTCGATCTCTCTCAAAAGCGCCTCAGGTGACAGCACGACGCCGTTGCCGATCAAACACTGAACCCCCGCGCGGAGCACGCCAGATGGGATCAAGTGGAGCACCGTTTTCTGCCCACCAATCACCAAGGTGTGGCCGGCATTGTGGCCGCCCTGAAAGCGCACCACCGCATCCGCCTGCTCAGTGAGTAGGTCAACAATTTTTCCTTTGCCCTCGTCTCCCCACTGGGTGCCGAGAATCACCACGTTATGGCTCACGCGGACGCACTCCCTTCTATCACCCACTCGCCCTGGCTCAATACCAGTCTCTCCGCATCGGGCAAATCGACTCCGGGTGCGACATCCATCACCACTGTCCGGCCCGCCGCTCGTAACGCTGTTATGGCAGCCCTGAGTCCGGCATCGTCAGACTGGGGCGCGATCACCGGCACGTCGGCGGCCTCACTCCGATCTGCATCGTCGACCAAAGCCTTGAGGTCTATCGCAAATCCCGTAGCCGGCCGGTCACGGCCAAAAACCGTACCAACATTGTCGTAACGACCGCCTTTGGCGACCGCTGAGCCGCGACCCTCCAGATACACGGCAAAGACCAAACCTGTGTGGTAGCGAAAGCCGCGAAGCTCTGTGAGATCTACGTACACACCGACGTCGGGAAACGCCTGCTGCACCCTAGCCAACACCGTATCGAGCTGATCCAGCGCCGCCATCACCGCCAGCTCATCGGGAAACGCCGCCCTGGCCGAGGCCAGCACATCAGGGGAGCCGTGGAGCGCTACCAGTTGCGCCAGTCGCTCGGCTTCTCGCGCAGGCAATGAGGCGGACAGCCGCTCAATATCCGGAGCCGACTTTCTTTGCAGTGCATCAAAAATCTGGTCTTCCAGTTCAGGGTCGAGACCGGCGTCAGAAAACAGTGCGTCGTAGATCCCGATATGGCCAATATCAAGCGTGAGGGGGCGGCTGACGCCAGCGCACTGAAACGTCGAAAGCATCAGGCCTATGATTTCGCTGTCGGCCTCGATGGCGTTACTGCCGAACAGTTCCGCGCCCAGTTGAATCGGCGCCCGGCCGCTGATCACAGATTGCGGGGTGCTCTGCAGTGTTGAGCCCGCGTAACACAGCCGCGTCACGCCCTCTTCGGCCAGACTGTGCGCATCCATTCTGGCTGTTTGTGGCGTGATGTCGGCTCTGACACCGAGCATTCGGCCACTCATCTGATCGGTGAACTTGCAGGTCACCACATCGAGATCAGCGCCGAGGCCGATTAACAGTGAGTCAGTGAATTCAACGAGTGGCGGGATGACGTAGCGGTAGCCCCACGTGGCACATTGGTCCAGCAGGCGGCGTCGGAGGGCTTCCAGCTGTGCCGCGCGCTCGGGCAACAGCTCGTCAATACCCTCTGGCAAAAGCCAGCGATTTTCAGTGCTCATCGTGTTTTTCCGTCAGGACGTGGTGCCGCAGAAAACGCTCAAGCAGAGAATAACACAGGGGAAAGGGGGGAAGACCGGGCGCGCAGAGCGCGCCCAACTATTTACGATCGAACCTGTTACGCTCGACTCAATCGTCCGACTCAGGATTGCGCAGGTACTGGAAAAACTGGCTATCGGGTTGCAGCAGCATCACGTCACCGCCGGCATTAAAGGTTTCTCGATATGCCTGCAGGCTGCGGGTGAAGGAATAGAACTCGGGATCCTGATTGAAGGCCTCCGCATAGATGCGGGTCGCTTCTGCATCACCGTTACCGCGGACGATTTCCGCGTCACGGAAAGCGTTGGCTTCGATCACCGTCACCTCACGATCCGCCGCCGCACGAATACCCTCGGCTAGCTCCTTACCCTCTGAACGCAGCTCACGGGCTTCCTTTTCCCGCTCGGCATTCATGCGACGATAAACCGACTCCGATACATCGGGGGGCAGGTCAATCTTCTTCACCCGCACGTCGATGACCTCAACACCGAGCTCGTCGTTAGCCAGCTCATTTAATTGCGACGTGATAGCTTGCATCAGCTCATCGCGTTGGCCAGAGACCACTTCTTGCACGGTGCGCACCGCCACCTGGTTCCGCAGACCATCGTTGATCCGCTGGGACAACAGACCCGCAGCGCGATTCTCCTCGCCATTGGTCGCGGTGTAGTACTTAGCAGTATCGGTCACGCGGAACTTGGCGTAAGAATCGACGATCAGCGCTTTCTTCTCCTGAGTGAAGAAGCGTTCAGGACTGCTGTCTACCGTGAGAATTCGCCCATCAAACTTGCGCACGCTATTCACGAACGGGATCTTGATATGGATGCCCGGCTTGAGATCTGGATCGACCACCTCACCAAACTTCAGCAACACCCCGCGTTGGGTTTCACGAATGACATACAGACTGTTCGACAGCACCACCAATACGATGGCGATCAAAATGCCCACCAGAGTTTGTCTAGTCATGATTAACGCCCTCCGCGTCGTGCGGCAGCAGCATCGAGGTCACGTCGCAGCTGCTCGGTTACCTGATCGGCAATCTCCCGCATGTCACGTTCACTCACACCGGCGCGACTGGAAGTACTGCGCGGCTGACCCGCATTGGGCACCATCTTGTCCAGCGGCAGGTACAACACGTTATTGCCACCATCTACATCGACCATCACTTTATTAGTGTTGGCAAAAACGGTTTGAACCGTATCGATGTAAAGGCGCTCTCGCGTTACGTCAGGCGCTTTTTCATATTCAGCCAGAAGCTGCTCAAACCGCTGCGCTTCACCTTGAGCACGCGCGATCACCTGATCACGATAAGCATTTGACTCTTCCATCATACGCTGCGCGCGACCGCGAGCCTCAGGGACGATGCCGTTGGCGTAGGACTGGGCCTCGTTCTTGACCCGCTCTTCGTCTTCTCGGGCCTTGATCACATCGTCAAACGCGCCTTGCACCTGTGCAGGGGGCTTGGACTCA
Source organism: Halieaceae bacterium (assembly GCA_902520195.1). GTDB lineage: Bacteria > Pseudomonadota > Gammaproteobacteria > Pseudomonadales > Halieaceae > Luminiphilus. Next base: position 91,896 of record CABYND010000007.1, read on the forward strand.
TCAATGTTGATAGTGGAGACACGAATGCCAGTGGTGTAGTCGTCAAGGTACTGCTGCAGACGGTCGCGCACATCAAAGGCGATCGCCGCACGGCCCTCGGTCAAGGCCAGGTCCATGGTCGTGCCGCCGACAACGTGACGCAAAGCACTCTGCGCCGCGTGCTGCAGTGATACTTCAGGATCGCGAACCTGCAGGACAAAGTCCTGGGGGTTATCGATCACGTACTGCACCGACATGCTGACTTCGACAATGTTTTCGTCCTGAGTCAGCATCACCTCGCGCAGACCTGCTGCCCGTACTTTGGTCGTGTTGACCTTGATGACCTCGTCAATCAGCGGTGGGTTCCACTGCAGACCCGGCGTCAGCGTGGAGTGATACTCACCAAAGCGCAGCACCACTGCCCGCTCCTGTTCGTCGAGCTGGTAAAAGCCCATGAGGCCCCAGACCAGCAATACCCCTCCCAGCACCATGCCGAGCAGCGCACCGGAGAGCCCGCCTTTAGCAGGGCCGCTGCCGCCGCGACCGCCACTAAACAGGCCGGCAAGTTGCTTCTGGAGCTTTTTAAACGCCTCATCCAGGTCCGGCGGGCCTTGATTGCCGCCGCCCCACGGGTCGCGGGGGCCTTTATTACCACCCCCAGGCTCATTCCATGACATCAGTCTTTTCCTCATCAAAAGGCGGAGTAGTCTAACAAACCCGGACACCCCTTCGGGGGTTTGTTCTGCCTAGAGGGCAGAACGCATTAAATCCTTTTTTAGCCAACTTTCCGACAACTTCGTCGGATCACCAGCGGTTAATATTCACGGTGACCCCTGCTGGACACTCAGGTATTCAATCGCCGCCAATCTGCCAGGGGCAGGCGCACATGCAATCGGCTACTTCCGTCGGGCTGCCACTCCTCGGTGCAAACAGCCCCCATCTCATAAAGAGCAGCCCGCAATCGTGCCCGTTTAGGTTCCAGAGTGATTTCTTCATCAAACAGTGTGACCGAGAGGCGCTCGCGAATGGCGTCGAAGAGCAACTCCACACCCTCGCCGGTCGCAGCAGACAAGTAAACGGCTGTGGGTGCCCCACTCTCATTTCGCAGGATGCGAGGGGGCTGCTCTAACAAGTCCAGCTTGTTAAATACCAACAGTTGCGGCAAGCCATCGGCCTGTATCTCGCCCAGTACCGACTCGACGTCGGCCATCAAATCTTCGCGGTTGTTCGCGGATACATCCACCACATGGAGCAACAAGCTCGCATGGGCGGTTTCTTCAAGGGTGGCCTTGAAGGCCTCCACCAGTGTCGTCGGCAAATCCGAGATAAACCCAACGGTATCGGCAAACAGCACCGGCCCCAGATGTTCTATGTCGAGCCTGGCAAGGGTGGGATCGAGTGTGGCGAACAACTTATCGGCCGCATACACCTCGGAGGCGGTAATGCGATTGAATAGCGTTGATTTGCCGGCATTGGTGTAACCCACCAATGACAGCACCGGCAGCTCCGCCCGGCGACGGGCGCGCCGGCTTTGTTCGCGTTGATTCCGCACCCGCTCCAACCGCGACTGAATCGACTTGATGCGAGCGCGCAACAACCGCCGATCTGTTTCCAGCTGTGTTTCACCCGGCCCGCGCAAACCAATGCCGCCCTTTTGGCGCTCAAGGTGAGTCCACCCTCTAATCAAACGCGTGCTCATATGAGTCAGCTGCGCCAGCTCCACCTGCAGCTTGCCTTCATGGGTGCGCGCGCGCTGGGCAAAGATGTCGAGAATCAACCCTGTGCGTGCCAACACCCGGCACGACAGCGTGCGCTCGAGGTTGCGCTCCTGACTCGGGCTAAGTGCATGGTTGAAAATAACGAGCTCGGCCTCATGGGTTTGGCAGGCCCGGGCGATCTCATCAAGCTTGCCCTCACCGACAAAGGTGCGCGCATGGGGCGCTGACCGTGACCCGGTAATCATGGCCACAGGATCACCGCCCGCTGATGCGACAAGTTCTTCAAACTCCAACAGGCTCAGATCTCGCGTGGCCCCGGCAAGCTGCAGCTGCACGAGCACAGCGCGCTCTCCGCCCTGATGACGTTCAAAGAACATGAAATATTAGAGGCGCCCCCGAGGAGGTGCCGGATGCTTACTCTTCAGCTGGCGCCTCACCATCGGCAGAGGGCAGACGCACGTTGCGCGCCGGCACCACTGTCGAAATAGCGTGCTTGTAGACCATCTGGGAGACGGTGTTTTTTAACAACACCACAAACTGGTCGAAGGATTCGATCTGTCCCTGAAGCTTGATGCCGTTAACCAGGTAGATCGAGACGGGAACCCGTTCCTTCCGCAGGGCGTTGAGGTAAGGGTCTTGTAGCGTATGCCCTTTTGACATGGTTACTCCTTAATATCACTGTCAAAACACGGCGCTCTTCACGAAAAGCGCATTACGGCCGCCAATGCACCGGCGATACAGTAGTAGCTCAAGTGCTAGCGACAAAAAACTCCACCGGGGTGGAGTGTCCATATTCTACTACGATCTTAGCGTCAGCTAAAAGTTCCGCATCAGCCCCTGAAGGCGGCCAAACCAGATACCGCCAGCGAGGGCTGACACCCCATTTTTGCTGGCATCCGGCGCGTTTACGGCCGAATCGGGCCCCCGGACCAACTGACCCGCCTCATTCATCCAAACCCAGGTCAAATCAGGCCAGCTGCGCAGCCAAGTCATCTGTCGCTTGGCGAGCTGCCGGGTAGCAGCCAGCACCTTTTCACGACAGTTGGCCAGGTCAGTCTCTCCCTCAAGGTAGGACCATACCTGGCGATAACCCACTGCTCGAATAGCGGGCAAATCGGTGTGCAGGCCCTTCCGCTCAAAAAGGCGAGTCACCTCCGCCACAAATCCCTCGTCAAACATAGCGTCCAGTCGGCTGGCGATTTGTGCATGCAAGACGGCCCGATCCTCTGGGCAAAGAGCGATGCACTCATAGTCGTCTGATACGGGGGCGGGGTTTCCCCGCTGCCATTCACTCAGCGGCGTGCCCGTACCCCGGTACACCTCTAGTGCGCGGCAGATCCGCTGGCTGTGGTTGCGGTGCAGTCGACTGGCCGTCTCAGGGTCGATCTCACTGAGCTGCTGATGCAAAGCCGGCCAGCCAGCTCGCTGCGCTTCGGCCTCAATGTCTGCGCGTATCGCTGGGTCAATAGCGGGGATGTCGTCGAGCCCCTGAATCAGCGCCCGAAAGTACAGCATGCTCCCGCCGACCAGAATGGGGCGCCGCCCCCTCCCCCGAATCTCATCGATGCACAGTTTGGCATCGTTAGCGAAGTCGGCGGCGGTGTAAGGATCATCGGGTTCCCGAATATGAACGAGATGATGCGGGTAATCCGGTTTGGCAGCGCCGATCGATAAGCCGCGATACACCAATGCCGAATCCACGCTGATCAGCTCAGCATCAAAGCTCTCGGCGAGCCGCTCGGCCAATGCCGACTTGCCCGACGCGGTGGGGCCCATCAACGCCAACACGGGTTCGGTCACGATCAGCGTCCGCGCAGAAACAATTTATCCAGATCCGCCATGCCCAGCTGCACCCAGGTGGGCCGGCCATGGTTGCACTGCCCGGATCGCTCCGTCTCTTCCATGTTGCGCAACAGCGCATTCATCTCGGGCAGCG